>NZ_CP027669.1:2611477-3264346 GCF_003008595.1 Simplicispira suum | reverse complement strand
GCCCCACCTTCGGCCACCGCGTCAGCAACGGCCAGGGCCATTTCGGTCTGGCCGGCTCTGGGTACGAAGCCTGCTTGTGCGCAAACGAGGGCGCCATCGACGGAAAAGGCTTCTGCAACGGCGTCTTGCCAGTCAGCCACGCGGTGGCCCGGCGGGGTGCCTGGGGCCGCATTGGCAGCAAGGGAAGCGGCAGGAGACAAGATGGGCAAGTAAGGCAGAAAAGACGTCGTCGGCACGTGGGGCTGCGGACTTGGCGAAAATCCCACACGGTCCCTGATAATACGTTCGCCTTTGCGCTCCGGCAGGACAGAGCGTTCGCACTTAGCCACAATCCACTCCATGTCCAAAGCGTTTCGCATGATTGCTTCGACGGGCATCCACAAGGGTGACCGCGAATACCAGCAAGACCAGGTGCTGCTGCTGGCGCATCCGCGTTTCAACGGCTGCGTGCTTGCCACGCTGGCCGACGGCATGGGCGGACGAAGTGGCGGGCGCAAGGCTTCTGACCAGGTGATGATGACGGCGCGCCAGTTGTTTGAGCGCTATTCCCCTGAATCGGACGACGCCGAAGCGCTGCTGCGCTCCATGGTGCTGGAGGCGCACACCGTGATTCGCCTGACCGCCATCACTTCAGAACAGGAACCGCACAGCACCATTGCGGCTTTTCTCATCAACCCACGGGGCGACTGCCATTGGGTGCATGCCGGTGATTCGCGCATCTACCACTTTCGCAACGGCCAACTCGTCAAACGCAGCAGCGACCATTCCTACGTTCAGGCGCTGGTCGATCGCGGCGAAATCAGCGAGGCCGAAGCCAATGTCCATCCGAACTCCAACATTCTGGTCGGTTGCCTTGGAACCGAGAGCGACCCACCGATCACCATGCACACGATCTCACAACTGCAGCCGGGCGATGTGCTGCTCTCATGCAGCGACGGGGTGTGGCACTACTTTTCACCCGCAGAGTTGGCATCGGTACTGGATTCCCTGACACCGCGCGAAGCCACCGAATTTCTGATCGACAAGGCGCGCATGCGCGCACGCGGCGGCGGCGACAACCTGTCGCTGGCCATCGTCAAGCTCGAAGCCCTTCCCGAGCTGCCAACGCCGCCTCTGAAGGCGTTTGGCGTCAATACCTGACACAGCCAGCCGCTGCCTGGTCCGCTCGGCTCACGGCGGATCAGGCAGCGGCGCAGCATGCGGGTGCCCCTTGGCATCTAGCCGTGCCTGGCGCCGCTCGTGTGCCTGCAAGCGCAATGCCGCTGCACGCTGTTTTTCCAACAGACGCTGGCGCGCGGCTTCAGCGTCGCCCGCCCGCTGCGCATGGGTGCGTGCACGCTCTGCTTGAACCTCACGAATCCTGGATGGGCTGGCGGCGCGCCCGGCGAGTTGCTCGGAACGCCGCGCACGAGGCGGGTGCGCAGTGCTTGCGACAGCCGGGGGCGCGGCATCTTCCGCCTGGTGTTGGCGCTCCTGCAGATTTCGCTCATGCTGCGCGGCGCGGCTGCGGCGCAATGCGTCCTTGCGAGTGCTTTCGTTCGCGTTCAGTGCCGCACGCTCTTCGCGCGCCTGCCGACGGACGCTGCGCAGGCAGCTGCTGACGGCGAAGCGCTGGTAGCAGGCCGACTCTTGCGCCGCCAGCCGCTGTTCAATAGCGGCGTGCTGCTCCTTGAGATGCTGCTCGCTGTGCGCGCGTTCGGCCGCCCCGTCCTGCCCCAGCGCAGGGCCGGCCGCCCCTGCCAGCAGCAGGGCCGCGCCGAAAAGCCCACGCAGGACGTGCTTCACGTGAGCCCCGTATCCACCACGCGCCGCTCAAGGGCGAGAAACTCCCGAGACTGCATCTCATTGAGGCGCGAGACGGTGCGCGGGAACTCATGAACCAGCGGGCCCTCCGTGTACAGCACCTCGGGCGGCACCTCGGCCGACAGGATGAGCTTGACGCGCCGGTCGTACAGCACGTCGATCAGCCAGGTAAAACGCCGCGCGGGAGACGCCATGCTGACGGGCATGTGCGGCACATCGGAGAGCAGCACGGTATGAAATTGGGAAGCAATTTCCAGGTAGTCGTTTTGCGAACGCGGACCGCCGCACAACGCTTTGAAGTCAAACCACACCACCCCGCCCGCCTTGCGCCGCGCCATGATTTCGCGCGCCTCGATGTGCAGCACCGGGTCTTCGTCGCGCACCTCGGCGAGCCGGTCGAATGCGGCCGACATGGCAGCGTCTGCCTCGGGGCCAAGCGGCGTGTGGTAGAGCTGCACCTGCTCCATGGTGCGGCGCCGGTAATCGGTGCCGTTGTCCACATTGATGACTTCGAGCCGCTCGTTCAGCAGGGCAATTGCAGGCAGGATGCGGTCGCGGTGCAGGCCGTTGGGGTACAGGTCGTCCGGCTTGAAGTTGGACGTGGTGACAAAGCCCACACCGTTTGCAAACATGGCAGCCAGCAGGCGGTGCAGGATCATTGCATCGGTAATGTCCGCCACATGGAACTCATCGAAACAGATGAGCTTGTAGCGCTTGGCAATGCGCTCGCCCAGCACGTCGAGCGGGTCGGCCGTGCCCTGCAAGCCCGCGAGTTCGCGGTGCACCTCGCGCATGAATTCGTGGAAGTGCAAGCGCACCTTGCGCTTGAGCGGCACGGCGTTGAAAAAGCAATCCATGAGAAAGCTCTTGCCGCGCCCCACCCCGCCGTACATGTAGACGCCACGCGGGATGCCGGGGTGGTTGACAAGTTTCTTCAGCGCACTGGAACGCTTGGATTTGTATCGCGCCCAGTCGTCCGCGCAGCGCTGCAGCGCGGCCACGGCGCGCTCCTGTGCCGGGTCGCTCTGGTAGCCCTTGGCGATCAGTTCGGCCTTGTAGGCCTTGACGACGGAATTAGGCACAGCCGCTTTCGCTATTAAAAATATAGTCGCCAACGCTTACCTAGTAAGCGCTGGAGGCCAATTTCACCACCAATTCTGCCTTAGAAGTTCAGCGTCCGCTTATCGACTGCCAGTGCCGCTTCTTTCATCGACTCGGACAGCGTGGGATGCGCGTGGCAGATGCGCGCGATGTCTTCGCTGCTGGCTTTGAACTCCATGGCCACCACGGCTTCAGCGATCAACTCGCTGGCTTGTGGACCAACGATGTGCACGCCGAGGATTTCGTCTGTAGCGGCGTCGGCCAGGAACTTGACCATGCCCGTGGTGTCGCCCAAAGCCCGCGCACGGCCATTGGCCAGGAACGGGAAGGTGCCCACCTTGTACGCCACGCCATCCTGCTTGAGCTGCTGCTCGGTGCGGCCCACCCACGAAATCTCGGGGCTGGTGTAGATGACCCAGGGAATGGTGTGGAAGTTGACGTGCCCATGCTGGCCGGCCATGCGCTCGGCCACGGCCACGCCCTCTTCCTCGGCCTTGTGGGCCAGCATGGGGCCACGCACCACGTCGCCTACCGCCCAGACACCGGGCAGATTGGTCTTGCAATCGGCATCGACAACAATCGCGCCACGCTCGTCGAGCTTGAGGCCCACAGCCTCGGCATTCAAACCAATGGTATTGGGTACGCGGCCGATGGAGACGATGAGCTTGTCCACCTCCAGTGCTTTGGCCTCGCCCTTGGCGTTGGTGTAGGCGACGCTCACGCCCTTCTTGCCGGACCTCACCTCACCGATTTTCACGCCCAATTCGATCTTGAGGCCTTGCTTGTCGAACGCTTTCTTGGCTTCCTTGGCAATCTGCTCGTCCACCGCACCGAGGAAGGTGGGCAGGCCTTCGAGGATGGTCACATCGGCGCCCAGGCGGCGCCAGACCGAACCCAGCTCCAGGCCAATCACACCCGAACCGATGACGCCGAGCGTCTTGGGAACACCCCCAAGTGCCAGCGCGCCGTCATTCGACAGAATGCGCTCCTCGTCAAACTCAACGCCGGGCAGGACACGCGCATTGGAACCCGTCGCGACGATGACCTGCTTGGCCGTCAGCGTCTCCTCCGTGCTGCCGGCCACCTTGATCTCGTAGCCGCTGTCCACGGCTTTGACAAACGAGCCGCGGCCATGGAAGAAGCTGATCTTGTTCTTCTTGAACAAATACAGGATGCCGTCGTTGTTCTGCTTGACCACGGCGTCCTTGCGGCCCACCATCTTCGCGACGTCCATCTTCACGCCCGTGGCGGTGATGCCATGGTCGGCAAAGTGTTTGTTGGCATGCTCGAAATGCTCTGACGATTGCAGCAGTGCCTTCGATGGAATGCAGCCCACATTGGTGCAGGTGCCGCCTGGTGCAGGGCCCCCCTTGTCGTTTTTCCACTCGTCGATGCAGGCCACGTTGAAGCCCAACTGGGCCGCGCGGATGGCACCGATATAGCCGCCAGGGCCACCGCCGATGACGATGACGTCGAATTGTTTGCTCATGTTGTGCTCCTTGAAGATCGGCCGACGCTGCCCTGCGGCCGGCCATTGCCAGGGCACCCGCGGAACCGGCTTTGCCGGGCCGCTGGGTGCGCCCCCTTGAGGGGGGAGCGCCGAAGGCGCTTCGGGGGTGGTTTAAATATCGAACAGCAGGCGCGAAGGGTCTTCCAACGCGTCCTTCATTGCCACCAGACCGAGCACGGCTTCGCGGCCGTCGATGATGCGGTGGTCGTACGACAGCGCCAGGTAGTTCATCGGGCGGATGACGATCTGGCCGTTCTCCACCACGGCGCGGTCCTTGGTGGCGTGCACGCCCAGGATGGCCGACTGCGGCGGGTTGATGATGGGGGTCGATAGCATGGAGCCAAAGGTGCCGCCGTTGGAAATAGAGAACGTGCCACCCGTCATCTCCTCGATGCCGAGCTTGCCGTCCTTGGCTTTCTGGCCGTACTCGGCAATCTTTTTCTCGATGTCGGCAAAGCTCATCTGGTCGGCGTTGCGCAAAATCGGCACCACCAGGCCGCGCGGGCTCCCTACGGCAATGCCGATGTCGAAATAGCCGTGGTAGACCACGTCGTTGCCGTCGATGCTGGCGTTGATGACCGGAAACTTCTTGAGCGCGTGCACCGCCGCCTTGACGAAGAAGCTCATGAAGCCGATTTTGACGCCGTGCTCCTTGGTGAAGGCATCCTGGAACTTCTTGCGCATCTCCATCACCGGGGCCATGTTCACTTCGTTGAACGTGGTCAGGATGGCATTGGTCGATTGCGACTGCAGCAGACGCTCGGCAATGCGCGCGCGCAGGCGGCTCATGGGAACGCGTTGCTCGGGGCGGTCGCCCAGGCTGCTCAGGCTCGACGGCGCCGCCACCTGAGGCAACGATTTCGTCGGCACGCCCGTAGGAATGCTGCTGGGTGCAGCAGCGGCCTTGGGTGCGCCCGGAGCCATGGCACCGAGCACGTCGCCCTTGGTCACGCGGCCATCGCGGCCGGTGCCGGAGATGTCGGCGGCCGACATCTTGTTTTCTGCGAGCAGCTTGGCGGCGGCGGGCATGGCGACGTTGCTCTTTGCGCCACTGGTGGCCGCAGGGGCCGCTGCTGCGGGAGCGGGCGCTGCTGCCGTCGGCGCTGCCGCCGCAGGAGCAGAAGCGCCTGCGACCGCTTCGGTGTCGATGCGGGCAATGAGCTGCTCGGCAATCACCGTGGCGCCATCGGCCTCGATAATTTCGCTAAGCACGCCGGCAGCGGGTGCGGGCACTTCGAGCACCACCTTGTCGGTTTCGATCTCGATCAGGATTTCGTCGATGGCGACGGCCTCTCCGGCCTTCTTCTTCCAGTTGAGCATGGTGGCTTCCGCCACGGATTCGGAGAGCTGCGGAACTTTGACTTCTACGATAGCCATATCAATCTTTCGGAAATGTGGGGTTTGGTCTGGAGTCGGGTTGCCGCCTTACTTGGACAGCACAAACCCCTTGAGCTTGCCGAACGCACCTTCGACCAGCGACTTCTGCTGCTCCTGGTGCAGGTGCGAGTAACCCACAGCCGGCGACGCCGAGGCAGCGCGGCCCGAATAGCCGAGCTTTTGCCCATCGAGCATGTTTTCGTGGATGTAGTGCTGCACGAAGAACCAGGCACCCTGGTTTTGCGGCTCGTCCTGGCACCACACGATCTCGGTCACCTTGGGGAAGCGCTTGAGTTCTGCGGCAAAGGCTTTGTGCGGAAACGGATAGAGCTGCTCGACGCGCACGATGGCTACTTCCAGACTCTCCATTTCGGTGCGCCGCTTGACCAGGTCGTAGTACACCTTGCCCGAGCAGGCGATCAGGCGTTTGACCTTGGCGGCATTTCCCACCACGTCCTCGTTCTGCTCCGGGATGACCGTCTGGAATGCGCCCTTGGTGAACTCGGACAACGGCGAGGCCGCGTCCTTGTTCCGCAGGAGCGACTTGGGCGTCATGATGATGAGCGGCTTCCTCAGGTTGC
This sequence comes from Simplicispira suum, assembly GCF_003008595.1. Lineage (GTDB taxonomy): Bacteria > Pseudomonadota > Gammaproteobacteria > Burkholderiales > Burkholderiaceae_C > Simplicispira > Simplicispira suum. The sequence goes on along the minus strand of NZ_CP027669.1, from coordinate 3,257,974 downwards.
GAACCATCTGGCGTCGCAGCACGTGGAAGATCTGGCTGGCCGTCGTCGGCTGCACAACCTGCATATTGGTGTCGGCAGACAGCTGCATGAAACGCTCCAGGCGCGCCGAACTGTGTTCCGGCCCCTGGCCTTCGTAGCCGTGCGGCAGCATCAGCGCGATGCCATTGACCCGGCCCCATTTCACTTCGCCCGAAGCAATGAACTGGTCAATGACCACCTGCGCACCGTTGGCAAAGTCGCCAAACTGCGCCTCCCAGATGACGAGCGTGTTCGGGTCGTTGGACGCGTAGCCGTACTCAAAGGCCAGCACCGCCTCTTCCGAGAGAATCGAATCGATGACGGTGAACGGCGCCTGGTTTTCAGTCACGTTCTGCAACGGGGTGTAGGTGCCCTCATTCCATTTCTCGCGCTTCTGGTCGTGGATGACGGCATGGCGGTGGGTAAAGGTGCCACGGCCACAGTCCTCACCCGACAGGCGCACCGGGTAGCCGCTGGCGACCAGCGAAGCAAAGGCCATGTGCTCGCCCATGCCCCAGTCCACCGGGTGCTCGCCGCGACCCATGGCGGCCCGGTCGTCATACACCTTCTTCACCAGCTGGTGCGGCGTGACGGACTCGGGGATGGTGGTGATGCGTTCAGCCAGGCGCTTCCACTCGGCGAGCGGAATGGCGGTGTCGCCGGCATCGGTCCACTTCTTGTCGAGGAACGGCGTCCAATCGACGGCGTACTTGCTCTTGAAGTTGGTCAGCACGCGCTCAGCGGTGTGGCGACCAGCATCCATGGCGGCGCGGTAGTCGCGAACCATTTCGTCACCCAGCTCGTTGCCCAGGCCTTGTGCGGCCAAGCGGTCGGCGTACATCTTGCGCGTACCTGGGTGCTGGCCGATTTTTTTGTACATCAACGGCTGCGTCAGGCTGGGCGTGTCCTGCTCGTTGTGGCCGAGCTTTCGGAAGCAGATGATGTCCACCACCACGTCCTTGCGGAACTCCATGCGGAATTCCAGCGCGAGCTGTGTCGCCAGCGCCACGGCTTCCGGATCGTCGCCATTCACGTGCAGCACCGGCGACTCGATCATCTTGACCACGTCGGTGCAGTACAGCGTGGAGCGGCTGTCGCGCGGGTCGCTGGTGGTAAAGCCGATCTGGTTGTTTATGACGATGTGCACCGTACCGCCGGTGGAATAGCCCCGTGTTTGCGCCAGCGCCAAGGTCTCTTGAACAACGCCCTGGCCGGCAAAAGCCGCATCGCCGTGCACCAGAACGGGCAGCACCTGCTTGCCGTCCGGATCGTCCCGACGGTCCATGCGCGCGCGCACCGAGCCTTCCACCACGGGGTTGACGATTTCGAGGTGCGAGGGGTTGAAAGCCAGGGTCAGGTGCACCGGTCCGCCGGGCGTGGAGACATCCGAGCTGAAACCCTGGTGGTACTTGACGTCGCCCGACGGCAGATCTTCCGGGGCCGTATGGTCGAACTCGGCGAACAAGTCCTTGGGCATCTTGCCCAGGGTATTGACCAGCACGTTCAGGCGCCCACGGTGGGCCATGCCGATCACAATCTCTTGCACTCCCTTGGCGCCAGCGGACTGAATCAGCTCATCCATGGCGACGATAAAGCTCTCGCCACCTTCGAGCGAGAAGCGCTTTTGGCCAACGTACTTGGTGTGCAGGAAGCGCTCCAGGCCTTCGGCGGCCGTCAGGCGCTCAAGAATATGCTTTTTCTGCTCGGCATTGAACACCGGCTTGGAGCGGATGCTTTCAAGCTTTTGCTGCCACCAGCGCTTTTGCGTCTGGTCGGTGGCGTACATGAACTCGGCGCCGATCGCGCCGCAATAGGTTTCGCGCAGCGCGTTGATCATCTCGCGCAGCGGCATGGTCTCTTTGCCGAAGAAGGTGTTGCTGGTGTTGAACACCGTTTCCTGATCGGCGTCCTTGAAATCGTAGAACGCGGGCTCGAGCTCGGGAATGTCGGGGCGCTCGGTGCGCTTGAGCGGATCGAGGTCGGCCCAGCGCTGGCCGACGTTGCGGTAGGCGGCAATGAGCTGCTGCACCGAAACGCGCTTGCGCCCCAGATCCGAATCGGCGCCGTGCGCCTGAACCACTCTGGTTCCGCCCTGTTTGGCACGTTCGGCAAATGCGTTGACCACCGGAAGGTGGGGCACATCGCGGGCATCGCTGCCGTCGGCGGCGGGCACATGCTGCAGAGCGTCGAAATACTCGCGCCAGTTGTCGGGCACGCTGCCTGGGTTGGCGAGATAGTTCTCGTACATCTCTTCGACATACGGCGCATTGCCACCGAAGAGATAGGTGTTGCCTTGGTAGGCTTGATAAACGGACGTTGTCTCGCTCATGTTCCGCTGGCCTTTCGCTTTCTCCTGAAAGCATTAGGTGGTTTAAGAAACCTTCCGCGACACGGCTGAACCGGTTGGCGGATGCGACTGTGGCTGGGGAAGGGCCTTGGTACGGGCGCCATTGTGCCACCGATGGCGTTTCACCGGGCTTGCACGGACTCTCCGGTACATTCAGCGCTCGCGCGCCATTCCTGCCTTTTGCGCCGCCTTATTTTCCTGCCAGGACATGCTTTCATGACGGACCCAAAACTTCAAGACCGTACTTTTTTGCTGATCCTCATTGCGGTCTCCATCGCCTTCCTGGCGATCCTGTGGCCGTACTACGAAGCAGTGTTCTGGGGCGTGGCACTGGCCATTTTGTTTGCCCCCCTGCACCGCAGGCTGCTGGCGCGGATGCCGCGTCGCCGCAATCTGGCAGCGCTGTGCACCTTGCTTTTGTGTCTGGTGCTGGTCATCCTGCCGGTGAGCCTGCTGAGCGTTGCGCTGGTGCAGGAAGCGACTCTTCTGTACGAGCGCATCAAATCAGGCCAACTCAATTTTGGCGCTTACTTTCAGCAGGTGATTGATGCCATGCCTGCCTGGGCCATGGATTGGCTCGATCGCATGCAGCTGACCAGTGTTTCTGCCGTGCAGGAAAAGCTTTCCGCCGTTTCCGTGCAGGCCAGCCAGCTCATCGCCACGCGGGCGCTCAACATCGGCCAGAACACGCTGCAGTTTGTGGTGAGCCTGGGCGTCATGCTGTACCTGCTGTTCTTTCTGCTGCGCGATGGCCGAACACTCGCTGCCCGCATCCGCAACGCCGTGCCGCTGAAAGAAAGCCAAAAATCCAATTTGAGTAGCAAGTTCACTACCGTGATTCGCGCCACGCTCAAGGGCAACCTCATGGTGGCCGCCTGCCAGGGCCTGCTGGGCGGGCTGATTTTCTGGGTGCTCGGTGTGCAGGGCCCCATTCTGTGGGGCGTGCTGATGGCGTTTCTCTCGTTGCTGCCCGCCATTGGCGCGGGGCTCATCTGGGCGCCCGTGGCCATCTATTTCTTTGCTACCGGCGCCCTTTGGCAGGCGGCCGTGTTGACCGCTTTCGGCGTCGCGGTCATTGGCATGGTGGACAACGTCCTGCGCCCGATTCTGGTGGGGCGCGACACCAAGATGCCCGACTACGTGATCCTGATTTCCACCCTGGGCGGCATGACGCTGCTGGGCCTCAATGGCTTTGTCATCGGACCGGTGGTAGCTGCGCTGTTCATGGCCTGCTGGGACCTGTTTGCACCGGGAGACAGCCTGTAGGTGCGCGGCTACGTCCACCCTTGGCATTGACTCACGCTGGCGATGCAGAGGCGCTCCTACAGTGGAGCCATCTGAAATCAAGGAGATCGACATGCCTATCATTGCCTGGCTTCTGGGAGTTCCGTTGAGTGTTGTGCTGCTGCTGATGCTGTTTGGCGTGTTTTGACGCATCACAATCCACTCCAACCCATCAAGGGGCCGGTGTATTCACCGGCTCTTTTTTTTGGGTACGTGCAGCACGGCAATGCCGGGTGGCGCGCCGACACAGTGCCGCCAAAGCGCGTAGCATCGCCATCGCACCAGGAGCATCAATGCTTCCAAATAGATAGCTGCTTACGCAATACCGATAAGCGCTAGAAGCCATTTTTAATTGATTTTTGATGACTCCCCCATCGCACACTCCGGCGTTCCGCCCGGAAAATCCCCGCGCCCTGTTTCTCGCCTTTACCACCCTGGCTCTGCAGGGCTTTGGCGGCGTGCTGGCCGTGGTGCAGCGCGAACTGGTAGAGCGCCGGCGCTGGATGACGAACGAGGAATTCATTGAGGATTGGGCCGTCGCCCAGGTCATGCCGGGGCCCAATGTGGTCAACCTTGCCGTGATGATGGGCGACCGCTACTTCGGTGTGCGCGGCGCGCTGGCGGCGCTGGCGGGCATGCTGGCGGCGCCTACGGTCTTGCTGCTGATCGCAGCCACGGTGTATGCGCATTTTGCCGACCACCCTGCCATGGCGGGAGCCTTGCGCGGCATGGGCGCCGTGGCCGCTGGCCTGATAGGCGGCATGGCCATCAAGCTGGGCACGGCCCTGCTCCAGCACCCGCTGGGCTGGCCCACGGCCGGTGCGCTGGCCTTGCTCACCACCCTGGCCATTGCTGGATTGCGTATTCCGCTGCCGTGGGTCCTGCTGGTTCTGGGCGGCGCAGCCTGCGCGCTCAGCTGGCACCGGTTGGGGCGGCCATGACGGCCATGGCGCTGGACTGGTCAAGCTGGCTGCACCTGCTGGGCTACTACCTCGCGCTGTCGCTGATGGCGGTGGGCGGCGCCATCAGCACAGCGCCCGACATGCACCGCATCCTGGTGGCGGAGCATGGCTGGATCAGCGACCCCCAGTTTGGCGCCAGCATTGCACTCGCGCAGGCGGCTCCCGGCCCCAATGTGTTGTTCATCGCACTGCTCGGCTGGAATGTGGGGCTGAACGCGGCAGCGCAGGCCGGCAGCAGCGCCGCAGCCACCTGGGCCTGGGCGCTGATGGGCGCTGCCGTGTGCATGCTGGGCATCATGCTGCCCAGCACGACACTCACCCTGCTGGCCACGCGCTGGGCCCACCGCAACCGCCAGCGCCGCAGCGTCCGCGCCTTTCGCCAGGGCATGGCGCCCATCGTGGTCGGACTGGTGTGCGCCACTGCCTGGGTGCTGGGACGCGCGCACGGCGTGGCAGCCACCGACTGGCCACTGTGGCTGCTGAGCGTTGTCTGCGGCCTGTTGGTCTGGCGCACCCGGCTGCACCTGCTGTGGCTGCTGGCTGCGGGTGCCTTGCTCGGGGCCGTGGGCTGGGTATAGCCGGCAGACTTCTGCTACTTGCTTCGAGTTGGCACTTCCTCCAACTCAAAACGGCCAGACACCACGGCGAGCGTTCTGCCCTTCACGACCTTGGCCTGCACCCCGGCCTTGAGATCGGAGACCTTGACGCGGGCGGGGAGCACAAAGGTCTTTTCGTTCTTGCGCCCAAGCGTGTCGATCGTCACCTCGGCGGGCGCAAATTTTTTCTTGTAGCTTTCGCAAGACGTTTTGCTGTCTGGATAGCGCTCCGGACTGCCAACCCTGAGTTTCCTGTCCTTGTCCGAAAACCTCAAACTGATATCTGTTCGCAACCCCGTCTGCGTAGGCAACTTGGCCCGTCAAAACGGCACACCCTGTGGCCGGGAATGCGCAAGCTGACGACCGACTGCCCGAGTCCTCTGGGACGGGCTGTGAATGAGCAGGTCCCAGGACCTGGTTGAGGCCGAGGCGCCACTGAGTGGCCGCTGCCGCACTCATTTTGCGAAGCCCTGTGCGTTCGCTTGGACTCAGTGCCTTGCTTCGATCGCCTCTGGTCCAGGCCGACATGGCAAGTCAAGCCACCGTGGAAAGCGGCCGAATCTCAGGGTTTTGCCGTCTCCGGAGTGAACTCCGGTCCGATCTTGAAGACACCGCTGACGCGGGCGCAGAGTACGCCATCCGCACGCACCAGGCCCTGTGCAAACACCAATGAACGCGTGGCGCGCAGCAACTCAGCTTCGCCCTCCACCCAGCAGCCCAGCGGCGCTGGGGCCAGGTAGTCGATTTGCAGACTGATGGTGGGCAGGAAGCGCGGGCCCACTGCGCTGTCCTTGCGGTACACCGAGAGCGGCAGCAGCATGTCGCAGAAACTGGCCATCATGCCGCCGTGCAAGTTGTCCATGGGGTTGACGTGCCTGCGCTCGACCCGAAAGCCGAACTTGACCACCTGGCCCTGGTGCAGCAGATACAGCGGCCCATTGCTCTGCATGAACGGGCCACCCGCCTCGATGGGACTGAACCCCGCTGGAATCGGGACTTCGGCATTCACCGCGTTTCCCTCTCGACGTCTTTCTGAAAATCGGCCGTCTTTTGGGCGTTGGCGTCCAGCATCGACTCGCCATAGAGCTGGCGAAAATCTTCGATGATCTGTGCAAGCGGCAGGTCGTCGAAGCTGCCGCGCTGGTGGACGTATTCCATGTGGCGGTTGCCGGCCCGGTCGAAGGGGTGGTAGATCGAATCCGCACGCCCGTCAAACTCCAGCGGCAACAGACCGAAGCGTTCGCACAGTTCGATGTTGAAAGCCGGCGTTGCCTTGACCCACCGGCCATCGAGCCAGATGTCGGCAAAGCCGTGCCAGATGAACAAATCGGTCGCCATGGTCTGGCGCATGCGCTCGGTGCTCAGGTGGTTGCGCACATCGGCAAAACCCAGGCGCGCCGGAATGCCGGCGGCGCGGCAGGCTGCGGTCAGCAGTACCGCCTTGGGTACGCACCAGCCGTAACCGTTTTCCAGCACGGTGCTTGCGCGCATGCCCTGCTCGGACAGATCGATGCGGTAGGGGTCGTAGCGGAACCCGTCGCGCACCGCCAGATAGAGAGACACAGCGCGCTCGCGTGCATCTCCGCCTTGCGCGTGCTGCTGCGAAAACGCAAGAACCGAGGGATGCGCGCTGTCGACCGTTGGCGTGGACGTGCTGGCGGCGGGGGTGGGCTGAGGGGTCATCGTCAAAGTGTCGGCCAAGTGGGTCTGCACGGTCTGTCTCTCAGGTGCCAATGCTGGGGCTTGCTCTGTTCAGGCCGGCGCAAAGCGGCTGCGCAGATAGGCAATGATTTTTTCGGAATCGTAGATCCAGCGGCTGGAGCCGGACGCGTCGGTAATCTTCAGACAAGGCACCTTGGTCTGGCCGCCGCTCTGGCCAAGCTCGGTGCGGGCCGGGCCGGGGTGCTGCGCGTCCACCTTGGCAATGTCGAGCGACAGGCGCCGCATCTCCTGGCGCACCTTGATACAGAACGGGCAGGTCTTGAACTGATAGAGCGCCAGCCCCCGGCAAGCGGCGTCGACCTCCGCCTGCTCGGCACGGGTGCGCACGACGCCTTTCGGCCGCGTGAGAGCTTCCTTGAGCAGCATGACGGGGCCCAGCACGGTGCGCAGGGATCTAAAAAACAGACGGACAAGTGATTTCATGCGGTGGGTTCGGTGACAGGCCGCTGCCCTGCATGGGCAGCCGGCATGGGAATGCAGACAACGCTTCGAAGCGCAGGCGATGGGGTCAGGTGCGTTGGCGCAGCGCCTCGTACAGGCAAACGCCGCTGGCCACGGACACGTTCAGGCTCTCCACCGCGCCGTGCATCGGAATGCTCACCAGCTCGTCGCAGGTCTTGCGCGTGAGCTGGCGCATGCCCGCGCCCTCGGCACCGAGCACCAGCGCCACCGGGCCTTTGAGGTCGGCCTGGTAGAGCGTGCGCGGTGCGTCGTCGCTGGTGCCGATGATCCAGATGTTGCGTTCTTTCAGCTCGCCCAGGGTGCGCGCCAGATTGGTCACCATGAAGTACGGCATGGTTTCGGCGGCGCCGCTGGCCACCTTGGCCACGGTGGCGTTGATGCCGGCGGCGTGGTCCTTGGGGGCAATGACGGCGTGCGCGCCGGCGCCATCGGCGACGCGCAGGCAGGCGCCCAGGTTGTGCGGGTCGGTCACGCCATCGAGCACCAGCAGCAAGGGGTTGACTGTTCCCTTTTCCTCCAGCTCTTCGAGCAGTTCGTCCAGCGATGTGACTTGCGCCAGCGGCTGCACGCGCGCGGCCACACCCTGGTGGCCGTGGCTGCCAGCGAGCTTGGCAATGCGCAGGCTGTCGGCCTCGATCAGACGGGCCCCTGCCTCGCGTGCCCGGTCGAGAAACTGGCGCATGCGCGCGTCTCGGCGCGTGGCTTCGTAATAGATTTCAACGATGGATTGCGGCGCGGTTTTGAGACGCACACCAACGGCGTGAAAGCCGAAGAGAACTTTGGGGCTTGACATGGGAAGATTATCCGGGCAGCGTGTTTACTATAGTTTTCATAGCTACGGACGCTTATCTAGTGAGCGCTAGAGGCCAAGAAAGCTCTAATTTTTGGCAACTGCACCGGCTTCGATGGTGATGCTGGTCTCGCAGCGCTCGGCAATGCCACGGTCGTGGGTGACCAGCACCAGTGTCGTCCCCTGCTCGCGGTTGAGGCGGAACATCAGCTCCATGATGGTCTCGCCGGTGGCGAAATCCAGACTGCCGGTGGGCTCGTCGGCCAGCAGCACCGAAGGCTGCACGACGAAGGCGCGCGCCAGCGCCACGCGCTGCTGCTCGCCGCCCGAGAGCACCTTGGGGTAGTGGGACAGGCGCTGCGCCAGTCCCACGTGCGCCAACATGTCCTGCGCCGCGCGGCGGGCGTCGCGCCGGTTGGCGAGCTCCAGCGGCAGCATGACGTTCTCGAGCGCCGTCAGGTTGGCCATGAGCTGGAAGCTTTGGAACACGAAGCCAATCTTGCGGGCGCGCAGCGCGGCGCGCTCGTCCTCACCCAAGGCAAACAGATCCTGTCCGGCCAGGCGCACCGTGCCGCTGGTGGGCGTATCAAGGCCGGCAATGATGGAGAGCAGCGTGCTCTTGCCCGAGCCCGAGGCCCCGACGATGGCGACGGTGGCACGCGGTGCCACCGTGAAATCAATGTCGCGCAGGATGTGCAGCGTGCCGGTGGAGTCGGTCACCGACTTGCACAACTGCTCCACGGCAATAATGGGTGTGGAGAGCGCGGAGGGTTCAGACATGAAAGGCACCGGGTTTTGAATTGCAGCATGCATCGACGTGACTTTATCTCGGGAGCGCTGGCGAGCGCGGCGGCGGGGCTTTGGCTGCCGGCCGGCGCCGCCGACAGCGTTCAGGCACGCACTGTCCTGGTGGTGGGCGATTCGCTTAGCGCCGAATACGGCATTGCACGCGGAAGCGGCTGGGTGGCATTGCTCGAGCAGCGCCTGGCAAAGGAAAAGAAACCATGGAAGGTGGTCAACGCCAGCATCAGTGGCGACACCACGGCGGGTGGACGCTCGCGCATTGGCAGCCTGCTTGCACAGCACCAGCCTGCCGTAGTCGTAATAGAACTGGGTGGCAACGACGCGCTGCGGGGTCTGCCTCTGCAAAGTACGGCCGACAATCTTCGCAACATGGTGCAGGCGGCCAAGAAGTCTGGAGCGCGGGTGCTGCTCCTGGGTATGCAGATACCGCCCAACTACGGCCAAGCCTACGCCCGCAAGTTTGCCGAGGTGTTTGTCGAGATTTCGCGCGAGCAGCGAACCGCCCTGCTGCCTTTCCTGTTGAAAGGCATTGCCGACGACGCAGACGCGACACGCATGTTCCAAGCCGATCGCATTCACCCGCGGGCGGAGGCCCATCCGCGCATATTGAACAACGTATGGCCTGCGCTGGAGCCGCTCCTGCGTTAGCTGGCAGGAGTGGCCGGGTTGCCTGATTCGCCGGATGCCGACGCGTCTCCTGGTTCGGGCGCCACGTACACACTGCCGTGGCGTGCAGGAGCCTGCTTGGCACGCAATTTCTCTTCTTTTTTCTTCTTTTTCGCGAGTTCGCGCTGCCGTTTTTCGTATCCGTAATTAGGGGTTGCCAAGGTGTTTGCCTTCCATAGTTGATGCCCACTGTAACAGGCGGGCACCTCAGGGCAGAGCTATGCAAGGCCGCGCGGCTCCACAGAGCATTCAGTCGGCGGGGGCCGCTGGCTCAATGGCGGCCCGATACGCATGCCAGCTGGCATGACCCAACCAAGGTCCCACCACCAGCAAGCCCGCACCCCACACCATCAGCGACGCAATCACCAGCACGGTGATCAAAAAACCCCACCACAGCATGACGGCAGGGTTCTCGGTGACCACCCGGATGCTGCTGATGGCCGCAGTTAGGGCATCGGTATCGCGATCGAGAATCATGGGAATGGACACCACACTGGTGGAAAACACCAGGGCGGCGAACACACCCCCCACCAGCGTGTAGACCGCCAAAAAAGACCAGTTCTGTGGATTGATCACCGCCTGCAGCACGCCTGTGGTGGACGGCATTCCCGTATTGAAGAACACGGCAAACACCACCAGAGACGCACGCCCCCACAGCAGTTCGAGCACGATCAGCACCAGCACCAGCATGCCCATGCTCCCCAGATGCCGGTCCCAACAGGTCAGCGAGTGCGCCAGCCCCGGCGCCAGACCAGCCTCGCGCCGCCGGCTGGTTTCGTACAAACCCATGGCTAAAAACGGTCCCAGCAGCAAACAACCGCTGGCCAGCGACATGACGTATTCAGGCCGGGTACGAAACACCCAGCCCAGGAGCAGCGCCATCATCCAGAAGGCAAGGCCATAGAAGGCACCGATGAGCGGAGTCGCTGCCAGATCGACCGCACCCGCTCGCAGCCAGCGCAAGGGGTCCAGGAAATGGAGGGGCCTGAGCCGGATGGGAGCCGGTGCGCCGTTGGGGGAAGCGGCTGCGGGTGCCGGCGAGACAGGTGGAGACATAGAGGCGGCCGGGTTGCTGCCGCTCTCGAGCGCAAGCAAAAACCCTTTCATGAATACGGGAACTGCACCCTATCGCAAAAAACGCCTCCACCGCACTGAGGAAAACACTGCCTTCACTGCGCGTCGATCCTGGTGAAACCAGTTACGCAAACACCTTCAGTGCCTGAGCAATGTCACGGCGCAAATCGTCGACGTCTTCCAGGCCAACCGAAAAACGCACCACCGTGCCAGGGGCCAAGTGCGCTGGAACCTGCTGGCGCATGGTGGCAATGTCGTAGGGCACCACTAGGCTCATGGGCCCGCCCCAGCTGTAGCCCAGTTTAAACAGCGCCAGCGCATCGCAAAATGCATCGACGCGTTCCTGCGGGTGCACCGGGTCGATGACTACGCTGAACAAGCCTGCAGCAGCGCCTTCCCCGGCATTCGCCTGGCCGCACAGCGCCTGCCAATGCGCATGGCCGGGCGAGGCCTCCAGGGCTGGGTGCAGCACCTGCACGATGCCTGGTTGCGAAGTCAGCCAGCGCGCCAGAGTGCGCGCCGACACATCGTGCGCGCGATAACGCAAACCGATACTGGGCAGGGCGCGCAGGATCCCCTCGGCATCGTTCGCTCCCACTCCCAGCCCCAGGTGCATGTGCGCCAGCTTGAGCTTGAGATGCAGGCCTGCATTGCGGGTGACGATGCTGCCCATGAGCACATCGCCGCCGCCGCTGGGGTATTTCGTCAGCGCGTGCGCGCTGACGTCCACGGCCAAACTGCCGCTCCCGTCGCCCAGCAGATCAAACGGCGCGAACGCAAGGCCAGCGCCCCAGGTGTTGTCGAGTGCGCAAAGCACACCACGCTCCTGACACAGGCGGACCTGGCCCAAAAGGTCGGGAAATTCCAGCGTCACCGAACCCGGCGCTTCCAGCCACACCAGCCGGGTTGCCGGGCCGATGCGCTGGGCCAGATCTGCCAGATCCAGCGGGTCGTAAACCGCATGGCGCACGCCAAACTGTGCCAGCAGCGACTCCGTAAGCGCCTTGTTGGGTCCGTAGGCGTTGTCGGGCAGCAGCACCTCGTCTCCGGCGCGCAGCAAGCCCAGCGACACCGTGCTGATGGCAGCGAGACCGCTGGGCACCAGAAGGCACTGCGATCCGCCCTCGAGTTCAGCCAGCCGTTCTTCCAGAATGAACGTTGTGGGCGTGCCGTGCAGACCGTAGGTGTATCCGCTCTTGTCTTTCCATTCGCGCGCGCGCATCGCTGCAACGTTTGGAAAAACCACCGTGGACGCCTTGTGCACCGCCGGTTGCGGCGCGGCAAAGCCTTCAGGGGGTTGGTAGGCGTGGTGGATCAGGCGTGTAGCCAGCGTGCGGTCGGTCGGGTTCATGCGCGCATCGTAGCGCGCACCCAGTCGCTGCTGCGGCTCGCGTGGCGGAACTCAGCTCTTGCCCACCACCAGCTCATTGTTGACGGAGGTGACGCCTTCGATGCTCTTGGCCAGGCTGGTGGCGCGGTCCTTGGCGGCTTCACTGGGGGCCGGGCCACTCAGGCGCACAGCACCTGCCTTCGTATCCACGTCAATCTTGATGGCGCTCAGGTCCGGGTCTTTCGCAAGCTCCGCAGAGATGCGCGCCGTGATCGAGGCATCGTCCGCCAAAGCCGCTGCCGAGTTGGCTGCGCTCTTGATTGATGCGCCAGCGTCTTGCGCTGCGCTCTCCACCTTGGCCGCGCCTTGGTCGAGCTTGTTTTCGGTCGCCTGCAAAGCCTGCTCGGCCTTGATCTTGGCGTCCTCTGCGGCCTGGTCGGTCTTCTGAATGGCGGAGTCGAGCCGCTGGCCCGCAGTGGGAGGTTCTTGTGCCTTGTCGCAGGCGGCCAGACCCAGCGAGAGTGCTGTCACGGCAACGATGGTGGAAATGCGGGCAAATGACCCAGAGTAAGGCAACGTGTTGTTCATGATGGTTTCCTGATTGCAGAGAGATGCTGCGCACTCTAGGCGCCCTGGAACTGGGTGGCGGTCAGACGGCGCCGCAAAGCTTGTAGGACGGGTGCGCCAGGCTCCAGGGGACATCGCCGGGCCATCCGCGCCACAATCACCGCATGCCCACGCCCAGCCTCGTCCGGTGGTTTCCTTTTCTGGCCTGGCCAAGGCCTACACGCGCCTTGCTGCTGGGAGAGCTGTCGGCAGGCCTGACGGTGGGCCTGATGCTCGTTCCCCAGGGCGTCGCGTACGCCGCGCTGGCCGGCATGCCACTGGTCACCGGCATCTATGCCTCGCTGCTGCCGGCGCTGGTGGCGGTGCTCTGGAGTTCGTCCACCCGCCTCGGGGTCGGACCCACAGCGCTCACCAGTTTGCTGATCGGGGCCTCGCTCACCGGCCTGGCGCAGCCGGGCAGCGCCCAGTGGGTGGCGCTTGCGGCCTGGATGGCAATTCTTTCGGGCGGACTGCAGATGGTGATGGGTGTGGCACGCTTTGGCTGGATCATGCAGGTGGTGACCTCGCCCGTGCTCAGCGGTTTTACGCAGGCGGCAGCCCTGCTGATCCTGTTCTCGCAATTGCCGGCCTTGCTGGGCCTGCATGAAAGCCTTTTCCACTGGCTGCAATCGCCCGCCATGGCTGCGGTGGACGGTGCCGCAGCGGCGTTTGGTCTGGGGACGCTCGTCTTGCTGATGGTGGCCAAGAAGCGTTGGCCCAAGTTTCCGGCCGTGGTGGTGATCATGGGCGCGGCGGCGGCGCTCAGCGCTGCCATCGGCTATGCCGCCGGTGGCGGTGCAGTGGTGGGAGCGCTGCCAGGCGGCCTGCCGCACTTCTATTGGCCGGGGGCGCTGGACTGGGGCATGTTGGGCGAACTCACCATGCCGGTACTGATCGTGACGCTGGTGAGCTTTCTGGAGACCGCTTCCAGCGCCAAGGTCGACCACCAGAAGGGGGGTACTCGCTGGGACGAGAACCAGGATCTGATCGCCCACGGCATGGCAAAGATCAGCTCGGGATTTTGCGGCGCCTTCGCCACCAGCGCTTCGTTTTCTCGCTCGGCCATCAACCTTTATGCCGGTGCGCGCAGCGGCTGGGCCACCTTGTTTGCCACAGGCCTGGTTTTGCTGGCACTGCTGTGGCTCACGCCTGCGCTGTTTCACGTGCCGCAATCGGTGCTGGCCGCCGTCGTGGTGGCCGCCATCATCAACCTGATTCATCCCGTTCTGGCGCGGCAACTATGGCGCTTGTCGCGGGTGGAGGCGGTAATCGGCGTGGCCACTTTTGCGATCACGCTGGCCACCGCGCCTCGGCTGTATTGGGGCGTGCTCGTCGGCGTGCTGATGAATCTGACCCATTTCCTCTACCAGCGCCTGCACCCGCGCATCATCGAGGTAGGGCTGCACCCCGATGGCAGCCTGCGTGACCGCCATCTGTGGCATTTGCCTGCGCTCGGCCCGCAGGTGCTGGCCCTGCGCATGGACGCCGAACTCGACTTTGCTTCGGCCCGTGCCATCGAGCAACGCCTGGCAGCAAGCTTGCACCAGCGCCCGCAGATCAGCGATGTGTGCCTGTTTGCCCAGCCGATCAACCGCATCGACGTCACCGGCGTGGAAACGTTCTCGCGCATCGCTTCGCTGGTGTGGGAAACAGGTTCCCGCCTGCACATCAGCGGTCTCAAGCTGCCGGTGGAGCAAGCCCTGGAGCGGGCCGGCATCCTGCCGAGCCCAAATGTGCTGAGCTACCGCACCGAACAGCAGGCGCTGCAAGCCCTGCAGACAACGCCCTCCGACACAGGAGAAAACAGCTCTTGAATGCATTGCACCAAGGTACACTTGGTCAAGCCCCAACCAGCCTTCTGTGCCTGATACCGCGCTCCATCCCCTCGTCGACTTGCGCGCACTGCGCCTGACAACCGCTCTGTCCCTGATCGAACAAGGCACGGGCCAAGCGCCTGCGTTGCCCCATGCGGTCGGGGGGTCCGAGCGCTATTTGCAGTCCGTCATCGATTCATTGTGCGAACTCTCGCTGCGCGATCCGCTCACAGGCCTGGCCAACCGGCGCCACTTTCATGCGGCACTGGAACGCGAGGTAGATCGGGTTGCACGCTCCGGCGAGGCGGCTTTGTTGTTGATGCTGGACATCGACCATTTCAAGGGCGTCAACGACACCCACGGTCACGTGGCTGGCGACAAGGTGCTGCAAGTGGTGGCGCGCACTCTGGCCGGGTGCGTGCGTCCCATGGACACACTGGCGCGCTATGGCGGCGAGGAATTCGCCATCGTGCTCCCGGCCTGTCAGGCAGAATTCGGTCGCGCCGTGGCTGAACGCATCCGCCGCGTCGTTGCCGCCACACCGATCATGGTGGGGCCAACGACCGAACTGCGCGTGACGCTCAGCATTGGCGGCGCATTTGCCTTGCAATGGATACGCTCGACCACCAGTCTCTGGACCAATCGGGCCGATCACCAGCTTTACCGTGCCAAATCCGAAGGCCGCAACCGGGTCTGTATCGAGGAGCAACCCAACAGCACGGTCAGCGCCGAAGAAAAAGGTTTGCTGTTCGGCCCGCTCTACACCCCCTCGGGCTGGGGCGAATTGCCCCCGTTCGACTCCAACGACAGCGCCAACTGAAAGCAATTGATGAGCGATGCGCAGTCACCCTCCTCCATGCCGTCCGCTAGCGGGCCGGTGCAGCAGCCAGGCAAACCGGCAGGCGCGCGCATCATCGCGATTACCAGCGGCAAGGGCGGTGTGGGCAAGACCTTTGTCTCAGCCAATCTGGCCGCCGCGCTCGCCAGGCGGGGTCAGCGCGTGCTGGTGCTCGACGCCGATCTCGGCCTGGCCAATCTCGACGTGGTGCTCAACCTCCATCCCAAGATCACGCTGCACGACGTCTTCACCGGCAAAGCCACGCTGGACGAGGCGGTGATCGCTGCACCCGGTGGTTTTTCGGTGGTCCTCGCGGGCTCCGGAATGGTCGAGTATTCGCGCCTCACGCCCGAGGTGCGCAACCAGTTCCTGAGCGTGATCGAAACGCTCACCCCGCGCTACGACGTCATCTTGCTAGACACCGGCGCCGGCATCTCCGACGTCGTGCTGTTTTCCGTCTCGCTGGCCTCTGAGGTCATGATCGTCGCCACACCCGAGCCGACATCGCTCACCGATGCCTATGCGGCCATCAAGGTGCTGGCGGTGCAGCAAAAGCGCCAGCATGTGCGCCTGATCGTCAACCAGGCAGCCCGCCCCGGTGATGGTCGTGCCATTACCAGCCAGCTGCAGCAGGTGCTGGACCGTTTCGTCAGCACCGAGTCGGGCAAGCCCGTGCGGCTTTTGCACATGGGAGACATCCCCGTGGATCCGACAGTGCGAGAAGCCGTCATGCGCCGCCAATTGCTTCTGCTGCAAACCCCCGGCTGCCCCGCTGCGTTGGCGGTCTCGCAGTTGGCGGGAAAAGTTGAAGAAGCGCTGCTGCACCGCGCGCAATGAGCCGCTTTCGTACGCATTGCATTCAGCGCCCCTGCGCTGCATTCGAGTGACCTCACCCCACACCGCACCAAGGAACCGCATGCGCTCTCGCTCCACCTCCGCGTCCCGTCCCAAGCGCAGCTCCAGCGCACCGGCTCCCGCCGCCGCTATGCGCCATTTTGCGATCGTTGGCGCCGGCATGGCCGGCGTGGTCTGCGCTCGGACCCTGGTGCAAGCCGGCCACGAGGTCTCACTTTTCGAGAAGGCCGCGCGTGTCGGCGGACGCATGGCGAGCTTGCAAACGCCTTTTGGCAGTTTTGATGCCGGCGCGCAGTACTTCACCGTGCGCGATGCCCGCTTTGAAGAGGCGCTGGCCACCGTGCCCCAGGTGTGCCGACCCTGGGGTGCCAACGCGATCCGGGTGCTGGACGCCGCAGGCCGCGTGGCAGCGTTCAGCCTGCCGGTTTCCGAGCCTCACTGGGTGGCCTGCCCCGGCATGGAAGACCTGGTCACCGCCTGGGCACAGCCGCTGGCACAGGCCGGCCGTGTGCACACCACGCAGCGTGTGAGCAGCATCGAGCACGATCAGGTGCGCTCGCGCGGCTGGCAGGTGCGCACCAGTACAAGCGACGGTGGCTCCCAGGTGTTCGCCGGCTTTGACGCCGTGCTGCTGGCCCAGCCGGCCGAACACGCCGCCGCCTTGCTGCGTGCCAGTCGCCTGGACGCGGGTCTGGCCGCCGCAGTGGCCGATGTGCGCACCGCCCCCTGCTGGACCTTGATGCTCGCCTTCCCCCAGGCCGTGCGCCCGGGCCTGACGACGCTCGGGCCGCAATGGAGCGCTGCGCGCAGCACCCACCACCGCGTCGCCTGGCTGGCACGCGAATCGTCCAAGCCGCGCCGCAGCGAAGTCGAGCGCTGGACCGTACAAGCCAGCCCCGAGTGGTCGCGCGAGCACCTGCACGACGACGAACAGCGCGTCAAAGGCAAACTGCTCAAGGCCTTCGCCGAAATCACCGGCATCCACGCCGAACCCGCCTACGCCCACGCCGTGTGCTGGGAGCAGGCGCAAACGCTGGAACCGCTGGGCTGCAGCCATGTCTGGAACGCCGCCGAAGGGCTGGGCATGTGCGGCGACTGGTGCCTGGGCCACCGTGTGGAAGATGCATTTGTCTCGGGGCTTGAGCTGGCACTGGCCGTGGCGTGAAAGAGTCGCCAACAGGTTTTGCATGCTTTCGGTGAACAAGAAAACCCTCTTTTCCTATTGATCGTGGCCACGTACGTGGGCCGCTTTGCCCCATCTCCCACCGGAGCGCTGCACGCGGGCTCCCTGGTGGCGGCGCTGGCCAGCTGGCTTGACGCGCGCGCGGCCGGTGGCCGCTGGCTGGTACGCATCGAAGACGTGGACACGCCCCGCTGCAGCCCGCAAGCGGGCGAGACCTTGCTGCGCCAACTGGACGCGCTGGGCCTTCGGGCCGACGAGGCGCCGCAGTGGCAGTCGCAGCGCACCGGCGCCTATCAGCAAGCGCTCGATGCACTGGTGCGCTCGGGCCTGGCCTACCCTTGCGCCTGCTCGCGCGCCGACATCGCCGCAGCGCACGCAGCAGCAGGCCGTGTACCTACACGCCACCGCCCTCTGCCCTACCCCGGCACCTGCCGCGCCGGGCTGCAGGGCCGCGCGCCGCGAGCCTGGCGCTTTGCCTGTGAAAAATATTGGTCAAAATTGGCTCTATCGCACTACGGACAAGCGCAACATGCTAGCTTTTCAATAGCAAACAACTTGCTGATCTGGACCGACCGCCGGCTGGGCGTGCAAACGCAAAACGTAGCCACCGAGGTGGGCGATTTCGTTCTGCAGCGCGCCGATGGCCTCTGGGCGTACCAGCTTGCCGTGGTGGTGGACGATGCCTTTCAAGCCATCACCCATGTGGTGCGCGGTGAAGACCTGGCCGACAACACGCCGCGCCAGTTGCTGCTGCAGGCGGCGCTCGGCCTGTGCCATCCGCGCTACCTGCACACCCCGCTGGTGCGTGGCGCAGACGGAGAAAAACTCTCCAAACAGCACGGCGCGCCCACGCTGGACACGTCCGAGCCGCTCAAGGCATTGCTTCCCGCAGCAAAAATGCTGGGCCTTTCCCCTGTTCCAGCGCAAACCCAGGTCGCTGATGCACTTGCATACTGGGTCATGATCTGGCGTGCTCTTTACAATCCCGCCCCGTGACACCACACGACTCCAACACCGCAATCGCCGGCGCACCGCCCGGCGTTGCCTATCCCAAAACCATCAAGAGCTTTGTGCGCCGCGCTGGGCGCACCACGGCAGCACAGGCACGCGCCTTTGAACACCTGGGCCCCCAACTGCTGGTGCCCTACCGGGAAGCGCTGCTGGAGCCAGCCGCCGTGTTTGGCCGCAGCGCCCCGTTGATCCTGGAGATTGGCTTTGGTATGGGCGAGGCCACGGCCCACATTGCCAACGTGCGGCCGCAAGACAATTTCCTTTGCTGCGAGGTCCACGAGGCCGGCGTGGGGGCGCTGCTCAAGCGCATTGCCGAGCAGGGGCAGACCAATGTCCGCATCGTCCAGCACGACGCCGTCGAGGTGCTCGAGCACATGGTGGCACCGGGCAGTTTGGCCGGCGTGCACATTTTCTTTCCCGACCCCTGGCACAAGAAGAAACACCACAAACGGCGCTTGATCCAGCCCACTCTGGTGGCGCGACTGGCCTCGCGCCTGGCGGCGGGTGGCTATCTGCACTGCGCCACCGACTGGCAGCCCTATGCCGAGCAAATGCTGGAAGTGCTCTCTGCCGAGCCACTGCTGACGAACACTGTGCCAGACTATGCGCCGCAGCCAGCCTATCGGCCGCTGACCAAGTTCGAGAACCGCGGACTGAAATTGGGGCACGGCGTGTGGGACCTCGTGTTTCTGCGCCGCGCCTGACACAAAGGAAATCTAGCCTTGACAATGTCTCCGATCCTGCAAAACCTGGTTGAAATGACCGGGCACCGCGATCATTTGCGGCTTGAAGTCTCGGTGTTGTCCACGCTGCAAGAGCTGGCCGGAATCCTGGACGTGCGCGCGCTCGAGGTGTTTTCCTGCGATGGCGCGCTGCATGTGCGCCCCCGTACCTGGCTGGAGAACGGGCGCTGGTTGACCGGAGCCATGGAGGCGGTGCACGACCCCCACCGGACGCCCCTGAGCGAACTGCCGGAGTTGCAGGAGTGCATTGCCCGGCATGGCGATAGCGCGAAATCGATCCTGGGCAAAGGTCGCTACCGCCTGTGGCTGCCGGTCTGGATGCAGGACAAGGTGACGAGCTGTCTCGAAATCACCCAGTCGCGCCCGTTCTCGGCGCAAAAACTCAGCGTGATCACGGGTATTTTTCAGGTCTACCAGAATTACCAGAGTCTGCTCGACTACAGCGAGCGCGACGCACTGACCGGTCTGCTCAATCGCAAGACGTTTGACGAGCAGTTCGCCCGGCAAGCCGGCAGTGCACCGTCCGAGACGCTGCCCCGACTGCGCCCCGATGGAAGCATCGATCCACGTGCGCTCCCAACGGCAAGCACACAGCACTGGCTGGCGGTGGTCGATATCGACCACTTCAAGCTGGTCAATGACCGCTTTGGACACCTGTACGGCGACGAGGTGCTGATCTTGGTAGCCAACATCCTGCGCAATTCCTTTCGCAGCCACGACCGCATCTTCCGCTTCGGCGGCGAAGAGTTCGTCGTGCTGCTGCGCTCGACCACATTGGAGACAGCGCACCGGGTCTTCAATCGCTTTCGCACTGCAGTGGAGTCCTACCCGTTCCCCCAGGTGGGCCAGATCACGGTGAGCCTGGGCTTTGTTTCCACCGACACCGGTGCGCCCGTGGAAATCTTGGGCAAGGCCGACCAGGCGCTGTATTTCGCCAAGGAGAATGGCCGCAACCGGGTCTGCTACTACGACGATCTGATCAGCAGTGGCGACCTGACGGCCAAGATCAGCAACGACGAGGTTGAGCTATTCTGAGCGGATGACGAATCCATCCGCGCGCTGGCGTGCCTTGGGTCCGCTTCACCTGGACCTGCGCACCCGCCTGACGCTCAGCGTCATGCTGATTGCGCTGCTCAGCACGCTGGGTGTCGCGGCCGGCGCCTTTTTCTATATCAGGAACAACACGCTGGAGGTGATCGCCAGCGACCAGATGCAGCGCACGGTGGCCATTGCCGAGGCCATCGATCAAAAATTCATCAGCCGGCGCGTGTTGCTCAAGGCTTTTGCAGAATCACTTGAAGCCCAGCAACTGCGCGGCACCGCGCAGTTGCAACCCTTCCTGCTGCGCCACACCGCCCTGATGGAAGTCTTTGACAACGTCGCGGTACTCGACCGCACCGGCAACCTGGTGGCCAATTACCTTGGGCTGGAAGCACTCGGCAAGCTCAACCTCGCCGATCGACCGTATTTCATTGAAACCCTGGCCAGCGACAAAGGGGTGATTTCGCAGCCCGTTCGCAACCGCAGCCGGGGCGTGGCCCAGGTGCTGATGACCCAGCCAGTGCACGATGCGAGCGGCAACATCGTCTACGTCATCAACGGGCAGATCACACTCGAAAAACCCAACTTTCTGGGCGAGCTCGCCGGGCTGAAATTCGGTAAAACCGGCTACGTGTTCATCACCAACACCAATGGCATCGTCATCGACAGCCCGCGCAAGGGCCGCATCCTCAAGCATTTTGACGCCGAGGGCGGGCACAACGAAGCAACGACCCTCGCAGTGGCAGGCTTCGAAGGTACGACCGACGCCGTCAATCGCCTGGGCGTGCATGCGCTGTACGCTTTCAAGCAGACGCGGCAAACCAACTGGATCATCGGCACGCACTATCCCTACAACGAAGCGTTTGCAGATCTGCGCCGGGTGGAGCAACTCACCAGCATGGGTGCGCTGGCGCTGTCGCTGCTCGTGGGTGGGCTGGCCCTGCTTTTGTTGCGCCGCCAGCTCGCCCCCTTGGGCCGCCTGCATGAGCACATGCTGGCGACACAGGCTGCGGCCCGGTATGTCCCCCTTCAAGCTGAGTACCCGCCCGACGAACTGGGCGACCTGGCCCGAAGCTTCGACCTGTTGATGACCGAGCGCCAGAGTGCGCGCGAGCAATTGGAAGCCAGCGAGAACTACCTGCGCGAGGTGCTGCGCCACGCCGGCGACGCCTTTGTCGCCATCGACGGCCAGGCCCGCATCAGCGAATGGAACCACCAGGCCGAAGTGATCTTTGGCCATTCGCGCGAGCAGGCAATGGGGCAGTCATTGACCGAGTTGATGGTTCCCGCAGCGATGCGCCCTGGGTGCCAAGCGGGTATGGCGGAATTTTTGCACTCGGGCGTTGGCCCGCTGGTGGGCAAGCGCCGGGAAATCGACGCCTTGCACCGCGACGGCCACACCATCCCCGTTGAGCTGTCCATTGCCGCCATGAAAGTGGGCGACCATTTCATTGCGCACGCGTTCTTGCGCGACATCTCCGAGCGCCAAGCGGCCGAGGAGCGCATCGCTGCCAGCGGCAAGCTCCTGCAGGACATTGCCGACAACATGCCATCGCTGGTCGCCCGCCTGGACAGCTCGATGCGCTACACCTTCGTGAATGCGCATTTCCAAAAGGCGTTTCCCGGCAGAAGTTTCATCGGCAAGGCTATGCAGGAGGTGTACGACGAGGCCGAGTTTCCGATCGTCGAGCCGTGGGCACGCAAGGCACTGAGCGGGGAGCGTGTGACCTTCGAGAAGCAAGGCGCGATGCATTCAAGCTATTCGGAAACGCGCTTCGAGATTACCTACATCCCAGATTGGGATGCCGACGGACGCGTCCGGGGCTTTTTTTCGATGAGCTTTGACATCACCGAACGCAAACGGGTAGAAAACGCCATTGCGGCCAATGAGGCCAAGCTGCGAGGGATCACCGACAACCTGCCAGCACTGGTGGCGCACCTGGACGCCGATCAGCGATTCACTTTTGTCAATGGTGAAGTACGCGAATGGTGGGGGAAGGAGCCGGCAAGCCTGATTGGGCACACCATGCGCGAAGTGGTCGGTGAGATGTTCTATGCGCGCGTCCAGCCCATGCTCCAGCGTGCGTTGGCTGGCGAGCGGCTAGAGTTCGAGTCGCAAAGAACGGTCGATGGCGCCCTGCGCGATGCGCACAGCATTTTTGTACCCGAGTTCGATGCCGAGGGGGCGGTGGTGGGCGTTTTCGTCATGACCATCAACATCACCGAACTCAAAACGGCCCAACGCAAACTCGCACTGCAGGCGCGTGTCGATTCGCTGACCCAATTGGCCAACCGCGTTGCGTTCAATGAAGCGATGCCCCTGATGCTTGCGCGCTCCAAGCGCAGCGGAGACGCACTGGCGGTGATGTATCTGGATATCGACCATTTCAAGGCGATCAACGACAGCCTGGGCCACGCTGCGGGCGACGAGGTCCTGTGCGAGTTCGCGCGGCGGCTGGAGGCCAGTGTGCGCACCACCGACCTGGTGGTGCGGCTGGCGGGCGACGAATTCGTTGTGGTGCTGGAAAATCTCTCAGGGCCGGAGGTAGCCAGCGCAGTCGCGCAAAAAATTGTGGTTCAGGTGGCCCGCCCGGTGTTCAACGTGCACGACCAGCCGCTGTCCATCACGACCAGTATCGGCATCTTGTTTCATTCCCACACCTCGCCGCCGACCACCCCGGCCGAGCTGCTGGCCCGCGCCGACGGCGCCCTGTACGCAGCCAAGGCCGCCGGGCGCAATCGCTTCGAGTTCGCTGCGTAGCGCCAGCCGGGCAGCCTAAAGGCGCTCAGCCACCCACGCGGGAACCGACGCCAGCGCCGCAGGGACGCCCGCCGCATCCGTGCCGCCCGCCATCGCCATGTCCGGCTTGCCGCCGCCCTTGCCGCCAACTTGTTGTGCCACGAAGTTCACCAGCTCCCCGGCCTTGACGCGGCCCAGACTGTCCGCAGTCACGCCAGCGGCAATCTGCACTTTGCCACCATCGACAGCGGCGAGCACGATGGCGGCGGTCTTGAGCTTGTCCTTGAGCTTGTCCATGGTCTCGCGCAAGGTCTTGGCGTCGGCACCGGGCAGCACGGCCGCCAGCACCTTGAGACCCTTGACCTCCACCGCCTGGCTCACCAGGTCGTCGCCCTGGGCCGAGGCCAGACGCCCCTTGAGCGCTGCCATTTCGCGCTCCAGGCCGCGCATCTGCTCCAGCAGCGAACCAACCCGCGCCGGCACCTCGCCGGGGGCCACCTTGAGCGTGCCCGCAACGCCGCCCAGCGTACTCTCCATACCCTGCACGTAGGCCAGGGCATTGAGACCGGTGACAGCCTCAACCCGCCGCACACCCGCCGCAACACCGCCTTCTGCGGTGATGGTGAAAAAGCCGATGTCACCCGTGCGCTGCACATGGGTGCCGCCGCACAGCTCACGGCTCGTACCAATGTCGAGCACGCGCACCGTCTCGCCGTATTTCTCGCCAAAAAGCATGGTGGCGCCGGTCTTCTGTGCCGATTCAATGTCCATCACGCGCGCCTGTGTGGCCTGGTTGGCCAGAACTTCCTGGTTCACGCGCTGCTCGATCTCGCGGATCTGCGCGTCCGTCACGGGTGCGTTGTGCGTGAAGTCAAAGCGCGTTTTGTCGGCATCCACCAGGCTACCCTTTTGCTGCACATGGCCACCCAGCACTTCGCGCAGCGCCTTGTGCATCAGGTGCGTAACCGAGTGGTTGCGCATGGTGGCGGCGCGTATTTGCGCGTTCACCTGCGCCTCTACGCTATCGCCTACGTTCAAGCTACCTTCGGCGAGCGTGCCGTGGTGGCCAAAGACGTCGGCGCGAATCTTCTGCGTATCGTCCACCGCAAAGCGGGCCGAGCCGCTGGTCAGCACGCCCTGGTCGCCCACCTGGCCGCCGCTCTCGGCATAGAAAGGCGTGCTGCTGAGCACCACCACACCGTTTTGACCGGTTTTTAGGGCTGCAGCGCTTGTCCCATCTACGTAGATAGCTACGATTTTTGCAGTATCCGAAAGCTGCTCGTAGCCGGTGAACTGGTTCAGCTCGCCGGCATAGTCGAGCGCCTTGTCCATCTTGAACTTGCCGGCGGCGCGGGCCTGGGCTTTTTGCTTGTCCATGGCGGCGTGGAAACCAGCTTCGTCCACCGTGAGGCCACGCTCACGGCACACGTCGGCCGAGAGGTCGAGCGGAAAGCCGTAGGTATCGTGCAGCTTGAAGGCCACATCACCAGGCAATTGTTGTACGCCGCCCTGCAAGGCAGCATCCAGGATCTCCATGCCCGTAGCCAGCGTTTCAAAGAAGCGCTCCTCCTCGGTCTTGAGCACTTCGGTAATGCGGCTCTGCTGCTCGCGCAACTTGGGATAGGCGTCGCCCATCAAACCGGCCAGATCGGCCACCAGCTTGTGGAAGAACGGCGTCTTTTGGCCCAGTTTGTAGCCGTGGCGGATGGCGCGGCGGATGATGCGCCGCTGCACGTAGCCGCGCCCTTCGCTGCCAGGAATGACGCCATCGGCCACCAGGAAAGCGGTGGCGCGGATGTGGTCGGCAATCACCTTGAGCGAGGGGTTGGCGAGGTCGCCGCAGCCCGTCTCGCGCGCGGCGGCCTTGATCAGCGCGTCAAACAGGTCAATTTCGTAGTTGCTGTGCACATGCTGCAGGATGGCGGCCAGGCGCTCCAGACCCATGCCGGTGTCCACGCAGGGCGCGGGCAGCGGCGTGACGCTGCCGTCTTCCTTCATGTCGAACTGCATGAACACGTTGTTCCAGATTTCAATAAAGCGGTCGCCGTCTTCGCCGGGGCTGCCGGGCGGGCCGCCGGGGATGTGCTCGCCGTGGTCATAGAAGATTTCGCTGCACGGGCCACACGGGCCGGTGTCGGCCATCATCCAGAAGTTGTCGCTCTTGTAACGCCCGCCCTTGTTGTCGCCAATGCGGATCACGCGCTCGGGCGGCAGGCCGATTTCTTTGGTCCAGATGTCGTAAGCCTCGTCGTCCTCCTGGTACACGGTGGCCAGCAGGCGCTCGGGCGGCAGTTGGTAGACCTCGGTCAGCAGCTCCCAGGCCCACTTGAGCGATTCGCGTTTGAAGTAGTCGCCGAAGCTCCAGTTGCCGAGCATCTCAAAGAAGGTGTGGTGGCGCGCCGTGTAGCCAACGTTCTCCAGATCGTTGTGTTTGCCGCCAGCGCGCAGGCAGGCCTGTA
The DNA here is from genome assembly GCF_003008595.1 of Simplicispira suum. GTDB lineage: Bacteria > Pseudomonadota > Gammaproteobacteria > Burkholderiales > Burkholderiaceae_C > Simplicispira > Simplicispira suum. The sequence goes on along the minus strand of NZ_CP027669.1, from coordinate 3,232,629 downwards.
CCGAGGTGGCGCGCACGTACGGGCGCTTGTCGGTGCCCAGGAATACATCCTTGAACTGCACCATGCCGGAGTTGACGAACATCAGCGTCGGGTCGTTGCCGGGTACGAGCGAGCTGGACGGCACCACCGTGTGGCCCTTGGACGCAAAGAAGTCCAGAAAACTCTTTCGGATGTCGGCAACGGAAGCGGGGCGTGTCATGGGGCGGTTCTCGGCGGAATGAAACAGGGGCACCGCGCACTGCGCGCAGGCGGGGCAACCTGTGATTTTAAGGCGCTCGCGGGCTGGCGGCGGCCCATGCGCATTGCACGACGAGCAACAGCACCCGCATTCGCCATCAAGGGAAAACCCTTGTATGCATTTTGATATTTTGCTAATATATTTACGGCATACCAAGTTTCGACGCGTGCAAGCTGACGCACTTTCCCTCACCCTGTTTCCTCAGTTTCGGAGTTCTCATGAGCAATCCCCGCTGGCAAGGCATCTTCCCCGCCATCACCACCAAGTTCCACGCCGACGAGAGCATTGACGCCGAAGGCACGGCCCGGCACATTGATTTCCAGATTCGCAACGGCGTGCACGGCCTCGTCACCTGCGGTTCGCTGGGCGAGTTCAGCACGCTGACTCTGGAAGAAAAGCTCGAAGTCACGCGCATTGCCATAGAAGCAGCCAAGGGCCGGGTGCCGGTGCTGGCCAATGTGTCCGAGACCAGCACCCGCGAAGCTCTGCGCTTCATCCAGGGTGCCAATGCGCTGGGGGTTGACGGCTACATGGTCATGCCCTCGGTCATTTACGTGGCGGATGCGCGCGAAGCCATTGCCAACGTACGTGCCATGGCCGAAGCGGCCAAAAAGCCCATCATGGTTTACAACAACCCCATTGCCTACCGAGTGGACCTGAAGCCCGAGGATTTCGCCCAACTTGCCGACTGTGAATGGGTGGTCGCCATCAAGGAAAGCTGTGGCGACATTCGCCGCGTGACCGACCTGCGTCTGGCGCTGGGCGACCGCTTCCAGCTGTTCCTGGGTGTGGACGATCTGGCCTTTGAAGGTCTTGCGCTGGGCTGCGACGGCTTGCTCGCTGGCGTAGGCTGCACCTTCCCGCGCGAAACCGTGGCGTTGTACGACCTGATGAAGGCCGGCCAATACGAAGAAGCGCTCAAGCTCTACCAGTGGATGACGCCGCTGCTGCACCTGGACGTTTCGACCAAGCTGGTGCAGAACCTCAAGCTGATCGACCTGCTGGTCGGCACGGGCACCGAGCACATGCGCCTTCCCCGGATGCCGGTGATTGGCGAAGAGCGCGCGTTCATTGAGCGCGTCGTAAAGAAAGCACTGGAGACACGTCCGGCCAAGTACCAGTCCGTCGCCTGAAGCTCGGCAGGGCGATCAGCGCTTCACCAGTAAAAGCATTTCTAATGAAGGCTCTGAAAATGAATGCTGAACGAATACTGTCTGTATCCTGAAACATTCTCAACGAAAGGAATTCCGATGAAATTTGCCATTTCCAGTACTGCAGTTCTTGTCGCCCTCGCCTTCGCCGGCCCGGTCCATGCACAAAACCAGGTGATCACCATCGGCCACAGCGGCCCGCTTTCTGGCCCGAACGCCTTCGCCGGCAAGGACAACGAAAACGGCGTGCGCATGGCGGTGGAAGAACTCAATGCCAAGAAGATCAAGGTCGGCGGCAAAACCCTTGAGTTCAAACTGGACTCCGAAGACGACCAGTGCGACGCACGCGCCGGCGTCAGCGTGGCGCAGAAGTTTGTCGACGACGGCGTGAAATACGTGCTCGGCCCGTATTGCTCCGGCGTGGCCATTCCTGCGTCGCGCGTTTACAGCCAGGGCGGCACCATGGTCTCCACCGTGGGCACCAATCCCAAGGTAACCGACAACGGCTACAAGAACCTGTTCCGGATCATTGCCAGCGACACGCAGATCGGCTCGAACATGGCCATCTACGCCGCCAACGTGATGAAGGTGAAGAACGTTGCCGTCATTGACGACCGCACCGCCTTTGGACAGGGCGTTGCCGACGAATTCTCCAAAGAAGCCAAGAAGCTCGGTCTGAACATCGTTGGCCAGGAATTCACCACCGACAAGTCGACCGACTTCCTCGCCATCCTGACCAACCTCAAGGCCAAAAAGCCCGAAGCCATTTTCTTCGGCGGCTACGCACCGCAAGCCGCGCCCATGGCGCGTCAGATGAAGCAATTGGGCATCGATGCCAAGCTGCTGGGCGGCGACACCCTGTGCAGCCCGGAAGTCGGCAAGCTCGGCGGCGAGGCCGTGAACGATACCGTGTTCTGCGCCCAGGGCGGCACCATGCTGGACAAGATCGATGCCGGTGCAGCCTTCAAGGCCAAGTACAAGGAGCATTTCAAGCGCGACGCGGACGCCTACGCAGCCTCGTACTACGACCAGACCATGCTGATCGGCAACGCCATGGCCAAGGCCGACTCGGTTGACCCCAAGAAGGTGGGCGAGTACATCTACGGCAACAGCTACAAGGGCGTTGCCGGTACCTACGCGTACGATGCCAAGGGCAACCTGAAGCAGGCCCCCATTACGGTGAGCACCTTCCGCAATGCGGTGCCCGTGCCACTCGCCAGCTACTGATCGTCTCCTGCTCCCGATACGTTCGGGAGCTTGTGGCCTGCACGATCTGCAGGCCATTTTTTTGGGGTTTTCCATGCAACGCATCCAAATCATCGACTCCCACACCGGTGGCGAGCCCACCCGTCTGGTGGTGGACGGCTTCCCGGACCTGGGCACCGGCAGCATGGTCGAGCGCCGCGCTCTGTTGGCGGCCGAGCACGACCGCTGGCGAACGGCTACCGTGTTGGAGCCGCGCGGCAACGATGTGATCGTCGGCGCGCTGCTCTGCCCGCCGGTAGATGCGCGCAACGCTGCCGGCGTCGTGTTCTTCAACAACAGCGGCTACCTTGGCATGTGCGGGCACGGCACCATTGGCCTGGTCGCGTCGCTGGCCCACATGGGCCGCATCCAGCCCGGCGTGCATGGCATCGAAACCCCCGTGGGCACGGTTCAGACCACGCTGCACGAGGACGGCTCGGTCAGCGTGCGCAACGTGCCAGCCCACCGCCTGCACCACCAAATGACCTTGCAAGTGCCGGGGTATGGCCCGGTGACCGGCGACGTGGCCTGGGGCGGCAACTGGTTCTTCCTGATGACAAAGCACCAGCAGCGCGTGGAAAGCAAGAACCTGGCAGCACTCACCGCCTTTGCCCTCGCCGTGCAACAAGCGTTAGCAGACCAAGGCGTGCGTGGCAGCGACGGTGGGCTGATTGACCACATCGAACTGTTTGCCGACGACGCAGAGGCCGACAGCCGCAACTTTGTGCTCTGCCCCGGCGGCGCCTACGACCGCTCGCCCTGCGGTACCGGCACCAGCGCCAAGCTCGCCTGCCTGGCAGCCGACGGCAAACTGCAACCGGGCCAGGTGTGGCGTCAGGCCAGCATCATCGGCAGCCAATTCGAAGCCAGCTACGCCATGGAAGGCGAGCAGCTCATTCCCACGCTGCGCGGCCGCGCCTTCATGAGCGCCGAGGCCACGCTGCTGATCGAGCCGGGCGACCCGTTTGGCTGGGGCATTCAGCTCTAAAGCCCGCATGGCCATGTACGACATCATCGTCATCGGCGCCGGCATCGTCGGCGCGGCCTGCGCCCATGCCCTGGCCGATGCCGGCCAGCGCGTGCTGGTGCTCGACGCGCACCTGGGCGGCGCCACGAACGCCGGCATGGGCCACCTGGTGGTGATGGACGACAACCCGGCCGAACTGGCACTCAGCCAGGCCTCGCTCACGCAGTGGCATGCCTGGGCGCCGCGCATGGCCGCCGAAGCGCCGGATACGGCGTTCAACACTTGCGGCACGCTGTGGGTGGCCCAAGACGCCGAAGAAATGCAGGAGGCCGAGCACAAGCGCGAACGCCTCCAGGCCCATGGCATTGCGTGCGATCTGCTCAGCGCCCAACAACTCGCCACGCTGGAGCCCGTGCTGCGCCCTGGCCTGCACGGCGCGCTGCGCGTGGGCGGCGACAGCATGGTCTATGCCCCAACGCCGCCGAGTGGCTGCTGGGCCATGCCGCAAAGCCCATCCACATCGAGGCACTGCACGCCAGCCGCATCGAAGGCCGCCGCGTGCACTGCACCGACGGCAGCGTGCGCGAGGGCGGCGCCGTGCTGCTGGCGGCGGGCATCCACGCCACGCAGTTCTGCCCCGAGCTGCCCATCCGCCCCAAAAAGGGTCATCTGGCGATTACCGACCGGGGCAGTGCCGCCGTGCGCTACCAGCTCGTCGAGCTGGGTTACGTCAAGAACGCCCACCAGAGCGAAGGCACCTCGGTCGCCTTCAACCTGCAGCCGCGCCCCACGGGCCAGTGGCTGCTGGGGTCGTCGCGCCAATTCGACACGCTGGACCCGGCGGTGGACAACGCGGTGTTGGCGCGCATGCTGCGCCGGGCCATTGACTATGTGCCGTCGCTCGCCGAGCGCAACGCCATTCGCACCTGGACCGGGTTTCGCGCCGCCACACCCGATGGCCTGCCCATCATCGGCCGCCACCCCGAGCACCCGCACCTGTGGCTGGCGGTGGGGCACGAAGGCCTGGGCGTGACCACGGCGCCCGCCACAGCCAGTTTGATTGCGTCCAGCATGCTGGGCACGGCGCCCCCCATGGATCCAGCGCCCTACGCGCCCACCCGGTTTGTTCAGGAGTGCACCGCATGAGCCCCGCCATCCCCATGGTCGAAGTGCAGCTGGGCGAGGCGTGGGTGCGCGTGCCCGCAGGCAGCAGCGCGGTCGCTGTCCTCGCGCAGCAGCCACCGGGCCGCACACGCCTGTCCGTTACCGGGCAGTGGCGTGCGCCCCTGTGCGGCATGGGCGTGTGCCACGAATGCCGCGTGCTGATCGATGGCCGCGAGCGCCTGGCGTGCCAAACGATTTGCGAAGACGGCATGCACATTGCGACCAGCACCGCACAATCCGCAGGTGCCGCATGACCACGACAGCACCCGCACGCTGCGACCTGCTCATCATTGGCGCCGGACCGGCCGGCATGGCCGCTGCGCTGGCGGCTGCGGAGAGCGGCATGCGCATCGTTGTCGTGGACGACAACCCGGCGCCCGGCGGTCAGATCTGGCGCAACGGCCCCGGCGTGCAACTTCCGCCACTGGCACGCCAGCACCGCGAGGGCCTTGCGCGCCACGCCAATATCGAAGTGCTGAGCGGCACCCGCGTGGTGGGCCTGGGCGACCGCGCCAACACAGGCGACGCAGCCGCCCTGATCCTTGAGAACGCCACGCGCGGCTGGACGCAGCACGCCAGCCGCCTGATCCTCTGCACCGGCGCGCGCGAACTGCTGCTGCCCTTCCCCGGCTGGACGCTGCCCGGTGTCACCGGCGCAGGCGGCCTGCAAGCCCTCATCAAGGCCGGGCTGGACGTGCGCGGCCAGCGCATCGTTATCGCCGGCACCGGCCCGCTGCTGCTGGCCGCAGCAAGCACAGCGCGCAAGGCCGGGGCGCAGGTGCTGCGCGTGGCCGAACACACGTCCTGGGGCGCCCTCGCCGCCTTTGCCGCGCAACTGGTTCGCTGGCCCGCCAAGGCGTGGCAGGCGCCCACGCTGCTGCGCCCAAGCCTGCGCGCCAACGCCCACGTGCTCGAAGCCCTGGGCAACACCCAAGTCGAGGCGGTGCGCCTGCAGCGCGGCAGCCGCACGGAGCAGTTGGAGTGCGAGCGCATTGCCTGCGGCTTTGGCCTGGTGCCCAACACGCATCTGGGGCAAATGCTGGGCTGCACACTTGGAGAACGCCACGGCCTGCAGGTGGATGCAGGGATGCGAACCACGGTGCCCGGCATCTACGCCGCTGGCGAATGCACGGGCTTTGGCGGCAGCGAGCGCGCGCTGGTGCAAGGCGCCATGGCGGGCCACGCCGCCGCAGGCGAGGCCGACGCCGCCCAAGCCTTGCAAAACCAACTCGCACGCTGGAATGCATTTGCCGACGCGTTGCACCGGCACTTTCCGCTGCGGGCCGAGACCTTGGCCGCCCTGCCCCGGCCCGATACCTTCGTCTGCCGCTGCGAAGACGTGGCGCACGGCGTGCTGCGGCAGCGCAGCAACTGGATCGACGCCAAGCTGCACACGCGCTGCGGCATGGGCGCCTGCCAGGGCCGCATATGCGGCGCGGCCGCGCAAGTGCTGTACGGCTGGACGCCGCAGCCCGCACGGCACCTTCTCTCACCAGCACGCATCGCCACACTGGCTGACGCTGGCGGCAAACCATCCCATGAAAGTGCTACTCAGACATGACCTCCACGCCCCCCGATTCCCCGGCCATGGTGCTGATCCCCGAAACCGAACTGGGCGACATCGTCCAGCGCGCCCTGGCCCGCATGGGACTCGCAGGCGCCCACGTGCAGGCCATTGCCAAGGTGATCGTTTCCGGCCAGCGCGATGCCTGCCAGTCGCATGGGGTCTACCGCCTGATCAGTTGCTTTGACGCGGTGCGCGCGGGAAAAGTCAAGTTGGACGCTGAGCCCACCGTGAGCATCACGGGCGGCCCCATCGTCCAGGTGGATGCGCAGTTCGGTTTTTCGCCACTGGCTTTCGAGCGCGGCCTGCCCGCGCTGGTGGAAGCCACGCGCCGCCACGGCCTGGGCGCGCTGGTCATTCGCCGCTGCTTTCACTTTTCCGCTCTGTGGCCCGAGATCGAAGCCATCACCGCGCACGGCCTCGCCGCCCTCGCGCTGACGCCCAGCCATGCCTGGGTGGCGCCCGCAGGCGGCAACCAACCGCTTTTTGGCACCAACCCGATCGCTTTCGGCTGGCCGCGCCCAGGCCCCTATCCCTACGTATTTGACTTCGCCACCAGTGCCATCGCACGCGGCGATCTGGAGTTGCACCGGCGTGCCGGAAAATCTCTGCCCGAAGGCTGCGGCGTAGATGCTGCGGGTCAGCCGTCCACCGACCCGGTCGAGATCGCACGCGGCGCCATGCTTGCCTTTGGCGGGCACAAGGGCTCGGCCCTTGCGACCATGGTGGAGCTGATGGCGGGCGCCCTGATTGGCGACTGGACCAGCCAGGAATCGCTGGCGTTTGACGACGGCGCGGGCGTCACGCCTTGCCACGGCGAACTGGTGCTGGCCTTCGATCCGGCCGCATTTTCCGGTGGCGACGGCGAAGCACAAACGGCGCGCGCCGAGACCCTTCTCGACGCCATCACCGCGCAGGGCGCGCGCCTGCCATCGCAGCGGCGCTTTGCTGCCCGGGAGCGCAGCCAGGCAGAGGGCATCGCAGTACCTGCCGCTTTGTACGCGGAGATCTTGCGGCTCGTTTCCTGACAGCGGTCTCATTGGCCAGCGAGTAACCCAACCGCTGGTTTCCCCCAATACGGGCATCTTCGATCTATAGATATATTTACAACATATTTCTAAAATACCCCGATCAAAGCTCCGATCAACTTGTCTGCACTCCATGTCTGACCGCATCCTGCCCCCTGCACCCCTGCCTGCCCCGCGGGCTCCCGTGCGCTGGGCGATCGCCCTGTCCAGCGCGCTGCTGCGCTTTGAACGCGGCGTACTGACGGCCTTGATGACGCTGCTGGTACTGCTCATCCTGCTCAATGTGGTCACACGTTATTCGGGCATTCCGATCTACTGGGTCGATGAGGCAGCGGTATTCACCATGGTCTGGCTGACGTTTGTCGGCGCCTCGGTCATGACACGCCTGCGGATGGATTTTGCGGTGGGCCTGGTATCGGACCAACTGCCGCCCCGTGGCGCGAAGGCCATGAAGGTGCTTGCCACCTTCGGCGTGCTGGTGTTTGCGCTCGCGCTGGTCTGGATGTGCTGGGTCTGGATGGACCCGCGCGGCATTGCGGCCGCCGGATTCAACGCCAAGGACTACGCCGAAGCGAGCTTCAACTTTCTCTACACCGAGCACACCCAGACGCTGGAATGGCCCACCTGGGTCATTCAGCTGATCCTGCCGATCTTTTCGCTCAGCCTTACCGTGCACGCGATCGCCAACCTATTCGAAGAGCTTGAGGTTTGCCCCCGCATCGTGCACCCCGGTTTCGATGTGGTCAGCGCCGATGCGGTGAACTGATGCCCCTCTTGCCCAGCCCACCCACGCACCGCTTGCCATGATCACCAGTCTCTTCTTTCTCGCCATCCTGCTGGTGGGCGTGCCCATTGGCATCTGCCTGTGCCTGGCAGGCGTCGTCTTTATCCTCAACTCGGGCAGCACGGTACTGTTCCAGTCGTTTCCGCTGCAGATGTTCGCGGGTGTGGACAGCTACGGCCTGATCGCGATCCCGCTGTTCATCCTGATCGGCGAAATCATGAACAGCGGCGGCATCACGCGGCGGCTCGTGGACCTGGCCATGGCCTTCATTGGCTCGGTCAAAGGGGGCCTGGCCTACGTGAACATTCTGGCCAACATGATGGTGTCGTCCATCATCGGCTCGGCCACGGCCCAGGTGGCCATCATGTCGCAGGTGATGGTGCCCGAGATGGAAAAGCAAGGCTACGACAAAACCTTTGCGGCGGGCCTCACGGTCTACGGCGGCATGCTGGGCCCCATCATTCCGCCGTCGGTGATGTTTGTGGTTTACAGCGTGCTGGCCCAGGTGGCCGTGAGCGACATGCTGATCGCCGGCATCATCCCCGGCATCCTGCTCACCCTGCTGTTTTTTTTGGTGATCGCCTGCATGGGCTTCTTCTACGACTACCCGCGCAGCGAGTACCGCACCCTGCGCCAGCGCGCCCGCACCGCCCTCAGCGCCAGCCCCACCCTGCTGATCCCCATCGTCATCGTGGGATCGATTCTGGGCGGCTTCGCCAACCCCACGGAAGCTGCGGCCGTCGGCGCTGTGGCAGCGGCGCTCGTGGGGCGCTACGTCACCAAGGAATTCCACTTTGGCCACCTGCCGCGCATCCTGCTGCGCTCGGCCATGTATTCGGCCATCGTGCTGTTTCTGGTGGCCGCCGCCGCCGTGTTTTCGTGGCTGCTGATCTACGGCAAGGTGCCGCAGGCGGTAGCCGCCTGGATCCAGACCGTGGCGCACGACCCGGTCACTTTTTTGCTGCTGACCAACGTCATCCTGCTGGTGATTGGCACGGTGATTGACGGCATTCCCGGCCTGATCATGACGGTACCGATCCTGCTGCCGATCGCCACCGAGGTCTATGGCATCGATCCCCGCCACTTTGGCGTGGTAGCCGTCATCAACCTGGTGCTCGGCCTGATGTCGCCGCCCGTGGGTTTGAGCTTCTTCGTGGCGTCTGCCGTGACCGGGGCCAAGCCGGGAAAGATGTTCATCGTCACCCTGCCCTTTTTCATCATCAGCTGCGTAGCGCTGGTGGTGTTGTCCTTGTTTCCCAGCCTCTCACTCGGACTGATCAAGTAGCGCCATGCGCTGCTGTGCCTTGCCTTTCCCACTGCAACCCCTGCCCAACCCCCGGAGACATTCATGAAACCTACCCGTCGCCAGTTCATCCAGACCTCCGCTGCCGCTTTTGCCGCTGCTTCTCCCCTGGCTTTTCCATCCTTGGTGCGCGCCGATTCGGCCAAGGAATTGCGCCTCGGCCTGATCACGCCCGCCGGCCACTCGTGGAACCGCGCGGCACTGCAGTTTGGTGAAGCGCTGAAGAAGGAAACCAACGGTCGCCTGACCGTCACGGTCTTCCACTCGGGCCAGTTGGGCAACGAGGCGGCGATGATGCAGCAACTCCAATCGGGCGCGCTCGACATGGGCTGGATCCAGGCCGCCGAACTGGGCTCACGCGTCTCCAGCGTGGCGGCCATCAATGCGCCTTACCTGGTGCGCTCCACACCCGCAGTCGCCAAGCTGGTCAAGACGCCGCAGGCGCTGAAGCTCCTGGAAGTGCTGCCGCGCGAGACCGGCACCATCGGCCTGGGCTGGGGCATCACCGGCATGCGCGCCGTGTTTGCCACCAAGGATGTGACCGTGCCCACCGACTTGAAGGGCATGAAGCTGCGCATCAACCCCACACCCGTGTACCGCGACTTCTACCAGATGCTGGGCGCGGCGCCCACACCCATTCCCACGCCCCAGGTGTTCGACGCCATGAGCAATGGCCAGGTCGATGGCCTGGAAGCCGACATCGAGTTCTCCTGGAACCAGCGCTTCGACAAGGTGGCCAAATCACTGCTGCAGATGAATGCGCTGTTCATGCCCTTCGCGCCGCTGGTCTCGGGCCGCATCTGGCAAGGGCTGGACGCGAAGGACAAGGAATTGATCCGCCGCCTGGTGGCGCAATCGCTGGACGCGCAGATCAACGACATCGTCACCACCGAAGCCAGCCTGATCGAGAAGTTCAAGGCCACGTCCATTGCTTTCCACACGGCCACCGCGTTCAACCCCGATAGCCTGATTGCGGAATTCGACAAGCTCTGGCTGCCCAAGGCACCGCAGATTGCGGAGCTGCGCAAGGCGGGCGCCTCGCTGTAAGCGCAGTGCTGCGGCGCGGGTGCGTACCATAGTGACTTACGCACCCCGCCCCGCCTGCTTGTTTGCCCATGACTTCGTCCAACCCTCTTCCCATTCCAGACGCTCAACCCAAACGGCGCGCGGCCGACGTTGCGTACGACGCGATTGAAAGCATGCTCTCCACATTGGAGATCGCACCTGGGAGCCCGGTGGTGGAGGCCGACATTGCCGCCCGCACAAAGCTTGGCCGCACACCTGTGCGCGAAGCCTTGCTGCGCATGGTGACCAGCGGCCTGATCGTGCAGCAGCCGCGCCGCGGACTGCTGGTCTCCAACATCGACCTGGCCGAGCACCTCGACGTGATCCAGACGCGCCGCGCCCTGGAAGGGCTGATTGCCGCGTGCTCGGCGCGCCGCGCCACGGCCTTGCAACGCAAGGACATCGTGCGCTGCGCCGAACGCATGCTGGAGACGGCTGAGCGTGGCGACCTGGACGATTACATGCGCGCCGACCATGCGCTCGACGTCGTCAACCACCAGGCCAGCCACAACCGCTCGGCCGTGCAGTGCGTGGTGCCACTCATCGTCCAGTGCCGGCGCTTCTGGTATGCCTACCAGCACGAGGGCGATGTGCGTGAAGGCGCACGCGCCCACATGCATCTGGCGCAAGGCATTGCCACCGGCAACGAAGCCCACGCCGTGGCGGGGGCCAACCAATTGATGGATTACCTTGAACTCTTTGCGCGGCGCATCATTAACCAGTAGTGCCGTGATTCGTGCTTCGCGGGCGGTATTGTTGCAACACTTTTGATAGCTGCTGGCGCTTTACCAGCAAGCGCTAGAGGCCTAAAACACTGAAATTTTTGCGTTTGGACCGCTCGCGTTACTGCAAACGCCCACTTTCCCCTTTTTCTTTTGTCCTGCCTGAACCTGCCATGACCCAGAACACCTCCCCCCTCGCCACCCTCAAAGACCCGACCCTCCTCAAGACCGACGCCCTCATCAACGGCGAGTGGCTCGCCGGCGCCAGCCGCTTCGCCGTCCATGACCCCGCCACCGGCGCCAAGCTCGTGGACGTCGCCAACCTGGGCCCCCAGGATGCCCAGGCCGCCATAGCCGCCGCCAACGCCGCCTGGCCGGCTTGGCGCAGCAAAACCGCCAAGGAGCGCAGCAGCATCCTGCGCCAATGGTTTGACCTGCTCATGGCCAATCAGGACGACCTCGGCCGCATCATGACCGCCGAGCAGGGCAAACCGCTGCCCGAGGCCAAAGGCGAAGTCGCCTATGGCGCCAGCTTTGTCGAGTGGTTTGCCGAAGAAGCCAAGCGCGTCAATGGCGAAACCCTGCCGCAGTTCGACAACAACAAGCGCCTGCTGGTCTTGAAGCAGCCCATTGGCGTCTGCGCCGCCATCACGCCCTGGAACTTCCCGCTCGCCATGATCACCCGCAAGGTCGCGCCCGCCCTGGCCGCGGGCTGCACCGTGGTCATCAAACCTGCAGAACTCACCCCGCTCTCGGCGCTCGCCGCCGCCGAACTGGCCCAGCGCGCCGGCATTCCCGCAGGCGTGCTCAACATGCTCTGCGCCGACGCCGACAACTCCATTGCCATTGGCAAGGTGCTCTGCGAGAGCCCCATCGTGCGCCACCTCAGCTTTACCGGCTCCACCGAAGTCGGCCGCATCCTGATGGCGCAGAGTGCGCCCACAGTGAAGAAAATGTCGCTGGAACTGGGCGGCAACGCCCCGTTCATCGTCTTTGACGATGCGGATATCGACAGCGCCGTCGAAGGCGCCTTTGCCAGCAAGTACCGCAACGCCGGCCAGACCTGCGTCTGCTCCAACCGCTTCTACGTGCAAAGCGGGGTCTACGACGCATTCGTCAAGAAGTTCGCCGCCAAGGTGGCCACGGCCAAAGTGGGCAATGGCTTTGAGGACGGTGTGAACCAGGGCCCGCTGATCGAAGAAGCCGCATTAGTCAAGGTGCAGCGCCATGTAGACGACGCCCTTGCCAAGGGCGGCAAGGTGCTCACGGGCGGCAAGCGCCTCAAGACGCTGGGCTCAGGCCAGTTCTTCGAGCCCACCGTCATCTCCAATGCCAGCGCCGACATGCTCTGCGCCACCGAAGAGACCTTTGGCCCCTTCGCCCCGGTGTTCAAGTTCGAGACCGAGCAAGAAGCCATTGACGCGGCCAACAACACCGAGTTTGGCTTGGCCAGCTACTTCTACAGCCGCGACGTGGGGCGCATCTTCCGCGTGGGCGAGGCGCTGGAGTACGGCATGGTGGGCATCAATGTCGGGATTCTGGCCACCGAGCATGTGCCTTTTGGCGGCGTCAAGCAGTCGGGCCTGGGGCGCGAGGGTTCCCACCACGGCATGGACGACTATGTGGAGATCAAGTACCTGTGCCTGGGGGATATCCAGCAGTAGGGCCAGCGGGCGGCTATCGGGCAGGAAACTACTGTTTTGATAGCTGCTTGCGCTTGGTGGGTAAGCGCTGGAGGCTCATTTCTCTTGAAATTTGATCAGATATTCGTGGCATAGGGCAGGCGCGTGCCGCGCCCTATAATCCACGCCTTCGCGGGTGTAGTTCAATGGTAGAACGGCATCCTATAGGTAAAAGGCACTTTTTGATATTTTCCTACGCCAAAACCTACGCCTTAAACCCCAACAATTGTCGAGGCCCCCTGCGTCGGACCGCCTTTGCGCCATGCCTCCATCGCGAAGCGGTTGAGCAGCAGGCTGTAATCGTCACCCCGTTGCCTGGCAAGCATCAGCAACCGGGCCAGGATGGACGCCAGGAGATTCGCGCTCATTGAGTGATCGCCTCCAGGTAAGGTTGCATGACCCGTTCGACGCGATTGATCTTGGCGAAGTGGCTCAGCTCGTCCATGGAGGCCAACGGGACCATCACGCTGAACACTTTGGCACGTCTGGCTCACGGGCTGGACTGCGAAGTTCACTACACGTTCGTACCTCGAACGAGCCTAATGGAGCAAGTGCTCCGGCGGACCCATGAGGTCGCCGGGATTCCCATGCTCCCAACGCTCAAGGTCACCGAGGTTTTGGCCGATGCACAAACACTGGCAGCCTTATCGACCGCACTCGCCCAAGTGAATAAGCGAGGCCTGTGGTGATTTGTAGCTAAGCTCGCACTCTATGCTCTAACCATACGGCAGCGATGGAAGAGCGGCCACGTAAGTTAATGCGTTTTTGAGCGGTCCTATCGGCCAAAAATTATGTAGCCGCTGTCATTTAGTCATGAGTAAGCTCTCGCCTCGACCTGGTCGGCGACATGCCCCTTGCCAGTTTTCTTTGTCGCTAATGACATGGCCATTTTGCATCGTTTAGTGCGAGTACACAAGTAATTAGGGTCAATCGCCGCTTAGGAATGCGTGATAGGAATTACACAGGTTCGTAGTGCCCGATGCTATTCACGAGAAAGCCCCACTAGCGTCGCAGGCTGAAAGGAAGGGCGCCTTCAGGAAGTTGCATTCACCATACGGTCTCCTGCTAGCACTTCTGCGGATCTCTGACAACAACTCCTGTGGATCTCTGCTCATTTCTCTCCACTCCCCTAACACCTGCTCCAGCCAGTATTTACCATCGTTTTCACCGCATACCTTGGCTTTGTAGCGCTCATCAATTCCATAAACATCACGCCAAGTGTCAATCTGCTCTTGCAGCACAGCTGGACCAAATTGAAGAGACACGTGCTTGGGTTCCAGGGATGCAAGATTCGAAGCGTCCAGATTGAACGAGATCTTTATTTGGTAAGGCACATTCGAATAAGGGTAGAAGGCTCTCCGGCGTACCTGAGTCCCTGCCGGGTCTTTCACCGGATGAGCAATGTCTTTGCTTGTCTTGTAGCTACTGTTGCAGTGATGGCAGGCTGGTGCAAGGTTTTTGAAGTTGATGGAGTTGAATGGATACAGCGCTTTCGGCAGATAGTGGTCGTAAGCCTCGCGCTTACTGTTGTACTCGCCTAGAAGGTCGTTGACACCGCAGAACGGGCATTTGCCACTCTTATTAATAGAGGTAAAAGTCTTGTAATGGTCATCGACATCACCGATGAATTTTTTTAGAACAGCCACTCCCACCTGCGAATACAGCCCTTTGAAAAAAGAGGCTAGTTGGTCACAGAGTTCTTTAAATTCTGCAGGGAAGTCTACATACCGCTTTGTGGGCACGGTAGCATCGTTCGCACAGACACGCTCGATATCATTGTTAGCTCTGTACCAGAGTCGGAGCTGCTCGATCTGGCAAGGGTTTAACTGCGCGAAGAGCCCGTAAATCCGTTCCACATGTCCCGCAAAGAACTGCGCTCCTTTGCTGTCATCGTAGTGAAACGCTAACATCACCTCAAAAAGATCAGGATTGGAAGCGAACAGCTCCAGGCAATATGCTCCTTTTGAAGGCGCTTGGCACCAAACCGCATAGAAGATGAAGTCCACAAACGACTGCATTTTTTCCATCTTGTGCGGAACATAGATATAAGGAAACAGCATGGCCCTTATGCATCCTTCCGTGAATTTTCGAGCTTGTCTTGTATCGCCTTTATCAAGAGTATCTTTTCAACGGAGTCCCCCAGCTCGGCTCCAATCTCATCGACCAGAGCCGACAAGTCCTCCTGACCAGCGTCAAAGCGCTCCTTGAAGCCGTCGAGCAGCGCTTCAGCAATGCCACCAACGGTCTCGCGCTTACCAAAGGTGTTCATGGTTATCTTGTTGATCGAAGCACCCAGCGTGTTGTACTCGGGGTGCTCAATGGTCACATTGCCGCTGCCCTTGTCTTTCTCAAAAACCAGCACTTTGTTAGGCTTGCTGTCCGAAATGAGGAACGGTGAGTGGGTCGTAATCAGCATTTCCTGTCCAACGAACTCCCGGCCCACCTTCAAACCCTGGCGCAAGCGACTAATAAAGTTGGCACGCCAGTCCGGGTTGAAGTGTGTTTCCGGCTCATCGAGCAGAAACAAGCTGTTGGTATCCCGGAACAGCAGGCAAAGGCCCAGGCTGTGCAGCAACTGATGCTCGCCGTCTGACAGGCTCTTGAGCATCAGCGGCTCCTCCACGCCCGTCTTGGCAAAGCGGACGAGCTTGAAGCGCATCACCCGCTCGTCCGACGCCAGCTTTGGCACCGTTTCGCTCACGTAGTGGCTGTCTGACCGGTAGAGGTCCGATTTCAGCTGGTCGCTTACCGTGTACAGGTTCAAAGTGAGCAATACCTGGAACGCCTGAAACAGCGTACGCGAGTCAGAAAAGCTCTCGCGAAAAGCCTGCAGGGTCGCCGAGTTCACCCAGTAGTCCAGGGTCAGCGTGTCGGAGGCCTCGTCGTAGAACTCCAGCGTGGCACAGCGCCGCAACGCGTCCAATGGGTGCTGCGACATGCGGCGCTTCTTGGGGTTCTGCTCTTCCAGCAGGCGAAGCACATCCAACTGATACAGCCCCGTCTTGTCGTCTATAGATACGGCAGTTCGGTTCATCGAGAACGCCTCATCAGACGAAGCGGTGGAGCGCTCGATGGGGCGGATGAATGGCCTGGCTTGCGCCTCGTTCAGCAACACGTAGCGCCTGAGCACGATGCGGAAGTCCGTCAGTGCCTCAATGCCAATGTCGCGCGTGAAGAGCTCTTCCCTGCCATTCCCGGCGAACAGCAAATTGCACAGCAGAATCGCTTGGCTGAAGCTGCTGTCCAGGTAGGTCAGGCGTGTCTCTGGCCGCCCCGGGTACGGCAGCCCTTCCCTCAGGCTCGTCCAGTACTCGTCGAACTGTATGAATCGCATCTTGAAGAACGGCAGGCTCAAGATTTCGTTCTCACCCGACGAATAACCCACCACGAAATCTGGCAGCAGAAAGTCGCGATGCTGTTCGCCACAAAGGCCGTCTTCTCCCAAGCCGTCGGCCAAGTGACTGAACTCCTGGGCGTTGGTCCAGTACATGCGAGGCGACTCGTCCTTGAGCTTTTCTACTCGGATGGTTGCCAGCCGACCCAATGCAGCCAGCGAAAAGGTTGACGGATAGATCTGGTACTCCAGCTCAAAGGCATTTGGAAACCCTGCCCCCTCCTTGATGCCTTGCGGGTTGTCGACTGCGTCGTACTGAAAAACCTCTGGCAGAAAGCTGCGTCGCACCCGCAGCAACTCCAACTGGTAGAAGATCGCCGCCAACGCCTCCAACAGGTTCGACTTGCCACTGCCGTTGCGTCCCGCACAAACGAAGGGGGCGAACTCATCCCCTTCGTCCTCCAAGGTGATCTCGGTTCGGAAGCAATGCTCAAAACCGGCCGGCAAGCTGCGGAAGCCGTCCGGGTCCGTGATCTTCAGGCGTAGCAGTTTCATCGGGTTCAACCCTCGGCAGCGGCACGTGGCTTTCGCAAGGCCACGCGGATGTCATCGTCACTATTGGGATAAACCTGTTCCAAGCGCCCCGCACGCAACGCATCAAACACCCAAGCCTTGATCAGGTCATAGGCATCGGCGCCCAAATCGAACTCACGATCGGGGAAGGTCACTTCCGCACGCGTCTTAACCTCACGTATGAATTCATCGATGGAGAACGCCTTCTCTCCGAGCTGTTCGGTATATGTCCCTAACCAGTGGTTAAGCATTGGCTTGATTTTTTCTCGATCATCAATCGCGGCCAACAGAATTTTTGTTTCGTATAAGAGAAGCGCAGCCGCCTCAGGTTGCAGCGATTGAGCGCTATTCATTTCGTTAGAGTTGGGTGCAAGTGACTCGGGCACACGCACCCGAGATAAGTCCAGCCCCCCCTTGAATGCTGCGTGGCTCAAAGCGGCATAGAGGGCTTCGAGATCACTGAGGGTCTGCTGATATCGGGATTTGATGCCCTCAATCTTCTCTACAACAACTGCGAAGTCGTTCTGGATTTCAATGGGTGGCTTGATCAACTTGATCTTCTCAAAATCACCCTTTGTGAGAATCTTCTTCATCCCCTTGGTGGCATGGCGTTGTATGTAGGCACGCGACAATTTAAACAGGCCATACAAATATAGGGGATTGACATCCTCGCCAGGCTGGATGGCATTGATCTGCTGATTGAACGACAACGTCCTATCTGTTAATGAGGCACGCCCGATTGATTCAACGCTACCCGCGATACAGGCCACAAGCAAGGCACCGTTCGTGACCGTTCTCGCCTTTTTTGCTCCAACCTCAGAAAGGTGCTCGATGGCCGGCGTGACGAAAACAGCATCACCTGTGATGTTGTCCGTTTTAATCCACTCGATGAAATCGCCATCGTAATTTGCAGGGTCATTTCTGGGTGGCGTGTTGCCGGTCGAAATCTTGCCGAAGGCTTTCAACGCAGGTTTGTCCCACCTCTTCTCATTCCGCACCGGGTCACCAAACATCTCCAGAAAAACACTCTTGAGCAGGTCGTCGAGTTGTTGCAAGTGTTGTTTGCGCTGCGCGATCAGCCCTTCCACTTTGCCGAGCAGATGGGCGATGCGGATTTGGTCGTCGAAGTCTGGGGCGCCGTCTTTGAAAGGGATTGGTATCTCAACTTCTTTGAGAAACTTAAAGTGCCTGCTGTAACCCGCCTCCTTGATCTGAACGGAACGTAGGTAGTAGTAAACATAGCGAGCACTTGCCAGGTCCGGATTTACCCATAGCGCTTTAGCACCATCGGCGCCAAGTGCAATTGGTTCATCTACATATTTCAAGGCTCGTGTGTGGTCACCAAAAACCACTACCGGGAGCAACTTTCCATTAACGAGGCGGACGTCGTCTGTGTACCCAGCAACTGGCCCTTTTCCTTGGTCAATAATTTTGTATTGACCTTGTCTTTGATAGTCGGATGCTTTGATTTTCGTGAATTGGGCGGTGACGTCAGTAACGACCTCGGAAAAGCGGTGCGATTTCATCCCACCATCCCCTTCAACTCCAGCAACTCGCGCACGATGCCACTTTGCACTTTGGTCAGGTCCGCCTCGTCTACTTCGCCGACCTCAGCCTGAATCAACCGATGGAGAATCACACCCGGCGCGTCATAGGACACTTCCTCGAACACGTCTTTCTTGTAGCGCGAGAGCGACAGGTCGAAGTTGTTCTTCTCATCAGCAATCTCGGCGCGCGGCACCATGAAGCATTTAGCGGTGCGGTCGGTATCGGTCGCCGCATCGCGTGTGTGGTACCTGGCAATGATGTCCTGCAGGTCACCGAAGCCTTCCTGCTTGCTGCGCTTGTCGTCCAGCGAATAGCCATCGGCGGCCATTTCGTAAAACCAGACGTGTTCGGTGGCGACTTTGCTCACCTTGTCTTTCGGACCCCAGACCTTGGTGAACAGCAGAATGGCAGTGCTGACCCCGGCATAGGGTTTGAACACGCCACTGGGCAGGGTGATCACGGCCTTGAGGTCGCAACGCTCCATCAGCATCTGGCGCAGCGTCTTGAAGGCCCCGCCGGAGCCGAACAGCACGCCCTGCGGCACGATCACGCAGGCAGTGCCCCCCTTCTTGAGCAGGCGGTAGATGTTCTCGACAAACAGCAGCTCGGTCTTGGTGGTGGCCAGTTGCAGGTGCTCGTTGATGTCGCCCTTGTCGATGCTGCCGGTGAAAGGCGGGTTGGCCATCACGATGTCGTACTCGGCTTCCTCGGTGTAGCTCTTGCTGAGCGTGTCCTTGTAGTCGATGCGCGGCTCGTCGATGCCGTGCATCATCAGGTTCATCAGCCCCAGGCGCACCATGGTCTGGTCGATGTCATAGCCCCACAGTGAGCTGGCCAGAATGGCTTGCGCTTTTTCGGTGAGCGCGGCGGCCACCGAGGTGCGGGTGAAGCCGTCTTCATCGGGTCTGATGTCTCTGGCGTCCGCTTTTTTTGCGAGTTCGGTGACGATGTACTGATACGCGCCGAGCAAAAAGCCGCCGGAACCGCAGGCCGGGTCGGCAATCTTGTGGCCCAGTTGCGGCTGCACCAGATCGGCCATTAGCTTGATGATGTGGCGCGGGGTGCGAAACTGGCCGTTCTTGCCTGCGGTGGCGATCTCGGACAACAGGAACTCGTAGACATCGCCCTGGATGTCCTGGAAGGCTTGGCCTTTTTCCTTCGAGTCCTTCTCCATCACATCGAAGATGTCGTCGATGGTCTTCACAGCTTCCACCAGCAGGGCGGGCTTGGGGATGACGAACACCGCGTTCTTCATGTGGTGTGTGAAGTTGGACTCAGCGCCGTTCAGGTCCTTAAGAAACGGGAACACCTTGCCCTGCACGTGCTGCAGCATGTCTTCAGCCTGCATGCGCTTGAATTCGCTCCAGCGTAGGCCGCGCTTTTCGATGGGGCGCTGTTCTGCTGCTGGCCAGTTGCGTTCCTCGGGCGGAATCCACTTGCCCGTGAATTTGGAGATGTAGTTCTCGCCAGTCCACTCGGCATCGGCCTGGCGCTTCTGGTCCAGCTCATCCAGTCGTTTCATGAACAGCAGGTAAGTGATCTGCTCGATGGCGGTGAGCGGGTTGCTGATGCCGCCGCTCCAGAACTTGTTCCAGAGCTGGTCGATCTTGCTTTTGAGTTCGGGGTTGTTTTGCAGCATGATGTGCCCTGATATTTAGGCAGCCAACCGTTCGGTCAGCTGCAGGATCTCGTTGATTTCAAGTGGGCTAAACACGCCACGGATGCCTTGCGGATGGATGACCGTGAAGGGGGCGTTGATCAGGTCCTTCTTCTCCACCTTTTCGCGCTCGATGATGAAGCCCTTCAGAAGATTGAGGAACTCCATCTGCCGGCTGCTGAGGGTGGTGTGGGCGCGGATGAATTGGTCAAAGGCGGCGCTGACCTCGTCCGGGAAGCTCCTGAGCACTTCAATACCCAGGATGTGGCGGATGAACTGGATGAAGCGCGCCTTGCGGTTCTTGTAGACCTGACGCAGCAGGTCTTCGGTGATGTGCGGGTGTTCTTCGTGCAGCAGGTCGGCCAACTGGCTGGCTTCTTCAGCGCTGATGGGTTCGCCGTTCTTGATTTTCTGCAGCACAGGGTTGTAGTCGGTCAGCTCTGTGACCAAGGCCTCGACCATCTCGCGGTAGCGGGTGATGCTGACCGACTCGTGTTGAGGGCCGAACTCCACCCGCTCCTTCTTGTGCAACTCGTCGGCCAGGTCGAGATGAGTTTGCTCCTGACCCGTGTTGTGCTCGCGGAATTTCATCAGCGGCCCGAGCTTGGCCACCAGTTCATCGAACGCATCTTCGTCGGCCTTGGCCCAGTAGTGGTTGGTCTGGGCGGCGCGGATGAGGGCTTCTTCCTTCTTCACGAAACTGACCGACAGTGGCAACTCGACGATCTGTTCGACGATGCCGTCTTTGAGGGTTTCGGCCTGCTCCTTGGCTTCGCTCAAGACGGCGAGCGAGTACTCCAGCACGTCGCGCTCGAAGCGCATGGCCTTGAAGTCGGCCTCCGAGACGGTGCGGAAGAGCGGCTTGACTTCTGCGCGCAGGAACTCCAGCCGATCGTGGTTGAGGCTGATCCAGAAGTTTTCGTCTTGCAGCCTTGCCAACACTGCAGCGGCTTCCTTGATGACGACGGACTCATTGGGCAACGCCGCAATCTGCGAACGCAGCTTGGTCACTTCCCGTGCGGCAGTCTCTGCATGCTCGCTGTCGTTGGCCCTTTCGATCTTGTCGAGCCGCAGGCCGACCAGACGCACCGGCAGTGACAACTGCGGTTTCAGTTCCCTGCCTTTGGGGTTGAGCTTGAAATACTCGAAGTTGTCCCAGCAATCGAGGATGAGGAACACGTCCTTCTCAAGGCACCATGGTTTGGGCTTGTTCGTTTCGAGCAAGCGGGTACCCCGCCCGACCATCTGCCAGAACTTGGTGTAAGAGTACACCGGCTTGGCAAAGACGAGGTTGACGATTTCGCGCACGTCGATGCCCGTGTCGAGCATGTCCACGCTGATGGCAATGCGCGGCATGTCGTTGTTGGTGAACTGATCGAGCAGACCACCTTTGCCGTAGACCCGCGGATCGTCTGACACCAGGACTTTGGCGAGCTCGCCGTGGTACTGCGGGTAGAGCTTGTCAAAGATCTCTTCCATGCGGCGCGCGTGGGCCTTGGTGGCGCAGAAGAAGATGGTCTTCCCGGGCAGAACACCGTTCGCGTCCTTGATGGACTCTTCCATGAACTCGCGGACGATCAAGGTGTTGGTGCCCTTGTTGATGACCTGCTTTTCGAGTTGCGACCCCTCGAAGTTGATCTCTTCAACATCCTTGCCTTGCAAGATGAGCCTTTTCTGGTCTTCCAGCGAAATGGTTCGTTTGCTGATGCCCTCCATCTGGAACTTGGTCTGAATCTTCATGACCTGGAAGTTGGAGAGATAGGGCGGGAAGTTGTTGACGGCCTCTTCGTACGTGTATGCAAACGTCGGGATGCCGTCTTCACAGTGAAACAGCTGAAAGGTGTTGTGGTCGATCAGCGCCGTGGGAGTTGCGGTCAACCCTACGGTGATGGTCTTGAAGTAGTCAAGGACCTCGCCAAAGGTGTTGTAGATGGAGCGGTGGCTCTCATCGACCACGATGAAGTCAAAGAAGTGAGGCGAGAGGTGCTGCGCCTCGTCCCTGATGACATTGAGCATCGTCGGGTAGGTCGCGACATAGACGCGGCGGTCTTTAGCGACCAGCTTTTCACCTGGATTTGGCCAACGTGGTTCGTTGGGCATGTGCTCTTTGAAGGCAGCCAGGGCTTGCTCACGCAAAGCAATACGATCCACGAGAAAAAGCACTTTCTCGGCATGACCTGCCCGCATCAGAGCATCGACGAGGGCGATGCAGGTTCGGGTCTTTCCAGTTCCCGTTGCCATCACCAGCAGGAAGTCCCGCTTCTTTTGCTCAATGCCTTCAAGCACTGAACGAATTGCGCGGATTTGATAGTCGCGGCCCGCAATCGAGGTGTTGATGAACTCATGCGTCAGCGGCTTGCGGTTGCGGCGGATGTAGGAGAAGCGCTCTAGGTCATCGCGGGTCGGAAATCCCACCACCTTGCGGGGGGGAGTGTTCTCCAAGTCCCAGAAGTAGGTGTCGTGACCGTTGGTGTAGAAACAGAACGGCAGTTCGCCCCCGAGCTGCTTCTGAATGTTGTAGCAGTACTGTTTGGCTTGCTCCCTGCCCAGGGCTGCGTCTTTGCTGGTTCGTTTGGCTTCAACCACCGCCAATGGCTTGCCATCCTTGCCGAGCAACACGTAGTCGCTGAAGTGATGCCCTTCGTAAGGGGTACGTGGCTCTTTGACGCCGGGGGCCAGGCCGACCTTTATGTCGAACTCTTCAACGACCTGGGTTGGGTCTTTGACATTCCAGCCCGATTGGCCGAGGGCGTTGTCAATCAGCGCTGACCTGGTGGCCGCTTCTGAGTACGTCATTTGATAGCTAGATCCATTAGTGCTCGCAAGCAACGTTCTCTTTTTTAAGCCACCGCAGCAGCCAAGCGAACCGTCCAATGCCCTCCATTCTCCTGCTGCTGAATCGACCCGGGTTTTCTAGACACCTGCGAACCGTTGGGAATGGCGTCGTTCGAACTCGACCGGCGAAGTATCGCCGGCCGTTCCGTGTCGCCGCTTGGGGTTATAGAACATCTCGATGTAGTTGAAGATATCGACGCGTGCGTCGTGGCGCGTGGCATAGATCTGGCGGCGCACCCGCTCACGCTTGAGCAACTGAAAGAAGCTTTCGGCGACGGCGTTGTCGTGGCAGTTTCCGCGCCGGCTCGTGCTGCTGACCAAATTGTGTTCCCGCACGAACGTCTGCCAGTCATGGCCTGTGAATTGACAGCCCTGATCCGAGTGCACCGTGACAGCCTCTTGAGGCCGACGGCGCCATAACGCCATCACAAGCGCGTCCAGGACCAAGCTGGTGTCGATACGGCTGCCCATGGACCAGCCCACCACTTGGCGCGAGAACAGGTCGATCACGACCGCCAGATACAGCCAGCCTTCGTGTGTGCGGATGTAGGTGATATCGGTCACCCAGGATCGATTGGGCTGGGTCACCAGAAACTCGCGCTGCAGATGATTGGGCGCGACCACGGCAGGCGCTCCTGCACGCCCGCCAGGGCGGCGGCGGTAACCTGTCTGCGAGCGCAGCCCTTCGAGCTTGAGCAACCGAGCGACGCGGTGCTTGCCGCAACGCTCGCCCAGGTCGCGCATGTCCAGCGTCAGCTTGCGATAGCCATACACGCCGCCGCTCTCCAGCCAGGCTTGCTTGAGCAGGCCAGTCAGCCGTTGATCGTCCTGTGCGCTTGCACTGGTTGGCTCGACTTTCCATGCGTAATAGCCGCTGGGATGCACCTGCATGACCCGACACATCCGCCGAACGCTGTACTGTGCCTCGTGCGCCTTCATGAACGCGTACCTCACCCGGACTGCTTGGCAAAGTACGCTGCCTTTTTTAGGATGTCGCGCTCCTCTGTCACGCGCCGCAGCTCGGCCTTCAGGCGGCGCAGTTCCTCCGTCTGCGACGCCTGCGCCTGCCGCTCAGCAGCCGGCAGCGCATACGACTTGATCCACTTGTACAGGCTGTGCTGGCTCACGCCGATCCGCGCGGATACATCGGCCACCCGATGGCCTCGCTCCGTGATCTGCTTGACCGCTTCGATCTTGAATTCTTCAGGGTAAGGTTGTTTGCTTGTCATGGCACCTCCTATTGGGCCTCAGGTTTGAGGCTCGAAGGTGTCTACTGAAGCCGGGTCGATTCATGCACCTTGAGGAGGTCGTAGGTCTTGAGCATGTCGAGCAAGCCTGAATGGCCGTAGTTCTTGGGGGAGAACGATGGGTCGGCGCGCTTCAGATAGGAACCCAAACCTCCAACGCTGACTTTGCCTTCTGGGGTATCGGCAGCGAGGAGTGTGACGGCTTCCACGATGTACTTGGGGCGAAGTTTAGGAGCAGGCTTGTTTGGGTCAGGCTTTGCTACCTCTGATTTCGCAGCTGCTTTGGGTGGCTCCGGTGGAGGCGGTTCAGGCTTCACCCACTCAAAGAACTGGTCACTAGCATTTCGCAATGCAGGCGGGCTTTTCTCTTCGCCAACAATGTGCACAGTGGCCCCACGTTCGCGCAGCTTACGGCAGAGGTACGCGAAGTCAGAATCGCTGGTGACCAGGCAAAAGGTGTCAGCCCTCTGATCGAAGAGGGCTTCTATGGCATCCAGCGCCAGCGCGATGTCAGAAGTATTTTTACCGGCAGCGTACTGGTATTGCAAGCACGGCGTGAAGGCCAGGCGAACCAGCGCTTCCTGCCATTTGTTTGCAAGCGTGCTGTGGTTTCCGTAGCCACGCCGCAGCACTACCCGACCAAACTGGGCAACTACGCGCAGCGCATATTCGAGGATTTCAGGAGTGGTATTGTCGCAGTCCACCAATACGGCAACCCTGGACTCATTTTCTGCAATGTGGTGATTGTTTGCCATCTGTGGCGGCCTCTCTATGCTCACATCATAGAGAGTCGCGGCACTTGCACAAAAGCGGGCACGACGATTCGCTCTATGGCCGGGGGGGCGCTTACATCCCGCTCCAAGATAGGGGTGCGCAGACCGTCACTGTCGCCCATCTGCGCGACTGATCAAGTACCTTCAGCGCCGCTGCCGCGCTCTTCAGTTTTCACCTCCAGGCCATCTACCACACGTCAGCCGCGTGACATAACGAGCACTGCAACATGGCTCGCAACTTCCCGTGTGTGATCCACCTAATGAGATCCTCCTGTGGCTGTCATTGTGGACGGCCTGGTCACGGTGCTGCTGGGCGGCATCCAGACGCTGGCCGGGCCCGTGGTGTCAGGAGAATCGATATCAGTTAATCACACGCCAACAGCGAGTAAATGGCTGAAGCCTCCGCGAGACTACGTATGAGCCTTAGAAGCTGAAACTCCAAATTTGGCTTTACGGCGCATTGAATCACCCTTCAGTTCAATAGAGTGCTTGTTGTGGAGGAGCCTGTCCAAGATTGCATCTGCGATCGTAGGCTCGCCAAGATAGTCATGCCAAGCCTCACAGGGAAGCTGTGAGGTGATGAGCACTGACCCTCCAGGCACTCGATCATCAATGACCTCCAGCAGGTCCTGCCTACCGCGCTCGGTCATTGGGGCAACGCCCCAGTCGTCCAAGATTAATAATCGCGCCTTGGCGAGTTGCGTTCTCATTGCGGGTAGTCTGTTGATACTACTGCCAACTATGACCCCCTAAATTTTTGGTCATTGTTGAGGCCGCGAGGCTTGCCGCTTCCAAAAGCGCTTGGCGCCCAGGCATCCTGATTGGAATAGACGGACAAGAAGCTCTCCGCATCTCGGAAAAGCTTTATCACTGCATGTCCGAGCAGGGCACGGGGTTATCTCCGAGAGCGCGCCTCGCCACTCAGAGGCAAGGCGCACCGCGCCAACATCGCCTGCTATCAATCTCAAGATGGCAAGTGCAGCGCCCTGGCCGAAGCAAAAATCTCCTGACATGCCCTTGCGACGCGGTCATATACTGTGTTTTTGTACAGTTATCGGCCAGCACCTTGCCCCCCGCCCTCCCCCTTCCTTTCTGCCCGGACGACGCGCCCGACCTGCACCCAGCAGTCGGCATGCGCCCGTGTGCACCAGAGCCCAGGCCCTTGCCAGCGCATGTGGCAGAGGCCCTTTGGCGCGGCACCGAGATCGGAGGGCAGGCTGCGGCCACGGTCCCCACGGGCTTTGCTGCGCTCGATGCCCAGTTGCCCGGTGGAGGCTGGCCCAGGCGCAGCCTGACCGAGCTCCTGACGGCGCAGGCAGCGGTCTGCGAATGGCGCCTGCTCGGCCCTGCCCTCCCTGCTTTCACGCGGGAGCGCGGTCGCCTGTACCTGGTGGCGCCTCCCAAGGAGCCGCATGTGGGCGGGCTGTGCCAGCTGGGCCTCTCGGTCGACCAGGTGGTCTGGATAGAGGCCGCTACCCCTGCAGAGCGCCTCTGGGCAACCGAGCAGCTGATCAAGGCCGATCCGGCAGGCGCCATCGTCTCCTGGCTGCCCCAGGCGAGGCCGGAGCAGATTCGAAGGCTCCAGGTGCAAGCCCATGGCTGCGAGGCACCGGTGTTTCTGCTGCGACCGGTGACGGCGCTGCGCGATGCGTCATCGGCGCCGCTGCGCCTCTCTATAGCCCTGGGCGCGGGCTGGCAACTGGAGGTGCGGATCGCAAAGCGCCGCGGCGCCTCGATGGACGAGGCCCTGCACCTGCACGCCCTGCCAGGCCAATTGGCACGCGTGCTGCCGCCCCGGTTGATCCGGCTCCCCGCGCCGGTCGCTGCCGCCGCTGCCGCTACCGCTGCCACCCCATCTTCCCAACTGGAGGCTGCCGATGCTCGGGCATTGGGCCGCGTTGCTCCCCGTCCCGTCGCCCACCTCGTCGCCCGCCCACTCGCCCATTGATGCAGCCGCCCTCGGCGTCTGGGCGCTCCAGTTCACACCGAGGGTGACCTTGCTCGAAGAGGCCGTGCTGGCCGAGGTGCAAGCGAGCGCGCGGCTGTTTGGCGGCCTGGAGGCTCTGCGCCAGGCGATGGAGGACGGCGCCGCGGAGCTGGGGGCGCAGATCACCTGGGCACCGACGGGGCTCGCTGCCCTGGCCTTGGCCCGCGCCGGCCGAGGCGACGGCTTCATGCATCCTTTGCCCAGGCTGCTCGACGCCCTGCCCCTCACCTCGCTCACCCAGGTGGCGCGCCACGAAGCCACCCTGGCGCGCGTCGGCTGCCGCACCCTGGGCGATGTGCGGGCACTGCCGCGCGGGGGACTCGGGCGGCGTTTTGACAAGCAGTTGCTGAGCGCGCTTGACCAGGCCTATGGCCTGCGCCCCGAAGCCTACGACTGGCTCACGCTGCCCGAGTGTTTTTCTGCAAAGCTGGAGTTCATGTCCCGGGTCGAGACCGCTCCCGGACTGCTGTTTGGCGCGCACCGCCTGTTGGTGCAGATGGCTGCATGGCTGTGCGCGCGCCGCTTGGGGGCCACCGCGTTCACGCTGCGCTGGTTTCACGATGTGATGCGCCCCAAGGACGCGGGCACCAGCGGCGAGATCACCATCCGCACCGCGCAGCCCATGCAAAGTGTGGCGCACTTTGCCCGGCTCCTCTCGGAGCATCTGGAAAGGACCAGGCTGCTGGCGCCCGTCGGCAACATCGAACTCGTCGCGACCGAAGTAGCGTCGGTGGTCGAGAGCAGCCGTTCATTTCTTCCAGAGACCACCTCCAAGGGCGCGGGCATCGAGTTGGCCCTCGAGCGCATCCAGGCGCGCCTGGGTGCAGACTCCGTGCGCCGCCCGGTACTCCGCCAGGACCACCGCCTTGAATGGATGCAGTGCTGGGAGAGCGCGCTGCCTTTCTCTTCACCGAGCACCCAGGGTGCGCCCGCGCCTGCATGCGGCAGCAAAGCGCATGCGCTGCCTCTGCCCACTTGGTTGCTCAGGGAACCCTTGCGCCTGCCCGAACGTGAGCATGTTCCGATCTACCAGGGCCGCCTGCAAATGCTGCTCGGTCCTGATCGCGTAGAGGGGGGCTGGTGGCACAGAAGCAGCGAGGAGGCTGGTGCCCAGCCGCTCAACGTCCAGCGCGACTACTGGCTGGCCTTGAGCCCCCACGCGGGGGTGCTGTGGATTTACCAGGAGCGGCTGGCGGGAGAGCAGACGGCCTGGTTTCTGCACGGGCACTTTGGATAAGCGGCGTGGTGGCTCCCATGGCTACTCGCACTCCACCTGGCGCCCACGCTTTGCCGGCGTATGCCGAGCTCCAGTGCCTGTCCAATTTCAGCTTTCTGCGCGGCGCCAGCCGCCCCGAGGAATTGGTCGAGCGGGCCAAGGCCCTCGGCTATAGCGCCCTGGCCATGACGGACGAATGCAGCATGGCGGGCGTGGTGCGCGCGCATGTGGCAGCCAAGGAGCTTGGCCTGGCGCTGGTCCTGGGATCGCAGTTCTGCATCGGGCCTGCGGATGCGGATACGGACGTGAAGGAGCCCGCCTGCACTTTGGTCGTGCTGGCGCAGAACATGAACGGGTACGGCAACCTGTGCGCCTTCATCACCCGCCTGCGGCGCGCCAGCGAGAAGGGTACTTACCGCGCCACCATGCATGACGTCACGGGTGCGGCGCTGGCGGACTGCCTGGTGCTGCTGTGCCTGGGGCGCGCATCGAGCGATGGGGAACTGCAGCAGCTCGGTCGCTGGGCACTCCAGGAGTTCACCGGCCGCTGCTGGATCGGCGTGGAGCAGCTGCGCCAGATCGACGACGAGCTGTGGCTGCACCGCATGCGCGAACTTTCTGCCTTGACCGCGCTGCCATTGGTGGCGGTCGGCGACGTGCACATGCATGTGCGCTCGCGCAAGCCCCTGCACGATGTCCTGACCGCGACCCGGATTGGCAAGCCCTTGACCGAATGCGGCGACGCCTTGGAGCGCAGCGCCGAGCGGCACCTGCGCAGCCGCCTGCGCCTGGCGCAGACCTTTCCTGCGGAGCTTTTGCAGGAGACCTTGCGCGTGGCGGCGCGCTGCAGCTTCAGCCTGGACGAGCTGCGCTACCAGTACCCCGACGAGGTGGTGCCGCCGGACCATACGGCCACGAGCTATCTGCGCCAGGCGACCTATGAAGGCGCGGGCCGGCGCTGGCCGGCCGGCATTCCCACCAAGGTGCAGGAGCAGATCGAATACGAGCTCGATCTGATTTGCGAACTCAAGTACGAGCCGTATTTCTTGACGGTGTACGACATCGTGGTCTTTGCCCGCTCGCGCCACATCCTGTGCCAGGGCCGGGGCTCGGCGGCCAACAGCGTGGTCTGCTACTGCCTGGGCGTGACGGAAGTCGATCCCGCGCGCATGTCGGTGCTGTTTGAGCGCTTCATCTCCAGGGAGCGCAATGAGCCGCCGGACATCGACATCGATTTTGAGCACCAGCGGCGCGAAGAGGTGATCCAGTACCTCTACAACAAGTACGGGCGCGATCGGGCAGCGCTCACCGCGGCCGTCATCACCTACCGGCCACGCTCGGCCATTCGGGACGTGGGCAAGGCGCTGGGGTTTGACCTGGAGACGGTGGATGCGATTGCCAAGGGCCAGCAGTGGTTCGATGGCAAACAGGTCCGGCGCGAGCGGTTCGAGGAGCTGGGCATGGAGCCCGAGTCGCTGGCGGTGCGCCAGTTGGTTGAGCTCACCGGGCAACTGATCGGGTTTCCGCGGCATTTGTCGCAGCACACGGGAGGGTTCGTGCTGACCCGGGACTTGCTCTGCCGCATGGTGCCGGTGGAGAACGCCTCCATGCCCGATCGCACCGTGATTCAGTGGGACAAGGACGATCTGGATGCTGCCGGCCTGCTCAAGGTCGATGTGTTGGCCCTGGGCATGCTCTCGGCCCTGCGGCGCGCCCTGGACTTCATCTCGGATCGGCGCGGCTACGCGTTTGGCATGCAGGACATTCCGGCGGACGACAGCGCCACCTTCGACATGATCTGCAAGGCCGACACCGTCGGCGTCTTCCAGATCGAGAGCCGCGCGCAGATGGGCATGCTGCCGCGCCACCGGCCGCGCTGCTTCTACGACCTGGTCATCCAGGTGGCGATCGTGCGGCCCGGGCCCATCCAAGGCGGCATGGTGCATCCCTATCTGAACCGCCGCCAGGGCAAGGAGCCTGTGGTGTATCCGAGCAAGGACCTGGAACTGGCGCTCGGTCGCACGCTGGGCGTGCCGGTGTTTCAGGAGCAGGTGATGCAGGTGGCCATCCTGGCCGCTGGTTTTACGCCGGGTGAAGCCGATGGCCTGCGCCGGGCCATGGCGGCGTGGAAGCGCAAGGGCGGGCTGGAGAAGTACTACAGCAAGATCGTCGACGGCATGACGGCGCGCGGTTACGAACAATCGTTTGCGGAATCGATTTTTGAGCAGATCAAGGGGTTCTCGGAGTACGGGTTCCCGGAGAGCCATTCGGCGAGCTTTGCGCTGCTGGTCTATGCCTCGTCCTGGATCAAGTGCCACGAGCCTGCGGCGTTTCTTGCCGCCTTGCTCAACAGCCAGCCGCTGGGCTTTTACTCTCCCAGCCAACTGGTGCAGGACGCGCGCCGCCATGACGTCCAGGTGCGGCCGGTGGACGTGATGCGCAGCGACGTGGACTCGAGCCTGGAAGACCTGCCCGAAGTCCCGGTAGTGCGGCTCGGCCTGCACATGGTCAGAGGGCTGCAGAGCCGCAGCGCCGAGCGCATCGTGCAGGAGCGAAGCAGAGCGCCATTTGACAGTGCCGAAGACCTGGCCCGGCGCTGCCACCTGGAGCTGCATGAGATGAAGCTGCTGGCGGCCGCCGGTGCGCTGCAGAGTCTGGCCGGACACCGCAGGCAACAGGTCTGGGAAGCGGCTGCCCTGCATGCGGTGCCTGAACTCTTGCACGACGCGCCGGTGGACGAGGAGGTTCTGGAGCTGGAAGAGGCCAAGGAAGGCGAAGAGGTGCTGTGGGATTTTGCCTCGGTGGGGCTGACGCTCAGGAGCCACCCGATGGCGCTGCTGCGAGCGCGCCTGGAGCGCTATCGGCTCAGGACTTCGGAGCAACTGCGCCAGGTTCCCGATGGCCGCATCGTGCGCACCGCCGGCATCGTGACTGTGCGCCAGCAGCCGCAGACGGCCGGCGGCACGGTCTTTGTGTCGCTCGAAGATGAGTGCGGGTCAATTCAGGTGATTGTCTGGCGCGGCGTGCGCGAGGCGCAGCGCGAGGTCTTGCTGGGGGCCCGGCTGCTGGCTGTGAAGGGACGCTGGCAGCGCGAAGGGGAAGTGTGCAATCTGATTGCGGAGAAACTTGCGGATCTCTCGCCGCTGCTGGGGAGGTTGGCGACGCAGAGTCGGGACTTCAGGTGATGAGACTCCAAGAATTTCCGTGCCCATAAGACGCGTCGGTTGCTCGATGGTGCCTCTAGTTAACGCCCGCCATCGCCCCGCGCGAACCCAGGTGAGCCCCACTCGGGGCCCAGGACCTTGGCAATCGACGCAAGCCCATCGGCCGCGCCCATTCGCAGACCCGCGTCCAACCGCGTCGGCACAGCACACTTATTGGGATTAATGCAGGCCAGGTCGGCCGTCACCGCCTGACGGCAGGACTACAACGAGGTAAGGCCGCACAGCAGTTGCAACCGTGCGGCGGCTTTCGGAATCCACCCTGGAGAAGTAACAGTCCCAAAGAGCCTGTCCTGACGGGGCAACAGGTCAAACAAGGAGAAAGGAAAAATCCGTCATGCGGCCTTCGCGCTTCGCTGCAAACACCACCCTGACCCGTGTGCCCGGCTCGATGGTCTTCATCGCAATGTCCAAATCAGAAAGTTCAACGCCGTCGATGTAGTTCGCAATGGCAGAGTCCACACCATCTAGCCGCACATATGCGATGGCTACTGGCGCAGGGCGTTTACCTTCGAATCCACGGACCACGATGGTCGAGGCTTCAATTACACCTTCCAGCCCAGCCCGTACCCATTCATCGCAGCGTTCAAAGCTGCGTTCGCAATAGCTGCGAGGCGGCAGATAGGTCAACCCAGACTTTGAGCAGCGGGTGGCCAGGATTTCGCCTTCGCGTAGGCCGTTCATGAACTTCCCGGCCACCTCCCCAAGGGAATAGCGGTAACGCAAGGTGATCTCATCATCAATGTATTCTTGTTCCATTGTCGGCTGCATATGAGTCTCCATTAGTGAAGGACCGGCTCGGTCCCGAATACTGTGCAATTGCAAAACTGGGCGATACCGCCAATGGCGGTAGAGATGGCCGTCTTCACATCGGGCCGCTGCATCTGGCCCGCGCGGCCCATGACCTGGTTTGCCGCGTCTATCGCGCGAACAAGCCCGGTAACAGCGATCGGGTTAGTGCACAAAGTACCGCCCGAAGGATTCACGGCTACCACGCCGTTTTCCCAATCCCAAAATCCTTGCCGCTCGAGGCGAAGGGCAGTACCGGGGCTGCAAAACCCCAACTGCTCCAGCGTCATGGCGCCGATGATGCTGTACGGATCGTAGAGTTCGGTGACCTGGATCTGGCGCAAGGGATCCCGGATACCTGCTTGTGCGAAACACTTCTGCGCCATCAGGCCCATCAACTCAAGGTTGGAATAGCCGTATCGCGAAGTGGGCCCCATCCGGTCACCAAGCCAATAGGTTTCGGTCATGCTGGAAATGCCGTTGATATAGGCCGGATTCGGGCAGTGGCGTTCGGCAGAAGCTTGGTCCCCGACGATCATGGCAGCCCCGCCCGATGACCTGGGACAGATGTCAAAGAGTTTCAACGGGTAGGCAATAGCGGGCGATTTCAGCACGTCGTCAATGGTGATCTCGCCGCGCAAGTGGGCGTTGGGGTTTCGCATGGCGTTCCCACGCGCGCGCACAACAACCCGTGCCAAGTCCTCCTGTGTAAGGTTGAAATCCTTCATGTACCTGCTGGCCTGTAAGGCCACTGAGGTATTCGTTGACAGCGGTAGGTCGCGTTCGTAAAAGGTGTCGAAGATGAGGTTGAGCACCTTTTGCGCGTCAGGTGTTTCGGCAATTCGCTCAGCACCAACGATCAGCACACGTTTCGCCATGCCCCCACGCACAAGGTTGTACGCGGCATGGACAGCCGATCCACCGGTCGCACCGCCGGTATGGACGCGGAAGATCGGCTTGCCAGCGCCGAAGATGTCGTCAATGGCCCAACGGTCGGCATCTGCAACGCCCATGAAGTTGGTCGGTGCGAGCGAGAAGACGATGGCGTCGATGTCATCCGGAGTCATACCGGCGGAATGCAAGGCGCCCACCGCGGCTTCCTGCGCCTGCTCGACATACGTCAACTCAGGGTGTTGGGTCTTAAAGCGCGATTGGAAGGTACCCAGGACTGCAACTGATGAACTCACTTAGAGGCTCCCTCAAACACGACAAAGACATTCCCTTGCTGGGCATAACCGTGGCAGCCATGTGCCGCCGCGCGACGTGCGCCAACGCGCTGGTTCGGCCCAGCCCTGCCGCTCACCTGCAGGACGGCCTCCATAGCGTTGACTATGCCGGTGCAGAAAACCGGATTCTGCGCAAAAGACCCTCCCGAAGGACTGACTTGAGAATCGGCAATGCCGAGCGCTTCTTGGTAGGCAACTTCATGGAAGATGGTCGGGGTGTCCAGTTCAACCAGGTCCAGGTCTCGCGCCGAGGCAACACCCGCTGCGGCGAGCGCTTGGTCCCAGGCCCTTCGTGCGGAACGCATAGCGCCGAGTCGCTCACTGTCCAGCCGGTAGCTGTCGGAGTTCCAACCCACACCCGCTACGCGACAGAGCGGACGAATCTCCGGACGCGTCCGAAGGTAACGATCCGAAGCAAGAACCATCGCCACGGCGCCATCGGTTGCCGGGGCGAGGTGACTGCCGCGAAGGGGCGTAGCTTCAAAGCCGGAAGAAGTCACCTGCGCCGCGGTCGGTACTGCATGGCGCATGCCGCGCGGATTTGTAGAGGCACGTCGATAGGCCACCCCCACGCGGCGGGCCAGCCCTTCGTCATCGATGCCATGTCTCTTCGCGACGGACTGGGCGAACAGCGCATCGGCGACACGCCCGTCCATGCCCATTGGCCGCACGTAAAACGGGTCCGCACGCATTCGCATGACGGCATCAATGTCCGTCTTGGAACTCTTGCACCAACTCACCACGAGGCCTATGTCGAAATCGCCCGAGGCAATGCGAGCATGCCCCAGGACCAAGCCCATCGCGCTGTTGTCGGTGACCTTGATTTCGTCGGTGAGGTAGCCGCCCGAGGGAGCCGTCATCAACATGCTCGAAATGGGCCGCCCATCCAGCTCGTCGCACGCGGCGAGGGTGACGTGGTCCAGTTCGCCCCGTGAGACACACGCATCCTTCAGCGCAGCGGAGCAAGCTCTATAGGCCATCTCCTCCAACCGCAGCCCAGATTGAAACGTGGGCTCAACCTGGCCCACCCCCAGCACATGCACATTCATCATTGATTTCCCTTACTGCCCGCCGCTTCAATGGCGGGTTTCACACTCTCGAGGGCTCCGCCCCCATCACATGGAATGACCGCGCCGGACACGTAGCCCGCGTGATCGGATCCAAGGAACAACGCGAGGTTGGCGATATCTTCTGTACGCCCGAAGCGACGGAGCGGGACATGGCCCTGCGCGCGCGATCGCGTCTTCTCATCCGGAGCGATCAAACGCGCAAAGCCTTCCGTCTCGTCGATGGGCCCAGGGCTGATTGCGTTTACCCGAATGCCCAATGGACCCCATTCGAGGGCCAGCACGCGTGTCATTTGGTCAACCCCGGCCTTGGCGGCAGCGCAATGGACTTGATAGCGCATCGGCACGCTAGATTGAGGTGCCGTGATGTGGATGAGGCTCGCGCCCGGTTTGCGCAGGTGCTCGAAGGCTGCATGCATGACGTTGAATGATCCATTCAAGTCGATGTCCACAACCGTGCGGAATCCATTCGGTGAAAGTCGTTCCGCTGGGCAAAGGAAGTTGCCCGCGGCACCCGACACCACGACATCGATCAGCCCCAGTTGGGCGGAAAAGCCGCCAACGGTCTCGGTAAGTGTTACGGGATCGCGCACGTCCACAGCCGCGCCAGCCGCTTTCGCACCAAGAGCTCGGAGCCGCTCCACGGCGCGCTGCACCCGTTCACCATCTCGGCTGACGACGCTCACGCTGGCACCTGAACTTGCAAAGGCTTCAGCCAGTGCTAAGTTGATCCCGCTCGTACCGCCTGCCACAAAAACATGCTTACCCGCGTAGTCGACCTTTATCATCATCCCTTCTCCTCAATGGCAGACACCTCATTCACTGGCAGCGCTGGGAAGAGCGAAAATCTCGGCGCAGGGCGGGCCTGCAGCACGCCCTGGACGCGCTCGAACGTGCGCCGCGCCACGTTGTGTGGATGAGCGGCTGCCTCTTGCAACGACAGGACGGCAGAAACGCAAGCGTCCGTCAATTCCAATGTTTCCGCCCACTCTGCTGAAGTTCGCTCACCGAATTTTTCAGCCAATGCTGCACGCATGTGAGGCCATTGAGCCTGGTCGAACTGGCTTTCCGCCGGAAAGCGCTCCGCGAGCCCCAGGCGGGTAGTGAGCTCCGCGAAGAACTGCGGCTCCAGCGTGCCAACGCAGACTTGCTTCCCGTCGGAACACACGTAAGTCCCATACCAGGGCGACCCGTCGATCCAGCTCGCGCCGCGCTCCTCCACTAGTTGCCCCACGCCGGCCAGGGAGTGGAGCAGCGCTTGCATGTGGGCGACACCGTCGACCACTGCCGCATCGACGACTTGACCTTGGCCCGTAGTCCTTGCGTGGGTGATGCCAGCGAGAATGCCGACGGCCAAGTACAGCGCGCCGCCACCGATGTCACCCACTAGCGTTGGGGGCGGCAAAGACGGACCGCCCGGCGCACCTGCGTACCACGCGGCGCCGGCAACCGACACATAGTTGATGTCGTGACCAGCTGTGTGGGCCAGCGGACCGTCCTGACCCCAGCCCGTCATACGGCCGTAGACAAGCTTCGGGTTGCGCGCGAGGCACTCTGCCGGCCCCAGCCCCATGCGCTCCATCTTCCCTGGGCGCATGCCTTCTATCAATCCATCGGCGGCATCCAACAAGCCCAGTAACTCCTCGCGGCCGGCGTCCGACTTGAGATCCAGTGCGATCCGACGCTTGCCTCGCATGAAGATGCGTCCGAAGGTGGCACCGGTGTCAGGGCGGCCGACCAGGGTCACCTCGGCGCCGAGGTCAGCCAGCAACATGCCGCAAAAAGGCGCCGGCCCTAAGCCTTCGACTTCGATGATTCGCACGCCGGCGAGAGGTCCCTGATTCATGGCGCATCCGTGAATTCGGGCTTCCGTCTTTCCCGGAAGGCGCGGACGCCTTCAGCAGGATCGCTTCCGCTAAGGCGAGCACTGGTGACAGCCAATTCGTAACGCGCAGCCGTTCCCCAGTCCATCGTTTCTTCGTCTGCGACCATCTGCTTCATGCGCGCAAGGCCTGCAGGGCTACGCTCACATAAGCTCAAGGCGAGCTTCCGCGCCTCGACGGCGAGATCAGCCTTGGGGATGACACGACTGACAATTCCAGCCGCCATCATCTGCTGCGCGTCATACGCATCACCCGTATAAAGCATTTCCCGGGCCTTGAACGCTCCCACGCTGCGTAGCAACCCTTGGACGCCACCGATCGCGGGCAGGAGCCCATGCCGCGAGTGCGCATCGGCGAATCGGGCGTCGTCAGATGCGAGGACGAGGTCGCAGCACAGTGCCAGTTCCAGGCCTCCGGCAAAGCACGACCCGTTGACCGCCGCAATCACCGGAAGCGGTAGCGACCGGAGCGCTGCGAGCACGTTTTGGAGCGGAGCAAGAAACCGGGTGACAACCGCTGATGGCCCCTCCTCCATAAGCCGACTTACCATCTTCAGATCGGCGCCTGCGCAGAACGCGGAGCCTGTTCCGGTAACGACGAGCGCGCGCGCCTGGTCGATGCACACCTTTCGGATGGCTTCACCCATCTCGGCGATCAACAATTCGTCGATGGCATTGCGCGACTCTTCACGCACGAATGTGAGCGTTGCAATTGAATCGGCAAAGTGGTATTTGATTGCATTCATGAGGCTTTTCCACCAGCTTTCGGCACAACGCCGAGCTGAGCTTTCACCCCTTTTTTGGGGCGAACCGGCGCTTTGAGGCCGCTTAGGAAGAGGTCGAGAAAGGCGACCCCAACGTCGCGGGCGGTACGTTTGCTGCGGGTCTGGTCGAACCAGGTCGCGATCCAGTTCAACGAGCCGAGGATTGCGGCAGACACGAGTGGCGCATGAACCTCGCGAATCGACCCGTCCTTAAGACCTCTCTCGATGGTTTTTTGTAGTGCCGCATCGATAAGGTGCCGTTCCGTGGCGAGGTGGTTGAGCGCCTCCTCGTCCTGAAGATCCCACTGGCATCGGACGAGACAGCGAGCGAAATCGCTCCCTGTCCACTCAGCCAGGTGCAATATGAACTCAGACAACTGCTCGAGACCTGTCCCCGTTGCGTCCCGTCCATCCCGGATGTTCAACTTCAGGTGTTCCAGCGCTGTGTGCTGGCACTTGAACAGGATTTCTTCCTTGCTGCCGACATAGTAAGCAAGCGTCGGCTTGGAAATACCGAGCCGGTTGGCTATGTCCTGCAGTGACGTGTGGTGGAAGCCGGCATGGACGAACGCTTGCGCCGCCACCAGCAGGATGGCGTTACTTTTACGTGCATGTTCGGACTCTTTGTCGAACGGGCCGCGGAAATCATCTGTTCCAGTGATAGCGCCCTGTGACGGAGGCCGTCCTGCCTTGCTTGCTGCCATATTGCATTCCCTTCTTGG
This sequence comes from Simplicispira suum, assembly GCF_003008595.1. GTDB lineage: Bacteria > Pseudomonadota > Gammaproteobacteria > Burkholderiales > Burkholderiaceae_C > Simplicispira > Simplicispira suum. Next base: position 3,194,875 of record NZ_CP027669.1, on the reverse strand, counting down.
CTCTTAATACTTCAACCTAGCCAGCGCTTGCGGCGTCGGTAGTGCTTAACCTCACGAAACGACTTTCGCTCGCCGGAGGTATCCACGCCTAGGTAGAACTCCCGGACATCGTCATTGAGTGCCAGCTCTTCACCCGCACCTTCCAGCACGATGCGTCCACCTTCCATCACGTAGCCGTAATCCGCCACTTGCAGCACCGCGGACGCGTTCTGCTCGACGATGAGCATGGCCGTCCCTTCCGCGCGGCAGCGACTGAGCAGGGTGTAGATCGCCTCCACCATCTGTGGCGCCAAGCCGAGCGAGGGCTCGTCGATCAACATGAGCTTGGGCTCGGACATAAGCGAGCGGGAAATCAGAAGCATCTGTTGCTCGCCGCCTGAGAGGTAGCCACTCACGCGGCTCCGCAGGTCCTTCAGCTGAGGCACAAGTTCATAGACCCACTCTTTACGTCGCAGCATCTCACCCTTGCTAGCGAGCCTGTGGCCGCCCACGGAAATGTTCTGGTCCACTGTCATGTGACGCAGGACGCGGCGTCCCTCCATCACGTGCGAAACGCCCGAGGCGACGACTTCGTCCGGCGCCATGCCAACGAGCGATTTGCCTTCGAATTCGACCGAGCCTGATGCCACTTTCCCGTACTGGCCGTGGATTAACCCGGAAATCGCCTTAAGAGTCGTGCTCTTGCCGGCGCCATTGGCGCCCAGTAGGGCCACGCTCTGGCCGCGGCTAACAGCGAGGGACACGCCCCGCACGGACAAGACGACGTCTGAATAGACGACTTCGACGTTATTGAGCCTCAGCATGGCAGGTGCCGTCCTTCGCCTCTTACCACTTGCTCACGGTAGGTACAGGAACGCCCTGCGCCACACTGACGAACTTCCCGTCCTTGACCGTGCCGATGTTCACCTTTGCACTTGTGGTGGGGAAAGGCGCCTGACTGGTGAACTCTAGGTCCGGGGCCAGGCCGAACAGATCGGACGAGCGGAAGGGGCCAGCGAGGAGCGCCGCGCGAACATCCGCACCCGTGATGGCGGCATTTCCGGCCTTCTGCTGAGCACGCTCGATGGCGCGAACCGTATAGACCGTCTGCGCCAGGCCCATAATCGTGAAGCCATTCCAGGCTGCCTTTAGTCCGTAATTCTTCTGCAACATCTCGTAGAACGCGTGCGCGTCCGACGCTTCGGCGGTCGCAAGGGCCGTTGCATGCGCCTCATAGTCTCCTTCAACGGCCGCCATGCCCCCGAGGACAGGGCCGAGCGTCGCGAGCCCGTTGTGCGATGAGACAAGCACCGGGATCTTCTTGCCGAGCGTCTGGAGGGCCCGTTTCGTAGCGATGACTTGCCCCATCGTGCCTAGCACCACGATGACGTCCGGGTTGGCAGCCGTCACGCGGCGCATCTGCAGCGTGAGATCGGATGGCTGGAGGTCGGTGAAAACCGTCTCAATGAGTTGGGCCTTGGTGGGATTCTCTCGGGCATAGGTCTGTATGCCTTTCGCCATGTCGGCAAAGCCGGCGCTGGCTTCGGAGGAGACCGTAACAAATTTGACTGGACGGTTCAGACGCTCGCTCATCCAGTTGACAAACGCACCCGTCTCGTGCGCGTAGGTCGGGCGCGAAAGGAAGGCCCAGGGATCCGCCTTCCACGCGAAGCCATAGGCGCCATTGGCAGCGGTGAGTGGAATCTTATCGTCGGGTAGGCGCGTCTGCAGCGCCGCGAAGTCCGAACCGCCGAGCCCAAGGATCGCAATTGGCTGGAGTTCCGACTTGATGCCCGGCCATAGTGAAGCGGTCTGCGCAACGTCATAGCGGGTGTCATAAGTCTTCATCTTCAGCGTAACCTGGCTCTTCGCGCCAACTTCCTTGTTCCACCATTCGATGACGGCGCGCCGCGCGTCCTCCACAGGCGGGTAGATGCTTGCGAATGGCCCGCTATAGTCGCCCAGCGAGGCAACGTTATAGGTCTTCTGCGCCAGCGCCTGTCCTGTGCTCATAGAAAGTACGGCAGCCAGGCCAATGGCCATCAGGTTCTTGATCTTCAACATGCTTGTCTCCGTTTGGTTGGTTATGAGAGGGGTTCGAAACTCCCCGCTTAGCGCGGGAACGGCCAGCGGCGATACTGTGATTTGAGAATGCTCCAGCGGCGCATCAAACCGTCCGGCTCGTAGATGAGGAAGGCGACAATGACTCCTCCCAAGAAGACGTTCATCGCGGCAAAGACGAAGGAATTTCCCAACAAGGGGAGTAGTCCCGCCAGCGTCGGCCCGATGGTGGACAGGATTTCCTGAACGCCCCGGATCGCTGCGGCGCCCACGATGCCACCGACTATTGAGCCAAGGCCCCCAACGATCACCATCGCGATAAACCAAATGGACTGAAAGAGGGTGAAGCCTTCGGTGTTGACGAGCCGCAGTTGGTATGCGATCAGCGCGCCCCCGACACCGGCGTAGAACGCGCCGACAAAAAAGGCCATGGCTTTTGTCCGGGCCACAGCTATCCCCGTCATGCCCGCAGCGAGTTCATCGTCGCGCACGGCCAGGAAGGCGCGTCCATGGCGGCCACGCACGATCCCGAATGCGCCGGCTACCATGACAATTCCAACGACAAGCGCCATGAGGTATAGGTCGCGCTCCGACGTCAACCGCCAGCTGCCAAGCGTTGCCGGTGGCACTGTGAGACCGGACGAGCCGCCCAGCCAGTTGGATGGCAGGTTGAGAATCACGAAGGGAAACAGCGCCTGAGCGGCGATCGTCGTCAATGCAAGGTAAAAACCGCGGATCCTCACGGCCGCCATGCCGAAGATCCACCCGAAGCCGGCAGCAGCGAAACCCGACAGTGGAATAACCAGATAGAACGGTACGGAGAAGCGTTGAGCCAGAAAGGCGGTGCAGTAGGCCCCCACTCCAGCGAAAGCAGCCTGGCCGAGATTGACCTGACCAGCAAAGCCGGTGGTGACCTGCAGGCCGACGGCAATGATTGCCGCAGTGAAAATAGACGTCAGCACGGAGAGCATTCGGGGTGAACCCATGAACGCGAACACCAACAGGGCGATGAGTGTGAGCACGAGGGCCACGGCTTGTGGACGCGTACGCACCAACGCTACGTCAGCCGAATAGGTTTTGGAGAAACGACCAGCGGGATCCATGCTCACACCCTCTCGATAATTTTCCAGCCGAACATGCCGGTGGGACGGATCAGGAGCACGCCCAGCATGAACAGGTACGGCACGATTGCAGAGGCTTGCCCTCCGAAGATCGGGTCGATATACGCTGACGTAAGTCCTTGTATCAAACCGATGATGGCGCCGCCCAGAAGTAGCCCACGGATGGACTCCAGGCCTGCCAGCAATGCGATGGGCAATGCAGCGAAACCGATCTCGGCGGCGTTGTAGGTAAGCGTCTTGCCGCTCAGGTACGTCATCGCTCCCACGATGGACAACGATACGCCGAGGGCCCAGGCCAGGGCCATCGACTTGCGTACTGAGATGCCCATCGACTGCGCTACCTCATGGTCTTCTGAGACCGCAGATAACGCGAGGCCTGCGCGGCTACGGTTGAAGAAATGGTGCAGGGCCAGCGCAGCTACGACCGAGAGGAAACCGCTGGCCAGCAGGGGCGAGGGGATGAATATCTCGCCGATGATCACGGGCTCCAACGGGAAGATCGCGGGGAACTGCCGCTCATGCGCCCCCCATAGAATGAGCATCACTCCGCGCAGGAGGATGATCATTCCAATTGTCACCATCACCATCGCGAACACGCTGCGCCCTACTAGGCGGCGGAAAAACAGCCGTTCGATCAGGATGCCGACGAGCGCACCGGCCAAAATGGAAAGCAGCGCACCAATTACTGGGTGAAGCTTGAAAACCATCACGAAGGTCCACACGATGAAGCCGCCTAAGACAATCAATTCACCCTGTGCGAAGTTGAAGACGCGGCTTGCCCGGTAGATCACCACGAACCCCATGGCCACGATGGCGTATAGCTGACCGGTTAGGATGCCCAGCACGGCATAGTTGAGAAAGTCGATCATGTTGTCACCTCATCGCGACGGGCGGCAGATGTCTTGTGTTTGTTGATTGAAGCTCCTGCGTCGCGCAGAGTTACATCCCAGGCGAAGATGCCCTTGCGGCCGTCCTGCAGCGTGACATCAATGCTCAGGTGATGGCTGGTGCCGCCGTCATACAACGCGTCGATGAGCTTGCCGTATCGCGCTTGCACAACTTCGCGCTTGAGCTTGCGGGTACGAGTCAGCTCTCCCTCATCGGGATCGAGCTCTTTGGGGAAGTTGGCAAAGCGTCGGATTTGCGCTGACGCGGGCAGCAGCCCGTTCACTTTGCCAATTTCCGCTCCGATAAGTTCAACCACGCGCGGATGCTGGGAAAGATCGGGATAACCACCGAAAGAAATTTTCTGTGACTCGGCCCATTGCGACAACGCTGCGCCGTCGATGTTGATGAGCGCGACTACGAACGGCCGACTTTCATCACCAATGACCAGCACATCCTTGACATAGGGTGAAAAGCGAAGGCGTACTTCTAAGAACTGTGGCGAAAAGGTTGAGCCCTCCGACAGCGTCCGCATATCCTGCACGCGGTCTATATAGATAAAGTCGTCGCCGTTGCGCGAGACGACGTCGCCGGTTTGGAACCAGCCGTCCCGCCATTTTTCTGCCGTTTTCTCGGGCGCGTTCCAATAGCCACTGAAGCCCGAGCCACCGCGAATTTCCAACTCGCCGCTGGCAGAAACCTGCGCCTCTAACTTCGGGCCAAACTGCTCCTCCACGGGAAGAAGCGCTCCAATCGACTCGACCCGGACTTCATGACCCACATGGCCCATGACCACGCCATATTCGGAGCAGCCGTAGGCGTTCCTCAATGGAACACGTAGCGCGTGAAAGAACGCGAATGCCTCGGGAGCCATGGCCGAGCCTCCAAGCAAGGCAGTTCGGACACGCGTCAATCCCAACTGGTCGCGCACGCCGTGAATTGCAACGTAGTCGAGGCAACGCCTCAGGAACTCATCGGTGAACTTTGCCTTTCCATCACGGCGGCGCGCTTCTAGTTGGTCGGCAAGATCCAGAACGCTATTAAAAAACCGCTGCCGCAATGGGCCCGCGTCTAGCATGCGCGTTCGAACCTGGCTGGCCAATGCCTCCCATTGCCGCGAACCGAAGACCAAAAAATGCGGGGCAATTTCTCGGATGGCTTCCGGGACCTGGTCGGGCCGCTCAGGAAAATGAACTACGAGCGGCAAGGCCACCGCTAGGGCCACGCCAAGGTATTGCTCGGTGGCCCAGGCAAACGGCGTGTAGGAGAGGTAGGAGTCACCTGGCTGCAACTGAACCGCTGCCTGCAGCCGCGCTGCATTGTCAAGCAAGTACCGATGCGAACAGATGACGCCCTTGGGCATGCTAGTGGTGCCGGACGTATAGGCGAGGCACGCGATGTCATCCGGTGTACCCCGTTCGATTCTTGCCTTTACGGTTTCACCGATGTCGCCGCCTGCAGTCAGGTCAAAGAAGTTGACAAGCCTGTCGTCGGAATATGACCACATGCCGTCCTGCTTCCAGTAGACCAGCTTGCGGAGTGGCTTCTCGAGCTTGCAAGTCAACAGCTTGTCGATCTGCTCTTGGCCCTGAGCGACTGCAAAGCGGGCACCGCTGTCCGCGGCCACGTGCTCGAGTTCGGCTCCCGAGATGTCCGGGTACAAAGATACGGCCCGGGCGCCGACGCATTGGACGGCGAGTTGAGCCCAAACATGCTCCGGCTCGTTGTCGCCGACGACCAGCACCGAGTCATCCTGGCCGACGCCGAAGCGCTCAAATGCGGAAGCGACCGACAAAACCTGCGATGCGACCTCGGCCCATGTGTACTCACGCCAGATGCCACGCTTTTTCTGCCGCTGTGCGGCCTCAGTCGGACGGACGCGAGCGTTTTCCATCAGAAGCTGTGGAAGTGTTGCCAGCGGCATCATGGGTGCGCCCCCAGGTAGGCCGCGATCACGATCGGGTCGTTCTGCACATCCTTCGGCGTTCCATCGGCAATCTTCTTTCCATATTGCAGGACGGCCACACGGTCTGCGAGGTCCATGACAACGCCCATGTCGTGCTCGATCAGCAGCATTGAGGTTCCTCTTGTTTCCCGCACGTCCACAATGAAGCGTGCAAGATCTTCCTTTTCTTCCACATTCATTCCAGCCATTGGCTCGTCAAGCATGAGGAGTTCTGGCTCCAAGGCTAGCGCCCGGCCCAGGTCGACACGCTTGCGCAGTCCGTAGGCGAGGGTTCCGACTTTCTGGTGCCGGTAGGGCTCGATCTGTAAAAACTCGATTATTTCTTCCACGGCTTCGCGCTCACGCGACTCCTGGACGCGCGTTCGGGGCGTCCAGAAGAACGCGGATGCCAAGCCGTAGGAAAACCGCTGCTCGCGGGCTACGAGCAGACTTTCGGCCACGGTGAGCGAACCGAAAAGCTGCGTTCCCTGAAAGGTCCGGACGACCCCCCTGCGGGCAACATGGTGTACCGCCCTACCCGTAATGTCTTCGCCTTGGTAGGTGACGCGTCCACTGGTCGGCCGGTAGAAGCCGCTGATGCAATTAATCAGTGAACTCTTGCCGGCCCCGTTGGGGCCAATAAGCGCTAGCAGTTCGCCGCGGTTCACCTGCATCGTTACATTCTGCAACGCGGCGATCCCACCGAAGCGCAGGCCGACTGCTTCGACCTGGAGGAGCTGTCCGGGAACGGCTGCGCCTAGGAGACCGGAACTCATACCCGCCTCCATTGGCCGTCCCAATATGGAGCTTTCAGCTTCGCGCGATCCACCGCGCCATCGGCCGCACGCGGAATCGCGGACTGGGGGACGATAGTGATGGACTTTGGCGCCTTGATGCTTCCAAGACCGGCCTTGCACCATTGCAGAAGCTGGTCTTCTTGGAGACTGGAGCACTCGCGTAGGCTGACGACGGCGTGCACGCTTTCGCCCCACTTGCCGTCCGGGATGCCGAAGACGCAGCAGTCTTGGATCCCCTCATGCCCGCACAGCACCTCCTCAACCTCGCCCGGAAACACATTAAAGGAACCCGTAATGATCATCTCGCGCTTGCGATCGACGATAGTGACGAAGCCCGCTTCGTCCGCGATACCGATGTCCCCCGTGAGGTGCCAGCCCCCACGTCGGCTGCGCGCCGTGAGCTCAGGCTTCTTGTAGTAGCCGTCCATTAGCATCGAAGTCCGAACTGCCACCTCACCACTCTCCCCTGGAGCCACTAGAGAACCCTCGTCATCAAGCAGTGCGACGCGCGCGAAACGGACGGGCCTTCCGGCCGAACGAGCCACACGGGCATCAAGCCGCCCACCCAGAAAATAGTCTCCCGGGCGCTTAACTAGTGCGAGCAGAGTTTCCGTCTGGCCATAGACCTCATGCAAAACCGGGCCGAGGTAGTTCACGGCCTGCTCGAACCGCTCCGGCGCTACTGGCGCGCCGGCCACAACCAGGCATTGCAGGGCCGGATAGGCGGCCGGCCCATCGAGGAAATCAAGAAGTGCATACAGTGCCGTGGGCGGAAGGAAGAGATGGGTGATCCCCTCGCTGCGCAAGGCAGCGTCGACGGCATCCGCGTCGAATAACTCGTGAATGACATTCGTGGCTCCAACCGAGGCAAACGCGAGCGAGAAGATTCCGGCCGCATGGGTCAGCGGCGCCACAACCAAATGCTTCGATTCCTGCCCGGCACCCAACGCATCAACAACATTGGCGAGGCCGATCTCAATCGCGCTGCGGGAATGCACAGTTCCATGGCAAGGCCCAGCGGCGCCGCCCGTGTGCTGCAGCCAGGCCGCCGTCGTGGGCGTAGCCAACGAGCCCAGGACCTCGTGGTCCGGATTCGTTGTCAGCCAGGCATCGAGGCTCCGCCCGACAGGCGCGCTGCCGTTAATGCAGACCGTCATGAGCCCGGGAATAGCCTTCGCAGCCGCCTCTGCCTTGGCGAAATACTGAGCCTGGAAGAAGACCAGCCGAGCGTCAAGGTAGTCGAGGACTTGCGCGGTCGTGTCCGTCGTGGTGGAAGGATGGATTGATGTCCAAGCGAGACCGGCAAGGTTGATACCCAGTTGCAGTAAGCACACCTCGGGACAGTTGTCCGCAAGGATCGCCACCGTCGAGCCGAGTGGAAGATTCTGTTCCGCCAGGGATGCGCCGACTTGGCGGGCACGCTTCGCCACCTCCTCGAAGCTCAGGGATTGCCCCTTCGCAACCAGAGCCGGGTGATGGCTTCGCAAGGAGCCGGCGCGTTCTATGTAATCGATGAGATGCACGTGATGTTTCCTGCAAGTACGTTAATATACCCACGGGAATAATAGTCTTCCTACCGGGTAAACCCTCAATCGGAGAACACACATGAACTTCATGGAGTCAGAAGAGCAGACAGCCATCCAGGCATCTGTAGCAGACTGGGCGAAGCGGGAGCTCGCTCCAGGTGCCAACGCACGCGACACGGAAGCGCGGTTCGACCCAGAGCTTTATCTGCGCTGTGGGCGTGATCTAGGGATCACGCGTCTTCCCTTCTCGGAGGAGTTCGGCGGCGCAGGTGCAGGTATGCAGGAGACCAGCGTGGCAATCGAGGAAATTGCACGCCAGGACCAGTCGTTGGCCGTAACACTGATGGTCTCGATGGCGGCCGGCCTGATGCTTGTCGAGAATGGGAGCGTCGAGCAGATTGAGCGGTACCTGCCGGGCATCGTGGCCGGCACGGCACTGGGCGCTGTGGCCGGTACCGAGCCTCAAGCCGGATCGTGGACTGCCGGCTACACAACGAGGGCTGTGGAGAACGCCACCGGCTGGCGAATCGACGGGGAAAAGGCATTCATAACCAATGCGGGTGCGCCGATCACCTCTGTCGTTCTTGTATGCGCCGTAACAGGTGGCCAGCCGGATAAGCCTCAAATGACAATGTTTGCTTTGCCAGCAGATGCGCCTGGACTCGTTTACGGCAAGCCATACGACAAGTTGGGATGGCGCTCATCGGAAACGCGGCCGGTGTTCCTGGACGGCGTATCGGCGCCAGCCACCAGCATCGTGGGCAAAGTTGGCGACGGCCGCCACCTGGTACACGGAGCCTTCAAGGTCGGACGTATTCTTATTTCAGCAATGGCCGTCGGCATGGCTCAGGGTTGCCTGGACCATGCGATCGCGTATGCCCGTGAGCGCAAGGCGTTTGGTGGATCGATCGCTGACTTTCAATTGGTGCAGAAAGCCATCGCTGACATTGCAATCCGCGTCGAAACCTCGCGGCTCATGGTCCGCAAATCTGCCTGGATGCGCGACGAAGGCCAACTCGATGACGGCTTCCTTTCGATGACAAAGTACTACTCCACGGAGGCGGCCTCACAATGCGCAGACTTGGCAATTCAGGTCCACGGCGGCTATGGATTCATGAATGAGTGCGCACCTACCCGCTTTTGGCGCGATGGGAGAGTCTTGAGGATTGGAGACGGAACCAGCGAGATTCAGATTGGACTTATTGCGAGAGCACTTGGTTTGACGTCGCTTCCCCGGGCCGTCAAGACTTAAGGCAATGCTGAAAAAGTCCCCACTGCTTCTTCAGCTTGGGTAAATTATTGGGCCATTGAATCGACCCGGCTTCAGTAGACACCTTCGAGCCTCAAACCTGAGGCCCAATAGGAGGTGCCATGACAAGCAAACAACCTTACCCTGAAGAATTCAAGATCGAAGCGGTCAAGCAGATCACGGAGCGAGGCCATCGGGTGGCCGATGTATCCGCGCGGATCGGCGTGAGCCAGCACAGCCTGTACAAGTGGATCAAGTCGTATGCGCTGCCGGCTGCTGAGCGGCAGGCGCAGGCGTCGCAGACGGAGGAACTGCGCCGCCTGAAGGCCGAGCTGCGGCGCGTGACAGAGGAGCGCGACATCCTAAAAAAGGCCGCCTTGGATTCAACCCGTCGCTGCAACGGCTCGCTGAAGTCTACTTGCAGGCGTTTCATAGTCCAGCGTCTTTCGAGGTCTCGTGTTCAGCCGCATGGAGATAGCATCCAGATCCGCTTGACTGTAGACCGAGAGGTCAGCTCCCTTGGGCAAGTACTGACGCACCAGCCCGTTCGTGTTCTCGTTGGTGCCACGCTGCCATGGGCTTCGTGGATCACAGAAGAACACATCGACCTCAGTGGCCATCGAGAACATCCGATGCTGGGCCAGCTCCATGCCTCGGTCCCAGGTCAGCGATTTCATCGAGCCTTCTGGGAGTCGCTTGACTTCGCGCGTCAACGCCTGCACTACGCTGGCCGTGTCCTTGCCATCGACCTGGACCAGCAGCGCGAAACGTGAATGACGCTCCACCAGCGTTGCAATGTGGCTATTCTTTGCCCCCGTGACCAAGTCACCTTCCCAATGACCAGGAACGGCGCGGTCCTCGATCTGCGCGGGACGATCGAGGATGGACACCGCGTCAGGGATCTGCCCTCGAGGCGATGCCTTGCCCAGGCCTGCGCGCGTTCGCCGCATGGAGCGGCGAGTACGAAGATGAGCCATCAATTCCTTCTTCAGCACCCCACGGGCCTGTACGAAGAGGCTGCGATAGATCGTCTCGTGCGACACCTGCATGCGCTCAGTATCGGGGTGTTCTCGTCGCAGCCATCCAGCGATTTGCTGAGGAGACCACTGCAACGCCAGCTTCTGGGACACGAGCCGGGCCAGCTCAGGATTGAGCGCCAGGGCACAGGGCTGAGGTCGGCGCGCCTGCTCCCAGGCCCGCCCATCGGCCAGTGCTGCACGATATCGCTCGGCACCGCCATTGCGATGGATCTCTCGGCTGACCGTTGAAGGCGATCGGCCAAGTTCCGCGGCGATCTGCCTGCATGAATGACCGGCCGCCAGACCGCGAGAGATCTGCTCGCGCTCGTGTGTCGTCAAGGCTGAGGCGGCCCGTTTGCGCGCCGGGCTGTAGATGCCGCCGCCCAACGCGAGCACCCCATGCACCGACCCAGGGTGCTTGAACAATGCACGACCGATGTCGCTGATGGAATCCCCTGCCTTCCATCGCTCCCACAACTCTCGCCGCTGCGCATCCGACAGTCCGGGACGTCCCAATCTCGCCATGAATATCTTCCTCGCTGCACACTTGTATCAAAGGTGTTGCAGCGACGGGTTGAATCCAAGGCAGCGTACTTTGCCAAGCAGTCCGGGTGAGGTACGCGTTCATGAAGGCGCACGAGGCACAGTACAGCGTTCGGCGGATGTGTCGGGTCATGCAGGTGCATCCCAGCGGCTATTACGCATGGAAAGTCGAGCCAACCAGTGCAAGCGCACAGGACGATCAACGGCTGACTGGCCTGCTCAAGCAAGCCTGGCTGGAGAGCGGCGGCGTGTATGGCTATCGCAAGCTGACGCTGGACATGCGCGATCTGGGCGAGCGTTGCGGCAAGCACCGCGTCGCTCGGTTGCTCAAGCTCGAAGGGCTGCGCTCGCAGACAGGTTACCGCCGCCGCCCTGGCGGGCGTGCAGGAGCGCCTGCCGTGGTCGCGCCCAATCATCTGCAGCGCGAGTTTCTGGTGACCCAGCCCAATCGATCCTGGGTGACCGATATCACCTACATCCGCACACACGAAGGCTGGCTGTATCTGGCGGTCGTGATCGACCTGTTCTCGCGCCAAGTGGTGGGCTGGTCCATGGGCAGCCGTATCGACACCAGCTTGGTCCTGGACGCGCTTGTGATGGCGTTATGGCGCCGTCGGCCTCAAGAGGCTGTCACGGTGCACTCGGATCAGGGCTGTCAATTCACAGGCCATGACTGGCAGACGTTCGTGCGGGAACACAATTTGGTCAGCAGCATGAGCCGGCGCGGAAACTGCCACGACAACGCCGTCGCCGAGAGCTTCTTTCAGTTGCTCAAGCGTGAGCGGGTGCGCCGCCAGATCTATGCCACGCGCCACGACGCACGCGTCGATATCTTCAACTACATCGAGATGTTCTATAACCCCAAGCGGCGACACGCAACGGCCGGCGATACTTCGCCGGTCGAGTTCGAACGACGCCATTCCCAACGGTTCGCAGGTGTCTAGAAAACCCGGGTCGATTCAGCCCTCGAGTCTATTCAGCGCTGGTCTTGACTACTCGGTGAGTGCGTCGAGCTGTTTCAGTGCTGCGCGTTTTCCGAGCTTGAACAAAGCAGTTATCCGCTCAAGCTGGGCGGCACGTGGCTGGACCTTTCCGCTTTCCCATTTGTATACCGACAAGCTGGATGCTTGCAGGAGCACTGCCAGTTGGGCTTGCGTAACGCCGAGGTGCGCTCGGTACTCGGCCAGTTTGGATGCATCAAACGTGCCCCTGGATGCACGTGCAGATTGAGTTGGTTCGGCTTGTTTGCCAGCCGATTGAACTCCCTTGGCCAGAGCCTTGTACTGCTGCTGCAGCGCTTTCAGGTCGCGCTTGAGGCCGGCAATCTCTGAGCGGTGGTGCCCAGCGGATTTTCTCAATGCCGTCAGTTCATCTTTCAACTCTTTGCGAGCGATGCGTGCGATTTCTGATTTCAATGAGTTTGCGAATGTGCTCATGAATCACATCGTACGCCTGTTGTCCGGCCTCGCCTGTCGTGAAAGCGCATCACGATTGGGGCTGCGTCTCGAAAAGTGGCACGACGCTGTCAAGCGCGCGTAGGACTGCGGCAATTGCCGGTCGCCGGAAAGTCCCCTGAACCATGGCCACAAAAATGCGGCGCACCATCAGAGGCGCCACGGGGACCACCGAGAACGCGGGGTCGGTTGCAGCGGCTCTAAGCGCCAAAGCGGGCAACACTGTGATGACATAGCCCGTGCGCACCATTTCAAGTGTCGCTGCGATGTTTCTGCAACTGGCCACCACTTTTGGCGCGAAGCCAGCTTCGTGGCATGCATTCACGATTTGGGCCTTGTACGTCTGGGCATTTCGGTTGATGGCCCAGTTCTCCGAAGCGAGGTCCGTGATGGAAATGGATGTGGCGTTGGCCAGTCGATGGCTGGATGCCATGACCACGGCCAGGTGGTCTTCATAAACCGGGCGAAAGTACAGCATGCTGGAGAGTGCTTCTGCACTGATGGAGTCATCCACCAGTGCCAGGTCCACCTGTTTGGCTGCTGCGGCTTTCAGGCTTTCTCCGGGCTCCAGCTCCTCAAATCGAAGTGCCAGCTGAGGGTGTTGTTTCACCAGCTCCTTGAAGACGGCGGGGATGAACGTTGTTGCGACCGACCCAAAGGCCGAGATGCGCACTTCACCTGCAACGTCGCCTTTGGCTGAGGCCAAGTCGGACTCGATTTCGTTGACCAAGTCGAACACTTTGGCGGAGCTTGCCACCAGGCTCTCGCCCGCGAGCGTGAGCCTGACCCCTCGGCCGGAGCGCTCGAAAAGCACTGTGCCTGTCTCCTGTTCCAGGATGGCCAGTTGTTGGGACACCGCCGGACGCGTCAAGTTCACAGCCTCTGCGACCTTGGCAATCGTGCCCAGCACGGACAGCTCGCTCAGCAGATGAAGGCGTGAAAGATTCAGCATGTGCCGATAGAAAAGCTAACGCTTTGTGTGGACTGAAAATTCATGGTCTTCCAAAACTAGGGTAAACCCTAGAGTGGAAAGACCGAAAAGTTGATGCATGCAATAAAAATGCCAAGCACCAGGTCCTCACGGAAACGAATCCTGATTGGAAAGAAATTCTAACGCCATGCGTAAGCATCGGTCGTCTTATCAACGGCGACCTGCATGCCTAAAGTTCGCTCCATTCAAACAGGAGCGCAAGCGTTATGGAAAAGGTTGCATTTATTGGTGTGGGCAAGATGGGGGCGCAGATGGCTGCCCGTCTGGTCGCGGCAGGTTTCACGGTCACTGTGTTCGACCCGAACGAAGCCGCAGTCAAAGAGCTGGTGGCAAAAGGCGCTGCCTCTGCCGTCAGTCCTCGGGCTGCGGCCGAAGGTGCTGATGCTGTGATGTTCAGCCTCCCGACGCCCGCCATCCTCCGCGCCGCTGTGGCAGGTACCGATGGCGTGCTGGGGGCGGTCAAGAAGGGTGGTGTGCTCATCGACTTCAGCACCGTTGACCCTGAGACCACCAAGGAACTGGCCAAGGCTGCGGCGCAGCATGGGGTGGAATTTCTGGATTCGCCGGTCAGCGGCGGCGTGGCAGGTGCTGCCAACGGCAAACTGGTGTTGATGGTGGGTGGCAGCGCAGATGTGCTGGAGAGCGTGAAGCCCATGCTTGAACACCTGGCCGGTCGCATTGTTCACTGCGGCCCCATCGGTGCCGGCCAACTGACCAAGCTCAGCCACAACCTGGTCGTCGCCATCAACACCGTTGCCCTGGGCGAGGTTCTGGCTGCAAGCGTCAAAGCAGGCGGCAACCTGGAAGTGTTGTGCGATGTGCTGACCGCTGGCATGGCGGGCAGCAAGATGTTGGACTGGTTTCAGAAGACCCTGTTCACAGCCGAGCGTCCCGCATTCTTTGCGATTGACCTGATGCACAAAGACATCGGCCTGTGCCTGGACGAGTTCTCCAACTACCCCATGCCGCTGGGTCAGCTGGTCAAGCAAACCTACAACGCGGCCCGTGCCAAGGGTCTGGGTGGCAAAGACTCCACCAGCATCTGTGAACTCTACGAAGAGCTGCTGGACGTGCGCCTGCAGAACGCCGCCTGAACGCATTTCATTCTCAGTGAGATAAAAGTGAACCAAACTCTCAGTACAACCTACAGCGGCATCAAGCTGCCGACCGCTGGCCTGGCTGGCAACTTCATCAATGGCGAGTGGTGCAAGCCCGTTGGTGGCAAGACCCTGGCGGTGGTGAACCCCTGCCGCCTTGACCACATCGCCGACGTTGGTGCAGCCGATGCGCGAGACATCGACCTCGCGGTGGCGGCTGCCAAGGCGGCATTTCCCAAGTGGCGCCGCAAGGCCGCCCGCGAGCGGGGTGCGTTGCTCATCGAGTTCGGCAACCGCATCACGGCGAACGCCGACGAAATCGCCAAAATTCTTGCGGCGGAGACCGGCAACGCCTTGCGCACCCAAAGCCGACCGGAAGTGGCCAGCACGGCAGAGGTGCTGCGGTACTACGGCGGCGTGATTGCCGAGCAAAAGGGGGAGACTCTTCCCTTGGGTCCTGGCCTCTTCAGCTACACCACCCGTGAGCCGTTTGGTGTCGTGGGTGCCATCATTCCCTGGAACTCGCCGCTGGTGCTGGCAGCCGTGAAAATCGGCATGTCGCTGGGCACGGGCAACACCTTGGTGCTCAAGCCTGCGGAAGACGCGCCCCTGGCCGTCATTCGAATCGCGGAGTTGGCTGCAGACCTCTTCCCGGCCGGCGTGTTCAACGTGGTGACCGGCGAGGGCCTGGAGGCTGGCGCGCCATTGAGCCAGCACGCCGATGTGGCGAAGGTGTCGTTCACGGGCTCACATGAGGTGGGGCAGAAGGTCGCTCATGCCGTGGCAGACCGCATCGGTCACCTGACCCTGGAGTTGGGTGGCAAGAGCCCCTGCATCGTGTATGCGGACGCAGGCGTCGATGCCCAGTTGGACACCACGGTCAACAACATCATCGCTGCCATGCGTTTTGCCCGCCAGGGCCAATCGTGCACGGCCGGCTCGCGTCTTTTTGTTCACCGCTCCATCTGGGACAAGGTGATGCCCAAGCTGGTGCAGAAGGTGAATGCACTGAAAGTGGGCGATGCGCTCGACGAAACGACGGACATTGGTGCGGTCATCAATGCAGAGCGCTACAACGCAGTGTGTGGCTTCATCAAGGAAGCCATGGACGCAGGCGCGAAGGTGGAAGTGGGCGCCCTGCCTCCGCCAGCCGGGGAGGCCAAGGGCTACTTCCCGACCCCGGTCATCTTCAGTGGCGTAGACAACAGTTGGCGTATCGCTCGCGAGGAAGTCTTTGGCCCCGTATTGGTAGCGATTCCATGGGACGAGGAAAGCGAAGTGCTGGCGATGGCCAACGACACGCATTACGGCCTGGCTGCCTACGTGTTCACCAATGACATCAACGCCGCGATGCGCGCGACCGAGCAGCTGGATGCCGGTTGGATACAGGTCAACCGTGCGGGCGGCCAGATTCCGGGCATGTCTTACGGTGGCGCCAAACAAAGCGGCATCGGCGCGGAGTATTCGATTGAAGGCGCGCTGGAAAGCTACACGAGCCGCAAAAGCGTGACTTTCGGCATCTGAGAGCAGGGAGCCAACGTGCACACTTCGTCCATTGCAGCCGCCGCCTGGAAAGACGTCTTGACGTCGGAACAGGTCGAGTCGGGCAACCGAATCGACCGACTGATGACGTTGGAGATTCGCCCCCTGACGGGGGGACTTCCTCCCGGCATCGTGGTGCCGATGTATGAAGTGTGTCGGGCTCACCATGGCGCGCCCCTTTCGATGGTCGCGGCGTCCGCGCTCAAGGAGCGGGTCAAGCCTGGTGACACCGTGTTCATTGCCACGGGTGCGGGTGTGGCGCCCAACCTCCCGCTGGGGGAAACCGACGGTCCTGTTGGTGCCGCGGCGCTGGCGACCGGCATCGTCAAGGGGCTGCAGGCCAAAGTGGTTTTCGTAACTGAAGACGCTCACTTGCCGCCGGTGGTTGCCGCAGTTGAACTCATCAACTCCAAGCTTGCGGTATGGGCTGCCAAGCAACCTGGGCGCAGTTTCACGCCGGTGGCGGTCGAGTCATTCCCCATCGGGCTGAATCGGGGTCAGACCAAGTCACGGGAGCTCATTGAGCGCTGGTCACCAACCGCCGTGGTGTTTGTCGAGCGTGATGGGCCCAATGTGGAAGGCCAGTTCCACGGCGTCCGGGGTGACTGCCGTGACCCACTGGCTGTCGGGTACGTCTATTTGCTGGCCTACCACGCGGCCGAGGCGGGCGTTTTGACGGTCGGCATTGGGGATGGCGGCAACGAGGTGGGCTTTGGCGCCATGCGCGAGGCCATCCGTGATGTCCTGCCCCTGCGTGGTCGCTCTATGGCCGGCCATGCCTCGGGTGTCGTGACGGTGGTGGCGACCGACGTCACGGTCAGCGCTGCGGTTTCCAACTGGGGTGCTTGTGCGGTCAACGCCGCATTGGCGGTGCTCCTGTCCAACCCCGATGTGCTGCATGACGCAGACACGGAGCACGAACTGATTGCCGTCACGGTTGCCGCTGGTGCACGAGACGGTGCGACTTCCAAGCAGTCCATGGTGGTGGATGGCATCGACTTTGCGGGGCATCTGGCCTTTGTGCGGCTGCTCAATGAGGTCGCCGGAATTTCTATTCGCACGGCATCAGCCGTGTGACCTGGAGCAAAAAATGCAGGCGAAAAAAACAAGCGACTCGTTCGGCAACATCCTCGACCCCATCGTCGGGTTTGCCCGTGGCGCCATCATTCAATCCAGTGTTGACGAGGCGCGCCGCCTTCGGCAGGGGCAAAAAGTGGCCGCAGACCGTGTCCGCAGATTGGGACCCCAGTCCATCGGTGTCTTTACCGGAAACCAACGGGATTTTCCCCTGAAGGTCGAAGACCTCAACACCCACTGCGAGGAGTGGGTGGGTCCGGGGCTGTTTGCCGAGGAACTGCGGTTGGCCGCCATCGAACACATGGGTGGTCAACCGGATGATGCGGTGGCGCCTGTCAATCGCACGAGCGCCGGCATCATCGCCACCATCGCTGCGCTGGCTGGTGGCAAGCCGGTCGTGTCCGTGGTGCCGCCTGGTGGTCGTTCACATGCGTCGGTCATTCGCGGTTGTGGCATCGCCAGGGTCGAGCTGATTGAAGTGCAGGGCGACAAGGATTGGGTGAAGGCGCTCGAAGAAAACGAGCCCGCCCTGGTGGTCATCACCACCGTCACGAGCAGCCTGGAATTCCTGGCCGACGAGGTGGCGATGGACGTCGCTGCATTGGCCAAGGCCAGGAAAGCGAATGTTTTGCTGGATGAGGCTTACGGCGCACGGATGCGCCCCGTGCTCCACGGTGGTGTTCTGAGTCTGAAGCTGGGTGGCGACCTGGCCATCACCAACTGCGACAAAGCCGGCCTGTCCGGCCCTCGGTCTGGTCTTCTGGTGGGCCGCCCTGACCTGGTGGTGCGTGTGGCGGCCAAGGCGTCCGAGTACGGGATGGAGGCCCGGGCGCCCATCGCGGCGAGCGCCTTGCGTTCGATTCAGCGCTTTTCGCCTCAGGACTTGCTGGATGAAGCGCAAAGTGGGCAGAAGCTGGCCCAAGCGCTGCAAGAGCGTCTGGGAACGGCACTTGTCGCCAAGAGCGACCTCGGCCCCATGATTGAAGAAGACCTGACGCTGACCGAAGTCCTGAGGAGAGCGGGTCTGAAACCCGAAAACACCGAGCTTGTACCGGCAGAAATCACATCGGCGCTCGGTATGGTCTTGCTGCGTGACCACGGCATTTTGACGGTGAACACGCACGGACAGCCAGGCGCCCGGGTTTCAGTTCGTCTCAAGCCCACACATGGGGCCATTGAGCGCGCTGGGGGCATGGGTAGCGTGGTGGATGCGGTGGACGCATCCTTCACGAAGATTGCACAGATGGTCCGGACGCCGTCGGCGCTGGCTACCTTGATTCTGGGGGAGGCGAAATGATCGTTGACCCAAAAATCATTGCGGCGATGGACGAACGTCTGGACAAACTGGTAAGCCTGGACATCGGTGGGCGAGGGGTTGAGCACTTGTATGCCGCAGCCAGGGCACGGCAAGGCGGTCCACTGGTGGGCGCAGCCGCTGACGCGCTTCTGGCCGTGCCAGATGGCGCCACCGTGTTTGTCACCACCGGGTCAGTCTCTCGGGCGTGGATTTCGACGGAGATTGGTGAGAACGATGGTCCGGCCGGAGCTGCCATCATCGCGCGCGCGCTGTCGTTGGCCAAGCGGGTGCATTGCGTCGTGTTAGCAGAAGAAACGCTCCTGCCTGGCATGCGAGCCATTCTGACCAGTGCTGGGTTGACAGTTCTGCCGTTTGAACAGGCGCAAATCGCTTGCAAGGACGGCAGCCTGGCGGTGGTAACCCTCCTCCCATTCACGACGAGTGATGCGGATGCACCCTCCGAGGCCAAGGCACTGCTGGCGCGGTACCAGCCGAGCCTGTTCTTCTCCACCGAGCGGGTGGGGCGGGCCAAGGATGGCGTTTACTACAGCATGCGTGCCATTGACTACGGCATGGGGCGAGCCCGCATCGATGTGCTTTTTGAAGAAGCCATCGCGCAGGGTGTCCCGACGGTGGCGGTCGGCGACGGTGGCAACGAAATCGGCATGGGCGTGGTCTCTGCCGCTGTTGCGGAGCACGTGAAATTTGGCGGCACCATAGCGGCCGTGACACCCTGCGATGTGCTGGTGACCGCCGCTTGTTCCAACTGGGGCTGCAATGCGATTGCGGCCGCCATGGCTGCGAGGCGCAAAGACGTCCGCCTGCTGAATGCTCCTGAGTTGGAGCGCCAATTGCTGAACCGAGGGGTCGATATCGGCCTTATCAATTCGGTTCAAAACGTTGTTGATGCCAACGTGGATGGTCTCCATCTGGAAATCCACGTGGCGTTTGCAGAGATGCTGCGGGCGGTAGTCAAGCCAGCATTGGTTTCGTAGGGCAGTCCTTTCCATCCATTCACTTCACTACAAGGTGCTTCCATGAAAAAAATACTTAACGCCATCTGCGCTGTCGCTGCAGGTTTGCTGATGTCCCAAGCAGCTGTTGCCCAGGAAAAATCCAAGTTGGATGAAGTGCTGGCGCGCGGCAAAGTCATCGTGGGCGTGAGCAGCGAGTCCCCGCCGTTTGGGTTCATCAACGAAAAGGGTGACCACGTTGGTTTCGACATCGATGTGGCCAAGCTCATTGCCAAAGGCCTGTTCGGCAGCGATGACCCCAAGCACATCGAGTTTGTGAAGCAGAGTTCCGCAGCTCGCTGGGAGAACGTCAACAGCGGCAAGGTGGACTTTGGTATCCACGTGGCCACCGTGTTGCCGGACCGTGTGGCCCGTGTGGCCTTCACGCGTGGCTACATCGACTCGTCCATTGTGGTCATCGTGAAAGCTGACTCGAAGTTCAAGAAGTTTTCTGACCTGAACACCGAGAAGGTGACCACGGCCATCCTGTCGACGCCGGTTCAGGCCGACCGTGCCAATCAGTTCTTCCCCAAGGCGAAGACCACCACGCTGGACTCGATTGGCGCGCAGTTCACCGCAGTCAAAGGTGGCCGTGTGGACGCTGCGCAGCTCGATGAGCCGGTCGCGCTGTGGTACGCCTCGCAGAACAAGGATGTCCGTGTGCTGGAAGAGCGCATGACCGCTGTCACCAACAACGCCATTTACATGAAGCAAGGTGACTTCAAGTGGTGGCTGGCCCTGGACACCTATGTGAACGAGATGCGTGCCGGCTCCATGTTCAACGACTATGCCGCCAGCTACAAAACCTGGTTCGGTAAAGCGCCGCTGAATGCCAAATACTACGTTGGCAACAAGTAAGTCTAGGTAGACGACAGGCGAAGGACCAAGGCATGAACTGGCTCAATCTGGCTTCCGGGTGGTTGCCTGAGTTTCTCGACGGCTTCCTGGTGACACTGGCTTTGGTGGCCATGTGTTTGCCAGCATCAATTGCCCTGGGCATGGTCTTGGTCCTCGCCCGCACGTCCTCGCAGCGTTTGGTTTGGGTGCCGGCGTATGCGGGCATCGAGTTTCTTCGAAACGTCCCGACCTTCCTGCTCATCCTAGTGGTCTATTACGGTGCCCCGCTGTTGGGCTCCCGCCTGGATGGGCTCTACTGCGGAGCCATTGCGATTGCCGTGCAGCACACCGCGTACATCGCCGAGGTCTTTCGGGGCGGCGTTGATGCGGTTCCCAAAACACAATGGGATGCCGGTCGCGCCATCGGCTTGAAGCCCTCAGGCGTGTTCTATCGCGTTGTGCTCCCCCAGGCCATCCTCAAAGTGGTTCCCGCCATCGGAAACCAGGTCGTCGTTCTCATCAAAGACACGTCTTTGGTGGCCGGTATTGGTGTGGTTGACCTGACGCTGAGCGGCAAGCTCATCATGGAGCGGACCGCTTCCTCTTATGAGGTTTTCATCATGGTGGCAGCGTTCTACCTTGTTCTCACGACCTTGGCCAGCGGCGTTTTCCGCTGGCTCGAAACCCCTGCTGCCAAGCGGCGCTGAAGACTGCCATGGACGTTGCATTTCTCAACCTCGGGTACCTGCTCAAAGCGGCAGTGGTGACGCTTGAGATGGCCGTAGCGACGGTTTTTCTCAGCTCGATTCTGGGCACAGCGCTGGGCGTGTATGCAGCATTGGGGGGCTGGATGGTTCGCTCCTCTCTCGCCGTGTATGTCTATGTGGTTCGCGGTGTGCCGGTTCTGGTGCTGATATTCATTGCGTACTTTGGCTTGCCGCGACTGGGTGTGAACGCACCCAATTACGTGGCGGCCACCATCGCCCTGGTCATCTATTTCGCGGCTTTTGTTGCAGACATTGTTCGCGGTGCCATCTTGGCGGTACCAAAAACAACGGTGGAGGCGGGCATGGCGATTGGCCTGCGCAAGCACCAGATATTGATGCAAATCCAGCTCCCACTGGGCATGCGCCTGGCGCTGCCACCGCTTGTGACAACTGCATCCATCGCCGTCAAGAGCACTTCCTATGCCTCCATTGTCGGTGTGTGGGAGTTGACGTACGCCTCTCGCGAAGTGGTGGAGCGAACCCTGGCCGCATTTGAGATTTTCTTCGCGGTGATGCTCATCTACTTCTGCATCTGCTACCCCATATCGCTTGGCGCGACCTACCTGCAGCGCCGGCTCAAGACCTCCTGAGGAAAGAAGATGAACCTTGCCCATTCGCGTGAACCTCGTCGAACCATGATTGAGGTGAAAGACGTCTCCAAGAGCTTTGGCAATAACCAGGTGCTCAAGAACATCTCGTTTGATGTGAAGGAGGGTGAAGTGGTTGTCTTGGTGGGGCCGAGTGGCTCCGGAAAGTCGACCCTGCTCAGGTGCATCAACTTCCTGGAAGAGTTCCAGGCGGGTCAGATTCTGGTTGATGGCGAGGGGGTTGGCTATGTCGGCAGTGCCGGCGGTTCGCGCCGGCGTCAGTCAGAGGCCGACATTGCCCACCTGCGCACTAAAGCGGGGATGGTGTTTCAGAATTACAACCTGTTCCCCCATAAAACGGCCATCGAGAACGTGATGATGGGCCCGATGCTGGTCAACAAGGAATCGAAGGAGGAAGCCCGGGCGCATGCCGTCAAGTTGTTGGGCAAGGTGGGCCTGGCAGACAAGGCCGACCATTTTCCTTCGCAGCTCTCGGGTGGTCAGCAACAGCGGGTGGCCATTGCGCGAGCACTCGCCATGAGGCCCAAGGTCATGCTTTTCGATGAGGTGACCTCGGCACTCGACCCCGAGTTGGTTGACGAGGTTCTCAAAACACTGCGCGACCTCAGCAACGATGGGATGACCATGATTATCGTCACCCACGAGATGCAGTTCGCCCGTGATGTGGCCGACCGGCTCTTGTTCTTTTATCAGGGCGCCATCATCGAAGACGGTCCTCCGGCTGAGGTGTTCGAAAACCCCAAGACGGAGCGTTTTCAAACCTTCGTCAAACGGTTCCAGTCGAACGTGCACCGCGGCTAGGCCCCTATCTATGAGAGTGGACAACGACATGAGTGCAACAGGCAAGCTGGGAGCATCTCGCGGTGAGCGGCCGATTATCGAGATGAGGGATATTCACCTCTCTTACGGTGGAAACGTCGTTCTCAAGGGGGTCGACCTGGAGGTTCAGCGCGGCGAAGTCGTCGTGATTGTCGGGCCCAGTGGCGGTGGCAAGAGCTCACTACTGAGGTGTGCCAACTTGCTGCAACGGGTGGATGCTGGGCAAATTCTTCTTGAAGGTGACGACATCACGTCGGGCAGCTTTGATGAGAACAAGATTCGTCAGCGGGTCGGGATGGTGTTTCAGCACTACTACCTTTTTCCGCACCTGACGGTTTTGAAGAACCTGACGCTGGCGCCAAGGCGGGTCCTTAAGGAGCCAGTTGACCAAGCTGAAAGTCGGGCGCTCGACTATCTGCGCAAAGTGGGTTTGGCAGAAAAGGCTGAGCACTATCCGGACCAGCTCTCCGGGGGGCAACAGCAACGCGTGGCCATTGCACGTGCGCTCATGATGCAACCCCACGTGATGCTGTTTGACGAGACGACCTCCGCGCTCGACCCCGAACTCGTGGGGGAAGTGCTTGCGGTCATGAAAGACCTGGCGAAGTCGGGCATGACGATGCTCGTGGTCACGCATGAGATGGGCTTCGCCCGCGAAGTCGGTGACAGAGTTGTGTTGATGGCAGGCGGAAACATTGTCGAGCAGGGTCCCCCGTCTGAGGTGCTCGACCACCCCCAACACGAACGCACCAAACAGTTTCTCTCCCGCTTGAAAAAGCATTGACGGACCGCCCCGCTGGTCCGTTCACGCCCTCCCCAACCTCTCAATACCAGGAAGCGAAAATGAAACAAGTTCTGTCTGCTGCTTTTGCCGTTGCCCTTGTCGCCGGCACCTGTGCCGCGCATGCCGCAGCTCCCAAGGTGGATGTCCCGCTGCCTGCGGAGGTCAAAGCTGCCGGGTTCTTGACCGTGGGAATCAACTGCGCTTATCCGCCCGCCGGCTACGTTGGCATTGACGGCAAACCCGCTGGCTATGAGTACACCATGGTGAAGCGGATTGCAGAGGCTGCGCTCGGCACCGGTGAGGGGTTGCGGACGCAGTGCGTGAACGACAGCAACCGTATTCCGTTCTTGCAGTCTGGAAAAATTGACTTGATTCTCGCGTCTCTGGCGTTCACTCCTGCGAGGGCCGAGCAGCTGGACTATTCCAGTCCGATTTGGGTGAGCAATTTGCAGCTCATCGTGCCCAAGGATTCCAAGGTCGCTGACTATGCAGATTTGACGGGCAAGACCGTCATTACGCCAACCGGGAGCACCTACCAAACCTGGTTGCAGAAGTGCTACCCACAAGCCAATTTGACAACGGTTCAGACCGCCGCCGAGGGCTCGACCATGCTGAGCCAGGGGCGCGCGGATGCGTTTGCCTACATCGACGTCTACGGCTTCAACTTCACGCAAATGCAGAAGAACTTCAAGGTCGTGGGCACCTTGGCTGCGTCGGCGGTCCAGGGCGTTGGAGTCAAGAAGGGCAACAAGCCGATGCTCGACTGGGTCAACGCAGTGCTGGAGCAAATGCGCGCTGAGGACGCCTTCTTCAAGGCCTTCTCTCAGGAGGTCAAGGACCCGACTTTTGTTGCGAAATACCGCGCTGTTGTGCCAGGGCCGAACGTCAAGCTGGACTACTCGAAGAGTGGTGCCCTTGAGTGTTTGAAGTGACACGCTGACCCTGGCTGGCTTGTGCGACTCTCCATGCGGGAAATTCGATGCCGACAAACTTTGTAGCCGATTTGCTGATGTTGCTTGAAGGGCTGGGCCGTACCCTGCTCATAAGCGGTATCGGAATCACCATGGGCATCACGCTGGGAATGATTTTTGGCGCTGCACGCCACGCCAGGGTCCCTCTTTTGAGCCAAGGCATCGCGATTTTTGCGACCTTCTTCCGCTGCACGCCTTTGCTGGTTCAGGTTGTGATGTTGTACTTCGCGCTGCCTGAGGTGGGCATCAAGCTGACGCCCTTTGAAACCTCATGGCTGGCGCTGGGTCTGTGGGGGGCGGGATACCACACGGAGATATTTAGGGCAGGATATGGAGCCGTGAATCCCAACGAGGTTGTGGCTGCGCGGGCACTTGGCATGTCTGCAAGTCGTGCATTCCTGGATGTGACGTTACCACTTGGCATACGCACCTCGATTCCCGCTGCCACCACGATGGCTATCACGCAGTTTCGCTCCTCGTCTTTCATGATTGCGGTGGGGTACCAGGAGTTGACCTACGTGGCGAACCGCATGGTGGCCGACACCTTCAAAGTCTTCGAGGTGTTTGGAATGGCGGCGCTGGCCTATCTCGTGGTGTCCAACATCATTGCATTCGCGTCGCGTCGTTTTGAGCGATTCGTGGCCGTGCCGGGTTTGGGAGTTTCCAAATGAATCAGCCGTGGATTGGTCCGGTTGCCTCTCACATGCTCAGTGGTCTGTACGTCACCCTTTGGGTGTCCTTGCTGACCACGCTGTTGGCCACAGTGATTGGTGTCTTCATCGGCGCGTTGTCGGCGAGTACACGCACCTGGGTGCAGGTGGTGGTGCGTCTCTACATAGACATTTTCAGGGGCGTCCCCTCACTCATCACCTTGCTCTTTGTCTTCTTTGCGCTGCCACATGTTGGTATATCCACGGGCCCCATCACCGCATCGGTCTTGGGCTTGGCGGTTTGGGGTGGGGCCAACATCGCAGAAACAGCTCGCGGGGCCTTGAAGTCCATATCGACCCGCCAGACCGAGGCGGCACGGGCCCTTGGTTTGAGCAAAGTTCAAGCGCTGGTGTTCGCTGTCATGCCGCAGGCGGTGCGGCGATTCCTTCCGCCATATGTCGGGCAGCTGACCGTCCTTATCCAGGCAAGCGCCTTGACCTCGGTGGTCGGGGTGACAGACCTGCTGGGGTCCGCGAGGCAGATGATTGAGCGCCTGGCCTATGTCAGCACCGATGCACATGCGGTCGAAATTTACTGCGCTGTGCTGTTTGTTTTCTTCGCCATTTGTTACCCACTCACGCTGTTGGCCGGTTTTCTTGAGCGAAAGCTGCGCAGCTAAACCACCATGAACAACCAATCTGCATGCATCCTCATTGCCGAGGAGGGTTCGGTGCGCCCTTTTCGCCCGGAATTCACCGCAAGTGAGTGCCATCCTCAGGCAGTCCACCCGTTATCGACAGCCGGAACGACCAGCTGTTCTGACGCCTCGTGGGCAATTGGCTTCGATAGGGAGTCAGACCTTCGGGACGTCGCCATTCTTGGCTACAACTAGGAGCAAACATGAACGCCCTCAGTTTGTTCTCCAGGCGGTTGCGGTCCACCGACCGAGCGCAGCGACATCGGGTGGTCATTGTGGGCGGCGGGGCGGCCGGGTTGGAGCTTGCGACAAAGCTGGGCCGTTCTGCTGAGTTTGAAGTCACCTTGATTGACAAGGCCCGCTCCCACATATGGAAGCCCAAGCTTCATGAAATCGCTGCCGGCAGCATGGACGTTGGCGGGCACGAAGTGGGTTTCCTGGCACACGCCCGAAACAATGGCTTTGCCTACCGCATGGGCGAGATGACTGGTCTGAATCGTGAGAGTCGAGAGGTGAGCATCGCGCCGTTCGTTGATTCGGACGGAGAGGAAATCACGCCAGCTCGGACCTTTGGCTACGACACCCTGGTGCTGGCCGTCGGCAGCCAAAGCAATGACTTTGGAACGCCGGGGGTGAAGGAGCATGCGCTGAAACTGGAGTGCACATGCGATGCGGCCAAGTTCAATCGCAAGTTGTTGAACGCGTGCTTCCGTGAACAATCACGCCAATCCCAATCCGGACAAGTTCGACGACTCCGTATCTGCATCATTGGCGCAGGTGCAACCGGGGTTGAGTTGGCGGCAGAGCTGCTTCGAACTGGGCGAGAAGTGCTTGGCCATGGTCACACTCCGTCTTCTGTGGGTTCGGACGCCCTTGAGGTTCATGTGGTCGAGGCGACGGACCGTGTGTTGTCTGCGCTGCCGCCCCGCCTCTCCGAGGCTGCTCACAGGCTCCTGACTGACCAGGGCGTGCAGGTGCATGTTTCTGCGAAAGTCTCTGCTGTGACCTGCACAGCGGTTCAGTTGTCCGACGGTTCGAGCATCCCGTCGGACATCACGGTCTGGGCGGCGGGCGTGCGCGCTCCAAGCTTCTTGAAGACCCTTGCCGGATTGGAAACCAACCACCTGAATCAATTGGTTGTTCAACCCAGCTTGCAGACCACGCTGGACCCTTCCATCTTTGCAATGGGCGATTGCGCGGCATGCCCGATACCAGGCGGTCATGGAGTTGTCCCACCCCGCGCGCAGGCTGCACACCAGCAGGCCGCGTTTCTTGCCCTCAATCTTCCCCTGCATCTCCAAGGCCAGGCGATACCTCCTTACAAGTATCGAGATTTCGGCTCACTTATCTCCTTGGGGAAGTTCAGCACCATTGGCAGCCTGATGGGCGGGCTGGTGGGGCGCAGCATGTTCATTGAGGGCTTGTTCGCCAAGACCATGTATTGGCTCATGTACAAGTCACATGAAGTCACGCTGCATGGATGGAGGCGCGTGACATTGCAAACCTTGGCCAGATGTCTCATGCCGTCCGGGGGCTCGCGCATCAAGTTGCATTGAGCAACACACGCCAGTCACATGCCCGTTCCAAGTTGCCGGCCTCATTCGACCAGAGAAGACCATGACCCACACTTTTGACTCAGCATCCATTCGGAGCGAGTTTCCCGTGATGCAGCATTGCCTGTACTTGGACTCTGCACACCAAACGCCCCTCGCCAACTGTGTTCGTGACGCCTTGAATCAGTTTCTGGTTGAGGGTAACCAGATGGCGGGGCCTAAGCCGGTGTGGATGGCTCGTGTCGAGGAGACCCGAGCGAAGGTTGCGAAGCTACTGAACGCCAGGCCCACAGAAATCGCGTTCACCAAGAACACCTCAGAAGGTTTGAACATCGCAGCCAACGCCGTGCCGCTCAAGACAGGTGATACGGTCTTGATGCTCGAAGGCGACCACCCCAACAACGCTTATGCGTGGCTGAACCTCAAGCGCAAAGGCGTGAATGTCCGGTTTCTCAAGCTGCAAGATGCTCAGGTCGCCAATGCCGATACGTTTGCGTCCCACATTGACGAATCGACTCGGGTCATTTCGCTGTCGCACGTGACCTTCCATGCGGGGCAGCGGCACGACATCGCCAGCATTGGTCGACTGTGTGCCAAGGCAGGTATCTACCTGGTTGTGGACGTCATGCAATCCATTGGCGTGTTGCCGGTCGACGTCAAGGCCATGGGCGTTTCTGTGCTTGCGGCCGGGTGCCACAAAGGCTTGTTGGTGCCACAAGGCCTGGGCTTGTTGTTCGTAAGGGAAGACTTGCAAGAGCTTCAGCCAGCCTACGTGGCCATGAGCAGCTTGGAAAATCCGCCCAGCGACTACGTCGCGCGACCTGAGGACTTGATGTTGAGGCGCGATGCGGGGCGGTTCGAATTTGGCAACTTCAACCTGCCCGACTTGCATGCATTGAGCCGGTCAGTGGATTTCATTCTCCGCTTGGACCCCGTTCAGATTGAAGCGCACATGTTGTCCTTGGGGGACCATTTGCTCGAGAAACTGGATGAGCTGGGTGTGGCGGTGGTCGGTCCAAGGAAGCGCACAGAGCGGGCACACATTTACGTACTCGACTTGCCTGTTGCCAAGTGGGTCAACCACTTTGCCCAGCACCATGTTCGCGTATCGCCGGAGCGCGGTGGTGTGAGGATATCGTTTGGGGTGTTCAATACGCTCGACGATGTTGACCAAGTCGTCGGGTTGATTGCTCAGCGCCAAGCACAATTCAACGTCACACCGTGAAGTTAGGCACGATTGTTCGAGTATCAGGTCAACGGTTAAAAATTGTGCGCAAGTGGACGAGGCCTTGGCCGGACGTCCTGAATCTCCGGACGGTGACCAGCAGGTGCGCAGTTCGTACGGTGCGAACCCCGGTATAGGGAGCGACGGCGCTCCTCAGAGACTCCTCAACTACCTTGTTCAGTCAGCCAAAACTTGTTCGCTACTGCTGTCAATCGAGGGTTGAGGTTCGCTTACGCACCAGAGCAAAGTGGTACTTGCTAGCATCTCCCCATGTGAACCAACCGATATGGACATGGCCTGAAATGCTGGACAGTTTTGACGAAAACAACGATGCGACGAATCCGAGTGTTAGCGCCGGAGTAATACTGACCCACCCCGCCGACGTAAAACTGACCCACCTGGGAGAGGATGACGGCTTTTTTGGTGCCGTCGATGTTGACCCAGGAGGAAGCAGTGGAGATACGAGTGATGGCCCGAAGGGGCGAAGGAATCAGGGCGATTGCCAAGCAGCTGGGCTGCTCGCGCAACACAGTGCGGCGCTATTTGCGTGAGGCGCAGGCCAAGGTGTATGGACCGCGCGCAGCGCGTGCCTGCAAGCTGGACGACTACAAGGACTACCTGCTCGCCCGGATCGAGCAAGCCAGGCCGCGCTGGATTCCGGCGCCGGTGCTGCTGCGCGAGATCCAGGAGCGCGGCTAAACGGGCGGCATCAGCCAGCTGAAGGCGTGGATCGCGCCGTTCAAGAAGACCGAAATCGAGCCGGTGGTTCGCTTCGAGACCCCGCCGGGCAAGCAGATGCAGGCGGACTTCACTACCGTGCGGCGCGGGAGCGACCCGCTGCTGGCGCTGGTGGCCACGATGGGCTACAGCCGCGCCAGTTTCGTGAAGTTCACCCGAGGTGAAGATGCCGCGACGCTGTGCGCGGGGCTGCGCGAGGCGTTCGACTACTTCGGCGGCGTGCCCGAGCATGTTCTGTTCGACAACGCTAAATCGGTGGTCATCGATCGGGACGCCTACGGCGAAGGCCTGCACCGCTGGAACGATGATTTGAAGGAGTTGGCCGAGTCCTGCGGCTTCACCCCGCGGCTATGCCGGCCCTACCGGGCCAAAACCAAGGGCAAGGTCGAGCGCTTCAACTCCTACCTCAAGGGCAGCTTCGTGGTGCCGCTGGCCGCCACACTGGAGGCGGGCGGGCTGAAGCTGGACGTCGAGATTGCGAACGTGCATGTGCGTCGGTGGCTTGACGAGGTCGCCAACGCCCGTTTGCACGCCACCACCAAGGCCGTTCCGGCGGTGCGCCTGGCCGAGGAACGCGCTGTGATGTTGGCGGCGCCGGCGCTGAAGGCGACCCCGAGGATGCCCCAGCGCGTGGCCTTGCCGGTTGAAAGCCTGCAACACCCCCTGTCGGTGTACGACGAGCTGCTGGAGGTGCTGGCATGAGCTTGCAGCACCAACGCATTGCCGAGTTGTGCGAGCAGCTCAAGCTCGCTGGCCTGGGCGCGCAGTGGCCGGCGCTGGCGCAGGACGCCGTCCGCGATGAAGCCAGCTTCGCTGACTTCCTGGAGAAGCTCCTGGTCAGCGAGCTGGTCTTGCGCGACGAGCGCCGCACCACCACCTTGATGAAGCTGGCCACGATGCCCGCCGTGAAGACGCTGGAGCAGCTCGACTGGAGCTGCGCCGGTGGCGCGCCGAAGGCGCAGATCCAGGAGCTTGCGCACCTGGCGTTCGTGCAGCGCGCCGAGAACGTGGTGCTGCTGGGACCCAGCGGGGTGGGCAAGACCCACATCGCGCTGGCGTTGGGGCAGCGGGCCGTGATCGCCGGGCACAAGGTTCGATTCATCAGCGCAGCCGATCTGATGCTGCAACTGGCCGCAGCCAAGGCCCAGGGGCGGCTGAAAGAGTACTTCAACCGCGCGGTGCTGGGTCCCAAGCTGCTGATCGTCGATGAGATCGGCTACCTGCCCTTCGGGCGCGAGGAGGCCAATCTGTTCTTCAACGTGGTGGCCAAGCGCTACGAGCGTGCCAGCATGGTCCTCACAAGCAACCTGCCGTTCACTCAGTGGGCCGGCGCATTCGCCGACGACCAGACGTTAACGGCGGCGATGCTGGATCGGCTGCTGCACCACGCGCACATCGTGCAGATCAGCGGCGAGAGCTACCGGCTCAAGGACAAACGCAAGGCCGGCCAGGCAGCAAGGAGGACCACGCCGGTGCAGTGAGCGGTGCCGCGCGCTGCCCGGCCGCTACGGCCTACGCCCTACGCGCCCGAGCAGCGCAATCGAAGGAGCCCGGGTGGGTCAGATTTACTTCGGCGATCAGGCAGGAAAGTGGGTCAGAACTAGGGCGTGTTAACACTAATTTCCTAAATGGGGTTGATGGGCGACACTGGCAGGCATGGAAATTACGCTCGAACAGTTTGCTCGTATCGCACACTGCCTGCCGACTCAACGCGGTAACGTCAGCATGACCAACCTTCAGGTGGTCAATGCCATGCTTTACGTGGCTGAGCACGGTTGCAAATGGCGTGGCCTGCCCAAAAGGTTTGGCAACTGGCACACCATCTACACACGCATGCGCCGCTGGGAGAAGGCTGGTGTGCTGGACAAGATGTTCCAGGAGCTCCAGCGCGAGCAGGTAGTGCGCATTCGCATCGAAGCCGTTTCGCTCGACTCCACCAGCATCAAGGTTCATCCAGATGGCACCGGCGCGTTAAAAAAAACGGCCCTCAATCCATCGGGAAGTCCCGAGGCGGATGGAACACCAAGGTTCATCTGGTTGCCGCGGATGCTCGAACGGCCGTGACTTTCAGTCTGTCGCCCGGACAGGCGCATGATGCCCCTGAGGGCCGCCGCCTCCTGCAAAGCTTGGGGCCAACGAGTCGGCCAATCCACCTGCTCATGGACCGTGCGTACGAAGGAAACGAAACACGACAATTGGCCCTGGACATGGGGTTCATTCCCGTCGTTCCTCCAACGCGGACACGCCTCGACCCCTGGGAATACGACCGGGCCATGTACCGGCGGCGCAATGAAGTCGAGCGGTTGTTCCGGCGCCTGAAAGGCTATCGGCGAATCTTCTCCCGGTTCGAAAAGCTCGACGCCATGTTTCTCGGCTTCCTCAGCTTTGTCTTGGTGGCGGATGGACTTCGCGGTTTGTGTTAACAGCCCTAGCCTAAATCACCAAGGTTCGACAAGCCGATCTTTGCTTTTTATGGCTAAAACGGACTTGGGGAAATTGGTGGGATCACAGCACTGGCGCTTCACCTTATCCAATCAAGATCTCCCTCGACAGTCGTCCAAGTGCTGGCAGCAGATCGTTCTCTCCTGCGAAATCACGCCCATACAGGGCCGACATCGTCCGCACGCCGGCCTCGTGCAGCGGCATCGGAACGCCCATAAGCGCGGCCAGCTCCAATGTAGGCACCAGTCCGAATGGCACGTCTTCGGTGACGTAGCGGGTGTCGAGGGTCGCCGGGCCGTTAACACCACCTGGTCGCTGCGCCAGCTCATGTTCCATTTCGGCTAGAGACCCAATGGACACACCATACGAAAGGTGGATGTGCTGGTGCACCGTGCGTACCTGAATGCCGAAGGCTGCGGCCAGGGCTAGCCGCTCGGCGTCCAGCGCCTCGATTAGTCGGCAGACGGCCGGGGTGATGTGGCTGGCCTGACGCCAGGTCTCGCCGAGTTCCATGCGGGTGAGGTTGCACAGCGCGATGGCCAAGTGGTTCTGCGGGTTGAGGTTTGCCAGTGCCACTGACAGCAGGTCGGGCGTAGCCTCAAAGCGGTCGCCGAATAGGTCGCAGCATTGCGCCACGACATCCCCGGTCGCCTCCACCGGAAGCACGGCAATGTCCACCTTCTGCCGTACTGTGCCGATGCGCACGGCGTCGGGCTCGGACTTGCGTGCAGTGAGCACGGTGGTGCCCAGGGCCGCGACGGGCGCTGCGACACCGCGCGCGGACAAGGCTCGCCGCAGTACCTGTGCAGCCAGCGAGAGGTGAGCGCTGAAAACGACGACCTGCCCGTTCTCCACGTGGGGCGCCATGGCGTCAATGACAGTACGGTGGCCGTAGGCCGGCAGGGCGACAATGACCAGTTGTGCGCTGGATAGCGCCTCCGCGCATGTGGAGGCCACACGCACTTTCCAGCCGCCGACGACAGCGCCGCTGGCGCGCAGGTCCGCCCCGTTGGCCAGGGCCGCGGTGCCGTGGCCTGACGGAGACCACAGCGTCACCTCGTGGCCCTGCTGTCGCAGAAAGGCCGCGTAGCCAAAGGCGATGCCGCCAGCGCCTAGGATTGCAACGCGTCGGGACACGGTCGCGACCGGAGAATCAGGACCAGTCATCGTCTGCCTCCATGTAGAGATGGCCGGGCCCGGCCTGGTGGTACGAGCGGCGCGGAGACACGAAGTCGCGCGGTTTGTAGGGTGTCTTGAGTTCGCGAGGCGCCATGTGGCGTTCGCGGCGGCGGCGTGGGTCGGGAATGGGCACGGCTTCGAGCAGCCGGCGAGTGTAGGGGTGACGTGGGTTTGCAAAGACGTCGGCCCTTGAGCCGATCTCAACGATTTCACCCATGTACATCACGGCCACGCGGTGGCTGATGCGCTCGACCACGGCCATGTCGTGGCTGATGAAGAGAAAGCCCAGGCCCATTTCCTGCTGCAGTTCCAGCAGTAGGTTAACGATCTGGACTTTCACCGACACGTCGAGGGCCGAGACCGCTTCGTCGGCCACGATGGTACCGGGCTGCATAGCCAGAGCGCGTGCGATGCACACGCGCTGGCGCTGGCCGCCTGAGAACTCGTGCGGCATACGCGTGGCGGCGTCGGCGGGCAGGCCCACCTTGGCGAGCAGGCGCGCCGCGATGTCGGCACAGTCGGCTTTCTTGGCCATGCCGTGCACGCGCAGCGGCTCGGTCAGCGCGTCGCCGACGCTCTGGCGGGGGTCCAGGCTGGAGTATGGGTCCTGGAAGATCATTTGGATCTTGCGCGCTCGCTCTAAGCCTGAGAGCTGCGACACCTCGCGGCCTTCGATGCGGATCTGGCCGGCCGTTGCGCTCAGCAGACCGGTGACCAGCCGCCCGGTGGTTGACTTGCCGCAGCCCGATTCGCCGACGATGCCCAGTGTCTCGCCGCGCTGGAGTTGGAAGCTCACGTTCTCGACTGCATGCACACGACCGGTGACGCGGCGTAGCAACGGCGAGCGCACGTCAAAGCGCGCACTCAATCCCTCAACTTCGAGCAGCCAGGGTGGCCCGGACTGCACACTGTCCTTGAGCGGAGATGAAGTGTCGGACAGGCCGCGTGCCATGTCGTAGATGGGAAAGGGATGGGGTTGTGCAAAGCCGGCCATGGAGCCGAGCTCGGGCACGGCTGACAATAGTGCGCGCGTGTACGGCTGCTGTGGTTGAGCGAAGATGTCGGCGGTGGCGCCTGCCTCAACGCGGTCGCCGCGGTACATGACCAAAGTACGGTCAGCCACCTCAGCCACAACGCCCATGTCGTGGGTGATAAAGACGACGGCCATCTGCTCTTCTTTTTGCAGCTCCTTGATGAGCGCGAGGATCTGAGCCTGGATGGTGACGTCCAACGCAGTGGTCGGCTCATCGGCGATGAGCACCGAGGGGTTGCAGGCCAGGGCCATCGCGATCATCACGCGCTGACGCATGCCGCCGGAGAACTGGTGCGGATAGTCGGCATAGCGCTGGGCCGCAGCGGGGATTCGTACGCGCTCCATCAGTCGCAAGGCCTCAGCCTTTGCAGCAGCGGCGCTGAGACCGCGGTGCTGATACAACGGCTCTGCGATCTGCTCACCGATGCGCATCACTGGGTTGAGCGAGGTCATTGGCTCCTGGAAGATCATGGCGATTTCGTTGCCGCGGATAGCTGAGAGATCGGCGTCGGGCAGGCCCAGCAACTCGCGCCCGCGCAAACGAATGCTGCCGCCGACACGGCTTGATCGCTCGGGCAGCAGGCCCATGATGGACATCGCCGAAACACTTTTGCCCGATCCGGACTCGCCGACGATGGCCAGCGTCTCGCCGCGCGAGACTTCGAACGACAGTCCGTTGACTACAGGTGTCCAACTGGCGCCGCGCCGGAAGGCGATGTCCAGTTGCTCCACCTGCAACACCGGACTGGTGTGTTCTGAGGTGGGTTTTGTCTTATGGGGACTCATGCGCGCTCCGATCGCATCTTGGGATCGATGGCGTCACGCAGCGCATCGCCCAGCAGATTGAGGGCCAGCACCGTCAGCAGAATGGCGACGCTGGGAAAAACGGTCAGCCACCAGGCGTCGAGAATGTGCTCGAAACCTTCCCGGATCATGCTGCCCCAGGTGGCGGCCGGTGGTGGCACGCCCAGGCCTATGAAGCTCAGCGATGCCTCAGTGCGGATGGCTGCTGCCATCCACAGCGAGCCCATCACGACCACATCGGACACCATGTTGGGGAGAATGTGCACGCCCATCAAACGCAGCGGGCTAAACCCTAGCGAACGGCCGGCATCTATGAAGTCGCGCTGCTTTAATGAGATGGTCGGCGCACGCGCCACGCGCACGAAGGGCGCGAGCTCGGTGATGGCGATGGCGATAATGAGGTTCTCCAGACTCGCCCCCAGCATGGCGGCGACCATTAGGCCAAGCAGCAGCGTGGGAAAGGAGAGCAGCACGTCGACGAAGCCCATGATGAGCTTGTCGAGCAATCCGCCGACGTAGCCGGCGAGAATGCCCAGCGCCGAGCCGATGACCATGGCCAGCAGCACAGCGACGAATCCCACCAGTAGCGACACGCGCGCGCCGTAGATGAGGCGTGAGAGCACGTCGCGGCCGAAGCTGTCGGTGCCCAGCCAAAATTCGGCCGAGGGAGCTTCCAGCCGGGAGACTATGTTCTGCTCCAGCGGGTCATGCGGCGCAATCAACGGCGCGAATACCGCGACTAGCACGATGAGCAGCAACAGGCCGATGCCTATCCAGGACATGCGATTCCTGCGCAGGGCTTGCCAGATGGCATTTGGGCGCTTGCTGGGCGCCGACGTGGCCGGTGGAGTAGATGGCGTAGTGAGTGTGCTCATTTGAATTTCACTCGTGGATCGACCAAGCCGTAGATGAGGTCGGTCAGCAGGTTGACGACGATGACGCAGGCCGCGAACACGACCATCAGACCCTGCATCAGGCTGTAGTCGCGGGCATTGAGCGCGCCGAGGATGAGCTTGCCCAACCCGGGCCGATTGAAGACGATCTCTGTTAGCACCGAGTTGCCGATGAGTGTGCCGAAGTACAGACCCACTACGGTGACGATGGGTATAAGCGCGTTGCGCAGTCCATGGCGCAGCACCAGGCGCATGGGTTTCACGCCTTTGGCTCGGGCCGTGCGCACGTAGTCCTCACCCATAACCTCCAGCATGGACGAGCGTGTTACGCGCATAACGTAGGCAGTCATGATGAGGCCTAGGTTGAAGGTTGGCAGTACCAGACTGAGTAACTCGGCCTTCCAGTCACCGCCGACCGAGCTGCCTAGCACCGGGAACCAGCGCAGCTCGATGGCGAAGATCAAGAGCATCAGGATGGCCGAGACAAAAGCCGGAAAAGACAGGCCGATCAGCGACAGCACACGGCCGAGGTAGTCCGGCCAGGCATTGCGGCGCAACGCGGCCCAGATGCCCATGGGCAGCCCGAACACTAGGCCGATAAAAATGGAGGTCAACGTGAGTTGGATGGTTGAGGGCAGCACCAACGCGACTTCCTGCAGCACGGTGCGACCACTGGCTAGGGAGATACCAAAGTTGCCGCTGAGCATGTCCTTTAGGAAGTGCATGTACTGCACGTGCGTGGGCAGATCCAACCCTAGCCGTGTGCGCAGCGCAGCCAGAGCTTCGGCGCTGGCCTGATCGCCGAGCATGACGGCAGCTGGATC
This sequence comes from Simplicispira suum, assembly GCF_003008595.1. Taxonomy (GTDB): domain Bacteria; phylum Pseudomonadota; class Gammaproteobacteria; order Burkholderiales; family Burkholderiaceae_C; genus Simplicispira; species Simplicispira suum. Next base: position 3,158,454 of record NZ_CP027669.1, on the reverse strand, counting down.
GCCTGGTACGAGGCGTACCAGAACGAAAACAGCAGTGAGCATGGCCAGCAGCGTGGGTACGGCCAACAGCAGGCGCTTTAGGACGTAGCCGATCATGGCGCGTGGCTCCGACAGATGGTCTCGCGCAGCGACGCGACCGTAGTGCTCGGGAAGATGTTCATGCTTTGTCCTTTGCGTGGCGTGGTTCGTGCGGAGCTTGGGTGAGGGAGGCGAGTTCGCACAGCGTCAGCGGTTTTAGCGGAGGGCGTATGCGGTAGAACCCGACTTCGGCCACTTGCCGGCCCTGGGTGTTGGCCAGGATGTGCGCCACGGTGTAACCGCATTGGCGGCCCTGGCAGGGACCCATGCCGGCGCGGGTATAGGCCTTGATCTGGTTGGGGCCGGGCTGGCCAACGGTGGCGGCCCGGCGAATATCTCCCGCTGTGAGTTCTTCGCAGCGGCAGACCACCGTCTCGTCAGGTGGATTGAAGATGGCAGGGCGAGGCGGATAGAGGGCATCGAGCATGGGCCGCAACCGCAACATGGCTGCGAGTCTGGCGCGCAGCGGCGCTGCCTGCGCTTCGATGGCGGCGTAGCCGCCCGGGTCAGCGGCGCGTGCAATGCCCAGTGCGACGAGTTCACCCCGCAACACTGCGGCCTTGGCGCCGCCGATGTCGGCACCGTCGCCGGCCACCCAGAGGCCGGATCGGCTGGACTGGCCCCACGCGTCGAGCTCGGGAACGAGGCAGGCTTGCTGTGCGTTCCAGCGATGCTTGCATTCCAGAGCCTGCGTCATGTGCACCGAAGGCACCACACCCTCGTGTGTTAGCAGCACGCCGGCAGGCTCGCGAACAGTGCGGCCATCGGCCTGCGTGTATTCGATGTGCTGCAATCGGCCCGAGCCGCCGTCCAGCGCGCGGATGGCTGTGGCGTCGCATACATGCTTCACGCCAGAGGCCTTGATGGCCCGCAGCCATTTCAATCCCTTACTCACTTCGCCCCATGCGGCCAGCGCTGAGACCGCCCAAGGGAGGGCTCGGCGCCAGGCGCCGGGAGGCGCCGTGTCGATCCAGCCGGCGATGCGCCCGCCCGCGCGTAGCAACTGCGACATATAGAGCAGTGGCAGAGGCCCGCTGCCAACGACCCAGACCGGCTCCTTGGGCACTTGGCGCGAGGTCTTGAGTAGGATCTGTGCGGCGCCCACTGTGAGCACTCCCGGCAGCGTCCAGCCGGGGAAGGGCGTGGGGCGTTCCTGTGCGCCCAGGCTGAGTACCACCTGACCGGCACGCACCGAGCGAGCCCGGCCCTCGCACGACATGAAGAGGGTCCATCCGCCGGGCTGGCCCGACTCGCTGCCCGGCTCGACCTGCCACACTTGCGTCAGCGGCTCGTAGCGCGCGCCGCTGGCACGAAAGCGAGAGACCAGTTCACTTCCAGCACGGTAGTCCTCTCCCAGCAGCTCCCCGGTGGCCGTGGGGCCCACGGCCTCGACGGCGCGCCAGATCTGACCGCCCGGGGCAGGCTGTTCGTCGATGACCAGCACAGACATGCCCTGGCTGCGCAGGCCGATGGTGGCGGCCATACCGGCCGGGCCGGCGCCGATGACAGCGACATCGAATGTATCAACGGCGTCCGCAGCCTGGGCGGCGCCTGACATAGGTTGGTTTGTGGTGGGCGACATTGCAACGCTCATGGGGAGACGCTCCGACGGCCGTGCTGGCGATGCACTTGCATGCCTTCACGCACGGAGACCAGGCAGGACTGGGAAGAGGCCTGTCCGTCGATGATGGCCAGGCATTCGAAGCACACGCCCATCATGCAGAAGGGCGCGCGCGGGCTTTGGTGGACGGGCGTGGTGCGCGAGGCTGGCTGGGGCTGGCGCAGCAGTACGGCGGCTACCGTCTCGCCGGACTCAGCCTGCACCGGCTGGCCGTCGATGAAAAGGGTAAGCAACTGAGCGCCGGACTCAGGCAGCTTTTTGAACAGGGCGGTCATGGAAACGCTCTTGGTGGAAGTCGTGGAACAGAGTAGGCAATGCTTGGTTGCCGGAACCTTGCAGCAGGGCCTCGGCGTAGATGCCAGCATGAAGCGAGGCCAGTGTGACGCCGGAGTGGCAGGTGGCGACGTCCACGCCGGGGCAATTGGGCGAGGCTGCGTACACTGGGGCGCCGTCTGGCGTCATGATGCGCAGGCAGGCCCAGTGGCGCACCAGCCGGGCCCTGCCCAGGTCGGGCAGGATGTCAAGTGCGCGACGCGCCATGCGAGCGCCTGCCATTGAGGTTGTGGAGAGGTCGTAGCCGACGTTTTCCTGGGTCACGCCGACCATCACCGTCCCCTCAGCTGTCTGACGCAGGCCGCTGGCCGGTAGAGGCAGTAGCGGCGCGAGCCGCTCCGTCACCAGCAACTGGCCGCGTTGCGGCGACAGCGGTACGTTGAGCCCGACCATCGCGGCCAGCGGGCTAGAGCCCAGACCAGCCGAGATCACAACCCGCCCGGCTTCTGCCGCAAAGTCGCCGGCCCGTATTCGAAAACCTCCGCTGGGCAGCGCTTCGACTTCCGTCACCGGCCGGCTGCTGCGAAGTTCACCCCCCTTGCGCTGGAATGCGGACTGCAACGCAGCCATAAGCTTGAGCGGGTTGACCTGGCCGTCAAGTGCACCCAGACTGGCACCACTGACGGACTCGCCAAGGCGCATGGAGGGGTAACGGCGCATTAGCTCGGCGCGCGTCAGCATCACGGTACTGGGCTGGAACTCTGGTGTTTGGGCATGCCAAGCGTCAAGCTGCCGGGCGCGCGCCTCCATCTGGGCGTCACCTAGGCAGAAATTCAATCCGCCGTTTTGTTCATAGGCGATAGGCAGGCCGCTGTCGGCTTCGAGCCGGCGGGCAAACTCGCCCCAGGCAAGGGTGGCAGCCAGCGACAGTCGCTGGTAGGCCGGCTGACCCAGACCTTTACCCTGCACCCAGACCAAGCCGAAGTTGGCCTTGGCGGCGCGGTAATCTGTGTCCAGGCCGTCGAGCATAAGTACACGCGGCCGGCGGCCGCCTATAGTTTGGCCGGCCAGGCCGTAGCCGATGGCCGAGCCGACCATGCCTGCGCCGATCACGATGAAGTCATAAGAGGAGGTCACGGCTGATTTCCTTGAGGAGTCCGCAGCAATCGCTGGGATCGCAATCGGCAAGGGATTTGTATCTGCATGTCTTGTCGTTCGCGGGGATGTCGGGGCTGCTTTCGGGCGCAGTCTGCCCTCGGGCACGGCGTTGACAAGGTGTTTCTTGTGCGCCTCGCCCGCAGGCTTCGTGCTTCGAATGGCCGGCGACGTGCGCCGGTTCATGGAGTGAGGGCTGCTTACTTGCCAGCCGTCACAGTCGTCAGTTCGGTGATAGGAGGCTGCAGGTTCAGGCTGCCTTTGAGGGTGTAGCCAAAATTCACGCGGTCGCTGTGCACCCAGACTTGCTTGAGGCCGAAGAGCGGCACCGCGCAAACATCGGCGTGGATTTGCTGTTGCGCCTTCTTCCACAGCGCAAGCTGCTTCTGCGGTTCGGACTCGATGCGCGCCGCTCGGATGGCGGCATCGGCTACTGAGCAGTGCGAGAAGTTCGACATCGCCTTAGGTTCACCGATGGCCGAGGCGGAGTCGTAAAACTCGGACAACCACACGTCGGCATTCGGAAAGCGCGCGGCGCCGTAGAAGACCAGTGCGCTCTGGTCCTGGCGGCTCTTGGCCTGGTAGGTAGCGTGGTCGACGACTTCCATGTCTAGTTTGATGCCGGCTTTGGCCAGTTGGGCCTGGATGATCTGCATGATGGGCTGCTGCGCCGTCACGTTGGAAACGATAGACTTCAACGTGATGCCGCCGGGAAAGCCTGCTTCGGCCAGCAGCTTCTTGGCAGCAGCGACGTCGTAGGTGTAGGTCCCGGTACTGCAGTCGCCACCGAGGTAACCATTGGGAATGACGGAGCACCCTTTGTCGCCCACATTCTTGCCGACGTACTTCAGGATCTCGTCCACGTTGATGGCCGCCGCCACGGCTTGTCGCACTTTGAGATTGTCCAGCGGCTTGATGGTGCGATTGATGTGGATGGTCCGGAACTCGGCCGGCTCGAACACGTCGACCTTGATGCCGCGCTTGGTGGCGTTGTCAACCCATCGCTGCTCGCGCTTGCCGGCCATAACGTCGACCTCGTTGGAGGTGAAGGCCAGCTCGCGGGCGCTGTCAGAGGGGATCATGCGGTAGACGATGCCGGCCAGCTTCGGGGCGCCTCGGAAGTAGGTGTCGTTCGCCACCAGTCGCACGTACTGCTGCGTAACGCGCTCGCCAAAGGCGAAGGGGCCGGTGCCGATGGGTGACTGACCAAACTTGTCGCCCAACTTTTCGGCGGCCTCTTTGCTAACTACGTGGCCCGCGTGGTAGTTGGACACGCGGCCGAGGAAGGTGGCGTCAGGGTACTTGAGGATGAAACGCACGGTGTAGTCATCACGCGCCTCTACCTTCTCGATGATGTCGAAATTGTTCGAAAAGCTGGAGCGGCTCTTATCGGCGGAGCGCTGGTAGGAATAGACAACGTCGGCGGCCTTCATCTCGCCGTAGCCGCCGTGAAACTGCACGCCCTTGCGCAGGTAGAAGGTCCAAGTCTTTTTGTCTGGCGAAGCATCCCATTTTTCGGCCAAGTCGGGCTGCAGGTCTTTCGGGTCGGCGCTACCAGGGGCGAAGCGCACCAGCGCGTTGAACATTTGCGCGGCTGGGCCCTTGTCGGGAGTGGTGGTGGCGCGGTGCGGGTCCAGGGTTACGACGTCGGAAGCTTCGGCGCCGACGTTGAGCGTGGGGCGGTTGGCTGCTTGTGCCAATGTGGCCGGGCTGAAGACACTGCAGGTCAGCAGGACGGCCATGGCCGATGTGGTGATCTGGAACGCGGGACGCTTCATGGGGTTCTCCGGGGTGATTGAACGTGCAAAAAAATTGAGTCTGCAATCGAGATTTGTAGGATCGTCTGCCCATCTTTTAGGCCTACGGTTCAGGCTGCTAGGTTACCGAACGTCGGCTCCGATTTGAACGGTAGAAACCATCATCAATGCTTTTTAGCAATGCGCATGCCAGTTTATGCAAGCTGTTGATTTGTAAGCATAAATAATTTCCTTAAGCTCATTTTTATAGCATTCTCATATTGACTCATGCTGTAATGCTATTGATTCATTTTCTGATGGTGCGTGCAGCACGGTAGGCGTGACTCAGTGTGGTGCGGCCAACCCCAGAATCGGGCGCTGCCCCAGCAGGTCAATGCAGGTCAATGCCGCTCTCCTTAGGGGGGGGCGAGGTCGTGGAGGGCTCAAGGGCCGTCGATGCCTATATCAGCCTCTGTGCCGAGAAGGCCGCGATCGGTCGCGTGCTGCTGCCATGAACCACAAGCTCGGCTAGGATGGCGCCGACAACTGGCACCAATTGGAAGCCGTGGCCGGAGAACCCGAAGGCATGAAAAACACCGCGGGCACTCGGCGAGGCACCGATGACGGGCAGCAGGTCGCGCGTCTTGGCCTCCATGCCCGTCCAGGTGCGCACGATCCGAACAGGGCCAATCGTGTGGAATAAGTCGATGGCGGCCTGTGCGCCCTTAGCCAACTCGGCGAAGTGCACATAACTCTTCTGACCGGGGATGTCGGCGCGTCCCTGCAGACCGCCACCGATGACCAAAGTGCCTTGATCGGACTGCTTCAGCGACAGTGGCCGGCCGACCACGCTGACCACCGGCTTGAGCACCGGCGCGATGCGTTCGGTGACGATCATCATTGAAGCCTTGTGGCCTAGCGAAAAGTTGTCTCCTACGAGGGCGGCGACGTGCGCAGCCCAGGCCCCGGCCGCGTTGACGACGGCTGGCGCGACGACATCGCGGCCGTCGGCGCATACGCGCCAGTCAGGGCCGGCGTGTTCGATGGCGTTTACGCCGCAGCCCTCGTGAATCACTACGCCGGCCACCTCGGCGCTGCGCCGAAAGGCCTGCAAAGTGCGGTGGGGGTCGGCCGCACCATCGCGTCGCGCCACCAGCGCGCCAACGCAGTGGTCGGAAATGCCGGGCAACAGACGCAGCAGTTCAGCGCGGTCGATGAGTTCTTCATGCGTATAGCCGGCGACCCGCATTGCTGCCAGGCGCTTTTCCAGCACCGAAAGGTGCTGCGGGAACTCGGCCACGTTCATCTGGCCATGGGAATGAAAACCGCAGTCATCGCCTACCAACGACGCGATGCTGTGCCACATGTCCATCGCTTCGAGCGATATCGGTATCTCGGCTGGATCTCGGTTTAGCGTGCGTACACCCGCGGCCGTGGCGCCAGACGCATGCCGGCCGACCCAGGATTTCTCCAGCAGCACTACGCGCTGGCCTGCACGAGCCAGGTGCATCGCTGCAGACAGGCCGTGCAGCCCACCGCCGATGACAACGACATCGGCTATCTCGTGGGGCGTGGATGTGCTCATAGCGAGGGCTTCGCGATGGGGTATTGGGCTGGCGTGGAGAGGTGCATGGCGCGGCTGATCGTGTTGGAAGCACTCTTTGATTGGGCTTGGAATCCTTGGCCTACACTGCGGTTGACCGGAAGCCCTATTTTGTTGAAATGCAAACCAAAGAACCATCGCCTGTGGTCAGAGATGCATACATGCAGGTTATGAGTCTCGGCTGGTTCGTCGGAATTTTCCCGACTGGTAGCTGACTTCGACGTCACAGTAAAACGTCGCCACAATCGCAACGCAACGCCATTTCGTTAGGACACAAGGTCGACAATGCCCACCCCAGTTCCGACTCACCGCATGATCGAGGCCTTCCGCGCTGCCATGCTGTCGGGCGGCATCAGCGCCGCGGCCGATTCCCTGGGCATGTCCCAGCCCTCGCTCAGCCGGCTCATCGCCGACCTTCAGAAAATTGTCGGCTTGCAACTCTTCGTCAAGCAAGGACGCAGTGTCAAACCGACAGAAGAGGCCATCGCGCTCATGGACAAGGTGCAGCAGTCGTTCCTTGGACTGGAAGAGATCAAGCGGTTTTCCGATCAGTTGCGCACCCGACGCATGGGCCGGCTCACCGTGTGTGCGCTGCCGGCCCTCGGACATTCGATGCTGCCTGCAGCCATCGACTTCCTGCGCCAGCGCCACCCGCAGGTCGTAGTCTCACTGGAAATCGCTAGTTCCATCCACGTAGCTGGGCAAGTGCGCAACCGCCAGGCCGACCTAGGTTTCTCTTCGCAGGGCATCGCACTGGAAGAAGTGGAAACTGTGGCCGAGTTGGGGGGCGAATGTGTTTGCATTGCGCCGGCGGGCGGCCTTCCTGCCGAATGGCGCCACGTCGATCTGACTCGCTTGGCCGGCCGACCCTTCGTCTCGCTGAGAGGATCCATCCAGCACCGTCTAGACGTGCTGATGGCCGACAACCCGGGTGGGCTGGACGTTGTAGCTGAGGCTGGCCTGTCGCTGTCAGTGAGCGAACTAGTACTGCGCGGTCTTGGCATCTCCGTGGTCGATCCCTTTACCGGTGTACTGCACCGTCAGCGCGGGGGCCTATGTCTGCCGTTCCGCCCTTCCGTTCCTTTCCGCGTCAAGGCGCTAGCGTTGGGCGACACACGGCTAAGCGCGCCAGCTAAAGATTTACTTGCTCACCTACAGGCCGCCGCCGACGCACTCCACACGGTGAACATCGCTACCTGAAAATTTCGAAAACCCTCTCCGTCGTCCCTGCATCACCATTCGCCCTGCCCATGGACAACAGAATCACCCTGCGCCATCTCGAAGCCTTCCGCGCGGTCATGGTGCGCAAGACAGTCACCGCAGCGGCTGACATGCTCGGTATCACGCAGCCTGTCGTCACCCGACTTCTATCCGACCTGGAAGAGCGCATAGCGATCACTCTTTTCACGCGCGAGCGTGGTCGCCTTGTTCCAACGGCAGAGGCCGCGCTGCTCTTCAACGACGTAAACCAGTCGCTCATGGGCATAGAACGGATCGCCAATGCTGCCTCCAGCATCAAGGCCCTCAAGCTCGGCCACCTGGAGATCGCGGCCTCGCCTTCGATGGCGCTGACCTTCCTACCGCATGCAATTGCCAGCTTCTCGCAGGAACATCCCAACGTTCTGGTATCCCTTCACATGCACAGTTCGCCCACCGTGCTAGACATGGTACAGACCAACCGCTGTGATCTTGGCTTCGCTCACGTGCCAATGCGCACAACGCGCCACGGCAACAGCGAGATATTGGTTTCCACACGCAAGGTCAGCGTGGTGCCAGTGGGGCACCGGCTGGCGGGTAAGTCCGTTCTGCGTCCGGAAGACTTCGAGGGCGAGAGTTTTGTGTCCTATGCGCCGTCGATGGAGGCGCGCATGCGCATCGATTCACTCATGCTTTCCTATGGTGTGAACCGTCGCATCGTGGTCGAGACGGCAGTTTCTTCCGTCGTTGTGCGGCTGGTCGAAACCGGCATGGGCGTGTCAATCATCGACGCGATGACAGCGAGCTACTACCGGGGATCGCTGCTATCCATGATCCCTTTCGAGGACTCGATAGTCGACAGCCACTCGCTGATCATCTCTAAGCGCAACGCGTCTACGCTCATCCTCAAGCCCTTCATCGACCACGTACGGCGCGAGATCCGTCGCACCGTGCCGGCCAAACTGCTGGCCCAAAGTCCGCTCGCCGTGTAGCAAAGAGCTGCCTCGCCTTGGTCGATGAACTTGCTGCCTGCTCCACAGTGAGGCACGCTTCATACGCGGCCGAACAGGGATACGAGCCAACGACGGTGTTGCACTGAAATGTTAGACCTGGCTAGTGCCTGTTAACACAAACCGCGAAGTCCATCCACCACCAAGACAAAGCTGAGGAAGCCGAGAAACATGGCGTCGAGCTTTTCGAACCGGGAGAAGATTCGCCGATAGCCTTTCAGGCGCCGGAACAACCGCTCGACTTCATTGCGCCGCCGGTACATGGCCCGGTCGTATTCCCAGGGGTCGAGGCGTGTCCGCGTTGGAGGAACGACGGGAATGAACCCCATGTCCAGGGCCAATTGTCGTGTTTCGTTTCCTTCGTACGCACGGTCCATGAGCAGGTGGATTGGCCGACTCGTTGGCCCCAAGCTTTGCAGGAGGCGGCGGCCCTCAGGGGCATCATGCGCCTGTCCGGGCGACAGACTGAAAGTCACGGCCGTTCGAGCATCCGCGGCAACCAGATGAACCTTGGTGTTCCATCCGCCTCGGGACTTCCCGATGGATTGAGGGCCGTTTTTTTTAACGCGCCGGTGCCATCTGGATGAACCTTGATGCTGGTGGAGTCGAGCGAAACGGCTTCGATGCGAATGCGCACTACCTGCTCGCGCTGGAGCTCCTGGAACATCTTGTCCAGCACACCAGCCTTCTCCCAGCGGCGCATGCGTGTGTAGATGGTGTGCCAGTTGCCAAACCTTTTGGGCAGGCCACGCCATTTGCAACCGTGCTCAGCCACGTAAAGCATGGCATTGACCACCTGAAGGTTGGTCATGCTGACGTTACCGCGTTGAGTCGGCAGGCAGTGTGCGATACGAGCAAACTGTTCGAGCGTAATTTCCATGCCTGCCAGTGTCGCCCATCAACCCCATTTAGGAAATTAGTGTTAACACGCCCTAAATCGGCGTTGACACCTGCATCACCTTGCACATGCGCCGCACGCTGTATTGCTGCGCGTGCTGCTTGATGAACGCGTACCTCACCCGGACTGCCTGGCAAAGTACGCGGCCTTGGATTCAACCCGTCGCTGCAACGGCTCGCTGAAGTCTACTTGCAGGCGTTTCATAGTCCAGCGTCTTTCGAGGTCTCGTGTTCAGCCGCATGGAGATAGCATCCAGATCCGCTTGACTGTAGACCGAGAGGTCAGCTCCCTTGGGCAAGTACTGACGCACCAGCCCGTTCGTGTTCTCGTTGGTGCCACGCTGCCATGGGCTTCGTGGATCACAGAAGAACACATCGACCTCAGTGGCCATCGAGAACATCCGATGCTGGGCCAGCTCCATGCCTCGGTCCCAGGTCAGCGATTTCATCGAGCCTTCTGGGAGTCGCTTGACTTCGCGCGTCAACGCCTGCACTACGCTGGCCGTGTCCTTGCCATCGACCTGGACCAGCAGCGCGAAACGTGAATGACGCTCCACCAGCGTTGCAATGTGGCTATTCTTTGCCCCCGTGACCAAGTCACCTTCCCAATGACCAGGAACGGCGCGGTCCTCGATCTGCGCGGGACGATCGAGGATGGACACCGCGTCAGGGATCTGCCCTCGAGGCGATGCCTTGCCCAGGCCTGCGCGCGTTCGCCGCATGGAGCGGCGAGTACGAAGATGAGCCATCAATTCCTTCTTCAGCACCCCACGGGCCTGTACGAAGAGGCTGCGATAGATCGTCTCGTGCGACACCTGCATGCGCTCAGTATCGGGGTGTTCTCGTCGCAGCCATCCAGCGATTTGCTGAGGAGACCACTGCAACGCCAGCTTCTGGGACACGAGCCGGGCCAGCTCAGGATTGAGCGCCAGGGCACAGGGCTGAGGTCGGCGCGCCTGCTCCCAGGCCCGCCCATCGGCCAGTGCTGCACGATATCGCTCGGCACCGCCATTGCGATGGATCTCTCGGCTGACCGTTGAAGGCGATCGGCCAAGTTCCGCGGCGATCTGCCTGCATGAATGACCGGCCGCCAGACCGCGAGAGATCTGCTCGCGCTCGTGTGTCGTCAAGGCTGAGGCGGCCCGTTTGCGCGCCGGGCTGTAGATGCCGCCGCCCAACGCGAGCACCCCATGCACCGACCCAGGGTGCTTGAACAATGCACGACCGATGTCGCTGATGGAATCCCCTGCCTTCCATCGCTCCCACAACTCTCGCCGCTGCGCATCCGACAGTCCGGGACGTCCCAATCTCGCCATGAATATCTTCCTCGCTGCACACTTGTATCAAAGGTGTTGCAGCGACGGGTTGAATCCAAGGCGGCCTTTTTTAGGATGTCGCGCTCCTCGGTCACGCGCTTTAGTTCGGCCTTTAGGCGCCTCAGCTCCTCGGTCTGGGACGTCTGGATCTGTCGTTCTGGCGCGGGCACTGCATAGACCTTGATCCACTTGTACAGGCTGTGCTGGCTTACGCCGATCCGGGCAGATACATCGGCCACCCGGTGACCTCGCTCCGTGATCTGCTTGACCGCTTCGATCTTGAATTCTTCGGGATATGGCTGCTTTGTCATGGCACCTCCTATTGGGCCTCAGGTTTGAGGCTCGAAGGTGTCTAGTTCAGCCGGGTCGATTCAGTCGGCGGCAACAAACACGCGCCATGATCCAGAATTAAGCCGGCGCTGCGTGGTGTAGCGGCTGACCTCTTCGCAGTCGCGCCCGGGCCCTGCTCTCTCGGCCCCGCGTTCTTCGCGCATGCGCTGGCGCTTTGGCACGAGCTACAGGTTGCATCCGAGCCCTTGCTCCACGTGGCCACGCCGATCCCCATCTTTGAGGCCGCCCTTCCCTCAAGGCGCACCTTTCCCGCCAGGTAAGACCCGGCTTGGGTGTGAGCAGCTCGCCTACCCACTTCGCGCCAACTTGCCCCGTTGGGAGGGAGAGGATTTGCACCCCCGACACGTCACTTGAAGAAGGAACTCAGCCACTCGTGGATTGTGTCAATTCCACGCGCCCGCCCGCTTGCGCTAAGACGATCACCAACACCGGAATCAGATTCAGACGCGTTGGCATGGGCACCCTCATGGGCCATGTGCAGTTCTTCGGGAGCCCATCGACCCCCACGGTTGCAAAGCCGTATCACCACCCTCCTACGTGCTCCACCCGCCCCATTCGGCAGATGCTACACACGCACTGGTCGCTAGCCAGTTGGGTTTCACTATCTCAAGCACTCGCTCTCTCTCTTGCCAGGAGCCTCTCGCCCCCACCTTCCTTTTCCTCTCTTTCGTATTGCATTCCGCTTCGGCCCAGCGTGCAGTGTTCCGCTTCCTCGACAAGGTGCCCACCGGGTTGCTTTCCACAACTCCCCAGCAGTCTCTCGTCTCGGTCGCAGCCCCACTCTCGCAGTAGCTTCGCAGTTCGCCTTGTGGTTGTTGACCAGGGTCTCCCCAGCCTTGCTTTGTCGTTCAGGTGCCCTTGCGATCGGCCGTTGCAGCCGTCCTCGCACCCTTCTTCGTGTCGCTCAATCTGCCTGATTCGTAGGCAAAAGTAGCTCGAATTTCTTCACTGATTCAGTTCTGTGTAAAGCGCTGTAGTGACGAAAATTCGTAAGTCGTTGTCAGCATTTGAGCTAATCGAGCTTTTTCCGACACTCTGTGGTGAGCTGTAGTGAATCGCATCAGAGAGCACTACTCCCGAGGGAGTGCAGGCGCAACAAAAAAAACGGACCGACCCAAGTCGCCGCATGTTGAACCCACCGAGAGTGCTATTTCAAATGTTCCCGCAATTGCGGAGTTGGAAAGCGTGCGCAGCCTAGCTAACCGCGCTCGGGGGAAAGCTTAGGTCAGACCAAGCGAATCAGCAAGCGCAAATGCTGTCGAAACAAAGCAAGTATTTGACGCTCTTGCGCCCTATGGCAATCAGACACTTCTGCCGTGCAGAAAAACGGAGCAGAGTCCGGAAAACCTGACGATTCTCAATTTTCTGCACCAGCGTCCGTTTTTCTTCACCAGAGTCAGTTTTTTTACACCAGCGTTCAGAAGTGTTCACGCTGGTGCAGATTTCTACACGGCGCCAACCTTTCAACCTCTTGCCATTACCTTATGCGTTCTTACCAATCTGACGAAGACCGTTGCCAGCTCAATACCAAAAGGCCGTCCATCAGGGTGCGCATCACGATTCGTCCTGATGATTTTGGGCTGCTTGGACTGTACCTTCATCTCTCTCAAATTTCCTCGGACCTTGGGAGGGCAACCGCCTTGCGAGGTGTCCTGTCGTTGGGCATTGCATGCCCATCACCTACGGAGCTGCCCGAGAACATTGATCGGCTACCAGCCATTGCAGTACGAATGACCATCATAGCCAGGGATCTAGGGCTCGAAAACCTGCACGATGAGCTGCTGCTGCTTCCGACCGATTTGCATAGACGGATTCATCTGAAAGACAAGATCACAAAAATTCAGATCGGGGCCAATGAATCGAAAAGTGCGATGGGTATTCAGATGGTCAAAATTAATAGGTCTTCATCGGTCGATCCTTCGCAGTCGAAGCCCGCCCACCAAGAGTTTGATGCAACGCAAGCGCCGGGGTTTCAGAGCGGTCAGTTCTCGAATTTCTCAGCAGGAGAGCCCATTTCCGAAAGCGCGACGCTGACTACGCAGAAACCAACCAGCAACCAGGAATTCAAAAGGCGCATGCGCGACGCTTCCAGAGCCTTTGATATTTGAACGACAGCACCAGAAGGAATTTTCATGGCAAACACGGTTATCGGCATTGATGTTGGATACGGAAACACAAAGGCAGTATGGAGTCACTCGCTAGACAAGGCTGGACGCGAGCGCTGGGGCGAAACCTGCTTTCGCTCCATCGCCCCTCTGGCGACGATTGACGAAGAAAGTATGGGCGGCGGTACGAACCCGGAAAGGATTCGCATTGAAATGAAGGGCAAGCATTACTACGCCGGCCCGGCCGCTGCCCTGGGGATCGAAGCCCGTGGATTGGACCCTAATTACATCGAATCCGACGAGCACGAAGTGCTCTTGCGTGCCAGTCTTTATATGGCCATGCGCGAAAAGGGCGAGGTCTTTGAGGAAATCGACATGCTTGTGGTTGGACTGCCCGTATCTGGTTTTTCTGCCCGTGGAAAGCGGCTGCGGGAAATCGCTTTGCTTGAGCGTGAGGTTCCCATCCCACCGCATTTGCGTGGCGCAGGAATGCCGGTCACGGTCACTGTGCGCGCGAAACAGGTCAAGGTCTTGCCGCAGCCGTTTGGCGGCCTGCGCTATGCCGCTCAGACGCTGCCCGCAACCGATGAACTGTTCTCCGAACGCGCTTTGTCGATGGTGATTGATCCGGGATACCGGACCTTTGACTGGTTTGTCGCCAATGGCATGCGTCCCGAGATGAAACTCAGCGGCTCATTCGACGGTGGCGTCTCCAGTCTTTTGCGTCAAGTCAGCCAGAAGATCGGCTACGACCACAGCACCGGCAGTCTTGAATTCGACCAGGTGGAAGAAGGGTTGCTGCGCGGCTCGATCAACGGCGCGATCACCGTGCAGGCCCCGCACTGGTTTCTGGAGGATCTCGACGGCTACTTCGAGTGCAACGCCTGAACGCCCGAGGCCGAGCCTGCCGAAGCCAGCGAAGCCGAGCGACCGGCCAAATTTAGCCGGTCGAAAGACAACAGAAATCACGCATTTTTGGCTGGTCAGGTACGCTTTGATACAAGTCAACACCGCTCGCCTTCTGCTGGTGGCAGGATGCGCGAGACAAATCAGAACAGGGCACAGAGGGGACAACGAATGAGCAGCAGGAGAGAAGACGAGCAAAATATAAAGCTCCTCTTCAATTGATTTTCATGGTTGTGCTGGTGCCCGTCCACGCAATCGGCTTCCCGATCAAGATGTTGGCAACGCGCTTCTTGCGCAGCACCATCGAAGACTTGCTCGAATACCAAACGATCCAGGCGGAACGGCTGAAGCTACTGTCTGTCGGGACAATGATTTTGGCATTTCTGCCCGCGTATTGGGCAGGTCTTTCTATTATCGTGTTTTTCGCAAACAATGAACAGTTTCAAAACGCGACATTGAGATCTGGAACCTCGGCGATCCTTGGCGCACTTGCCTGTTTCCTCGCTTTGATCGCCTACGCGGTCGCTAAAAGCATCTACGCGCTGCTAGATACTCCAGCGTTTGAGATGAAGCTCAAGGGGCATGAAGCGGAATGCACCGTTTCAAAATACCTGGCCGCGTCCTTTCTTCCTCAAAACGGCTGGCGTGTTTTCAACGACTGTCTGTTTGTCTTTAACCGCGACCAGCCCAACGAATGGTCGGCAGAAGTCGATCACATCGTTGTTGGCGGTAGAGCGATTTTTCTGGTGGAAACGAAATACAAGTCGGGAACGATCTACGCCGATCCACATGCCGATCTATGGAATGTGACGCGGTTTGACAGAAGCAGCACCATGCGCAACGCGCTCAAACAATCGCAAAACTCAGCCCGAGCACTCCAGCAGCATCTTGGCATTTCGGGAGCGAATTTCATCCCGGTCGTGGCTTTTGTTGGAACAGATGCGGCAGTCGTTGGCGGGCCTTCCAATGTGGTTCACTTCGCCGACTCAGCCAACGTCATTATCTCTATCGACAACACCATTGAGTACAGAGGAATGAATCACGACCAAGCCGTTCAGACCATCGAGCGAACGTGCGTGAAAGATGCCGCTTCCATGAAACGGCACATTCTTCGTGCGAAAGCAAAGACGGTGGAGAACGAGAGAATGAAAATTTTTGAAAACGCTGTTTTCTAGGAATGCGGTTTTCTCACAGTTTTCTGTGCAAAGCGCGCACAGAAATTTGACTCCGAATGTTCGTCCTGTATTCTTGCATCAAGAGCAGGAAAACTTTAACCGGCTCTCAACCAAATTTTTAATCAGGAGATACTCAAAATGAAGAACAGCAATTTTGCACTGATCGTCGCCGCTGCGGCGGCACTCGCAGCCTGCGGTGGTGGTGGCGATGATTCGGCACCCGATGCCGGCCCGAGCGTTACCCCTGGCACGCTCAATACGACTTCCGTCCCCGGCGCATATACCGACCCCGACCGCAAATACGCCTTTGACACGCTGAACAAGGTGCGCGGCATTACCGGCGTCGGTTTTCTGAAGCAGCACCCGGCGCTGGACAATGCGGCGCAGGCGCATGCGGATTATTTTCGGGACAAGCCTGGGCAATACGGACACAATGAAGTGCCGGGCGCATTCGGTTTTACGGGTGCAACCCCGGCCGACCGGGCTCGCCATTTCAGCTATCCGTTCGATGCCGGTGAAGTGGCTGTTGGCAGCGCCAACACCATGCAATCCGTTTTTGGGCTGCTTGGCGTTCCTTACCACTCATTGCCAATGCTTGCTTCCTATTCTGATCTTGGAGTAGGCATCTCGCGGAACTGGATGCTGGTTATGGAATTGGGAAAACGGGACTCCCAATTGCTGGATTCGGCTTTCGTCGCTGTCTATCCCTGCAACAACATCCAGGTCAACGTCCAAGCACAAGGCTATGAAGAACCACTGCCTTCCGTCCTGAACGGCAAGCAGGACTTTGGTTACAGCAGCGTGGCGCTGGTGCGACCTGGGCAGAAGTTGGAAGTGACCTCCTGGGAACTGAAGGACGCGAGCGGCAATCTGGTACCTACGGTGCTCATGACCCAGGCGAACGACAAGAACGGCATGGTTCAGGCCAACCAAGCCAGCCTGATCCCGCTCAACGCCCTGCCCCGCACGGTGTCGAGCTACACCAGCGTGCTCAAGGGCAAGAACAACGGCGTGCCGTTCGAGAAGTCCTGCACCTGGCGCACGGTGGTTGGCGAAACTGTGCCGGCCAACTGAGCCAGTGCATGCGCCATAAAAAAACCGCCCCTCGGGGCGGTTTTGTTTATTTGCGAAGCCTTTACCAGGAACCGCCATCCCCATCACCGCCATCTCCATCGGCACCGCCGCCATCCCCATCGGCACCGCTGCTACCAAACCCGTAGCAAGCACCATTGTTGGCGCTACCATCTCCAAACCCAATCCAATACCCACAGCTTGGTCCGCCTGAAGTGAGGTAACCACATGAATCATAGACGCAGATGGGAGGCGTCGGAGGCGTCCAAGGGCACCCACTGGACGGCATTACTCTCCCATCCGGGCAATACTGCACCGGTGGCGGCGGCGGTGGCGGTGGCGGTGGCGGCGGCGCTGCCGGGCTTCCACCACCGGCACCCGCACCACCCGCAGGCGCGGGATCGGGCACGCAGAACATGCCTTGCACGCCCCCCGCCGAGTAGCCGGGAGGGCAGTTGGAACCACCGCCTGAATAGCAGCCCGGCCCACCATACAAACAGGGATTAGTAGGCGCTTGTTGCACGGATGGGCATGTACCGTTCGACATGGCGGAACCATCGGGGCAAGTGTCAACAGGTGTTGTTGGGGTAGACGGAACTTGCGGGCACATCCCATTTACCGGATGCAGCCCCGTGGCGACGCAAATCAGATCTTCGGGATCGCGGCAACCGTTGGCGCCGGGAAGGCCGTTGGGGTCGCCACGAGGCTCACGGCGGAAGAAGGGAATGAACGCGCAACTCTCTGCCATGGCCGTTGTTTCTTCCAGGCAATGGGGCGGCACGCCGCACCAGAAGGGCACCGAACTGGCCTCATCGCTCGTCCTGATCCGGCGCAAGCCACCGGGCACATTGCACCCCTCGATCGGAAGCGCGGCGCGCAAATCGATCATGCCCTCTTTGGATGGATCCCAACTGAACAGGCCGTTGGCGCCTATGCCAGCCCAGGCGCTGGTCCCCGAAAAGGCCAGAAGGGATGCCAAGGCAAAAAATGCCAGAAGCCGTTTGAAGAAATTGCGCACAGTGCTCTCCCAGGATCAGATGAACCAACGAGAGAATTTTTGTTCGGCGCGTGCGGGTTGGGGTGGTCGAATGAACGGGGGTTCTTGCAAGGAATCAATCGGCCCGATCTGCGAATGATTTTCCAGTCCTGCCTCGTGCAAAAGTGCAACGCGGCCTAAGTCGCAATGGCATATACAATACGGCATATACCATCGGAGATACGCCATGACCGCTCTATCGCGTTCCTCTCGGCCTAAAGAGGCAAAGCTTTTTCGCAACAACCGCAGTCAGGCGGTACGCATCCCGGTCGAATTCGAGCTTCCCGGTGATCGCGTGCTGATCCACCGTGAGGGCGACAGGCTGGTCATTGAACCCGTGACCCGGCCCACCAACATCATCGAACTGCTGGCCCAGTGGCGACAAGAGCCACCGCTCGGGCCAGAAGATCAATTCCCGAGCATCGAGGACGCCCCGGCCCGACCGGAGGACATATTTTGAACGGCTACCTGCTGGACACCAACATCATCAGCGACCTCATCCGCAATCCTTCAGGCCCTGCTGCCCGGCACATCGAAAGTATCGGGAGCAAGAACATCTACACCAGCATCATCGTCGCGGCGGAGCTGCGCTATGGGTGCGCCAAGAAAGCCTCGCCCAAACTCCTGGCCAAGGTGGAAGGCTTGCTCGAAACCATTCCTGTGCTCCCGCTGGACGTTCCTGCGGATGGCAAATACGGCGCAGTCCGTGCTGAGCTGGAGGCTGCTGGCTTGCCCATCGGCGCCAATGACCTGTTGATCGCTGCGCATGCCTGCGCCCTGGGATTGACGCTGGTGACCGGCAACCTGCGTGAGTTCAGCCGCATCCCTGGCTTGGCGTTAGAAAACTGGCAGTAGGCGCTGCGCGGGCCGCCGTGTGAGAAGCGCCCGGCGCATCGGCTATGCGCCCTGCCCCTCGTTCAAAATCCCCGACTCGGGCATGCGCGTGATCCCGGTCTCGACCAGGAAGGGCGAGAGCGGCGCCTTGCCCGCCGCGCTGATGAAAAGCATTTTGCGCGCCCGCGTCATCGCCACATAGAACAGGCGCCGCTCTTCTTGGATGCTGCTCGACTCGTCCGGAAACACGCCATCCTCAGCACCCAGAATCCAGACCTCATCGAACTCCAGCCCTTTCGAGCCATGCGCCGTGAGCAGCACCACCGGGTTGCCACCGGGCTTCTTGTCCTCGCTCGGCGCGGCGATCATTTCCTTGATGCGCTGCACGCGGGCGCGCATCTCCCCTGGCCCGTCCTTGCCCTCCTGGGTGCCTTGACCACTCTTGTGCGTGGAGCGGGCAAACACATTGCAGACGATCTCCAGCGTGGCCTTGCTGCGCTTGTCGTCCGTGTGCTCGGTGAGCAGTCGCAGGATTTTGTCGAGCACGTAGTCCACGCCGCCCGATTCCAGCACCTGTGACCACTCCACGAATCGGCGCTCAATGTGGGCAAACGCCCGCTTGCCGTTGGGCGAGAGATCGACCTGTTTCCTGCCGGCCTTGGTCTTGGGCTTGAGCAGGTTGGCGCCGTAGTGCGCATGCAGCGCCTTGAGGTCGTCTTCGCTCACCCCGCACCAGGACAGCAGCACATCGGCATCGCGCGCATCCAGGCCCAGCAGAGCCGACATGGCCGCCAGGAACACGGCCATCTCGCTCGACTTGAGAACGGAGCCCCCCTCGCTGCGCGTGTAGGTAACCTGGTGCTTGATGCACTCGGCCTCCAAGTCGTCCAGACGCTTGTTGGTGCGGGCCAGCACGCCAAAGCTGCGCCCCGCCCGCAGGGCATGCCGTGCGCGTTCACAACCGGCCTCAGCCTCGCGCAGGCGCTCGCCATAGCGCTCCCAGGTTGCCAGGCCTCCAGCACCCTTGAAGGACGTAAGCGCCTTGTCCATGCGCTCCTTGTTGAGTGCAATGAGCTTGGCGGCAGGGGCCAGCACCTCGGCGTGCGAGCGGTAGTTGATGCCTAGAACGACCGTCTCGGCGCGCAACTGCTGCGCAAAATCGGTCATGCCCTTGTAGCCCAGCGCCCGGCGAAACCCATAGATGCTCTGGTCGTCGTCGCCTACGGCCGTGAGCACCGAAGCCTTGCGGTGGTGCATGGCCCACTTGAACTGCGCAAGATCGGTGCCCTGAAATTCATCGATCAGCAAATGGTCGCACTGCAACGGGCTGATCACTCCCTGGTCCAGCGCCTCGTTGGTCTTGAGCAGAATGTCCTGAAAATCGATGACCCCGTGGCGTCCCATGATGTCCTGGTACGTCGCGGCCAACTCGGCATGCCGCTGGGTCTCGGGCTTGGAGTGGCCAGATTTGATGCCCTCGATGACTGCGGTCGCCTCTTCGATGGTCAGTTCGAGTTCGGCGTGCTCAATGGCGCGGGCAACGAAGCCTCGGCGGCTTCCCTCGCGCACGATCTCCCAGGGGCGGCTCAAGCGCGAGTGGCCCTTGCGCAGAATGTCCGCGCCCATGGCGGTCTTTTGCTTGCCGGGGAACGCCATCAGCAGATCGATGCTGTGAAAGGTACCCACGAGCAGCATGGACACCGCCTGCTGCCCAGCAATCGCCAGGATGCGCTCGCGCAGCTCCAGGGCCGCGTCTCGGGTGAACGTCACGGCCGTCACGCTCTTGCCGCGCGAGAGCAGCAAGGCGGCCTTGACGGCCAGGGTCTTGGTCTTGCCCGAGCCTGGGGCGGCAATCGCCAGGCAGTGCCCGTCATGCAATGCGACGGCCTTTTGCTGGGGATTGAGCCCATCGAGTTGGGCGGCGAGCTTGCTGTCCATGCGCGGCTTTCGATATCGACCAAAAAAAACACCCGGACGCGCCGGGTGAAAGGGGGAGGACTGAGAAAAAAAGGGGTTAGTCGGCGAGCGCTTCGGCAGGCTCCGCACGGGCCGGTTCGGCCTCTTGCATGGCAGGCGCCGGGCTGGCAGCGTGGCCATCGTTGCGTTCATTCGCGGCGGCCATAGAGCGGCGGCTCATGCCCATGATGATGGTCACGCAATGCTTGTTCAGCGCAGCAAACAGGCGGCGCTCGCGCAGGCGCACTTCGCTGATCTGCGAGGAAGTGGTGCAGGCGTTGAATTCCATCTCGCACATGCGCCGGATGGCCTCGTCCCAGTGCTGCGCGGCTTCAGCCAGGGCGAGGGTGCTGCGGGACTTGACCTGGAACTTCACTTCCAGGGCGGGAGCAAGGTAGTGCGGCTCGATCCACATGAAGTTCTCAGCACGCCCCTTTTGCGACAGCTCGGCCGCGACGGCAGCGGCTTGGCGGCCTTCCTGCACGTAGGTATCGCACATTTCCTGAATCGACTGCTGGAGTTTCTCGATCTGCGCATCGCTCATGAAGTGCCGACCGATGCGGCCCACCAGATGGATCGTCTTGTCGGTCAGGCCGAGGAAGCGCGTGACGGACGAGGCAATGTGCGGGTCGAAAATCTTGATCTCGCGGTCCACCACCATGACGCCGGAATAGACGCGCTCCAGCTCCTTGAGACCCTGCTGGCGCTGGCGAGCCGCCCGGCGAATGAACAGTTGAACGCGGTCTTCCTTGCGTGCGGCACGCTCGGCGTCGCTCATCTCGGCGGCCGGTGCTGGCTCAACCAAAGCCGCTGCCGAAGGCTGCTGGGCGTTGATGGTCTCACGGGCGAGCTGGGTGGCTTCGTCCAGCTCTTCGATCACCTGATGCGCCGCAGCGTGGGCGGTCTGGTCGATGGCAGATTTTTCGGCTTTCATGGGCATTTCGTGAAGGTTGTGGTTGGGACCATTCTGGAGTCACCACTTCTGCCCGATTTGTCGAATGACGGCGTAAAATCGTCACGAGTCGGAATTCGCACCTTTTTGTTGAAAATTTGGCCGATGATCGGCGCCCCACTCTGCGCGTTGGAAACCTCGCGGTTTTAACGCAACATTCGACGCGAAACCGTGAAAAAATTAAATTTTAATTATAATGGGTATTCTAACAAGGACGGTGTTAGATCTCTTAATACCTAATACTATCTAATAATATAATATTCTATAATAATACTAACGTATTACTATAGAATATAATATTACGATAGTATCTCCCTATTATAAATTTGTTATCTATAATATAGATTTTTATTTTTTGTTTTGGTTTTTGTTTTTAAATTACGTTCGTTTTTTATTTAAGAGCAGTCGAATACCGCTTTTCCGTGAAGTGGTTTTGCATGCGCTGCGCTTGTTAAGGTGCGTCCGTTCTGGCGCAACCTCCCCACCCCCTCTTAGAGTCGTCACTGATCTGCGCACGCGCGGGACCGGCTAAATTTGGCCGGTCGCAGACTGCGGGCGACAAGACATACGCGCTCGCAACGTGCGCGCGAGAGGCTCACAACGCTTTTTTTTGAGCCACCGGCCAAATTTAGCCGGTCGAAACAGGCGCCGTAGCCCGTAGTTTTCGCTGCTGCCGGCACTACCCCATCACGGCTTTGCTGAATTTTTGAGCACGCAGGAACGACACACCGGCCAAATTTAGCCGGTTGAAACAGGCGCTGTAAACGGTAGTTTTCGCTGCTGGCCGCACTACCCCATCACGGCTTTGCTGAATTCTCAAGCACCGGCACGACCGGCTAAATTTAGCCGGTCGAAAGGCGAACTTTTTGATAGCGATCAAGCTTTTTTCCAGAATTTTTCTATGTCTCCTTGCGAGCCAAGTAAATGTATGTCTGAAAAAAGACGTCGGTGCGCTGCTCTTCTATCTCTGGTTCGTTGGGCGCTTATTGAATGGCGCATTTTCGTTCCGTCGCCTGACTGGTCTACCGTATAGGCATTTCCTCTTGGGTAAGAAAGTCGGTCTGAGGACACCGCTCAAATTTGACTTCGCGCTGCCACATGAGATCTTTGGCTGGCCAAACCCACAGATCGTCTGCCCGGGTGGCATCCAATTCACTGGAAAGCATCATGCACAGCAAATCTACCGAAACCACTCTCTCCTCCATCTCGGGCGCGCAAGGCCCTGCGCCTTCTCCAACGACTCTCCTGCGCAGCCTCCCTGTGGCTCCCCTCCAAGAGCCCGAGTTCATCTGCTGGGAGGACTCGGGCCTGGCCGGCTCCCAGGCCGCCCTGGCCTGCGCACTCGGCGGCCTCCAAGCCCAGGTGGCCGACTCCATCCTGCCGGCACTGCTCAATTCCGAACTGTCCGCGCAGCTGCGCCAGCTGGACCAGAGCATCCTGGAGCGCCGTCTGGAGCGAGAGCAGCTCGCCTTGTCGAACGTGGGTTTTCGCATCCAGGCGGTGCTGGAGGTCGCACGCAGGGTACGGGCGCTGTTTGCACAGGCACCCAATGCCCATATTCTGTCTGAGCCGCTTCCCGCGCAGCTGACCCAAGACCTGGAGCTGGCCGGCATCCACTGGGAGGGACGTGTTTCCCTTGCCACCTGGGCGGCCCATGTGGAGGCTGCGCTCCGGCGCCTGCAGCGCGAGCGCCATGCGCTCGAGCTTCTCAAGCGGGAATTGCAGGAGGAGCTTGAGCTGGTGACAGTACAGACGGAGGTAGGAGCTGTACTTGCCACCGGCGCCCAGCACCTGCTCACGCACCTGCAGGCCAGCGATTCATCTGCACCGGAGAAAGGCCGCACCCAGGAGCACCTGCAGGCGCATGTGTACCAGCCGCTCGGCAAGGATTGGTACTGGCTACTCGACCCGCAGGGGGAGAACGACGGCGAGACGTGAGCGATGGCTGCCCGAATGCCCGAGAGGGCCTACTCCCACGGGAAATGGGGCAGGTCTAGCCTTCAGGGACCACAAGCAGCGCTCGGTCCCCGTGCGCTGGCCACAACCCCGCAGCCGATCCAGAAAGTACCGTGATGCCAATCCAACCCAACGACGCAATCGACGGCGAAGTCAAACCCGAGGGTTGAAGGCAAGCACAAGTTGAGCGACCTGTTCCTCTTGAGTCAGTTGATCAGGATGTTCTTGCTGGCCATGAGGGCGATCTCGAACTCAAGGGGGGCCTATTCAATCGGTTGCCGGATCAGAGTCTTGTTCATTAAGCGCTGGTCGAAAACGACGATTTTCACCTTCTCATTTGGCAAAAAACCAGCGGCGTTAGGTAATAAATTAGCAACAACAAATTCGTTAGTTACAGCCAAACAATGCTCCCCGAAAACCAACCGGCCCCACAAAAACTGCCAGCCCCTCTTCGGGTAACTATCACCCGGTGCGGCAGGGGGAACAGCGTAACCAAACTGGCAAAGATTACGGCTCGTTCACGCGCCTCCGCCCGCGGAGGTAATCTGACGCAGGCGATTAAGCAACCGGCGGCCTGGGCGGCCAGGCTTCAAGCTTCGATTTGCACGACATCAATTGCATTCCGCCGCCTCCCACAACAGGAGAGCACGTGAAGAGCCTGCAGCCAATCATCACCCTGACGCCGCTCTATCTGGCGCGGGAGGATGCTGCCAAATTCCTCTCTATCTCAGTCAGCACACTTGAGAAAATGGCAGCGCGTGGCGAAGCCCCGAAGCCACGCCTTATCAGCAAGGGGCGCACAGCCTGGCTAACGGAAGAACTTGTAGCCTGGGGTCGCACCCTTCCCGTGTCCGACGCCTTGCCCGTTCCAAACAGCGGCTATGGCAGGGCAGGCAAGCCCGAGTCTGCGGGCACCAGGCCTTCAAGAAAGTCCGAGAGTTTCCGCAGCCAGTAAATTCGCTCGGCGTCGTAGGTGTAGGCGTTGTAGGTGTCGACGATCTGGGTAGGCAGATGCCCCATGATGGCCTCTGCGATTTCATGCACACAGCCGAGTTGCGCCAGGAAAGTACGGGCCGTTTTGCGAAGGTGATGAGGTGTCCAGCCTGATACCGGGAGGACAGGCCTACCAGGACGCGCCTTGGACTTGATTGAATAGGGCTGGAGATCGTAGACGTAGGTTGAAAAATCGTGCTGGGTGTATTGCTCTCCGCGCGCATCTTCAAACAACAGACCGGAAGCGCCTGCATGTGCCTTGCGGCGCTCCATGACCTCCCGGGCCCGTCCGAATAAAGGCACGCGGAGATCCACCGAATCGGCAAACCGCGCGTTCTTCGTGGACCTCTTTGGGATGGTCCACCACAACACCTTTCCGTCGTGGCGAAGATGCTCGGGCTTAGCCCCAAAAATCTCCACGCCACGCGTCGCCGTCCACAAGTACATCAACACCCCATCGCGCGCCAGGTCGTGCATATTGGGCAGCCAACCCAATAAGGAAGTGACCTCAGGGACTGGTAATACACGACGTTGGCGCCCAACGTGCTCGCCTCCAATGTTTTTTCCTTTGCTGCGGAGCTTGCCTCGCAGAACTTCGCGCCACCAGTTGGGCGTTTCGGGCAAATCGCCTTTGTCCTGCGCATATTCCCAGGCAGCCCCCATCAAGCTACGCAACTTGGCCGCTGCGGCTGGGTATGCCTTGCGCCCGTCGATCACGGCAAAAGCCTTGTCGCGCTTGAGATGCAGCGCAGGCATAGCAGCAAACTCGGGGTCTTCGTTCAATAGACGCAGCAGCGCCCGTTTCGCCGCCGTTGCTCCCTTCTCTGATCTCGTCTGCGTGAGCGGCCCAAGCGCGTAGTTCATCACGACACTTCGTACTGTGGGTGCCTCGCAAGCGTCAGATTCGCCCGCCCTCACCAATACTTGCCGCGCCTCACGCTTTGCCCCCACGAGGTCCACTCCGGCTGCACGCTCTGCGCTTAACACTCTCCACTTGCCGACGGCCTCCTGCACGGACATGACCGGCCACTGCCCGATGCCCACTTGTTTCATGCGCCCATTGAGGTCCTTGTAGCGGTATGTCCAGGAACGTCGTGTTGTGGACGCCTCCAATCGAAGGCCAGGACAACCATCCAATAAAAGATGCCGGCCAGGCTGTAGTAGCTTGGCCGCGCGGGCATCGAAGAACATGCGCCTATACTCCCGTCCATGATCGGCCAAGCCACAAGCCGGGCCAGAAGCGTAGGAACCGAGAAAAGTTACGCCAGAACCTACGCCTGAAGCGTAAGTATAGTGATGCCGACGGAGGCAAAGCTAGGTTGCTACGACTTTTACGACGCTAAAGAAACACGAATAAAATCAGGTACTTACGTCATAAGTAGTTGATTTTAAAGGAACCGGATAGACGCGGGTGTAGTTCAATGGTAGAACGGCAGCTTCCCAAGCTTCATACGA
The DNA here is from genome assembly GCF_003008595.1 of Simplicispira suum. GTDB lineage: Bacteria > Pseudomonadota > Gammaproteobacteria > Burkholderiales > Burkholderiaceae_C > Simplicispira > Simplicispira suum. The sequence goes on along the minus strand of NZ_CP027669.1, from coordinate 3,132,778 downwards.
GGGTTCGATTCCCTTCACCCGCTCCAGTTCTCAAGCGCCTGGCCAGCATGGCCCTCTGCGCACTGCTGGGTTGGAACCACGCTGCCTCGGCGCAGCCCATGGACGGCAAGCCCGTGGTGGCGGTTCTCCAGCCCAACCCCGTCCCGTTTTCTGAATCTTTGCTGCACAGCCTCAAACTCCCGCCGGGCTTTGAGATTTCCGTCTTTGCCCAGGGCCTGGGCAATGTGCGCTGGCTGCAGGTAGCGGCCAATGGCGACGTCTATGCCAGCCGCCGCGCGCAGGGCGAGGTCCTTCTGCTGCGCGACACCGATGGCGATGGCGTGGCCGACGTGCAGACAACCGTGGCGCGCATCGGGCGGGTGCACGGCTTGCTGCTGCACGACAACAAGCTGTTCATGGTGTCAGACCGCGCACTGGACGTGGCCGAGGTGCAGAGCGACGGTACATTGTCCAAGCCCCGGCGCCTGCTGGCCGATCTGCCCGAAGGCGGCAACCACCCGCGCCGCACGCTGGGCATGGGGCCGGACGGCTGGCTGTACCTGAGCGTGGGCTCGACCTGCAACAACTGCCTTGAAGCCAACCCCGAGCACGCCACGCTGCTGCGCCTGCGGCCCGATGGCAGCCAGCGCGAAATCTTTGCCCGCGGCCTGCGCAACACCATGGGCTTTGGCTGGCAGCCCAAAACGGGTCAGCTCTACGGCTTTGACCACGGCTCGGACATGCGCGGCGACGACCAGCCGCCCGAAGAGCTCAACGCCATCGTGCAAGGCAGGCACTACGGCTGGCCCTGGTGCCTGGGCGCGCGGGTGCCCGACCCGGTGCAGCCGCAAGACCCGCCGGGCACCAGCAAAAAAGACTTTTGCCCCGGCACCGAGGCCCCCGCCGCCACGACCACCGCCCATTCAGCGCCGATTGGCTTTTTGTTCTACACCGGCACGCAGTTTCCCAAGGACTACCAGGGCGACGGCTTTGTCGCCATGCGCGGCTCCTGGAACCGCTCCAGGCCCAGCGGCTACCGCGTGCTGCGCGTGCGCTTTGGCGCCGATGGCAAGCCCATGGGCATGCAAGACTTTGTCACCGGCTGGCTGCTGGACACCCAGCCGCCCACGCAGTTCGGCCGCATCGCCGGCCTCGCCGTGGCGCAGGACGGCTCGCTGTTGATAGCCGAAGACCAGAACGGCGTAATTTACCGCGTGCGCTATACCGACCGCTGAGCGCTTGGCCCGCGTGTCGCCGGCCTGTCAGCGTGCAAAAAGCTGCGCGAGTACCATGTTGGCATGAGCCGACATCTGACCATCCTCACCGGCGCTTCGCGTGGCATGGGCCTCGCGATGGCGCAGCAACTCCTCCAACCCACCGACACCTTGCTGTGCATTTCGCGCGGCGAAGCGCCCGCCTTGCAGGACGCGGCCGACGCTGTCGGTTGCACGCTGCTGCAGTGGCAGCAGGACCTGACCGACGGCGCAGGCGCCGCAGCGCGATTGCGCGAATGGCTGCAACGCAAGTCGCTCGACGACTTTGGCAGCGCCACCCTGATCAACAACGCCGGGGTATTGCCGCGCATTGCCCCCTTGTCGGAGAGCGACGCCGGCGAGTTGACCAAGGCCCTGCGCGTCGGGCTGGAAGCGCCCATGCTGCTTACCAGCGCCTTCCTCGGAGAAACCGAGCATTGGCTGGTGCCGCGCAAGGTACTGAATATTTCCTCAGGGCTGGGCCGGCGCGCCATGGCATCGCAGTCGGCGTACTGCGCGGCCAAGGCGGGCATGGACCACTTCACGCGCTGCGCGGCGCTGGACGAAGCGCAAAAGGCGCACGGCGCAAAGATCTGTTCGCTGGCGCCGGGCGTGATCGACACCGACATGCAGGTGCAGCTGCGCAGCACCGACCCGGCGCTGTTTCCCGACGCAGAGAACTTCGCTCAGATGAAAACGGCAGGCAGCCTTACCACACCCAGCGAGGCCGCCGCCCGCGTGCTGGCCTATCTGAAGCGCGAGGACTTCGGCCTGCATCCCGTGGCGGATGTACGCGACGCATGATGGATTGCTATTAAATTAGTAGCTTCTTACGTATGCCAGATAAGCGCTAGAGCCCATTTTTACCCTATTTTTGTTACCAGGAGTACCCCATGTCCCGTGAAGTCGTCGTCGTCAGCGCAGTGCGCACCGCCATTGGTACCTTTGGCGGGAGCCTGAAAGATGTGCCCCCACCGAGTTGGGCGCGCTGGTTGTGCGTGAGTCGCTCGCGCGCGCCAAGGTCGAGGGCAAGGACGTGGGCCATGTCGTCTTCGGCCACGTCGTCAACACCGAGCCCAAGGACATGTACCTCTCGCGCGTCGCCGCCATCAACGGTGGCTGCGGCGAAGGCACGCCGGCGTTCAACGTCAACCGCCTGTGCGGCTCCGGCCTGCAGGCCATCGTCAGCGCCAGCCAGGCGATTTTGCTGGGTGATACCGACATCGCCATTGGTGCCGGTGCCGAGAACATGAGCCGCGCGCCCTACGCCAGCCTGGCGACGCGCTTTGGCGCGCGCATGGGCGACACCAAGCTGATCGACATGATGATGGGCGCGCTGCACGACCCGTTCGAGAACATTCACATGGGCGTGACGGCCGAGAACATTGCCGCCAAGTGGGGCATCACGCGCGAAGACCAGGACAAGCTGGCGGTCGAGAGCCACAACCGGGCCGAGCGCGCCACGCAGAACGGCCTCTTCAAGGACCAGATCGTCCCGGTCACGCTCAAGAGCCGTAAGGGCGATGTGCAGTACGCCACCGACGAGCATTTCCGCCCCGGCGCCACCGTTGAAGACCTGGCCAAGCTCAAGCCGGTGTTCCTGAAAGAAAACGGCACGGTGACCGCCGGCAACGCCTCGGGCATCAACGACGCCGCTGCGGCCGTGGTGCTGATGGAGGCCGGCGCCGCCAAGGCGCGGGGCCTGGCGCCTATGGCGCGCCTGGTGGCCTATGCGCATGCGGGTGTGGACCCCAAGTACATGGGCATTGGCCCCGTGCCGGCGACGCAACTCGCTCTCAAGCGCGCCGGCCTCACGGCGGCCGACCTGGACGTGATCGAGGCCAACGAAGCCTTTGCCGCCCAGGCCTGCGCTGTCACGCGCGACCTCGGGCTGGACCCGGCCAAGGTCAACCCCAACGGCTCGGGCATTTCGCTCGGCCACCCGATTGGCGCCACCGGCGCGCTGCTTACCGTGAAAGCGGTGTACGAATTGCAGCGCATTCAGGGCCGCTACGCGCTGGTCACCATGTGCATTGGCGGCGGCCAGGGGATTGCAGCGATCTTCGAACGGGTCTGAGCGCTCCCTGCGTGCCGGCCCGCCCTTCTCCAGACGCGCCGCCCGAGAGCCTGCGCGGCCCACGCATCATTGCGCTGGTGGCCTTGCTGTCGGTGCTGGCGTTGCTGTATGCGGCATTTGTCTCTCGCGCCCAGCCGGCGCGCCTCTTGCCCCTTCCCACAGGCGTCTCTGCGGCAGCGCCGTCGCAGGCCCAGGAAGCCAGTGTAGTGCTGGCCGGAGGGTGCTTCTGGGGCGTGCAGGCGGTGTTTCAGCACACGCGCGGCGTGCTGAGCGCAGTTTCTGGCTATGCGGGCGGCGAAGCAAGCCAGGCCAACTACCCGGCAGTCAGTTCTGGAAATTCAGGCCATGCCGAAGCGGTGCAGGTGCGGTACGACCCGCGCGAAATCACGTTGGGCGAAATTCTTCAGGTGTTCTTCTCGGTAGCGCACGATCCGACAGAGCAAGGCCGCCAAGGCCCGGATTTCGGCCCCCAGTACCGCTCCGCCGTGTTCTATGAGAGCACCGAGCAGCGCGATCTGGCGCAAACCTATATCGCACAGCTCGATGCCACGGGCCTCCTGAGCGCGCCCATTGCAACGGAAGTCACGGCACTCACCCGGTTTTATCGCGCCGAGCCGGGGCACCAGGATTACGCCGCGCGCAATCCGAACACCATCTACATCACCACCTATGACGCCCCCAAACTGCGCAATCTGCAGACCTTGCTGCCCGAACGCTACCGTGAGGAGCCCGTGTTGGTGTTGAAATAGAAAACGGCGCCAAGAGCGCCGTTTCTTTTTGGGATCAGCGAGCCGTATCAGCTGCGCACCACCAGGACCGGCACATGTACTACGCCCAGCACGCGCTGCGTGACGCTGCCCAGCATGAGTTTTTCCAGACCACGGCGTCCGTGCGAGCCCATGACCACCAGGTCAGCCCCGGTGTTCTCCAGCGCACGCACGATGCCTTCGTGCACCGCGTGGCCCTCGCCCAGAACCGTTTCCACCGTGACGCCCACCGCCTGCATGGCACGCTTGGCCGCATCCAGCGCGGTGTTGGCCTCTGCCGTGGCGGCACTGAGGTACTGCGACTGGCCGTAGGCGAAATCGGCGCCGACACCGGTGAACGGATAGGGATCGATGACGTAGAGCGCCGTCACCAGACTGCCAAAGGCCTTGGCGAGCTCGGCGGCCTTGGAAACCGCGAGCATCGCGGTGGGAGACCCGTCGATGGGAACCAGAATGTGCTTGAACATATTGTCCTCCTTGGTTGAATTCACTCGCACACAGTGTGCGTGCAGCGCTCAGTGCGCACCTTGACCGGCATCATAGGCGGGACAGGCGGGCCTGCGCTAGGCCGCGCCAAGTAGCGGACCTTGAAAACCACCGCGCCGCCAAGTCAGAACCAGGGTGTCGCGGTGGCCGCCTTCGCCCGAAGGCTGGGCAGCTGCAAGCGGCTGAATGGGCGTTGTTTCATGCACCATGCGGGCATCGTCAAGCAACAGCACAGACCACGGCTCGGTAAGCGTAAAGCGCTGTCCAGCGGGCGATGCGGCTTCAAAAATACGCGTCTCGCCGCCCTTGATGGCGTCGCGCGCCACAAGAAATACGGCCACCAGATCAACGCCGTCCCGGTGCGCGCCTTCCGGCGTGGGCCGGCCAATGCCGGACGCGGTATCGATGCGAAACTGGTGCGACTCCACGTACCAGCGCAGCGCGTCAGCATTTGGCGCAAAAACTGCATCACACAGGCTGCCAAGGTTTGTGAGTAGCGCATGCCATGCCGGCTGCGCCAGCGTGTCCTGGGCCATGGGCTCGAACCAGCGTTCAATGCCGCCGTGCAAGGCGTTGTATTCCACAGGCTGCCAGTGCGCGCGACGCGGCACGGGCACCCATGCGCCCGCCTGCACTTCGAAACAACCATGGCGCCGACTGCGATAGCGCCCGCCATCGAGCAGGTAGTTGTCGGGTGGCAAATCGTTCCAGGCGCGCGCCAGTTCGTGGAGCTCTTGCGGCGTGGCGCCAATCCAGCGAGCGAGATCGTGCCCGCTGAGCAAGGCAAAGCCCGATCTCCGCAGCTGCGCTGCTGCGTCTGCGGGGGCGCAATACGGAGGAGCAAACAGCGGCTGCACCGCAGGCCTCGCCGTTGTCATGAAAGCAACCTGGGCGCAGCCCTGCGCTGCAAACAAAATTCAAATAAAAAATGCCTTTTGCGCTTATCCATATTAGGTTTAATGCTATTCTTTAAATAGCAATTCATGGTTGCTGGAAAGAGAGAACTGGGCCAGCATTTCTTGCACAGCTGCCGGGCGGCCAAACAGATAGCCCTGCCAGGTATGGCAACCAAAGTCTGCCAGCAAGGCGCGCTGCTCCTCGGTTTCCACGCCTTCTGCGATGACCCGCAAGTCCATGCTGTGGGCCAGCGAAACAATGGTGCGCGCAATGGCGGCGTCGTTCGCATTGACGAGGATGTCGCGTACGAAACTCTGGTCGATCTTGAGCTGGTCCAGCGGCAGGCGCTTGAGGTAAGACAGGCTCGAATAGCCGGTGCCGAAATCGTCCAGAGAGAACCGCACGCCATGGGCACGCACTTGCGTCATGCGCTCGATGGCGCCTTCCGCGTCATCGAGCAGCAGCGACTCGGTGAGTTCAAGCTTGAGACGCGCAGGGTTGGCCCCGGTTTCGCGCAGCACCGTGAGCAGCTCCTCCACGAAACCGATATGCCGAAACTGCCGGGCACTGACATTCACGGCCAGCGTGAGCGGTTCGGTGTCTGGGTGGCCCGCCCACCTGGCCAGCTCGACGCATGCGCTGCGCAAAATCCAGGCACCCAGAGGCACGATGAGGCCGGTGGCCTCGGCAATGCCAATGAAGTCGTCCGGATAGATCCAGCCGCGCACCGGATGCCGCCAGCGCACCAGGACCTCGGCGCCGACGAGCTTGCCACCAGCCTCCACCTGGGCCTGGTAGTGCAGCACAAACTGCTTCTGCACCAGCGCCTCGCGCATGTCGGCCTCCAGGGCTGTGCGCTTCGCCACGGCTTCCTGGGTGCGCAGATCGAAGAAGCACAAGGTGTTGCGTCCCTGGGCCTTGGCCTCGTACATCGCGAGATCCCCGCGCTTGAGCAACTCTTCCACACTGCCTGCAGCATCAACATAAAGCGCAATACCCACACTGCAGGAGGTGTGGTGCACGCGCCCATCGAGCACGAAAACCTTGCCTAGCATTTCCAGCACGGTGCGCGCAACGGCCTCGGCCTGCCGAGCTGCCTGCGCACGGTCCGTGCTCAAGCCTTCGAGCAGCATCGCGAATTCGTCGCCTCCCAGACGCGCAACCGTATCGCTGCGGCGCCCACATTGTTCGAGTCGCTCGGCCACCTGGCGGAGCAACTCGTCGCCCGTGTCGTGGCCCAGCGTGTCGTTGAGGTCCTTGAAGTTGTCGAGATCCACGACGAGCAAGGCGCCGCCTAGGCCTCCAGTCTGGCTGTTGGCAAGACTGCGCTGCAGACGGTCGGACATCAGGCGGCGATTGGGCAGACCAGTGAGCGCATCGTAGTAAGCCAGTGTGCGAATTTCGTCCTCTGCAGCCTTGCGCTCCGAGATGTCCATCTGCGTGCTGACGTAGTGCGTGATTTCGCCTGCCGCCGAACGCACTTGGGCAATGTGGACCCAGGCCGGGTAAACCTCCCCGCCTTTGCGCTCCAACCACATTTCACCCGCCCAGTGACCGTTCTGGGCAACCGCATTCCAGACTTCGGCGTAGAACGTGGCGTCACTGCGTCCTGATTGCAACTGGCTGAGGTTCTGACCAAGGAGTTCGCCATCTGCATATCCGGTCAGGCGCAACAGAGCGCCGTTGACACGCAAAATACGCCGGTCAGGGCCTGCGATCAGCATCCCCTCCTGAGATTCAAAAATGGTGGCTGCCAGACGCAGTGATTCATCGGCGCGGCGCAGCGCGGTGATGTCGGTGGAATAACCGCAAACGCCCATGACCGCGCCCTGGCTGTCGAACAAGGGCACCTTGACAGCAAGATAGACGCGAGGCTCCCCACCGTGCTTTGCGACCGTGGTTTCCTCCACCTCAATGCGCTCGCGAGACGCAAAGACGCGCCGGTCATTTGCTTGCACGGCCTGCACCGTGGCATCGTCGAAAAAGGCGGTATCGTCCTTGCCGACAATGTCGGCCACGGCGCAACCCATCAAATCCGCTGCCTGCCGGTTGACATACTGGTAACGACAGTCGGTATCCTTGATGAACACCAGAGCACCCGCGTTGTCAAGAATGGCCGAGAGCTTTTGCTCGCTGGTCCGCACGTGCTGGGTACGCTCAGCCACCTTGCGCCGCAACACAATCACGTGCAACAGCAAAACAAGGCAAAAAAGCCCCAGCGCCAGCAAACCCCAATGCAGCCAGGGCAGCTCAAGAAGTTCGACGAATCGGGCGGGTGAATCCAAGGCTGCGGCGTTTTGCGCAAAGGCCTTCGACAGCGGCAAGAGCAAAAGCACCCCAGGCACAGCGCGAAGCTGCAGGAAATGCATCCATTTCGGGAGCAAAATCACACCACGGAACGGGGCAAGCACATGGACACCATCGTAACGAAATTTCACACCGCTTGGGCGCTGTGGGCAGGGAAGACCTGGACCGCATCGCGCCTGTGCAAAGTGCCGCTGGCGGGCAGCTATGCAAGGAGGTTATTCCATGGCACATGAACGTCGCCATTTTGTTCGCGTGCATTTTGCGGCTCCGGCACAGCTGGTGAGCGGGGACTTCACGCTGCAAGTGCAGGTGCTCGATCTGTCGCTCAAAGGCGCGCTGATCGTTCTGCCCGAAGGGGTGCGCATGAAACAAGAGTCGATATGCACCCTGACATTGCCCTTGTCCAGCGACAGCGGCCAGATCCAAATGGCTGCTCTGGTGGCCCACGTCGACGCCAGGCAGCTCGGCCTGCTGTGCACGCACTCCGACCTTGACAGCGTGACCCATCTGCGCCGTTTGATCGAACTGCAGTTAGGCGACCCGACGCTGCTGGAGCGCGATTTGGGCGAGCTGGTGGGCGCTGTCAGTTAAGGCTTGTTTTCGCTGCGGATTGCTGCACCGCCTCAGCTTCCTGCAGCGCACGCCACATCACCTTGCCACTGCCACTCTTGGGCAGGGCATCGACAAACTGGACGGCTCGAGGTGCCTTGTAGGCGGCCATGTTGTCATGGCACCAGTCCATGATGTCCTGCTCCGTTGTCTGCATATGCGAGGCACGCAGCACCACCACCGCTTTGACGCTCTCGCCTCTGTAAGGGTCACGCGTGCCGATCACACAGGCTTCCTGGATGGCGGGGTGGCGGAACATCAAGGCCTCCACCTCCGCCGGCCACACTTTGAAGCCCGACGCGTTGATCATGCGCTTGAGCCGGTCGGTCAAAAAGAAGTAGCCATCTGCGTCCACGTGCCCCAAGTCGCCGGTGCGAAAGAAGCGCTTGCCATCGAGTTCAATGAACGCTGCGGCCGTGGCCTCGGGGCGCTGCCAGTAGCCTTCAAACACTTCCGGCCCGTGCACGATGATCTCGCCCTGCTGGCCGACGCCCAGCTCCGCCAGACTGTCCGGATCGATCACACGGGCATCGGTGCTCATGAAAGGAATACCCAGGCACTGCTGCTTGGGCGCATCGGGCGGATTCGAGTGCGACGGCGCCGCCGTTTCCGTCAGGCCGTAGCCTTCCGCATAGCGCAGGCCGTACTGGTCCTGCAGACGCTGTGCCACGGCCTGTGGCATGGCGGCGCCACCGCCTCCGATATAGACCAGGCTGGAGAGATCGTAGTTGGCGAAGTTCGGACTGCCGAGCAGATCAATGATCATCGTCGGCACATTGGTCCAATTGGTGACCTTGTAGCGTGAAATCATGCGACCAGCCAGATCGCGGTCCCATCGGGGCATCAGCACCAATGTGCCGCCGCTGTAGATGGTGGCGTGCATGACGCTCACCATGCCGGTGATGTGAAACATCGGAACTGCTGCAAGCGCCACATTGCCCGACGACCCCGATCCCCAAAGACAACTGGCAACGGCGTTGTGCATGATGCTGCGGTGCAGATGCATGCAGCCTTTGGGCAGACCGGTGGTGCCGCTGGTGTAGGGAAGAACCGCCAAATCGTCGCGCCCGACAACATGCGCCGGCACAGGCGCGACGCAGGCCAGTGCATCATTCCAAGTCAGCAGCTGCCCACCAGCGAGCACCGGTGTGTCATGGTGGCGCGTCAACCATTCACGCCACGCGGCGGGCGGAGCGTCGTCGCCTTCAACCGAGCCATCGAAGGCATCGGTATAGCGCGTCACAATCAGTGTGGAAAGCCCCTGCCCCGGCGACAAAGCATTGCTGGCGGAGACAAGTTCACCAGCCAGATCGGCGGTTGTGATGGCAACGCGTGCCTGCGGATCGGTGATGTAGTGCTTGAGTTCTTCGGCCCGGTTCATCGGGTTGACCGGAACGACAACGGCGTTCGCGCGCAGTATGGCGAAATGTGCCACCACCCATTGTGGACAGTTCTGCATGCAAAGCACCACCCGATCGCCACGACCGACTCCCACCGCATGCAATTGGGCCGCCAAACGCTCGGCCCCTTCGGCCAGTTGGCGGTAGCTGGTTTCGGTGCCAAAGAAAATCAGCGCAGCCTTGTCCGGGTAGCGCCGGGCGTTGACTGCCAGGTTGTCCCAGAGCGAGGTTGCGGGGACAGCAATGGATTCGGGCAATCGCTTAGGCCAGAAAGCGTGGTGAGGGCGCATGGTGCATCTTCCTTTGGGTCGAAAGTCTATTTCGCCAACGGCAGTGAGCGCCGGGGGTTTGCCCGGAAACGCTGTCACGTGGGGGTCAGGCCTGCGTGCGCCCAGGAACGCATGGAGCCCGGTGGATATCAGGAAAGATGCAGGGCATTCGCCCCGCTTTCCAATCCATCCACACCTCGACGACGACTCATACTTGCGGTGAGCTTTTTCCATCAGGGCAACGACGCTACCGGCGCTGATGTCTTGGATCGCTCATTGTCAAAGGAGTTGAATGATGCTCGATATTTCCCAAGCCACGAGCCTGTTGCAGTCACTGGGCGTCAAAGGTTCCACTGCCTCCAAGGCCGTAGAGCAAGCGGCCAACAGCGGCTCGGGCAGCGATCCGGTCAATTTCCTGAAACAACTGCAGAGCAGCCTCGAACAGCTATCGTCGGCAGCTGCGGTGCCGGGAAACGCCGCTGTGGTACCTGACCCGCAGGCAACCTCTACGTCCAGTGCCTACAAGAGCACGCAGCAAACCTTTGCGGGCGATCCATCCGCCGCAGCCGACAAGCTCCCGTTCAAGGATCTTGAGGAGTTTCGGATCTGGGAAAAGGGATTGGGCGGTAGCTTTGCCCCAGACTACCAGGCCCCCGACTACCTGAACATGATGGGCCTCGCGCGCATGGGTGGAGATCAAGAGGCGTTCGGACGCTACACATTCTTCAAGAACAATCCGCAGTTTGCTGCCGACTACGAAGCTATACACAGTGGCGCCCTCTCCAAGTTTCCAACCGATGGATCAAGCCTGATCAAAAGCGATCTGTCCGCAATGCCCGAAGCGACCGCCTCGTACTACAAAGAGAATCCTGCTGCGTTGCGCTTGGCGGAAGGTTTCAACATGGACCCGACACTCTACAAAATGCAACTGGACGGGAAACTTGAAACCGCCAACGGCACAAACACCACCGAATGGCTGACGCAGAACAAGTGGACTTCGGACGGCGTGGTGTCCAACAACAATCGCGTCACCCTGGCACAAGCCGAATACCGAGGTTTGGACGGCAATGGCGCTGGGACCTACCGTCTTGCCAAGAGCGACCCTGTAACTGGCCTGATGGTCGACCTGAACGGGAGAAGCTACGACCCGACCACTGGCGACTTGACGGCGTGATCCCGAAAAATCTCGCAAAATTGACCGTTATTCCCATTCGATCGTCGCTGGCGGCTTGCTGCTAACGTCGTAAGTCACTCGATTGATACCGCGCACTTCGTTGATGATGCGGCCGGATACTTTTTTGAGCAGCGCGTACGGCAACTCGGCCCAGTCGGCTGTCATGAAGTCGCTGGTCTGCACGGCGCGCAGCGCCACCACGTAATCGTAGGTGCGGCCGTCGCCCATCACGCCGACGCTCTTGACCGGAAGGAAAACGGTGAAGGCCTGGCTCGTCAATTCGTACCATGACTTGTTCGTTGCGGGGTCGATGCAGTTGCGCAGTTCTTCAATGAAGATGGCATCGGCACGGCGCAGCAGATCGGCGTACTCCTGCTTTACCTCGCCCAAAATGCGCACGCCCAGGCCCGGCCCGGGAAAGGGGTGGCGATAGACCATCTCGGGCGGCAGGCCCAGGGCCACACCCAGCTCGCGCACTTCGTCCTTGAACAGATCGCGCAGGGGCTCCAGGAGCTTCAGTCCCAATTGCTCGGGCAGGCCGCCCACATTGTGGTGGCTCTTGATGGTGACCGCTTTCTTGCTCTTGGCGCCCCCCGACTCGATCACGTCAGGATAGATGGTGCCTTGCGCCAACCATTTGGCGCCCTTGACGGACGGCAGGCCGTCAACTCCAAGCCTTCCGGCGGCGCTGGCCTTGAGCTTGGCGGCTTCCTGCTTGAATACGGTCACGAATTCACCGCCAATGACCTTGCGCTTGGCTTCCGGATCTGAAACACCGGCCAGCTTGCCGAGGAACAGCTCCGCAGCGTCCACGCGGATCACCTTGGCGTGCAACTTGCCGACGAACATTTCCATGACCATATCGCCTTCATTCAAGCGAAGCAGGCCGTGATCGACAAACACGCAGGTGAGCTGGTCCCCGATGGCCCGGTGAATCAGCGCGGCGGCGACGGACGAATCCACGCCGCCCGAGAGGCCCAAAATAACCTCTTCATCGCCGACTTGTTCGCGAATCAGCGCCACCGCCTCGGCAACATGGTCGCGCATCACCCAATCGGGCGTGACCTGGCAGATTCCCAGCACGAAACGGTCGAGGATTGCCTTGCCCTGCTGCGTGTGCGTCACCTCGGGATGAAACTGCACCGCATAAAAACCGCGTGCCTCATCGGCCATCCCGGCAATGGGACAGCTGTCGGTGCTTGCCATGATTTTGAAGCCCGGTGGCAGCTCTGTGACTTTGTCGCCGTGGCTCATCCAGACGTTGAGCATGCCATGGCCGTCCTGCGTGGTGAAGTCGGCAATATCTTGGAGCAAGGCAGTGTGGCCGCGGGCACGCACCGCCGCAAAACCAAATTCGCGCTGGTGGCCGCTTTCCACCTTGCCGCCCAGTTGGTGCGCCATGGTCTGCATGCCGTAGCAGATGCCCAGCACCGGTATGCCCAGCTCGAAAACGGCCCGGGGCGCCTTGTCGGTGGTGTCTTCATAGACACTGGCGTGGCTACCAGAGAGGATGACGCCCTTGAGCATGCCGTCTGCGGCAAACTCGCGGACCCAGGCATCGGTCACGTCGCAGGGGTGTACCTCGCAGTACACATGGGCTTCGCGCACGCGGCGGGCGATGAGCTGGGTGACCTGGGAGCCGAAATCGAGAATGAGAATTTTCTGGTGCTGCATGACGGCTGACTTTTTGGCAATAAAACGATGTCGCTGTTGCAAGCGAACTCAAAACTGGCGCAGTGCCATACCCGTGGCACCGCAGATCTGGCTTTGCCAGTCTGCTGGAGCAGCCCCCTTAAGGGGGGGTGGCGCCGAAGGCGGCGCAGGGTGCTAGTCTGCCCTGTAGTTGGGCGCTTCCTTCGTGATCTGCACGTCGTGCACGTGGCTCTCGCGAATGCCGGCTGTGGTGATCTCGACGAACTCGGCCTTGTTATTCATGTCTTCAATGGTGGAGCAACCACAGTAACCCATGGCCGCGCGCACACCTCCGGCCATCTGGTAGACGATGGAGACCATGGAGCCCTTGTAGGGCACGCGGCCTTCAATACCTTCGGGCACCAGTTTGTCGGCGTTCGGGTTGCCGGTGCTCGACTCCTGAAAGTAACGGTCGGCACTGCCCTGCTGCATGGCACCAATGCTGCCCATGCCGCGGTAGCTCTTGTAGCTGCGGCCCTGGAACAGAATGACTTCGCCCGGCGCCTCTTCGGTCCCGGCAAACATGCCGCCCATCATGATGGTGCTGGCGCCTGCCGCCAAGGCCTTGGCAATGTCGCCACTGAAGCGCACGCCGCCATCGGCAATCAAAGGCACACCCGTCCCCTGGAGCGCGGTGGCCACGCTGTCGATCGCCATGATCTGGGGCACACCCACGCCAGCGACGATCCGGGTGGTGCAGATGGACCCTGGGCCAATGCCTACCTTGACGGCGTCGGCACCGGCTTCCACCAGGGCGAGTGCGGCCGAGCCAGTGGCAATGTTGCCCCCAATCACGTCCACGCCAGGGTAGTTCTGCTTGACCCAGCGCACGCGCTCGATCACGCCCTTGCTGTGACCATGGGCCGTATCCACCACGATGGCATCGACACCCGCCTTGACCAAAGCTTCGACACGCTCCTCCGTGCCCTCCCCCACGCCGACGGCCGCGCCGACGCGCAGACGGCCCGATGCGTCGCGCGCAGCGTTTGGAAAACTGGTCTGCTTGGTGATGTCCTTTACCGTGATCAAGCCCTTGAGTTCAAAGGCATCGTTGACCACGAGGATGCGCTCGAGCTTGTGCTTGTTCAGCAAAGCCTTTGCCTCGGCTGGCGATGTGCCATCCTTTTCATTGACGGTAATGAGCTTTTCGCGCGGCGTCATGATCTGGTGCACCTTGACGTCGTAGCGCGTTTCAAAACGCAGGTCGCGGCCCGTAACGATACCCACCACCTTGCCGCCATCGCACACCGGAAAACCTGAAATACCGAGCTGCTCGGACAGTTGCAGCACCTGCAGCACCGTATGCTCGGGGGTGATGACCACCGGATCGCGCACTACGCCGGACTCGTAGCGCTTGACTTTGGCCACATGGGCGGCCTGTTCCTGCGCCGTCAGGTTCTTGTGCACGATACCAATGCCGCCCTCCTGAGCGATGGCAATCGCCAGGCGCGCCTCGGTTACGGTGTCCATGGCGGCGGATACCAGCGGCAAATTAAGCCGGATATTGCGCGAAAAACGGGTGGCGAGAGAAGCGTCCTTGGGCAGGACCTGAGAATACGCTGGCACCAGCAACACGTCGTCGAAGGTGAGCGCTTTGCCTAGAAGGCGCATGTGAAAGCTCCAAAAAAACAATTGTACCTGCCGCTATTGCCCGCTCCACGAGGCACCGCTGACGCTAAACTGCAGCCATGAAGCTCTACAAACTCTGCTTGGTGGCCTTCGCCTGTGCCTGGTCTGCGGGCGCCATGGCGCAGTGGCAATGGATCGACAAGGACGGACGCAAGGTCTTTAGCGACCGCCCGCCTCCATTGGAAATCCCCGAAAAGGACATCTTGCGCCAGCCGCACCAGCGCATCGCGCCCGTTGCGCCAGTAGCAGACACACAGTCCGCGCCTTCGCCAGCGCCCAAGCCGGCCGCAGCATCGTCCGCGAAGGGCACCGACAAGCTGTTGGAAGAGCGCAAGGCCAAAGCCGAGGCCGAAGCAGAAGCCGCAAAGGCGGCCAAGGACAAGGCTGCGCAGCAAAAACTTGCTGCCGACCGCGCCGAAAACTGCACGCGCGCCAAACAGGCCAAAGCCTCGCTCGATTCAGGCCAGTTGATGAAACACACCAACGCCAAGGGCGAGCAGGTGTTTATGGACGACGCCAGCCGCGCGGTCGAGCGCAAACGGGCCCAATCCGTCATCGATTCCGACTGCAAACCCTAAGTGAAGTTTGCGAACCCGGCTACCGCCCACGCGCAAACAGGCCGGCACCCCGGCGGCCTTGCTGCACAAAGCGCTCGCGCCTGGCGACCTTGGGGTCTACGGTGAGCGCGCGGTAAATTTCCACCCGATCGCCATCGCGCAGCCCGTGCCCAAGGGGCACCACCCGGCCCCAGACGCCGGCTACCCCTCCGGCCTCACGGTCTGCCCAGCCGCAGGCGTTGAGCGCATCGATCACCTGGGCACCGGCAGGCAGATCCCCGGCCCATTCACGCACCGCGCCGGGACCGGTGCAGGCCCACACCGAGATACGCAGCTTGCCAGCCGGCGCCTGTGCATCAGCCATAGACCTGCTCGGCCCGCTTGACAAAGGCGTCCACCATGCTTGCGGCAATGCGGTCAAACACCGGCCCTACCAGCGCAGCCAGCGCTGCGTTGTCAAAGCCGTAGTCAAGCTGAAGTTTGACGCGTGCGGCACGCTCGCTGCCGTCGCCCAGGGGGTCAAAGTGCCAGTCCCCGTTGAGACGGGAAAAGGGACCCTTGACGAGCTGCATCTGTACCCGCCTGCCTACCTCATGCGTGTTGCGGGTGACAAAGGTCTGGCGAATGCCCCCCATGGAAATGCCCACCTCGGCCACCATGCTCTGCGGCGCCTGCTCCAGGACGCGCGCATGGTCACACCAGGGAAGAAATTCCGGGTACCGGTCCACTTCAGTGACCAAGTTGAACATTTCCTGCGGACTGTACCAGATCAGAACGGATTTATGGACTTGTTTCATTGACAACGGGGCAGCAGCGCGCGGCAGTTGCGCTCGCCGGCCCTGACTAGAATCGCAACTGCGCAACAACAGTGATTGTAGAGACGGCTCCCTGGCCTCCGCACTGGCGCACTACACGCACCTGATGGCTAAAAAACCCGACTCCTCTTCCCGCATCGCCGACAACAAGAAGGCCGCATACAACTACTTCTTCGAAGAACGCTACGAGGCGGGTATCGTGTTGCAAGGCTGGGAAGTCAAGGCGCTGCGCGAAGGCAAGGTGCAGCTGACCGATGGCTACGTGGTGATTCGCGAGGGTGAGCTGTATTTGATCGGATGCCAGATCAACCCACTCAAGACGGCTTCCACCCACGTCAGCCCCGAAGCGGCACGCACCAAAAAGCTGCTGCTGCACAAGGAAGAGATCAAACGCCTGATCGGCAAGGTCGAGCAAAAGGGCTTTACGCTGGTTCCCCTCAACCTCCATTGGAAAGATGGTCGCGCCAAGGTGGACATTGCCCTGGCCAAAGGCAAGGCCGAGCACGACAAGCGCGACACCATCAAAGACCGCGAAGGCAAGCGCGAGGTAGAGCGCGTCATGAAGAGCCGCAACCGGTAGCTTGCGCGAGCTGCCGGTCTCGCCAGGCGCGTGCTCGGCCTGTCGGCTGACATGGCCTGACCGCAATCGCTCCTACATTGGCGTTTTGTCTTTCAGGAGTAATTCCATGAAGCTGCTCGCACCCACCCTCTTGGCGGCCGTCCTGCTCGGGGGCTGCTCGATGATGCCGTCCCATTCCAGCAAGATGGCAGCCGACATGCCCACCCGTGCTGCGGATGGGCGCCTGATTGGTCCCACGGGCAACACGCTGTACGTTTTTTCAAAAGACGCCCCCGGCATGTCCAACTGCAACGCCCAATGCGCCGCCAACTGGCCACCACTGCCCGTCGCCAGTACCGCCAAACCCATGGGTGACTACTCCATCGTCACGCGCGCCGACGGCAGCAAGCAGTGGGCGTACCGTGGTCAGCCGCTGTACTACTTCGTCAAGGACCAGAAATCGGGTGACATGGTGGGCGATGGCGTGGGTGGAAGCTGGAAAATCGTCCGTCCCTGAACTCCCGCATTGCCTTGATTTTCCATCGCCTGGGCTGGCCGCCGCGCAATGGCGTCAGCGCAGCGCTGCAAGCGGATGGGCGTGCGCCGGCCAGGGGCTGACAAAAAACGGCGCGACCATATCGGACGTCACATCCTCAATGCGAGCGGGCGCCCAGCGGGGCGTGTGATCCTTGTCGACCGCGAGCGCGCGAATCCCCTCCAGCGTCTCACTCTGGCCAGGACGCAAGTGGAAACAATGGCGGACCATGTCGCGCTCCATGCGCAGATCATCGGCAAGCGACAGGGTGCGCGCACGCCGGATCTGCTCCAGCACCACGTGCAGCATCAAGGGCGAACGCTTGCGCAAGATGGCAGCCGTCTTGGTTTCCCATTCGCCCGCGCTGGCTTCCAGCGCGCCAACGATAGCCCCAACCGATTCCAATGAAAAATAATGGTCAATTTGGCCTCTAGCGCTTATTTCATGAGCGCTATTAGCTATTGATCTAGTAGCAACCAGATTCTTGATATCCGCGCCGCTTTTCGCGCTGCCCGAACCCAGTTCGTCCCACAAAGGTGCGAGGGCGGCCACTTCCAGCCGGGCATCTGCCAGGCCGAGCGCGAGGGCTTCGTCTGAGCCAATGGTCTCTCCAGTCAGCGCCAGCCACTCGCCGGTATGGCCGGGACAACGCGACAAAAAGTAGCCCCCGCCCACATCGGGGAACAAGCCAATGGCCGTCTCGGGCATGGCCATCCGGGTAGCGTCGGTCACCAGGCGCAGGGCGGCGCCTTGGCTGATGCCCATGCCGCCACCCATCACGATGCCGTCCATGAAGGCTACATAGGGTTTCGGGTAGGTGTGAATGAGGTGATTGAGGGCATATTCTTCTGTGAAGAAATCTTCGACGCGTGGGTCGCCCGTGCTTCCCCCCTGGTGCAAGAAGCGAATGTCGCCGCCGGCGCAGAAAGCACCGAACACGCCCTCTTTGTTGCTGCCGCGTATTGCAACCGCCACCACTTCGGGGTCGCTGCGCCAAGCGAGCAAGGCGGTCATCAGGCCGCGCACCATGTCGAGCGTCAGGGCGTTCAATGCCCGGGGCCGGTTCAAGGTCACAAACCCTATCTTGCCCCTCACTTCACACACCAGATCCTGCGTTATCGCGTCCATGCCTGTTCCCTCCAAGCCAACCATTCGTTGAACACCAGTGCGCCGATCACCAGCGCGCCGCCCGTGAGCACGGCGGGTCCGGGGCGCTCCCCTGCTCCCCACCATGCCAGCAAAATACCGAAAATCACTTCAAGCAGCCCGAGCAAGGCCATTTCCGGGGCTTTCAGCACCCGGCCAGATTGGACAACCAGCAGACAGGGGATAGCGAGCTGCACCAGGCCGAGCAGCGCCAACAGCGCCAGGTCGTGCGTGGACGCAGCAAAGGGCCAGGCGAACGGCAGCGTGGCGAGCGCGGACAGCGCCGCGCCGATCAACACTGCGGGCATGAGATCCACCGACTCGCCCTGGCTTTGCGCATGCTGGACCACAGTCCAGTTGACAGCCGCAGCCAGCGGAATGCACAGGGCCACCAAAGTGCCGGCCAGAGGCACGTCGCGCACCTGGGTGCCGAACATCCAGGCAATACCGAGCCCCGCCAGCGCAATGGCCACCCAGGTGCGCGCAGCAATGCGGTGGCCAATGAAAATCCATGCCACCACGGCGGTGAGCAACGGGCCGCAGGCCATGGTGACCAGCACATTGGCCACAGACATCAGCGTAATGCCGACCATGAAGGCGGTGAACATCACGCTCCAGCACAAGCCGGAGAGCCACAGCGAGCGCCCACCCGAGACCAGCGGGCGCAGCGCTCCCCGGCCACGCCACGCCGGAAGCAAAACCAGCAGCGAGAGCACGGTAAATAAGCTGCGCCAGAAGGTCAGTTCAAAGCTGCGCGCATGTTCGATCTGGCGTGTCACCACGCCGGCGATGGACCAGAGAAAGGTCGCGCCCACCATGATCCAGACCGCCCGCGCATGCGTCATCGAACGCGCGCGCAGACCGGTCAATACCGGCTCGGGGACTGCACCGGTGGACACGCCTTATTCGCGGCTGGCGCGCTTGCGATCACTTTCTTTCAAGTGGCGCTTGCGCAGGCGCACCGACTTGGGCGTGATCTCGACCAGCTCGTCCTCTTCGATGAACTCGACACCGTATTCCAGCGTCAGGTCAATCGGCGGTGTGATCTTGATGGCGTCTTCCTTGCCCGAGACGCGGAAATTGGTCAGCTGCTTGGTGCGCGTGGCGTTGACCACCAAATCGTTGTCGCGGCTGTGAATGCCGACGATCATGCCCTCGTACACCGGATCGTTGGCCTTGACAAACATGCGGCCACGGTCGTCGAGCTTGCCCAGCGCGTAGGTGAAAATTTCACCGTCGTCCATGGAAATCAGCACGCCGTTCTTTCGGCTGCCGATCTCGCCCTTGTGCGGCTCATAGCTGTCGAAAATGTTGCTGATCAAACCCGAGCCGCGCGTCAGGTTCAGGAACTCGTTGGTGAAGCCAATCAGGCCGCGCGCCGGGATGCGGTATTCCAGGCGCACGCGGCCACGGCCATCGGGCTCCATGTTCACCAGCTCGCCCTTGCGCTCGCCCAGCGCCTGCATCACGCCGCCCTGGTGGGTTTCCTCGATGTCAGCAGTCACCAGCTCAATCGGCTCGTGCCGCACACCGCCCACGTCCTTGAACAGCACCCGGGGCTTGGAAACCGCCATTTCGTAGCCTTCGCGGCGCATGTTCTCCAGCAAGATGGTCAGGTGCAGCTCGCCCCGGCCCATGACTTCGAAAATGCCCTCTTCGTCGGTCTCACTGACACGCAGGGCCACGTTCGACTGCAGCTCCTTTTGCAAGCGGTCCCAAATCTGGCGGCTGGTGACAAATTTGCCTTCTCGACCAGCCAGTGGGCTGGTATTGACGCAGAAGTTCATGGTCAGCGTGGGCTCATCCACCTTGAGCATGGGCAGCGGCGAAGGGTTCGTGGTATCGGTCACCGTGACGCCGATGCCGATGTCGGTAATGCCGTTGATCAGCACGATTTCGCCCGGGCCGGCCTCCGTGGCCTGCATGCGCTCGAGGCCCTGGAAGGTGAGCACTTGATTGACGCGGCCTTTGAAGGATTTGCCGTCCGGCCCTTCCATGACAAGCACATCCATGTTCGGCTTGATGGTGCCCTGGTTGATGCGGCCGACACCAATGCGGCCCACGAAGGTGGAGAAGTCCAGCGCAGAGATCTGCAATTGCAGCGGTGCTTTCTCATCGCCTTCGTGCGCGGGAACGTGCTTGAGCACGGTTTCAAACAGCGCCGACATGTCGGGACCCCATTGCTCGCCCGGCTCGCCTTCCACCAGCGAGGTCCAGCCGTTGATGCCCGAGGCGTAGACCACCGGGAAATCGAGCTGCTCGTCGGTTGCGCCAAGCTTGTCGAACAAGTCAAACGCGGCGTTCACCACCTTGTCAGGGTTTGCGCCGGGCTTGTCCACCTTGTTGACCACCACGATGGGCTTGAGGCCCAGCGCCAGCGCCTTCTTGGTGACAAAGCGCGTTTGCGGCATCGGGCCTTCCTGCGCATCGATCAGCAGCACCACGCCGTCGACCATGGACAGCGCGCGCTCGACTTCACCGCCGAAGTCGGCGTGGCCGGGGGTATCGACGATGTTGATGTGCGTACCCTCCCAGGTCACGGCGCAGTTCTTGGCCAGAATGGTGATGCCGCGCTCACGCTCGATGGCGTTGTTGTCCATCACCGTGTCCACGACCTTCTCGTGTTCGGCGAACGTGCCCGACTGGCGCAGGAGTTGATCGACCATGGTGGTCTTGCCATGGTCCACGTGGGCAATGATGGCGATGTTGCGAATTTGCTTGTTCATATCGTTTCCAAAATGCCGGCGCTTGCGGCGCTCGGCGTGCTCTTCAAGATTTGTTCGATTTCCACCGGACTCAGCAGCCGGTCGGGGATGAGTTCGCCTGCCACGACGTGGCCTGCGCCCAGCAGCGCTGCGGGTGCCAGCCCGAACACCGCCACCGCAGGCGCATCGGGCCAGGCGCCACGGCGGCGCAGACCCGAGAGAAAGCGCCCGGCCTCGTTGGCCCCCAACTCAATGCGCGGTTGACCGCAGAGCAGCAGTTCAGTGGGCGCCAGACAGGCAATGCGGGCCTCCTCGTCCATGGCTTCCAGGGCGTCTAGGGTGACGCAAGCGGCCAGCCCCAGGCCGCCAGTTTCAATGCGGCGCAAAAAGGTCAGGTGGGCGCCACAACCGAGTGCCGCTCCGATATCTTCGCCGAGGGTGCGGATGTAGGTGCCTTTGCTGCATTTCACTACGATGTTGATAGCTGGATACGTATACGCATCAAGCGCTGGAGCCAGATTTAGCTCAAAAATTTCTACGTTACGCGGCGCGCGCTCCACCTCAATGCCCGCGCGCGCGTACTCGTACAGCGCGCGCCCGTCCTTCTTCAAGGCGCTGTGCATCGGCGGCACCTGTGCAATCGGGCCGGTGAACTGGCGCTGCACGGCCGCGAGCCGCTCGGGCGATAGCGCCTCGGGCGGCACGGGCCGCTCAGCCAGCACCTCACCCTCGGCGTCGCCCGTGCTGGTCGTCACGCCCAGGCGCGCCACCGCGTGGTACGTCTTGGGCGCGTCAAGCTGCAACTGGCTGAACTTGGTTGCCGCGCCAAAACACAGCGGCAGCACGCCAGTGGCGAGCGGGTCGAGCGTACCGGTATGGCCCGCCTTTTCGGCGCGCAACAACCACTTGGCCTTCTGCAGCGCCTGGTTGCTGGAGAGCCCCAGCGGCTTGTCGATGAGCAGCACCCCATGCACCGGGCGCCGCTGTACCCGAATGCGGGGAGCGCGCGCGGTCATTCGGTGTCTTCTTTTGAGCGCGAAGCGACGGCCTGAGCAATCAGCGCATTCATGTCCGCCGCATGCTCGGGTGTGCGGTCAAAGACGAAATGCAGCGTGGGCACCGTGTGAATGTGAAGGCGCTTGAACAGCCCCGCGCGCAAAAACCCCGCCGCCTGGTCAAGGGCTTCCTGCGTGGCCGCCGGCTCGCCCGTCAGCACGCTGTAGAACACCTTGGCATGGGCGTAATCGGGCGTCACTTCCACCGACTGAATCGTGACCATGCCGACCCGCGGATCCTTCAACTCGCGCGCGATCAACTCCGACAGATCGCGCTGGATCTGGTCGGCCACCTTGAAGGCGCGGTTGGGGGTGGAGGATTTCTTGGCTGCCATGTCAAATGAAGTTCCCTGTTGCGCTCAGCAATGCCGAAACGGCCCTGCCTGATACCAGTGCCCCCGTACAAGGGCCGCCCCGCAGTACCGGGGGCGTCCCCCTCCCGAATCGCAAAGCGATTCGAGAGAGGGGGAAGGCGCGAAGCGACTCAGGGGGTGTTTACAAAGTCCGGGCGATTTCCTTGATATCA
Source organism: Simplicispira suum (assembly GCF_003008595.1). Lineage (GTDB taxonomy): Bacteria > Pseudomonadota > Gammaproteobacteria > Burkholderiales > Burkholderiaceae_C > Simplicispira > Simplicispira suum. The sequence goes on along the minus strand of NZ_CP027669.1, from coordinate 3,110,341 downwards.
AAGAACTCCAGCTGATCACCTTCCTTGATGTCGTTGTAGTTCTTGAGCTTGATACCGCACTCGAAGCCTTCCTTGACTTCCTTGACGTCGTCCTTGAGCCGCTTGAGCGAATCGACTTCGCCAGTGTAGATGACCACGTTGTCGCGCAGCAGACGGAACTTGGCATTGCGATGCACCATGCCCGAAGTAATGTACGAACCGGCGACGGTGCCGATCTTGGAGGCCACAAACACGGTGCGAATTTCGGCCGTGCCGATGACTTCCTCACGCTGCTCGGGAGCGAGCATGCCGGACATTGCCACCTTCAGCTCATCCACGGCGTCGTAAATGATGCTGTAGTAATGCAGATCAACGTCGTTGGCCTCGGCATGCTTGCGCGCACCGGCGTCGGCCCGTACGTTGAAACCAATGACGATGGCCTTGGAAGCAATCGCCAGGTTGATGTCGGACTCGCTGATGGCACCTACACCGGTGTACACCAACTGGACCTTGACTTCGTCGGTCGAGAGCTTGAGCAGCGACTGCGACAAGGCTTCCTGCGAACCCTGCACGTCGGCCTTGACGATGATGGGCAGCATTTTCACTTCACCCGCCGTGATGTCGGAGAACATGTTCTCCAGCTTCGCGGCTTGTTGCCGTGCCAGCTTGGTGTTGCGGAACTTGCCGGCACGGTAGGTGGCAATCTCGCGAGCCCGGCGCTCGTCGGTAAGCACCATGAATTCGTCGCCCGCCTGCGGCACTTCCGTCAGACCCTGAATTTCCACGGGGATGGACGGCCCAGCGGTCTTGGTGGTCTGACCGTTTTCGTCGAGCATGGCACGCACGCGGCCAAAAGTCTGGCCGGCCAGCACCACGTCGCCCACCTTGAGCGTACCGGACTGCACCAGCACCGTGGCCACCGGGCCGCGGCCCTTGTCGAGTTGCGCTTCGATGACCAGGCCCTTGGCCAGCGTATCCACCGTCGCCTTGAGTTCCAGCACTTCGGCCTGCAAGAGCACCTGCTCAAGCAGCGTATCGATGCCCATGCCGGTCTTGGAAGAGACCTGCACGAAGGGCGCGTCGCCGCCGTACTCTTCGGGAACCACTTGTTCAACCACCAGTTCCTGCTTGACGCGGTCGAAGTTGGCGTCCGGCTTGTCGGACTTGGTGATCGCCACCACCATGGGCACATTGGCCGCCTTGGCGTGCTTGATGGCTTCACGCGTCTGCGGCATCACGCCGTCGTCTGCAGCCACCACCAGAATCACGATGTCGGTCGCCTGCGCACCACGGGCACGCATTGCGGTGAACGCTTCGTGGCCAGGAGTGTCGAGGAAGGAGACCATGCCACGCGGCGTCTCGACGTGGTAGGCGCCAATGTGCTGCGTAATGCCGCCGGCCTCACCCGTCGCCACCTTGGTGCGGCGGATGTAGTCCAGCAGCGAGGTTTTGCCGTGGTCGACGTGGCCCATGACAGTCACCACGGGAGCACGGGAAACCAGCTCGGCGTCCTGTGCAGACGCATCGTCCTGGGAAAACGCCTCCGGGTCGTCCAGTGCCGCCACCACCGCCGTATGGCCCATTTCTTCCACGACGATCATCGCGGTGTCCTGGTCCAGCGGCTGGTTGATGGTGACCATCTGGCCCATCTTCATCAAGGCCTTGATGACTTCGGACGCCTTGATCGACATCTTGTGCGCCAGCTCGGCCACGGTAATGGTCTCGGGCACGTGCACTTCGATGCTGCGGAATTCGGCCGGCGCCGCATGGGCGTGCTGGTCCGAGCGGTCGCGGTCGTTGCCGCGCCGGCCGCCGCTGCGCGCGCCACTGCGCCACGCACTGCCGCCGCGCCCCCCGCCCGTGTCGCCACGGGTGGGAATGCCTTTTTTCTTGGCCGGATCACCTGCCCAGCTCGACGAGAGCTTGGCCGACTTCACTTCCTTGCCTGCACCGCCCGGCGCACCTGCAGTGCGCGGAGCTGCGCCCGGCGCAGCTGCCGGCTTGTGCAGTGTTCCCTTCTTGGCCTCGGCAGCGGAGCGCGGCGCCGGCTTGGGCTCTTCCGGCTTCTTGGCTACCAACACCTTGGCGGGCGTGGACATCATCGAGCGGATGGCAGCGGCCTCAGCCAGCGCCTTGCGACGGCGTTCATCCAAATCGGTAGCGCGCTCGGCCTCCTCGGCGGCGCGGGCGCGCGACTCGGCCTCGGCCTTTTCGCGCGCTTCCGTTTGTGCTGCAACGCGGGCGGCGGCTTCTGCGGCCTGCTCGCGCGTCGCTTCCTGCTTCTCGGCCGACATCTGGGCCTTCTTGCCAGCCTCTTGTGCGGCATAGGCGGCGGCGCGTTCGGCGGCTTCGCGTTCGCGCTGCTCGCGCGTTTCGCGTTCGCGTCGCTTCTCGCTCAGATCTTGCTCCTGGCGGCTGATCAGCGCGGCCTGGCGGTGCGCCTCTTCCTCACGGCGAGCCAGCTCCGCGTTGTCGCGGTCCTCGACCTGTGCAGCCTCGGCGGCTTGCGTGGATTCGGCGGCATCGTCTATCGGCCCAGCCGTCTCGACGGTCTCGTCGCGCTTGACGAAGGTGCGCTTTTTGCGTACTTCCACCTGGATGGTGCGCGCCTTGCCGGAAGCGTCGGCCTGCTTGATCTCGCTGGTAGAGCGCTTGACCAAAGTGATCTTCTTGCGATCTGCCCCTCCCATGCCGTGGCTGGCCTGAAGATGCGCGAGCAATTTTTGCTTGTCTCCCTCGGTCAGTGCGTCGGCCGCATCGGCTTTTGCGACACCGGCGGACTTGAGCTGTTCGAGCAAGACGTCAGGAGTTTTTTTGAGTTCGCTGGCGAACTCGGCGACTGTGATACTGGACATATGTGCTTGGTGCCTCCCTGACCTTTACTCTTGCCCCGCGAACCAATGTTCGCGTGCTTTCATGATCAATGCCTTGGCATCGTCTTCGGGCTGCCCGGTCAGCTCGGTCAATTCGTCGATGGCCAAATCGGCCAGATCGTCGCGGGTATGGATGCCGCCTTCGGCCAACTTCGCAATCAGCTCGGGCGTCATGCCTTCGAGGTCGCGAAGGTCCTGCGACACGCTCTCAACACTGTCCTCACGGGCAATTTCCAATGTGAGCAGCACGTCTTTGGCGCGCGCACGCAGTTCGGTCACGGTTTCCTCGTCGAAGCTCTCGATTTCGAGCATCTCCTGGAGCGGCACATAGGCCACTTCTTCGAGGGTGTTGAAACCTTCCTCGATCAGGATGTCGGCGATCTCCTGATCCACGTCGAGCTTTTCCATGAACAACTTGCGCGCCGTGTCGGTTTCGTCGGCCTGCTTCTGGGCCGATTCGGCGGCGTCCATGATGTTGATTTTCCAACCGGTGAGATCGGACGCCAGGCGCACGTTCTGGCCACCGCGGCCAATGGCGATGGCCAGGTTTTCTTCGTCCACCACGACGTCCATGGCGTGCTTTTCTTCGTCCACCACGATGGAGGAGACGTTGGCCGGCGCCAATGCACCAATAACGAACTGCGCCGGGTCTTCGGACCACAGAACGATGTCGACGCGCTCGCCAGCAAGCTCGTTGGTGACGGCGTTGACGCGGGTGCCGCGCACACCGACACAGGTGCCGATAGGATCTACACGGCGATCGTGCGAAAGCACGGCAATCTTGGCGCGACTCCCTGGGTCGCGGGCGCAGCTCTTGATTTCCAGCAGACCCTGCTCGATCTCGGGCACTTCATGGCGGAACAGTTCGATCATGAACTCCGGCGCCGAGCGCGAGAGGATGATGGGCGCGCCGCGCAAAGTCAGATCGACTTCCATGATCATGGCGCGCACACGGTCGCCGCTGCGCAGGTTTTCCTTGGGGATCATCTCGCCGCGGCGCAGACGCCCCTCGACCCGGCCCGACTCGACGATCAGGTCGCCCTTGTCCATGCGCTTGACCGTGCCCGTAAAGATTTTTTCGCCGCGCGACATGAAGTCGGACAGCAGCATTTCGCGCTCGGCGTCGCGGATTTTCTGCAGAATGACCTGCTTGGCCGCCATGGCACCGATGCGACCAATGGGCACCGATTCAATACCCTCTTCGATGTGCTCGCCCACTTCGACGTCGGGCACACGATCACGGGCGTCCATCAGCAGCTCTTCGGCGTCTGGGTTTTGCAGACCAGCGTCGTCAGGCACGACGAGCCAGCGGCGGAAGGTTTCGTAATTGCCGCTGTCGCGGTCCAGCGCGACGCGGATATCCACTTCGCCGGAATAGAGCTTTTTCGTCGCCTGCGCCAGCGCCAATTCAACGGCGCCCAGCACCACGTCGCGCTCGACGTTCTTCTCGCGCGAAATGGCTTCAACCAACATCAACAGTTCGCGATTCATGCAACGACTCTCCTATTTCTTTTACCCTTGGGCAGCGTGGCTGCGACCCAGATCCACTTCACCCTTTCGGGGAATCATTGCGGCGCCGGTTTGGCGCCGCGCCCCTTGAAATTCACAATCGGCGCCAGCCGCGCGTCTTTCAGCTCATCAAGCGCAAAGCCCAAGGCCTGCAGCGGCGCCGGGGCGCGCTTGGCGCTCACCCGCTGACCCGGCTTGACCGCTGGCTCATCGCGCCAGGTGATCTGCCAACCACCCCCCTCGGCCCGCTCCAGCGTGCCGCGAAACTTCTTGCGCAAAGGGCTGACCTGGCCTGCAGCCGCCACTCCAATAGGCTGCTTGAGCGTCAGGTCAACCACCTCACCCTCAAAACGTACAAAATCCTGTTCATGGCGCAGGGGGCGATCGATACCCGGCGAGGAGACCTCAAGCCGCTGGTACTCCACCGCCTCCACTTCCAACGCAAACTGCAACTGCCGCGTGACCTTTTCGCAGTCTTCCACCGTCACGTACACCTCATCCACCGGGGCTGCGCCTTCCGCTGGCGCCTGCCATGGCAGGTCAATGGTGATGCGCAGCAGGCCACCGGAACTGCGCTCGATTTCGACCAGGTCATAACCCAGGCCGATGACGGTTTGCTCAACAATTTGCTGCAGTGCCACGTGTATGCGTTCAATCCCGGAAAAACAAAAAACCCGAGAACCCCCTGAGGCTTCGAGCTCCAAAAGCTGACGGCCAAAAAAAACGGGCGGTTGGTACCCGCCCGCTTGGTCGTGAGAAGGCGATTATAGCTTGGAACGCCTTGTCAGAAAAGCGCTTCGGCCGGCGAAACGGCAAAAAACGGGCTTGTCCGCCGCTTGCTCGTTGGCAATGCAACGCCAAAACGTGGTTGCGGCCTCAGGCGCGCGCCAAACGCACCCGATGGAACACGGCTTGCGCTTCGGAATCGACCTCTGCCTGGGCGACGTGCCCTGCGTCTTGCAGGCTGGCGATCAAGCGACTCAGCACCGCAGCATGGGGCAGCAAAGGGCCGAGAAAACGCGCCCCGTGAGCGTCCGCTATCAGCAGCGTGGGGAAGGTCTCCACATCCAGATCGCCCGCCAGCTCGGATTCGTCCTCGATGTCCACCCACTCAAAACGCATCTGCGGCCAGTCGCGCGCCACTGCGAGAAAGATGGGGCGGTAATCGGTGCAGGTATTGCACCAAGCCGCGCACAGGCACACGACCCACCACGCCTCGGCTTGAGCAATAGTGTCTGCGCTGCGCTGCATGGTTTTTTTGACTTCCTGTTGTGGCGGCAAGGGCTTGATCGTAGCGCGTGGCGCCGGGACCGCCGGGCAGGCTCAATTACTACGTTTTTGATAGCTTCAATCAATTACCAGATAAGCGCAGGAGGCGAAAAATCCTCGAATTCTTTGCTGGCGCACGATCAAACCGGCGCGTCGCCCCCCTCCGGCGCCAAAAAGACCTCTGGGTCGGGCAGCGCAGTGCTAGGCAACTGCATCTCGTCCGGACGCAGCTGCTCGGTAAATCCCTCCAGAGAGCCCATGGATGTGCGGTCACGCCGCGCCACCGGGTCGGAGAGCATATAGGCGCAGGCCAGTCGGGCGAGCGCGAGCAAGGCGTCTCGGTGGGTGCGTTCGTGCGCGTGCGAGGCGTCGGCGCCAAAGCCGATGAGCGCAGTGCGGATGTCGTTTCCTGCCTCCACGGCGGCAGCCGAGTCCGAACGGTAAAACTTGAACACATCGCGCCGGTAGTCAATGCCGTGCTCTTGCGCCAGGCCTATGAGCTTGTGCGTCAGGTGGTAGTCGAACGGGCCTGAGAGGTCCTGCAGGCAAATGGTGACGGCGTGTTCGCTGGTGTTCTGGCCCGGCGCAGAGATGGCGATGTCGAGGCTCACCATCTCCGCAATGTCGCCATGCAGCGCGGCAGACGCGCCCGAGCCCACTTCCTCGGTGATGGTGAACAGCGCCAGCGCGTCCACTGGCAGCTCGCGCCCACTGTCCACCACGGCTTTGCAGGCGGCCAGCAGCGCAGCCACGGCGGCCTTGTCGTCCAGATAGCGCGAGACGATGTAGCCGCCCGGCGCCATTTCGAGCTGCGGGTCAAAGGCAATCCAGTCGCCCACGTGGACGCCGGCATCGATGAGTTCCTGCGCCGAATGCGCAGGAACGTCCACACGCACCTCGACGTGGTCCCAGCTCGACGGCTGCGTATCCACCTCGCCGCCAAAGGCGTGCCCGGAAGACTTGAGCGGCAGGCAGGAGCCGCGCAACTGGCCGTGGTCGGTGTAGATGGTCAGGCGCCCGCCTTCGGCAAAGCGCGAAGACCAGGAACCTATGGGCACGATGGCCAGCCGCCCGCTCTGCTTGATTTCGCGAACCATGGCGCCCAAGGTATCGAGGTGGGCGACCAGCGCTCGCGCGGGCCGGCGCTCGCGCCCGCGCAGCAAGCCGCGGATAGCGCCACGCCGGGTGATTTCGTAGGGAATACCGATGGATTCGAGCCGCGCGGCGGTGTAGCGCACGACGCCATCGGTCAGACCGACCGGACTGGGCAGCGCCATCAGCTGCAGCAAGGATTCCTCGAGAAAGGCGGTGTCGATCGTTGGCAGCGCCACCTGCGGCGCGTGGGTGCTTGGATTCATGGGGTCGGGCTTTCACATTGGGTGCGCGGAAACAGCATGTCGACAAAGCGCTGCACCGTAGGTTGCGGCTCGTGGTTGGCCAGGCCCGGACGTTCGTTGGCCTCGATGATCACGTAGTCGGGGCCATCGACTGCGGGAACCAGGAAGTCCAGGCCTGTCACGGGGATGTCGAGAATGCGGCTGGCGTGCTCAGCCGCGCTGCGCAGTTGCGGATGCAGTTGCTCAGTGACGTCGTGGATCGTGCCGCCGGTGTGCAGGTTGGCCGTTTTGCGCACCGCAAGCGTCCATCCTGCGGGCAGCACGTCGGTCAGCTTGTGGCCCTGGCCCGCCAGACAACGGCGCGTCTCGCCATCCACCGGAATACGCGATTCCCCCCCCGTGGCGGCGCTGCGGCGACGGCTTTGCTTGTCGATCAGTTCGGCGATCGTGGCGTGCCCGTCGCCCACCACCTGCGCGGGCCGCCTCAGCGCAGCGGCCACGACCTGGTGGTTGATGACGACGATGCGCAAATCCTGGCCTTCGCAGAACTGCTCGAGCAGCACGCGCTCCCCGTGCTGCTGGGCGGTGGCAATGGCATCTTCCATATCGTCCACCGTTTGCGGCTTGATGCTGATGCCCTTGCCCTGTTCGCCGTCGAGCGGCTTGACCACGATGTGCCCGTGCTGCTGCAGGAACGCTGCGTTGTGCGCGGGGTCACCGGCCAGCGTCTGCTGTGGCACCTTGAGGCCCGCACCTGCCAGCAGGCGCACCGTCACGCGCTTGTCGGCGCAGCGGCTCATCGCCACCGCACTGGTGAGTTCGGTGAGCGATTCACGGCAGACCACGCTGCGCCCGCCGTGGCTGAGCTTGAAGTAGCCGTTTTCTGCGTCTACCAACTCCACCAGGATGCCGCGCCGCTGCGCTTCGTCCACAATGATGCGGGCGTAGGGGTTCAGGGCCGCCTCGTCACCGGTGGTCGGGCCCGTGAACAGTGGTTCGTTGATGGCGTTGCGGCGTTTGACCGCAAACACGCGCAAATTCTGAAAACCAAGCTTGCCGTAGAGCGCAATCGCCGATTGGTTGTCGTGCAGCACCGACAAATCCATGTAGGCCCGCCCGCGCGCCTGAAAATGCTCCGCCAGGTAGCGCGTGAGCGCCTCGCCAATGCCGGGGTGCGTGGCCTGCGGCGCCACCGCCAGCGCCCACAGACTGGAGCCCGGCTCGGTGTCGTTGAAGGCTTCGGCGTGATCCAGACCCATCGCCACGCCCAGCACCTCGCCGCTGGCCTGGTCTTCGGCCAGGGCATAGATCATGGTGCGGTCGGCGCGGCGAGCCCAGACGCGCTGCGGGTCCACCGGCACCATGCGGCGGCTGCGGTAGATCGCATTGATGGCGGCAATGTCGGCGCGTGTGCGCAGCCGCCGGACGGTAAAGCCGCGCCGCCGCGCCGGTGAGGGCCGGTAGCTGGCCAGGGTCAGGCGAAAGGCCTCGGACGGATCAACAAACAACTGCTGCGGCGCCTGGGCGACCACCACGTGCGGCTTGTCGACGTAAAAGGCAATGTCGCGCTCGCCCGGACTTTCCTGCAGCAACTGCGCTGCCACCTGGGCCGGGTCGGCAAAGGTGTGACCAGCCACCAGACGGCCCCAGCCGCAGTCCACCACCGCATTGGCCAGTGGTGCCTGGCTGCGCGCGCCCTCGGCCTTCGGCAGGGGACTGCGGTCCAGACGCAGAGCGCGTTGGGCGTGTTTGCGCATCATGGTGGCCTCCGTCATGCCAGGTGGGTCTGCAGCCACATCTCCAGCAGGCCCAGCTGCCAGAGCTTGGAGCCGCGCAGCGGCGTGATGTGTGCGCCGGGGTCGGCCAGCAGCTCGTCGACGTAGACCCGCTGAAACAGGCCGCGCTCCTGCGCCGCGCGGCTGCCGAGCGCGTCTTTCACGTTGGCCAGCACATTGCCTTGCAAGTACTTGAGCGCGGGGACCGGGAAATAGCCCTTGGGGCGGTCGATGACGGCTGCAGGGATCACCTTGCGCGCGGCTTCCTTCAGGATGCCCTTGCCGCCACCGGCGAGCTTGTGGCGCGCCGGAATGCGCGCAGCCAGCTCAACCAGTTCGTGGTCCAGGAAAGGTACGCGCGCTTCCAGGCCAAAGGCCATGGTCATGTTGTCCACGCGCTTGACCGGGTCGTCCACCAACATCACCGTGGTATCGAGGCGCAGCGCCTGCTCTACCGGGTCGCTCGCACCGGGGGCAGCAAACCGCTCGGCCACCAGCGCACGCGAGGCGTCCGCCGTGGCGTAGCGCGCCTGCACGGTGCGCGCCATCTCGGCGGGTCCCCGGTCACGAAACGCTGCCAGGTAGTCGTCCACCGGCTGGCGGCTTCCAGCGAGCGCCGGATACCAGTGGTAGCCGCCAAACACCTCGTCGGCGCCCTGCCCGCTTTGCACCACCTTGCTGTGGCGCGAGACGGCTTCGGAGAGCAGATAAAAGCCAATGCAGTCGTGGCTGACCATGGGCTCGCTCATGGCGGCAATCGCCTCGGGCAGGCGGCGCAGCAGCTCGGCTTCGGGCACGAAGATGCGCTCATGGATGGTGCCAAAGCTTTGGGCCACGATCTCGGCGTATTCAAACTCGTTGCCCTTCTCGCCGCCCACGTCCTCAAAGCCGACGTTGTAGGTGCGCAGATTCGGAACACCGGCTTCGGCCATCAGACCCACGATCAAGCTGGAATCAACCCCACCCGAGAGCAGCGCGCCCACCGGCACATCGGCCACCAGACGGCGGCGCACTGCGGCGCGCAGGCTCTGCAGCAGGATGTCGCGCCAGTCGTCAAACGAGCGGTTTTCTTCTTCCGTGGTGCGCGCGTAGTCGAGTGCCCAGAAGATTTTTTCGCTGCGCCGACCATCGGGCTCGATCACCATCAGCGTGCCGGGCGGCAGCTTCTTCACGCCGCGCAGCAGGGTGTGCGGCGCCGGCACCACGGCATGGAAGGACAAGTAGTGGTGCAGGCCCACCGGGTCGATGTCGGTATCGATGCCGCCGCCCGCAAGCAGCGCCGGCAAGGCGGAGGCAAAGCGCACACCGCCCGCCACCTCGGCCCAATACAGCGGCTTGATGCCCAGCCGGTCACGCCCCAGCAGCACCTTGCCCGAATCGCGCTCCCAAAGCGCAAAGGCAAACATGCCGTTGAGCCGCTGGACGAAATCCGGCCCCCAGGCGTGGTAGGCCTTGAGGAGTACCTCGGTGTCGCCGTGCGAAAAAAAGCGGTAGCCCAGCGCTTTTAGTTCCTTGCGCAGTTCAGGGTGGTTGTAGATAGCACCGTTAAACACGATGCCCAGGCCCAGATGCGGGTCCACCATGGGCTGCTGCGCCGCGTCGGACAGGTCCATGATTTTCAGGCGCCGGTGGCCAAAGGCCTTTCCTGCCGTCGCGAACACACCCTGGCCGTCCGGTCCGCGCGGCGCCTGCCGGACGTTCATGCGCGCCAGCGCAGACAGATCCGCTTCGCGGGCGTCAAATCGTAGTTCTCCGGCGATGCCGCACATGGGCAGTCCCTCCATCGGTGGGCTGCGCCTGTGCGGTACCTCGGAGCGCGACCAGCGGTCGGGCGGGTAAAGCAGGGATGCAGCCGGTACATGGCAGCCACAACCAGTGCACGCGGAACAAGACGTTCGGCGCGGCCGCCAACCGCCAAGTGGTGCGGCGATCAGCAACGGGATGGGCCCTGTTGCATGCACACAGGGTTAAAAGACGCGTCATTATAACTATAAACAAGCATAATGCAAGCACTTAATGGCCAAATTGGCATATAATTGCATGTTCCAGGCCGATCCGGCCGGACGCCTCCGCCCTATCGGGCGCACCATTCCCCCCGCTTTTTCTCTCTCCTGGCAGGCGCCAGCTTCCCGCGCGCCCTTTCTCCCCTTTCTCATGACCGTTTCCTCTTTGCGCCAGACCTGGCTGTTCAACGTGCGCGGCGACGTGCTGGCCGGCCTGGTCGTCGCTCTGGCGCTGATCCCCGAGGCCATCGCCTTCTCCATCATTGCCGGCGTGGATCCGCAGGTAGGCTTGTACGCCTCCTTCAGCATGGCTGTGGTCATTGCCTTTGCTGGCGGGCGCCCCGGCATGATCTCGGCCGCCACCGGCGCCATGGCGCTGGTGATGGTGACGCTGGTGCGCGACCATGGCCTGCAGTACCTGCTGGCGGCAACACTGCTCACCGGCGTGCTGCAGATGCTGGCGGGCGCGCTGCGCCTGGGAACGTTGATGCGCTTTGTTTCGCGTTCGGTGGTCACCGGCTTCGTCAACGCACTGGCGATCCTGATCTTTCTGGCCCAGTTGCCCGAACTGACCAACGTTCCCTGGACGGTGTATGCCATGACGGCGGGGGCCTGGCCATCATCTACGGCCTGCCCTACCTGACTCGCGCGGTACCGTCGCCACTGGTGACCATCGTCGTGCTCACGGCGATTTCCATGGCGCTGGACCTGGATATCCGCGCCGTGGGCGACATGGGCGCACTGCCCAGCACGCTGCCAGTATTCCTGTGGCCGCAGGTGCCGCTCAACCTGGAAACGCTCTCCATCGTGCTGCCCTACGCGGCAACGCTGGCTGTAGTGGGCCTGCTTGAATCGATGATGACCGCAGCCATCGTCGACGAGTTGACCGACACCCCCAGCAACAAGAACCGCGAATGCGTCGGCCAAGGCGTCGCCAACGTGGCCACCGGCCTGCTGGGCGGCATGGCGGGCTGCGCCATGATTGGCCAGTCGGTCATCAACGTGAAATCGGGTGGGCGCGGGCGCTTGTCGACGCTGGTGGCCGGGGTGTTTCTGCTGGTGCTGGTGGTGTTTCTCGGCCCCTGGGTCAAGCAGATTCCCATGGCTGCCCTGGTGGCGGTGATGATCATGGTGAGCCTGGGCACCTTCAACTGGAGTTCCATCGCCCGCCTGCGCAGCAACCCGCCCAGTTCCAGCATAGTGATGCTGGCAACGGTGCTGGTCACGCTTTTCACGCACGATCTGGCGCGCGGCGTGCTGACGGGGGTGCTGCTCTCGGCGCTGTTTTTTGCCAGCAAGGTCTCGCGCGTGCTGCGCGTAGACAGCCGGATGGACCAAGGCGTGCGCGTCTACCGCGTGGTCGGCCAGGTGTTTTTTGCCTCCACCCAGCGCTTTCTGGCCACGTTTGACTTTCGCGAGGCCGTCTCCGCCGTGTGCATCGATGTAAGCGCCGCGCATTTCTGGGACGTGAGCGCGGTAGCCGCGCTCGACCAGGCCGTGCTCAAGTTCCGCCGCGAGGGTGCCAGCGTGGAGGTCTTGGGTTTGAACGCCGCAAGTGCGACACTGGTGGACCGCTTTGCGCTGCACGACAAACCCGGCGCTATTGAAAATCTTATGCACTGAGTGGACAAGAACCTCAAAACGCCATGTTGAACAAATCCCTCGCACGGCGCGCATCATCGCGGCGACTTATTCCGCATTGCCCTAACAGGAGGTCCCCATGAACAAGGTCTACGCCTGCATCGACGGCCGCGCCACCACCACCGCCGTCATCGACTGGGCCGCCTGGGCGGCACAGCGCCTGCCTGCGCCGCTCGAATTGCTGCATGTACTGGAGCGCTCGCCCGAATTGCCCAACGTGGGCGACTACACCGGCGCGATTGGCCTGGGGGCACAAGAGGTACTGCTACAGCAACTGAGCGCGTTGGACGAACAACGCGGCAAGCTCGCCCAGCAGGCTGGGCGCGAAATGCTGGAAGCCGCCAGCCTGCGCGCTCAAAACGCCGGCCTGCCGGTGCCCGCCACCCACATGCGCCACGGCGAACTGGTCGATACCCTGCTGGAGCTCGAACCCGAACTGCGTTTGTGCGTTCTGGGCGCGAACCACCGCGCCAGCGGACCGCGCAAGCTCCACCTCGACCACCACGTCGAGAGCGTCATTCGCGCGCTGCAACGCCCGGTACTGGTCGCCACCAGCGAGCACTTTGCTGCGCCTGAGCGCTTTGTGGTGGCCTACGACGCCAGTCCCACGGCCCGCAAGATGGTCGACATGGTCGCCGCCAGCCCTCTGCTGCGCGGCTTGCCGGCGCTGATTGCCATGGTGGGCGCAGACACTGCCGAAGCGCAGGAGCAGCTGGCCGCCGCTGCGGAACTGCTGCGTGTGGCCGGTTTTGCGGTGCAGACGAAGCTGCTGCCTGGCGAACCCGAGCAAGCCCTGCCCGAACTGCTCAGCACCCAGGGCGCGGCGCTACTGGTGATGGGCGCCTACGGCCACTCGCGCATCCGCCAGCTCATTGTCGGCAGCACCACGACCACGCTGCTGCGGCTCTCGGAGCTGCCGGTATTGATTCTGCGGTAGCTCTGTTTTTAATAGCTGCTGGCGCTTATCCAATAAGCGCTAGAGCCACTTTTAACTGAAATTTTCACCGCGCACGGGACGTACGGCCCGGCGCCCCGCCCGGTTCACCAGCGCCACCAGCGACAGCATCACCGGCACCTCCACCAGCACGCCCACCACGGTGGCCAGCGCCGCGCCGGAGTGCAGGCCAAACAGCGAAATCGCCACGGCCACGGCCAGCTCGAAGAAGTTCGAGGTGCCGATCAAACAGGCCGGGCCGGCGACCTCGTGCGGCAGCCTGAGCCAGCGCGCGCCCCACCAGGCAATGGCAAAAATGCCGTAGCTCTGCACGACGAGCGGCACGGCAATCAGCGCAATCACCAGTGGCTGCGCGACGATGGTGCCGGCCTGAAAACCAAACAGCAGCACCACCGTGGCGATCAGCCCGGCAATCGACCACGGCTTGAGGTGCGCAACAAAGTCGGCCACGGCGTGCTTTGAGCGGCGCTGCAAGAGCGCCCGTGTGGCCATGCCCGCCGCCAGCGGCAGCACCACATAGAGCACCGTGGAGAGCACCAGCGTCTGCCAGGGCACCGTCACGTCCGTCACCCCCAGCAGAAAGGCGGCAATGGGCGCAAAGGCGACCACCATGATGAGGTCGTTGACCGACACCTGCACCAGCGTGTAGTTGGCGTCGCCCTTTACCAATTGGCTCCAGACGAACACCATCGCCGTACATGGCGCCACGCCCAGCAAGATCATGCCGGCGATGTACTCGCTGGCCGATTGCGGGTCGACCCAGGACGCAAACAAATAGCGGAAGAACAGCACGCCCAGCGCCGCCATGGTGAAGGGCTTGATGAGCCAGTTGACCACCAGCGTCAACAACAGACCGCGCGGTTTTTTGCCAACGTCCTTCACCGCGCTCCAGTCAACCTGGATCATCATGGGATAAATCATCACCCAGATGAAGACGGCGACAACCAGGTTGACGTGGGCCAGTTCCAGCGCGGCAATCGCCTGGAAGGCGCCCGGTGCCAGCAATCCCAGGCCCACACCGGCCAAGATGCCCAAGCCCACCCACACCGTCAGGTAGCGCTCAAACAACCCCATCTCAGACTCCCGCCGCTTGAGCTTGGAATTGGGAGCCGGCAAGCTCCAGCAGGCGCGCGATGCCGACGGGCTCCTCGCTCAGCAGCGGCACGATGGCCCAGCGCTTGGCGTGCTGCGTGGTGACGGCATCGATCTCGCGCAGTTCGTTGCGGGCGCGCTGGCGCAGCAGTGGCGAAGTCACCCGGGCCGCCGCCACGCTGTTGTTGATGACCCAGGCCCAGGGCTCGATGCCGGCGCGGCGCAGATCGTTCTGCAGATTGGCGGCTTCGAGCACGGGCGTGGTCTCGGCCAGCGTGACCAGAATCACCTTGGTCTGCTTGGGGTCCTGGAGCTGCATCATCGGCGTGGTGAAGTGCACGCCGGTGCTGCCCATCTGGCGCACGATGTCGCGGTGGTAGGCGCCGGTGGCGTCCAGCAGCAAGAGCGTGTGGCCAGTGGGCGCCGTATCCATCACGACAAACTTCTTGCCGGATTCGCGGATGGTGCGCGAGAAGGCCTGGAAGACGGCGATTTCTTCGGTGCATGGCGAGCGCAGATCTTCTTCGAGCAATGCGCGTCCGGCGGCATCCAGTTTCGCGCCCTTGGTCGCCAGCACCTGCTGGCGGTAGCGCTCGGTGACCTCGTGCGGATCGATGCGGCTCACGGTGAGGTTCTCCAGCGCGCCGCCCAGCGTCTGCTCCAGGTTGGCTGCCGGGTCCGACGTAGACAAATGCACTGCAAAGCCCCGGTGCGCCAGTTCCACCGCGACGGCGGCGGCCAGCGTGGTCTTGCCCACGCCGCCCTTGCCCATCAGCATCACCAAGCCGTGGCCGTCGGCAGCAATGCCGTCCACCAGCGCAGCCAGGCGTGGCAGGTCGATGTCGGGCTGTCCGCCGCTATCGCCGGGCACCGGCGCCGCCGCCGTGTCCACCAACAACTGGCGCAAGGCCTCGCGCCCCACCAGGTTGAAGGGCTTGAGCGCCACAAGGTCGGTCGGCAGCGACTGCAGGGCCGGCGGCATGGCGGCGAGCACGGCCTGCTCGCGCCGGCAAATGGCAGCGGCCAGCGGGTCTTGCGCCGCTTCGCCAGGCGGAAACACGCCGTTCACCACCAGGTACTGCTGCCCCAAACCGATGGCCTGCAGTTCGCCGTGCGTGCGCGCGGCTTCGCGCAGCGTGGACTGCTGCGCGCGGGCCACCAGCACCAGCCGGGTGCGCGTGCCGTCGGCCAGCGCCGCCACGGCCGCCGCGTACTGGCTGCGCTGCTTTTCCAGCCCGGCCAGCGGTCCCAGGCAGGAGGCGTCGCCCTTGCCAGACTCCAGAAAGCCGCTCCAGGCCCCCGGCAGTTGCAGCAGACGGATGGTGTGGCCGGTGGGCGCGGTGTCAAAAATGATGTGCTCGTAGCGCGCGTCCAGGCTGGTGTCGGTCAGCAGCGCGGTGAACTCGTCAAACGCCGCAATTTCGGTGGTGCAGGCGCCCGAGAGCTGCTCTTCAATGCCCTTGACCACGTCATCGGGCAGCACGCCACGCACCGGCCCGACGATGCGGTCGCGGTAGCCCTGGGCAGCGGCTTGCGGGTCTACCTCCAGCGCCCACAGGCGTGGCACCTCGGGCACGGCCGTGACCTGGTTGCCGATCGCCAGGCCAAACACCTGGCCCACGTTCGACGCCGGGTCGGTGCTGACCAGCAGCACGCGCTGACCGCGGGCCGCCAGTTGCATGGCCGTGGCGCAGGCCAGCGAGGTCTTGCCGACGCCGCCTTTGCCGGTGAAAAAGAGAAAACGCGGTGCGTTGTCGAGAAATTGCATGGGTTTATTCTGGTTGTTTCAGCAGCAGGCGCCGCCCGAACAGCTAGCACTCGCAGACTGCGGCTCCACAGTGGCCAGCGCCGCCCCGCCGCCCACGAGCGTGCCGATGCGATCCAGCTCGGCCTTGAGGCGGGCTGGATCGGTTTTCAAATCTTCCAGCGGCAAAACAAGAAACGCTTCGATGCGCGCGCGCAGCGTGCGGTAGGCGGCCAGAAAGGCGGCATCCATCTGTGCGTCGGTACCGGTGGCGTGTGCCGGGTCGTCCACACCCCAGTGCGCGCGCAGCACCGGCCCCAAATAGGCGGGGCAGGTTTCGCCGGCGGCGCTGGCGCACACGGTGACCACCACGTCGGGGACCGCTGGCAAGTTGTCCCACGACTTGCTGTGGCAGCCTTGCGCCGCGATGCCTTCGCGCGCCAGCAAGGCCAGCGCGCGCGGATGCACCTGCCCGGTGGGCTGGCTGCCGGCGCTCAGGGCGCGCCAGCCCGCCGGGGCCAGGTGGTTGAAGCAGGCCTCGGCAAGGATGGAGCGGCACGAGTTGCCGGTACAAAGGAACAGGACATTCATGGCAGGCTTGGGAAGCAAAGAAACGGGGATGGCGTGGGCGCCGCAGGGCGGATCGGCTTCTCAATCCGTGCGGGCTGGCGTGCTGCCGCAGGCGAGGCATTCCGGCACGCCCAGCCCTTCGCACAGCGCCGGTTGGCCGGCGCAGCATTCGTCCGTCAGATAGGCGATCAGTTCGGCCATCAAGGCGATATTGGCCCGGTAGCGCTGGTAGCGTCCCTCCTGTGTTCCGGTCAGCAGACCGGCCTGCGTGAGCGCCTTCAGGTGGAACGACACATTGGTGGCGGGCAAGCCCAGCGCGGCCGCAATCTCGCCGGCCACCAGCCCCTGCGGGCCTTGTTTGACGAGCAAGCGAAAGACATCGAGCCGAACGCCCGAGGCCAAGGATTCAAAGACGGTGGTGGCGGTGGCTTGGTCCATATTGCAATTATTCAACAATCATTGAATGGTTGCAATGACATCCAATCAGCGCGATCAACCGGACACAAGATAGCTATTACTTTAATAGCTATCTTGTCTTTTCTATCAAGCGCTAGGGTTCGATTCTTATCGATTTTCCGCCGTCATTCAGAGCACCTGCTCGAAGTCGATGAAGCCGCGCTCCACATTGGTCTCCACCAGTTTGACGCGCAGCTTCTGCCCCACGTCCAGGTGGGTGCCTCCGCCCACCAGCATGCCTTCGGCCGGCGGCGCAAAGATGCGCACCCAAACGGCGCGGTCGCTGGCGCCAGTGACGACGGCATCAAACTTTTTGCCCACCATGCCTTGCAGGTACAGCGCGGCCTCGGATTTGCGCACGCTGCGCTCGACCTTTTGCGCCGCGTCTTCCTGCTGCGTGCAGTGCTCGGCCAGGCGCTCCAGTTCCGCCGTGCCATAGGGGGAACGCTCGCCCTGCAACAGCGCCTTGACCATGCGCAGCGTCACCAGGTCGGGGTAGCGGCGGTTGGGCGCGGTGGAATGCGTGTAGTCGCGCACGGCGAGACCAAAGTGGCCAATGGGCTCGCCCTTCGGGTGCTCGACCACGTACTCGCCCGATCCCATGAGCTTGACGACGACCAGCGAGAGGTCGGGGAAACGCAGTGGGTCGGCCTTGCGCCGCCGCGCCAGAAAGGCTTCAAGTGCCAGCGAATCTGGCTCGGCCGGCAAACGCTCGCCGTACTTGGCGGCCACCTCCACAATGCGGTGCCAGCGCTCGGGCGAGCGCACCACGCGGCGCAGCGCGCTGGCTCCGTTCTGCGCCAGAAACTGCGCCGTGCAGGTGTTGGTGGCAATCATGAATTCTTCGATCAGCTGGCGTGCGCGGTTTTGCAAATGCTGGCGGATGTCCACCACGCGCTCGCCTTCGAACACGGCGCGCGGCTGGAAGGTTTCCAGCTCCAGCGAACCTTGCTCGCGCCGGCGCACGCGCATGCGCTGGGCCACGGCGTCCTGCGTGCGCAGCTGCTCGTCCATGCCGGGGACGGCACGCGCAGCTTCGGGCAAATCGCCTTCGCCTTCGATCCACGCAGCCACGGCGTCGTAAGCCAGCTTGGCCTGATTCAGAACGCGGGCGCGGTGCACCGTGCTGTGGGTGACTACGCCAGCCTTGTCCACCACCATCTCGGTGACGATGGCCAGGCGCTCCTGGCCGTCGTTGAGGGAAGTCAGGTCAGTAGAAAGACGCTCGGGCAGCATGGGGAATATCCGCACCGAGGTATAGACCGAAGTGGTGTTGGTGCGCGCGTGCACGTCGATGGCGGAGTTCTTTGTCACCAGCGCATCGACATCGGCCACGGCGACAAAAATCTTCACCGCGCCGCCGCCCAGGGGCGCGCACGCCGTGAGCTGGTCGAGGTCGAGCGAATCGTCGTTGTCGATGGACGACCAGGGCAGCGCGGTCAGGTCGCGGACCGTCGGGCCCTTGTCCTCGCCCGGACCCGTGAGCGCCGCAAGCTCCCGCAGCGCGCCTGCGGGGAACTCGGGCTCCAGGCCGCGCTCCTTCATGGCCTCGATGGCAATACGGACCAGGTCGCTGCGGCGAAAGTTCTGTCGTTGGCTCATGGCCAGACTGTACGGCAGCCCTCAGTCCGCCAAGCGCGCTGCCGGGCGCACGCGCAGAAAAACGCCCATGGCCGCGACCGACAGCGCAGCCGCCAGGCCAAATGCCGCGCTGGGCGCCACTGTCCACAGCGCCCCGGCCACGAGCGAGGCCGGCAGGTACAGCGAACCGGTGACGAAGTTGTAGGCCCCCATGGCCGTGGCGCGGCGTTCGGGCTCGATGTCGGCAATGAAGGCCTTGCTCTGCGATTCTTCAATCGCGTAGAACACACCGTAGATACAAAACACCGCGACCATCTCCCAGCGTGTGCTGGCAAACACCATCCACAGGTTGAGGCCGGCGTAGGTGGCGTAGCCCAGCAGCACGATGCGGCTGCGCCCGACCCGGTCGCCCAGGTGGCCCACCAGCGGTGCAGCAACGACGCAGGTGGTGTTGAACAAGGCGTAGAGCAGCACCACATCGGTCAGGCTGAAAC
Organism: Simplicispira suum; assembly: GCF_003008595.1. Classification (GTDB taxonomy): domain Bacteria; phylum Pseudomonadota; class Gammaproteobacteria; order Burkholderiales; family Burkholderiaceae_C; genus Simplicispira; species Simplicispira suum. The sequence continues at coordinate 3,091,063 of NZ_CP027669.1, read as the reverse complement.
CCACGTCGTGCGCGCGCACGAGGAAAAAACCCAGGCTGAAGTAGCCCAGCGCGAACACGCCCGCAGGCACCAGGAAACGCTTGAAACCGGGGCTGAGCTGCTGCCAGTTCTGGCGCAGGCTCTCGCGCGGGTGCGGCTGGCCCGGCGCATTCGAGACAAGCATCAGGACCAGCACGCCAAGCACGGCGGGCACCACCGCCACCAGAAACAGCAAGCTGTACGTGCTGGCCGACTCTCCCAGCCATTTCAGCAAACCATAGGCCACCAGCGGGCCCAGCACGGCGCCCGACTTGTCCAGCGCCTTGTGCACGCCCAGCGCGTAGCCGCGCTGCGCCTCGCCTGCCACCGACACCAGCCACGCGTCGCGCGGCGGCCCGCGAAAGCCTTTGCCCAGGCGCTCAAGCACACGGAACACCGCCAACCCGGTGATGGACGAGGACACCAGCAGGATCAACTTGGCCAACGTGGAAAAGCCATAGCCTGCGGTAGCCAACCATTTGCGCTGGCCGCTGCGGTCCGACAGCCAGCCGGCGATGTAATTGAGCGACGACGAAGAAAAATCTGCCAGTCCCTCGATCAGCCCCAGCAGCGCACTTGACGCCCCGGCCACGGTGGTGAAGAACACCGCGAACACCGAGAAAATCATCTCCGAGCTCAAGTCGGTGAGAAAGCTCACCAGGCCAAGCTTGAGCACGTCGGGGTGCAGCTTGGCCCTGCGTGGGCCCCCGGCTCGGGGCGCGGCGGGGTCAGGCGCTGCGGGAGGGGGCGGTGGCGGTGGCGGTGGCGGTGGCTCTGGGAGCATGTGTGTCGGGCGGCGCCCAGGGCGGGAGAGGGATTTAACTATCGAAACAATAGCTTCTAGCGCTTACTGCATAAGCGCTAGAGCCCATTTTTACCTAAACTTTTCTTGTCGATACCCGCTCAGCATCAAGGAACCGGCGCGAAGTCAATAAAGCCCTGGGCCACATCGGTGCTCAGCAGCCTGACGCGCAGCTTCTCGCCCACATCGAGCTGCGGCCCAGCGCCCTCCAGCTTGCCTTCAACCGGCGGCGCCAGGGTGCGAATCCAGGTGCCCCGGTTGTTCTTGCCGGTGACGATGGCGTCGAACTCCGTGCCCACCTTGTCTTGCAGGAACAGCGCAGCCTCGGACTTGCGCAGGCTTCGCTCGACCTTTCTGGCGGCGCTTTCCTGGCGGTTGCAGTGCTCGGCCAGCGCCTGCAGCTCGGCCACGCTGTAGGGCGAAGGCTGGCCGGCCAGCGCAGCCTTGACCAGCCGGTGGCTGATCAGGTCGGGGTAGCGGCGGTTGGGCGCGGTGGAATGCGCGTAGTCGCGGATCGCCAGGCCGAAGTGACCGTAGTCCTCGACCGCCACGGTTTTCGAGTGGTCGATGGGGGCGCCGGGCTGGGCATCCTCGATGACGTATTCGCCCGCGCCCATCAGCTGCACGATGGTGAGCGAGAGATCGGGAAAGCGCAGCGGGTCGGCGGCGCGGCGGCGTTCCAGGAACGCCTCCAGCGCTTTGGCGTCGGGCTCGGCCGGCAAGGTTTCGTCGTACTTTTTGGCGACCTCGACCACACGGCTCCAGCGCTCAGGCGAGCGCACCACGCGGCGCATGGCCAGGCCTCCGTGGCGCTCCAGATACTGGGCCGTGCAGATGTTGGTGGCGACCATGAATTCTTCAATCAGCTGGCGCGCGCGGTTGTGCTCGCGCTGGCGGATGGCGACGACCTGCTCGCCCTCCACCTCGGCGCGCGGCTCAAAAGTTTCGAACTGCAGCGCGCCCTGCGCCGTGCGGCGTGTGCGCAGCGCCTGGGCGGCGGCATCCTGGGCTCGCAACTGGGCGTCCATACCGGGCACGTCGCGCGCGGCGGCGGGCATTTCACGGGTTCCGTCGAGCCAGGCGGCCAGGGAGTCGTAAGCGAGCTTGGCGTGGTTGCGCACCAGCGCGCGGCAGGTTTTGGAACTGCCCACCTGCCCGTCGGCGTCCACCTGCATCTCCGTGACGATGGCCAGACGGTCCTGGTGCGCGTTCAGCGATGTGAGGTCGGTGGAAAGCTGCTCGGGCAGCATGGGAAACACACGCGCCGCCGTGTAGACGGAGGTGGTGTTGACCTGCGCGTGCAGGTCAATGGCCGAGCCTTTGTGCACCAGCGCATCCACATCGGCAATCGCGACCAGCAGGCGCCAGCCTTGCGCGGCTCGCTCGCACACGCTCAGCTGGTCCAGGTCTTCGGAATCGTTGTCGTCAATCGAGCACCAAAGCAGCGCGCGCATGTCCTTGATATCGGGGCCAGAGTCTTGCGCAGGCCCTGCAATGGACGCCAGTTCGGCCAGCGCAGCAGCAGAAAAATCGGGCGCCAGGCCATGCGCGGTCAAGGCCGCCACCGCCAGCTGAACCAGGTCGCTGCGGCGTGAAATCCCTGGGTGGCTCGCTGTGGCATCGGCCTGAACGGCTTCGGTTCTGGAGGGTTCGCTCATGCCGCGATGGTAGAGCCTCAAGAGCCAGTCCTGTCCATGGGCTACCTGCCCAAGGCGCTCACCCGGCGCTCGGGCTCCAGGCTTGCTTTTGTCGATCGGCTCGGCACTTCGATGCTGGCTTTGGCGGGTATCCGGATGGCGATTGAATTACTATCAAAACAATAGCTTCTATCGCTTTACAGAAAAGCGCTAGAGCCAAATTTCAGCAAGAACATGTGCCAACGCAACAAGCCCGCCCAGGTGGCTGCCTAAACTGAAGCACGCAGCGCCCTCTGCCGCGCCCCATTGCGGCCACGCAGGCGCAGCTTCCCAAGAGACTCCCATGCCCACCAGAATGCCGCCCTCGCCTTCGCCGCCCGACACCACCCCGACCGCCGCCAGCCACCAGGGCCTGAGCGCCACCGAGGCACGCCGCCGCCTGGCCGCCGACGGCCCCAACATGCTGCCCGGCAGCGCGCCCAAGTCCACCTGGGCGATCGTGCGCGATGTGCTCACCGAGCCCATGTTTTTGATGCTGCTGGCCGCTGGCGGCATCTATCTGGCGCTGGGCGACCGGACCGAGGCGATTTTTTTGCTCAGCTGCGTCCTCTTCGTGATCGGCATCACGCTGGTGCAGGAGCGCAAGACGCAGCGTGCGCTCGAATCGCTGCGCGACCTCTCCGCTCCGCGCGCGCTGGTGATCCGAGACGGCCAGGAGCAGCGCATCGACGGCAAGAGCGTGGTGCGCGGTGACCTGCTGGTGCTGCGCGAGGGCGACCGCATCGCCGCCGACGCGCAACTGCTGGACGGCCAGCTGGAGGTGGACGAATCGCTGCTCACCGGCGAGGCGGTGCCCGTGGCCAAGTTGCCCACTACCCAGGACGCGCAGGCTCCTGCAAGCGTGGGGGCCCCGGCCGCCAGCGCCGGGCCGCCCCAAGCAAGGCCAGCCCCCTTGGGGGGCAGCGCAGCACACGAAGTGGCAAGCGTGGGGGCTCCGGCCGCCAGCGCCGGGCCGCCCCAAGCAAGGCCAGCCCCCTTGGGGGCAGCGCAGCACACGAAGTGGCAAGCGTGGGGGCTATGTCTTCCATGCTGTTCGCCAGCACCGTCGTCACGCGCGGCGTCGGCGTGGCGCAGGTGCAAGCGACGGCCACACACACCGCTGTGGGCCGCATTGGCGCCGACCTGGCGGCCACCACCGAACCGCCCTCGGCCCTGCAAGAAGGCTCGCGCACGCTGGTGCGCCGGCTCGGCGCCGCCGCCCTGGTACTGGCCAGCGCCCAGGTGCTGCTGGGCTGGTGGTGGAACGGCCGGCCGTTGCTGGAGAGCCTGCTGTCGGGCATCGCCCTGGCCATGGCCATCCTGCCCGAGGAGATCCCCGTCATCCTGACCGTGTTCCTGGCGATGGGCGCCTGGCGCATCTCCCGGCAAAAGGTGTTGACGCGGCGCATTACCGCCGTCGAGGCGCTGGGCGCCATCACCGTGCTGGCCGTGGACAAGACCGGCACGCTCACGCTCAACCGCATGGCGGTGGCCGAGCTGGCCACGGCCCAGGCGCACTTCACGCCCGAGGGCGCCGACGCGCTGCCCGAAGCCTTCCACCAGCTGGCCGAATTTGCCATGCTGGCCACACCCGCCGACCCGTTCGACCCGATGGAAAAGGCCATCCAGCGTTTTGGCCACCAGTGGCTGGCCGGCACTGAGCATGTGCACGACGGGCGCGAGCCGGCGTTCGAATACCCGCTTTCAAGTGACATATTGGCCATGACGCGCGTGTTTGCAAGCAGCGAAGCGGCGCCTTCCAGCGACCAGTGGCTGCTGGCCACCAAAGGCGCGCCCGAGGCCGTGACCGACCTGTGCCACCTCGATGCCGCGCAGCAGCGCGTGATTCTCCAGCAGGTGGAAGCCATGGCAGAACGCGGCCTGCGCGTGCTCGGCGTGGCGCGTGCTCGCTGGCGCGGCGCCCCGGCAGCGCCGGGCGCCGACCCCGTCTGGCCGCAAAGCCAGCACGATTTCGACTTTGAATTCCTGGGCCTGGTCGCCCTGGCCGACCCGCCGCGTGCCGAAGTGCCCGCCGCCCTGGCCGAATGCCGGCGCGCCGGCGTGCGCGTGGTGATGATGACTGGCGACCACCCGGCTACGGCGCGCGCCATCGCGCAGCAGGTGGGCCTGTCCGAGCGCCCCGACATCCTCACCGGCGCCGAGCTGGAGTCGTTGGACGACGCCGCCCTGACAGCACGGCTGCGCCATGTGGACCTGTGCGCGCGCCTCAAGCCCCAGCACAAGCTGCGCCTGGTGCAGTTGCTGCGCGCATCGGGCGAGGTGGTGGCCATGACCGGCGACGGCGTCAACGACGCCCCGGCGCTCAAGGCCGCCGACGTGGGCATCGCCATGGGCGAGCGCGGCACCGACGTGGCGCGCGAGGCCGCCGCGCTGGTGCTGCTGGACGACAGCTTTGCCAGCATCGTCGCCGCCATCCGCCAGGGCCGGCGCATCGACGACAACATCCGCAAGGCGACACGCTTCGTCTTTGCCGTGCACGTCCCCATCATCGGCCTGACGCTGGTGCCCACGCTGCTGCACTGGCCTGCGCTGCTGCTGCCGGTGCACATCGTGCTGCTCGAACTCTTGATCGACCCGGCCTGCTCCATCGTCTTCGAGGCCGAAGCCGAAGACCACGGCCTGATGGACCGCGCGCCCCGGCCCGTGGCCGATTCGCCGTTTGGCGCCAGGCAACTGCTGTTTTCGGTGCTGCAGGGGCTGGGCATGGCCGCCGTGCTGCTGGCGGGCCAGGCCTGGCTGACGGCCCAGGGCTGGAGCGCCGCGCAAGGGCGCAGCGTGGTCTTTGGCACGCTGGTCATGGGCGTGATGCTGCTGATCTTCGCCAACCGCGACCTCTCGCGCCCCGCCTGGTATGGCGTGACCGACCGCAACCCCTGGCTGTGGCGCATGGTGGTTGCCATGGTGCTGCTGCTGGTCGCGATGCTGGGCCTGCCTTGGCTGCGCAGCTTGATGGGCCTGGCCCTGCCCGGTATGGGTGGTCTGGCGGCGGGCGCTGCGCTGCTGGCGCTGTCGCTGGCGTGGCTGGAGCTGCTGCGGACCGTCAACCGGCGCTGGCCCCGCCCCAGAGCCGCGCCGCGCCCGGCTTGATGGCGTCCTGCCCTGCGGCAGCCAGCGGGCGTGGCCGATCAGGCCCCGGCGTGATTTCCAGGCGGCACGGGCACGTGATCACCATCGGGCCGGTTGCTGGGGTCCACATGCGTCATGACGTTGAGCACGCGGTGGCGCTGCATGACGCGCTGGCGTGCGACCACCGCGATGTCGTGGCCGGCCTCGACGGTGAGCGTGGCCTTTACTTCAATGTGCGCGTCGACCACGATCATGTCGCCCATGCGGCGCGTGTGCACATCGTGCACGCCGAGCACACCAGGGGTGCCCAGCAGCGTAGCGCTTATCGCCTCCAGTTCATCGGCATCGACCGCACGGTCGGTCAAATCCTGCAAGGCGCTCCAGCCAAAGGTCCAGCCCATGCGCGCCACCATGAAGCCGACGATGAGCGCGGCAATCGGGTCGAGGATGGGGTAGCCCGCGAGGTTGCCGACGATGCCCACGGCCACCACCAGGGACGAAGCGGCGTCCGAGCGCGCATGCCAGGCGTTGGCCACCAGCATGCTCGACTTGACGCGCCGCGCCACCGCCAGCATGTAGCGAAACAGCGACTCCTTGCCCACCAGTGCCAGCAGCGCCACGCCCAGCGCAGCGGGATGTACTTCGGGAATGTTGGCCGGATTTTGCAGTTTCATTGCGCCGGCCCACAGCATGCTGGCGCCCACGCCCAGCAGCAGCAGACCGAGCACCAGCGAGGCTGCCGTCTCGAAGCGGTGGTGGCCGTAGGGATGCTCGACGTCGGGCGCCTTCTGGGCGTGGTGGTTGGCAAACAGCACCACAAAGTCGGACACCAGGTCGGACAGCGTGTGGACGCCGTCGGCCACCAAAGCCTGCGATTTGGCCCACACGCCCACCACAACCTGCACCACCGCCAGGACCAGGTTGACCACCACGCTCACCCAGGTGCTGCGGGACGCCGCAGCAGCGCGCTCGGAGACGCTGTGGCCGGAATCGGCGGAATCTGGGGGAATGGGACCGGGTGGCATGAAACAGCGGAAAGGCAGTCAAAGGAGCGGGAGTGGCGAACCCAGTGAGCTTACCCTCAGCCCCTGGAATTGAGAGTAAGCTATCATAACAATAGCTTGAAACGGTTTACCAATAAGCGCTAGAGGCATATTTTGCCTTCATTTTTTCAGTGCGGCTGAACCCGCTTCGGTCGCTGCGCCAATGCACTTTCCGACGTTGGCTGCCAGCGCGCGCCTACAGAGGGTGCCGCCCGGCCTGCCTACAGTGGGAACATTGCCTTTGCTGCTTACCGAGAAAGATCTGCCCATGCCTGCGCGCCGCAACGCCGCCCTTCCCCGCCATCGCGGCTGGCCCATTGCCTTGGCCGGTGCCGCGGCCATTGCCACCTTGCTCACCCTGTCAGCCTGCGCGGCGCGACCGCCGGCCGGTGTGGAGCCCGTCGGCTCGTTCGATGTGGAGCGCTACGCCGGCCATTGGGTGGAACTGGCGCGCATTGACCACCGGTTTGAACGCGGGCTGATACAGACCCGTGCCGAGTACCGCCGCAATGCCGACGGCACGATCAAGGTCATCAATCGCGGCTACGACCCGAAGAAGAAGGAATGGCGTGAATCGGTGGGCAAGGCGCGCTTTGTCGGCGAGCCGACACGGGCCGCGCTGAAGGTATCGTTCTTTGGCCCGTTCTGGGGCGGCTACAACGTGGTGGCGCTCGATCCGAACTACCAATGGGCCATGGTGGTGGGCTCCGACCTGGACTACTTCTGGATCTTGTCCCGAACCCCTAGCTTGCCGCCAGGCGTTCGCAACCGCCTGCTCGCCAAGGCGCGCGCAATGGGGGTGGATGTCGACAAGGTGCTCTGGGTAGACCAGGGCAAGGACGGCAGTTGAAGCCGATACCTGCAAATCACCGTCTCAGTGCGCGGCAGCGACCAGCGCTTGGGTGTAGGCCTCACGCGGCGCATCCAGCACCGCTGTGACGCTGCCCGCTTCGACCACCACTCCATCCTTCATCACCAGCACATCGTGCGCCATGGCGCGCACCACGTCCACGTCGTGGGTGATCAGTACATAGGCCAGACCGTGCTCGCGCTGCAGGCGCTGCAGCAGGGCCAGCACCTGCTGCTGAATGGTCACATCCAATGCGCTGGTGGGTTCATCCAGCACCAGCACGCGCGGCTGCACGATCAGCGCCCGCGCAATCGCCAGGCGCTGGCGCTGGCCGCCCGAAAACTCGTGCGGGTAACGCGCCAGCAGACCGGGAAACTGCGCCTCGGTCAGCCCCACCTCGGCCAACGCGGCAGCCACCCGCCGCCGGCGCTCGGGCAAAGGCAGCGCCGGTTCGTGCACGTGCAGGCCCTCGCCGGCAATTTCCTCCACCGTCAGGCGTGGCGAGAGGGACGAGAACGGGTCCTGAAACACCACCTGAATCTGCTGGCGCAAGCGCTGGTTGGCCGGCGTGTTGCGCGCGCTGGGCGCCTGCCAGGCACGGCCAACCACCTCCACACTGCCCTGGTAGGGCAGCAGGCCCAACAGTGCCTGCGCCAGCGTCGATTTGCCCGAACCCGATTCACCCACCACGCCCAGCGTGCGGCCTGGCACCAGGCACAGCTCGGCGCCGTGCACCGCAATGAATTCGCCTTTTTTGAACCAACCGCGCACACCCGGCAAAGGCGTCGGATAACTCACGCGCAGCTTGTGCGCACGCAGCAGCGGCCTGGCGTTCGCCTCGGGCGCGCCCTCCACCACATCCCGCTTGGGCTGACTGGCGATGAGCCTGCGCGTGTAGGGGTGCTGCGGGGCCTGAAAAATGTTGGCGACAGGGCCCTGCTCTACCAGCACACCCTGTTCCATCACGGCCACGCGGTCGGCAAAGCGGCGCACCAGATTCAGGTCGTGCGTGATCAGCAGCACCGCCATGCCGGTCTGGCGCTGCAGGTCGGCGAGCAGCTCAAGAATCTGCCCGCGCAAGGTCACGTCGAGCGCCGTCGTGGGCTCGTCGGCCAGCAAGAGCTTGGGACGGCTGGCGAGCGCCATCGCAATCATGGCGCGCTGGCGCTGCCCGCCCGAGAGCTGATGCGGAAACGCGGCAGCGCGGCGAGCAGGCTCGGGAATGCCGGTGCTTGCAATCAATTCGATAGCTGCCAGCCATGACTGCGCCTGCGTCAGCGCCTGTTTCAGCTCCAAAACCTCGCTGATTTGTCGGCCCACCGTCATCAGCGGATTCAGCGCCGTCATGGGTTCCTGGAAAATCATGGCGATGTCGCCGCCGCGCAGGCCGCGCATCTCACGTTCCGACAGCGCCAGCAAGTCACGGCCTTCAAACACGGCATTGCCCTGCACCCCCGCATCGCCCGCCAGGCGCAGCAGGCTGAGCGCGGTGATGGTTTTGCCCGAACCCGATTCGCCCACCAGCGCCAGCTTCTCACCGGCCGCAATGTCGAAGCTCACACCGCACACCACTTCTTTGGCGCCAAAGCGCACATGCAGGTCGCGGACTTCGAGCAGATTTCCAGGCCGATCGGTCATCGGTCGGCCTTTCTTGGGTCGAGCGCGTCCCGAAGCGCATCGCCCATGAAAGTCAGCAGCAGCAGCGTGATCACCAGCACGCCGAAGGTGGAGAGCGATATCCACCACGCATCGATGTTGTTCTTGCCCTGACTCAGCAGCTCGCCAAGCGACGGCGTTCCCGGCGGCACGCCCAGGCCCAGAAAATCCAGCGAGGTCAGCGCCAAAATCGCCGCGCTCATGCGAAACGGCAGGAACGTGACGACAGGCGTCAGGCTGTTGGGCAGGATGTGGCGCCAGATAATCTGCCAGTTGCCCACGCCCAGCGCGCGTGCCGCCTTGACATAGTCGAGTTGGCGGTTGCGCAGGAACTCGGCGCGCACGTAGTCCGACAGGCCCATCCAGCCAAACAGGCTGAGCAAAATGAGCAGCAGGGAAATGCTGGGCGCAAACACGGCGCTGAAGATGATGAGCAAATACAGCTCGGGCATGGAGCCCCAGATTTCAATGAATCGCTGGAACGCCAGATCGGTCTTGCCGCCAAAAAAGCCCTGAATGGCCCCCGTCACGATGCCCAAAAATACGCCCGTCACCGTGAGCGCCAGCGCAAACAGCACGCTGACGCGAAAGCCGTACAGCAGCTGCGCCGCCATATCGCGGCCGCGATCGTCGGTGCCCAGCCAGTTGTCCCTGGTGGGGCCTGCCGGGTTGGGCGACTTCGCGAAATAATTCAGCGTGTTGGGCCCGTAAGGATTCAGCGTGAACAGCGCCCAGTTGCTGCCTTCGCTCAGTTTCTTGCGGATGTAGGGGTCGAGGTAATCCGTTTCGGTCAGGAAATCACCGCCGAAGGTGGTCTCCGGGTAGTCCTTGAGCATGGGGAAATACAGCTGGCCCTCGTAGCGCACGACCAGCGGTCGGTCGTTGCTGACCAGCTCGGCGCCCAGGCTCAGCGCCACCAGCACCACAAAGATCACTAGGCTCCAAAAACCCAGGCGGTTGCGCTTGAACCGCAACCAGGCGCGGCGGCTGGGAGACAAGGAGACGGGCGACGCGGGCGCTTCGCTCATGGAGTGAAAGGATTGAGAACAGCAATGCCACAGCCGCCAAAGTCGCGCACGTTGCGGGTGACCAAGGTGAGTGCGTGGATTTGGGCGGTGGCGGCAATCAGCATGTCCGCCTGCTCGCGCACCTGCCCTAGCACCGCCATCTGTGCGCGCATTTCTCCCGCTCGGCGGGCGATGCTTTCGGTTACGGGCAAGACGGTGACGCGCTGCATGAAGCGCGCAAACCAGTCCATCTTGGCGGCGCTGGGTCGCCACTGCAGCCCGAACACAATTTCATCGACCGTGATGGCGCTCACGACAAACGCAATGCCGCTGGGCTCCAAGCGGCCGCTCCACTGCACCACGCCCGCATGGGGGCGCGGGCGCATCAGTTCGCTGACGACGTTGGTATCGACAAGGTACACGCGGCTTTAGTCTTTCCTGGCACTGTCCGTTGGCTCGTCCCAGTAATGGGGGTCGTCCACCATGGCGTTGTAGCGCGTGGTGCGGGGCGGAATTTCGATCCCATCCTGGCCGTCAGCAGCCAGCAACGCGCGTATTTCATCAAACTGCTGTGCCAACTTCGGCCTGTCACGCTCCGCGCGCCAACGCTCAAAATCGGCAAAATCCTGGGCAGAGATCATCACCGCCACGGGCTTGTCGCGGTTGTAGATGGCCTGCGGTTCTTCCGCGGTAAGGCGCACCACCTCGGAGAACTGCTGTTTGGCACTGGCAATGTTCCATGTCATGACGGCCTCCTGATGGTAGTCATTCAACATGGACATTATATCCATTCGACATGTCCAACAACACGCACATCTCAGTCGAACTTGACACGCGGATCCACCCACACGTAGCACAGGTCAGAGATCAGCTTGGTGAACAAGCCAATCAGCGTAAACAGGTACAGCGTACCCAGCACCACCGGGTAGTCGCGCCGAATCACGCTCTCGTAGCTGAGCAGGCCGAGGCCATCGAGTGAAAACAGGGTTTCGATCAGCAGCGAGCCTGTGAAAAACGCGCCAATGAACGCCGCAGGAAAGCCCGTGATGATGGGAATCAGCGCGTTGCGAAACACGTGCTTCCACAGCACCTGGCGCTCGCTCAAGCCCTTGGCGCGCGCCGTCAGCACGTACTGCTTGCGGATTTCTTCCAGAAACGCGTTCTTGGTCAGCATGGCGGTCACGGCGAAACTGCCCAGCACCATGGCGATGATGGGCAGGGTGATGTGCCAGAGGTAGTCGACGATGCGCGCGCCCCAACTGAGCTCCTCCCAGTTGCTCGACGTCAGGCCGCGCAGCGGAAACCACTGCAGTTGCCCGCCAAAGATCACCAGCAAGGCCAGGCCGAGCACAAAGCCGGGAATCGCATACCCGACCAGCACCAGCAGCGTGGTCACCAAATCAAAACGCGAGCCCGCACGCACCGCCTTGGCCACGCCCAGCGGGACGGCAACCAAGTAACTGATGAAGAAGGTCCACAGGCCCAGGCTGATGGACACCGGGAGCTTTTCTTTCACCAACTGCCACACGTCTTTGTTCTGGAAAAAACTGCGTCCCAAATCAAAGCGCGCAAATTGGCCCAGCATCTGCATGAAGCGCTCGTGCGGTGGCTTGTCGAAGCCGTACAGCGCCTTGATTTGTTCGAGGCGCTTGGGGTCCACGCCCTGCGCGCCGCGGTAGCCCATGCCGCCGCCCTCGGCACCCGCGCGCCCGGCACCCGCCTTGGCCTCCGCCAGGTACTGCTCCACCGGCCCGCCGGGCACAAACTGAACCACCGCAAAGGTGAGCATCAGCACGCCCAGCAGCGTGGGCAGCATGAGCAGGATGCGTTTGAGGATGTAGGCGAACATGGCTTAGCGTGGGCTTGGCGACGTCTGCGGTGGCATGCGTGCCCACCAGGTGTCGATGACCCATGTTTCGCCGGGCGAATACGGCGGCACCACATCCGGCTTGGCCAAACGCCAGGCGTTGTACGCCATGCGGTGCGTGCCAGCGCTCCACTGCGGAATGAGATAGTGGCCGGCGACGATGATGCGTTCGAGCGCGTGGCAGGCGGGCAGCAACTGCTGCTGGGTCTTGGCGCTGGTCATGGCGCGAATCATCGCGTCCACCGCCGGGTTCTTCACGCCGGCGAAGTTGCCCGAATCCTCCGTGTCTGCCGCCTTGCTGCCAAACAGGTCGGCAAACTCCTGGCCGGGGTTGTTGGTGCCCTGGTAGGCAATGGACGTGATGTCGAAATCGAATTTCTGCAGGCGCTCCTGGTACAGCGCGAAATCGACCGAGCGAAACTTGAGCGTGATGCCAAGTTTTTCGAGGTTGCGCATCCAGGGCGAGACGGTGCGCACGCCTCCTTCGTTGCTGTCCATGTATTCGAGCACCATCGCCTCGCCCTGGGCGTTGCGCAAAGCGCCGTCCTTCACCGCCCAGCCCGCATCGTTGAGCAAGGCCTTGGCGCGGCGCAGGTTGTCCCGCAGGCTGTGCTCGCCGTCGGTGCGCGGGGGCTGGGGCATAGGCCCGAACGCTGCGGGAGGAATGCTCTTGCGCCACGGCTCCATCAGCGCCAGCTCGTCGGGCGAGGGGCTGCCATGCGTCTCGCAGGCGGTGTTGCCGAACAGACCATGCACGCGTTGGTAGGCACCATAGAAAAGCTGGCGGTTCATCCACTCGTAGTCGATTGCCAAACCCAAGGCTTCGCGCACCCGCTCGTCCTGCAGAAAGGGGCGGCGGGTGTTGAGCACGTAGCTTTGAAACCCCGAGGGCAGCTTGTGCGCGAATTCGCCCTTCACCAGCTCGCCGGTATCGAACTTTTTGCCGTTCACGCGCCGCGCCCAGTCGCCCGCGCTAAAGAAACGCATCAGGTCGAACTCGCCGGCCTTGAGCGCCTCCAGTTTTGCGGTGTTGTCCTTGTAAATTTTGACCTCTATGCGGTCGAAGTTGTTTTGACCGCGGCGCACTTTCAGGTCGCGCGCCCAGTAGTTGGGGTCGCGCACATACGTAATGTCCTTGCCAAAGCGCACCGGGCCAATTTTGTACGGACCACTGCCGATGGGGATGTCGGTCACCACCTGGTCAAAGGGTTTGTGCTTGCCGTTTTCCATGCCCCAGGCGCGGCTGAAGATGGGCAGACCCCCAACGGTGAGCGGCAGTTCGCGGTTGGGTTTGTTGAAGCGAAAGCGCACAGTGCGATCGTTCACCACGTCCACACCGGCGACATCAATCAGCAAGGTTTTGTAGCCGGGCGAGGTAAACGGCCCCACCAGCGTCTCGAACGTCCAGGCCACATCCTGCGCCAGCACCGGGTCGCCGTTGTGAAAGCGCGCTTCAGGGTGCAGGTGGAAGGTGGCAGACAGGCCATCAGCCGCCACTTGCACATCGTCTGCCAGCAAGCCATAGCCGGTGGCGGTTTCGTCCAAAGAGCCCGTCAGCAGGCTGTCGAACATCAACTCGCTCAAATACGCGGGCGCCGCGCCGCGCATGGTGAATGGGTTGTATTTGTCGAAGGTGGAGGTGCGCTGGTTGCTCACCAGGCGCAGCTCGCCGCCCTTGGGAGCCTGCGGATTGACGTAAGCGAAATGGTCAAATCCGGCCGGGTACAGCGGCTCGCCCCACAAGGCGTAGGCGTGCGCCGCCCAGGCCGGCAGCGCCAGCCAGCAGGACAAGAAAATCAGCCAGAACCGCATGCGACAATTCTGCACCATGCTGGCGCCGCGCCCGCCCCCACAGGCGCTCGCACCCTTGCACCGCGTCAGCCAGCGCGATCCCTCTCACATTCCTCGACAGGAGAACCACCATGGGCTTTCTCACGGGCAAGAAGTTGCTGATTACCGGCGTGCTGTCCAACCGCTCCATTGCCTACGGCATTGCACGCGCCTGCCACCAGCAGGGCGCTGAGCTGGCCTTCAGCTACGTCGGCGAGCGCTTCAAGGACCGCATCACCGAATTCGCAGCGGAGTTCGACTCCAAGCTGGTGTTCGATTGCGACGTGGCCAGCGACGAGCAGATCGAGCGCATGTTCCGCGAACTTTCGGCCACGTGGCCCACGCTCGATGGCTTTGTGCACAGCATTGGCTTTGCCCCACGCGAAGCCATCGCTGGCGACTTCCTCGAAGGCCTCTCGCGCGAAGGCTTTCGCGTGGCGCACGACATCAGCGCCTACAGCTTTCCGGCGATGGCCAAGGCCGCCCTGCCCTACCTGAACGACAAGTCGGCCCTGCTGACGCTGTCGTACCTGGGCGCGCTGCGCACCATTCCCAACTACAACACCATGGGCCTGGCCAAGGCCAGCCTGGAAGCCAGCGTGCGGTATCTGGCCGAAGCGCTCGGTCCCAAGGGCATGCGCGTCAACGGCATCAGCGCCGGGCCTATCAAGACGCTGGCGGCCAGTGGCATCAAAGATTTCGGCAAGCTGCTCAGCGGCGTTGCCAGTGCCTCGCCCTTACGCCGCAACGTGACCATTGAAGACGTGGGCAATGTCGCCGCCTTCCTGATGAGCGACCTCGCCAGCGGCATGACCGCCGAAATCACCTACGTGGATGGCGGCTTCAGCCAGACGGCAGGCATCAGCCGCGACATGGTGTAAGCAGCAAAAATTTAGGCAAAATTGGCCTCTAGCGCTTATCCAGTAAGCGCGAGCAGCTATTACTAGAATAGCAACAATGCACAGACGGCATGTGCTTGCTGTTTGCGCCCTTGCGCTGGCCGCACCCGCCTTCGCCGAGGCGCCTGCGCTTCTGTTGGCAAAGGTTTACCAGCCGGGGCTGCCGCTGGCCGATTACTGGGTCAGCGAAAAATACGACGGCGTGCGCGGCTACTGGGACGGCCAGCGCTTGCGCACGCGCGGCGGCGAATCCATCACCCCGCCAGCCTGGTTCACCGCCGGCTGGCCGAACACAGCGTTGGACGGCGAACTGTGGGCCGGGCGCGGCCGATTTGCGCAGGCGCAATCGACCGTGCGCAGCCAGGAGGCTGGCGACGCCGCCTGGCGTCAGATTCGCTTCATGGTGTTTGACCTGCCAGCGCACCCTGGCAGTTTTGACGAGCGCCTGCCGGCGCTGCAAACCACCGTGGCGCGCATGGGCCAGCCTTGGGTGCAGGCGGTAGCGCAGCACCGGGTCGGCAGCCACGAAGCCCTGCACGCCCTGCTGCTGCGCACCGTGCGCGCAGGCGGCGAAGGGCTGATGCTGCACCGCGGCGCGTCGCTCTACCGCGCCGGCCGCAGCGACGACCTCATCAAGCTCAAAACGCACGACGACGCGGAAGCGCGCGTCGTGGCGCACCTGCCCGGCAAAGGCAAGCACGCCGGCAAGATGGGCGCACTGCTGCTCGAAATGCCGGATGGCCAGCGCTTCAAGCTGGGCACGGGTTTCAGCGACGCAGACCGCACCACCCCGCCACCGCTCGGCAGTTGGGTGACCTACCGCTTTCTTGGCACGCACCACGGCGGATTGCCGCGCTTTGCCAGCTTTGTAAGAGTGCGCGAGGACATGGTGGCCACGCAGTAAAAAACCCCCCGCCGTTGGCACGGCGAGCGGTTGCGTTGCTTCAGCCAGGTCGGTGGACTTACTTGGGCATCAGCACTTTGTCGACGACGTGAATCACACCATTTGACTGGTAGACATCAGCAATGGTGACGTGGGCGGTGCCGCCCTTCTCGTCCATCACCATCACATTGCTGCCCTTGGACTTGGCGGTCAGCGTGCCGCCTTCCACCGTTTTCATCTTGGCCATGCCGCCGCCGTCCTGGATCATTTTCATGATCGCAGCGGCGTCGTACTTGCCGGCCACGACATGGTAGGTCAGCACCTTGGTCAGCGTCGGCTTGTTTTCCGGCTTGAGCAAAGTGTCCACGGTGCCAGCGGGCAGTGCGGCAAAAGCCTCATTGGTAGGGGCAAAGACGGTGAACGGGCCTGGACTCTTGAGCGTCTCGACCAGACTGGCCGCCTTGACCGCTGCAACCAGCGTGGTGTGGTCTTTCGAATTGACGGCGTTGTCGATGATGTCCTTGCTGGGCAGCATGGATGCGCCGCCCACCATCACCTGCGCCGCCGCAGGCAGTGCAACGGCAGACAGGGCAACAGACAGGCCGAGAGCGGCAACACGGGGATTGAATTGAATGCGCATGAAAGAACTCCTTTTGGTTTAAGGGCAGACCGCTTGAACAAAAAATCGCGCGGCTGACAACCAATACGCACCCGAAGCTCGAGTGGATTCAGCGCAGCAAAAAAAAAAAGCGCTCCGCGGCTTGCGCCGGGAGCGATTTCACCCAAAGGGCCTGGCGTCAAATTTGTCGGTGAAACGGCCCGTCGTCTCCGACCTGCACCAGGTTGTCGGCAGTGGCCAGGGGCTTGGGTGTGCGCTCGGCATCGCCCGCCGCGACGCAGTCGGCGTAATAGCGCACGTGACCTGCGTCGTCTTCAATCTCGACCAGGCCATGGATGTCGGTCTCAAAGCCCGGGCACAGCGTGGCAAATTCGCGGGCGAACTTGAGGTAATCGACAATTTTCTTGTTGAACACCTCACCCGGAATAAGCAACGGAATACCCGGTGGGTACGGCGTGACCAAGCCGACCGTGACGCGGCCCTCCAACTGGTCAATCTCCACGCGCTCGGTGGTGCGGTGCGCAATGTGCGAGAACGCGTCACTGGGCTTCATGGCGGGCGTCAGGTCCGAGAGGTACATCTCGGTCGTCAGCCGCGCAATGTCGTACTTGGCGTACATCTCGTGCACGTGCTGGCACAGGTCTCGCAGCCCCATGCGCTCGTAGCGTTTGTGTTGCTGGCAGAACTCCGGAAGGATGCGCCACATGGGCTGGTTCTTCTCGTAGTCGTCCTTGAACTGTTGCAGCGCCGAGAGCAGCGTGTTCCAGCGGCCTTTGGTGATACCAATCGTGAACAGAATAAAGAAGCTGTAGAGCCCGGTTTTCTCGATCACCACGCCGTGCTCAGCCAAATACTTGGAGACGATGGACGCCGGGATGCCCGTTTTGTCGAACTTGCCATCCAGATTCAGCCCCGGTGTGACGATGGTCGACTTGATCGGGTCGAGCATGTTGAAGCCGTCCGCCAGCTGGCCAAAGCCATGCCAGCGCTTGCCGTTTTCAGCGGTGACTTTCTTGTTCTTGCTGTCGCTGCGGATGATCCAGTCTTCTGCCCGGCCAATGCCTTCGTCCGCGAGCTTTTCAGGACCCCAGACTTTGAACCACCAGTCCTTCTTGCCGAACTCTTCTTCCACCTGGCGCATGGCGCGGCGGAAATCGAGTGCTTCCAGAATGCTTTCTTCCACCAGCGCGGTGCCGCCGGGCGGCTCCATCATGGCGGCGGCCACGTCGCAGCTGGCAATGATGCTGTACTGCGGACTGGTGCTGGTGTGCATCAAATAGGATTCGTTGAACAAATGCCTGTCGAGCTTGGTGGTTTGCGAATCCTGCACCAGGACATGGCTGGCCTGGCTGATACCGGCCAGCAGCTTGTGCACGGACTGCGTGGAATAGGTCACCGAATGCTTGGGCCGGGTGCGCTTCTTGCCCATGGCGTGGTACACGCCATAAAACGGGTGAAAGGCTGCGTGCGGCAACCAGGCCTCGTCGAAGTGCAGGTTGTCCACGTAGCCATCAAGCATGCCCTTGATGGTTTCGGTGTTGTAGAGCACGCCGTCGTACGTCGATTGCGTGAGCGTGAGCACGCGCGGCTTCACTTTTTTGGCGTCCACGCCCTTGAGCAGCGGGTTCTTTTTGATCTTGGCCTGAATGGTGGCCGGCTCAAACTCACTCTTCGGAATCGGGCCGATGATGCCGAAATGGTTGCGCGTGGGCTTCAAAAATACCGGGATCGCGCCGGTCATGATGATGCTGTGCAGAATGGACTTGTGGCAGTTGCGGTCCACCACCACCACATCGCCTGGGGCCACGGTGTGGTGCCACACCATCTTGTTGGAGGTAGAGGTGCCGTTGGTCACAAAAAAGCAGTGGTCGGCGTTGAAGATACGCGCCGCATTGCGCTCGCTCTCGCCAATGGCGCCGGAGTGGTCCAGCAACTGGCCCAGTTCTTCCACCGCATTGCATACGTCGGCACGCAACATGTTTTCGCCATAGAACTGGTGGTACATCTGGCCCACGGGGCTTTTCAAAAAAGCCACGCCGCCCGAGTGACCGGGGCAGTGCCAGCTGTACGAGCCGTCGTCTGCGTAATCGAGCAGCGCCTTGAAAAACGGCGGCTTCACGCCCTCCAGGTAGCTTTTGGCCTCCCGAATGATGTGGCGCGCCACAAATTCGGGCGTGTCCTCAAACATGTGGATAAAGCCATGCAGCTCGCGCAGGATGTCGTTGGGCAGGTGGCGGCTGGTTTTCGTCTCGCCATGCACATAGATAGGCACATCGGCGTTTTTGCGCCGCACTTCGCCAATGAAGCTGCGCAGGCTCTGCACGATCGGATCCATGTGCGAGCCCAGCGTGAACTCCTCATCGTCAATGGACAAAATGAAGGCGCTGGCTCGGCTTTGCTGCTGTGCAAACTGCGACAAATCGCCGTAACTCGTCACCCCCAACACCTCAACACCCTCGGCCTCAATCGCCTGGGCCAGCGCACGAATGCCCAGCCCAGACGTGTTTTCCGAGCGGTAGTCCTCGTCGATGATGATGATGGGAAAGCGAAACTTCATGCGCAAATCTCCGAGTAACCGCGCCCAGGGACGCATCCCTTGGGCACAAAAAAGCGAAATAACCGCGCAGTGTAAGGAATAACCCGGCCTCCCACGCTTACACACCCACCTTTTGACCCAGAATGGGCACTCTCGCGTACACGAGTATGAAAGGGGATCGGGATGGCGGAATCCACAATCTGGTGGTTGTTGGCTGGCAGTGCCGTGGCAGTTGAGCTGGTGACCGGAACCTTCTACCTGCTGATGCTGGCCTTTGGCCTCGCTGCCGCCGCCTTGGCTGCCCACGCAGGTGCTCCGTTGGTGGTGCAAATCGTCACGGCATCGGTGGTCGGCGGAGGCGCCGTGGTAGCCTGGCACTGGATCAAGCGACCACGACCGGGGGACCCCTCGGCGCGCGCCGATCGCAGCGTGAACCTCGACGTCGGGGAACTGGTGATGATCGAAGCATGGGATGCCGAGGGCACGGCCGTGGTGAAATACCGAGGCGCCGCCTGGACCGCCGTGCACCGGCCCGGCGTCACGCCGAGCATAGGTATGCACCGGGTCGCCGAACTGGTGGGCAGCAGGCTGCTGGTGGACCCTGCATAAGCTTCATACACATAACTATCAACAAAGGGAAGCCTTCATGGAAGTCGCCATCGTCGTTTTCGTCATTGCCATCATCTTCATCGCGCGCTCGATCAAGGTGGTTCCCCAGCAAAACGCGTGGGTGAAAGAGCGCTTGGGCAAGTACGCCGGCACCCTCACGCCGGGCCTGAACTTCCTCGTGCCGTTCGTCGACCGCGTGGCCTACAAGCACAGCCTGAAAGAAATTCCGCTCGACGTGCCCAGCCAGGTCTGCATTACGCGTGACAACACGCAGCTGCAGGTGGACGGCATCCTGTACTTCCAGGTCACCGACCCGATGCGCGCGAGCTACGGCTCAAGCAATTACATCGTTGCCGTAACGCAGCTCGCGCAAACCTCGCTGCGCAGCGTGATCGGCAAGCTCGAACTCGACAAGACCTTTGAAGAGCGCGACATCATCAATGCCCAGGTGGTGCAGGCCATCGACGAAGCGGCGTTGAACTGGGGCGTGAAGGTGCTGCGTTACGAAATCAAGGACCTGACGCCACCCAAGGAAATTCTGCATGCCATGCAGGCGCA
Source organism: Simplicispira suum (assembly GCF_003008595.1). Lineage (GTDB taxonomy): Bacteria > Pseudomonadota > Gammaproteobacteria > Burkholderiales > Burkholderiaceae_C > Simplicispira > Simplicispira suum. The sequence continues at coordinate 3,071,123 of NZ_CP027669.1, read as the reverse complement.
GATCACGGCAGAGCGCGAAAAGCGCGCGCTGATTGCTGCCTCCGAAGGCCGTCGTCAGGAACAGATCAATATTGCCACTGGCGAGCGCGAGGCCTTCATTGCCCGTTCAGAAGGCGAAAAACAGGCAGTCATCAACAACGCGCAGGGCGAGGCCGCCTCCATTCTTGCCGTCGCGGATGCCACGGCGCAGGCCATCGAGCGCGTAGCCAACGCCATTCGCCAGCCCGGCGGCGAGCAAGCGGTACAGCTCAAGGTGGCAGAGTTGGCCGTGGACGCTTACAGCAAGGTCGCTGCCGATGCCACCACCACCCTCATCGTGCCCAGCAACATGACGGAAGTCTCCGCGCTGATTGGGTCCGCGATGAAGATGATCCAAACGTCCCCACGCGCAAATCCCTGAGCGAAGTTAATCCGCTCAAGCACGGCAATCCGCCCGCATAGCTCTTGCTCGCATGGCATAATCGCGGGCTTCGGAGAGGTGGATGAGCGGTTTAAGTCGCACGCCTGGAAAGCGTGTGTGGGTTTATCCCCACCGCGGGTTCGAATCCCGCCCTCTCCGCCAGAAAGACCATAAAAAAACGGGCCCTTGCGGCCCGTTTTTTTGTGCATTCAGCGTGTATGACACACGCGGCGCAGCACTTGCCTACTGCAGCAAGGTCACGCCTGTCTTGGCCTGCACCGCCTCGAAACTCACTCCGGGTGCAAGCTCAATCACTTGGAGGCCCTTGGGCGTCACGTCCATCACAGCCAAGTCGGTGATGATGCGGTCGACCACCCCGACGCCGGTGAGCGGCAGAGTGCATTCGGGCAGTATCTTGAGGTCTTCGGTACCGTCCTTCTTGCGCGCCACATGCTCCATGAGCACGATCACGCGTTTGACGCCGGCCACCAGGTCCATGGCCCCGCCCATACCCTTGACCATCTTGCCAGGGATCATCCAGTTGGCGAGGTCACCCTTTTCACTGACCTGCATCGCACCCAGGATCGAGAGATTGATCTTGCCGCCACGGATCATCGCGAAGCTTTCATGACTGCCAAAGATGGACGAGCCGGGCAAGGTGGTCACGGTCTGCTTGCCAGCGTTGATCAGGTCCGCGTCCACCTGGTCTTCCGTAGGAAAGGGGCCAATGCCCAACATGCCGTTCTCCGACTGCAGCCATACTTCCTTGTCGCCGGTGAAGTTCGCCACCAGGGTCGGAATGCCGATGCCAAGGTTCACGTAGAAGCCATCTTCAAGTTCTTGTGCGGCGCGTGCCGCCATCTGGTCTTGGGTCCAAGGCATGTCAGGCTCCTGCTTTTTCGGTCTGGGCTGCGCGCTCACGCGGCGCTTCGGTAATCGTGCGCTTTTCAATGCGCTTTTCCGGGTTCGGGTTGTGCACGATGCGGTGCACGTAGATGCCCGGCAGATGCACTTCGTCGGGCACCATGGCGCCGGTCTCGACGATTTCCTCCACTTCAACGATGCAGACCTTGCCGGCCATGGCTGCGGCCGGATTGAAGTTGCGTGCCGTCAGGCGAAACTGCAGGTTGCCCGATTTGTCGGCACGGTGCGCCTTGACAAGCGCCACATCGGGCACCAGCGAGCGTTCCATGACGTAGGTTTCACCGTCAAATTCGCGCAATTCCTTGCCCTCGGCCACCATGGTGCCCACGCCCGTTTTGGTGAAAAACGCTGGAATACCGGCGCCGCCAGCGCGCAGCTTTTCGGCCAGCGTCCCTTGAGGCGTAAATTCGAGCTCGAGTTCGCCAGCCAGGAATTGGCGCTCGAACTCCTTGTTTTCCCCCACATAGCTGGAGATCATTTTCTTGATCTGGCGTGTCTCAAGCAGTTTGCCCAGGCCGAAGCCGTCGACACCTGCATTGTTGGAGATCACAGTGAGATCCTTTACGCCACTGGCCTGCAGCGCCTCGATCAGAGCCTCGGGAATACCGCAAAGCCCAAACCCGCCGACCGCCAGCAACTGGCCGTCCGCCACCACCCCCGCGAGGGCTTCGGTGGCTGAAGCAAATACCTTGTTCACGCGTCTCTCCTGATTATTAGGGTTACCGGACGATACTACCTATTCAACTAGGTAGTTTTTCGTAGATACTTTCACCATGCCCATTGACTATCGTCTCGCATTTGAAATGGCCCCTGTGGGCATGGTGGTGTCCCGCAATCGGGACATGATCGACTGTAACGACCATCTCTGCGCCATGTTTGGCGCTTCGCGCGAACTGCTGGTGGGGCAATCGTTTCGCGTTCTCTATCCAAGTGCAGAAGAGTACGAGCGCCTGGGTGCGCACATGGAACCGATCCTGAACGCCAAAGGGTATTACTCGGACAACCGCGTCATGAAGCGGGCCAACGGCGAGATGTTCTGGTGCCATGTGTCGGGCCGGGCGCTCAACCGGGCAGAGCCCCATTCCGCAGGCATCTGGATTCTTGAGGACCTGAGCGAGCGGCGCGCAGTGAAGTCAAACCTGACGGGTCGAGAGCGCGAAGTCGCAGCGCGCTTGCTGGAAGGGCTTACGTCCAAAGAGATTGGCAAGGCGCTTGAAATCAGCCACCGCACCGTTGAGATCTACCGGGCCCGGTTGATGCGCAAATACGGGGCATCCACCGCCGCCGATCTGGTCCACAAGCTCGTCACGGGCTGAGGCTTGCCCCAACGCGGTACGCCTCCAAAGACGCTGGCTATCGCTGCCTTGCATAAATACGATGGCCCTTGCCTTGCCCTTTTCATAGACAAAGACAACAATTGTTTGGCATTAAATAGTTGTTTACTATTTTTTGAGCATGGAGCAGGCCCATGGTTGTCTCGGTAAGTGCCCTCCGCTCGCCCCCTTGTTTTTGAACGAAAGGATTTCTCATGTCCAAGCTCACCACCGCGGCCGGTGCACCGGTACCCGACAACCAGAACGTGATGACCGCCGGACCACGCGGCCCGATGCTGCTGCAGGACGTATGGCACCTGGAAAAACTTGCCCACTTTGCCCGCGAAGTGATTCCCGAGCGGCGCATGCACGCCAAGGGTTCGGGGGCTTTTGGCCATTTCACCGTCACGCACGACATCACGCGCTACAGCAAGGCCAAGATTTTCTCGGCCATTGGCAAGAAAACGCCGCTGGCCATGCGCTTTTCCACCGTGGCAGGCGAGCGCGGCGCGGCCGATGCCGAGCGCGACATTCGCGGTTTTGCCATGAAGTTCTATACCGAAGAAGGCAATTGGGACTTGGTGGGAAACAACACGCCGGTGTTCTTCATGCGCGACCCGCTCAAGTTCCCGGACCTGAACCGCGCCGTCAAGCGCGACCCACGCACCAACATGCGCAGTGCCGAAAACAACTGGGACTTCTGGACGCTTCTGCCCGAGGCGCTGCACCAGGTCACCATTTTGATGAGCGACCGCGGCATCCCCAAGTCCTACCGCCATATGCACGGCTTTGGCAGCCACACCTTCAGCCTGCTGAACGCGCAAAACGAGCGCTTCTGGGTCAAGTTCCACCTGGTGACGCAGCAAGGCATTGAGAACCTGACCGACCAGGAAGCTGCCGAGCTGGTAGGACGCGACCGTGAAAGCTCACAAGCCGACCTGCTGAACGCCATCGACAACGGCGACTTTCCGCGCTGGAACCTGAAAATTCAGGTCATGCCCGAAAAGGACGCGGACAGCTACCACTTGCACCCGTTTGATCTGACCAAAGTCTGGCCGCACGGCGACTATCCGCTGATCGACGTGGGGGTGCTCGAACTCAACCGCAACGCCGAGAACTACTTTGCCGAAATCGAACAACTGGCCTTCAACCCGGCCAACGTCGTGCCTGGCATCAGCTTCTCACCCGACAAGATGCTGCAGTCGCGCTTGTTCAACTACGGCGACGCACAGCGTTACCGCCTCGGCGTCAACCACCACCAGATTCCGGTGAACGCACCGCAGTGCCCGTTCCACAGCAACCACCGCGATGGCCAGATGCGAGTGGACAGCAACAACGGCGCAGAAGTGGGCTACGAGCCCAACAGCAAGGGCGCACTGCAAGAGCAACCTGATTTTTCCGAGCCGCCGCTGGCGCTCGAAGGCTCGGCCGCCCGGTGGAACCATCGCGAAGATACCGACTACTACTCGCAGCCCGGCAATCTGTTTCGTTTGATGACACCAGCGCAACAGCAAGCCCTGTTCGACAACACGGCGCGCGCCGTGGGTGGTGCATCCAAAACTATCCAGGAGCGCCACATTGCGAACTGCACCAAAGCCGACCCAGCCTATGGCGCGGGCGTAGCCAAGGCACTGGCCCTGGGCGCAACCACGCCGACACCCAACAAGGTGGTCTAGCACAGCAGGTTGCTACCGGCTGCCTCGTCAGCATCAAAGCGCAGCGCCTTATGGCACTGCGCTTTTTTTCATGGTCGCGGCAATACGTATCATGGTCTCGACCTTCCCCCCATCCAAGGAGACACGCCATGACCGCCCGCTATCCCGCGCCCGACCTCAACGCCCTGCCCGACGACATCAAGGCCAAAGTTCTGGAGGTCCAGGAAAAGGCGGGTTTCATCCCCAATGTGTTTCTCGGCTTTGCCCGCCGACCAGCCGAGTGGCGCGCCTTCTTTGCGTACCACGACGCACTCATGGACCCGGAGAGTGCCGGCCGCAGCAGCAACCTGACCAAAGGCGATCGGGAAATGATCGTCACGACCACCAGCGCGGCCAACCAGTGCCTGTACTGCGTTGTGGCCCACGGCGCCATTCTGCGCATCTACGAAAAGAAACCGTTTGTGGCCGATCAGGTAGCGGTGAACCACCGCAAGGCGGACATCAGCCCGCGCCAGCGTGCCATGCTCGACTTTGCGATGAAGGTCTGCTTGCGCTCGGCAGAGATTGACGACGCCGATTTCGACGCGCTGCACCCGCATGGCTTTGACGACGAGGACATCTGGGACATCGCCGCCATTACCGCGTTCTTTGGCCTGAGCAACCGCATGGCCAGCTTTGCCGGTATGCAGCCGAACCCCGAGTTCTACCTGATGGGGCGGGTGCCTCGGCAAAAGTAATTGCTATTCAATTAATAGCTGCCATGGCTTACGGAATAAGCGCTATCGGCCGATTTCTTCTAACTTTTTGACGCTGCGGCATTTGCTTGCCTTCCACGCAGCTTACGGCGTGACCAGCGCACGCATCCAGTCGGGCAAGTCCATGGCCTTTTGTTTGGGAAAATCCACCCAAATGGTCGTTGCCCCACCGGCCGCGCAAATCACACCCGGCGCTGCGGCGCGTTCCATCGTGCCCCAGGTTTCAAACGTGGTGCGAGCCGGGTCGCTCACGTAGAGCTTGAGCAGCACCTCGTCGGGGTATTGAAGCTGCTGGTAGAAGTTGCAAAAAGCGTTGACGATGACCGGCCCTTGGCCCGCAGGATCGGGGTTGCAGCCCGCAGCCACCATCCAGTCGATGCGCGCCGACTCCAGATAGCGGAAGTACACGGTGTTGTTGACATGGCCCATGGCATCCATGTCGCCCCAGCGCACGGGAAAGCGCATCTCGTGGACGAGTTTCTTGTGCGCTGGAATCTCGATTTTCATGGGAAGCAACAATTGAAAATGATGAAAAAGATGAGCTAAGCGGCGGCGGGGTTCCTACCAGTGCCACCGTGGATCTGGCTCCGCCGGTCCACCGCAGGCGTCCCCCTCAGGGGGCTGAAGGCCGCGGCTCCAAGCCTGCCTGCGCAGGCTTGGACGGCCCTGATGAGCTGCTGCCTCCGGCAGTTGCACGAAGGCGCGATGCGACGCAGGGGAATCTAAACGCCAAAGCCATCGTCGGCCGCAATCACCGCGCCATTCACAAAATGGCTCTGGTCGCTGGCCAGCATGACGATCAGCGCGTCCAGGTCCTGCGGCTGCCCCACGCGTTTGCGCGGCAGCATGGCAATGAGTTTTTGGCCCTGCTCAGTGCGCCAGTGATCGTGATTGATTTCGGTGTCGATGTAGCCAGGGCAAAGGGCGTTGGTGTTGATGCCGAAGCGCCCCCATTCGAGCGCCATGGCTTTGGTCATCTGCACCACGGCGGCCTTGCTCATGCAGTAGGCACCAATTTGCGGCAGCACCTTGAGGCCCGCCATCGACGCAATGTTGATGATGCGCCCCCCAGTGAAACTGCCGGGCGCTGCGCCACGCGAGCGTGCCAGCATGCGCTTGCCCACTTCCTGCGCCACAAAAAAGGCGCCTTTGACATTGGTGTCGAAGATGAAGTCGAAATCCTGGGGTGTCACATCCTGCAGGCGCTGCGTGGTCGAAACGCCCGAGTTGTTGACCAGGATGTCGATCGAACCCATCTCGGTCTCGGCGTGCGCTACAGCAGATTTGATGGAATCGTGGTCCGTCACATCCAGCTCGACCACGTGCGCGTCGCCCCCCTCGCCCTCGATGCGCGCGCGCAGCTCCTTGAGTTTTTCCACGCGCCGGCTGGCGAGCACCACGCCCGCGCCGGCGCGCGCCAGGGTGCGCGCAAACTGCGCGCCCAGACCGCTGGACGCGCCCGTCACGAACGCCACGCGGCCAGAAAGGTCGATGCTGTAGGCCATTTATTCACTCCTTGAAAAATTCAAAATAGAACGATCGTTCGATTATGATGAACCGTTGAATACAATCGGTCGCATGCCGGACAGCCGCCAGCTTGGCGGGGGCCCGAGAATCCGTTCATTATCAAACGCATAGTTGCACGCCATGACCAACGAAGAAATCCTCAGCGCCCACGGCCCCCGAGAATCCATGGAATACGACGTGGTGATCGTCGGCGGCGGGCCGGCCGGCCTGTCGACCGCGATCCGGCTCAAGCAGCTTGCTGCGCAGCACGAGAAAGAAATTTCGGTGGTGGTGCTTGAGAAAGGCTCCGAGCCCGGCGCCCATATTCTTTCGGGGGCCATCATGGACCCCAAGGCCCTGACCGAGCTGATTCCCAACTGGAAGGAACTCGGCGCCCCGCTCAACCAGCCCGTCACCGACGACGCCATGGTGTTCCTGGGCGAAAAGTCGTCGTTCCGCACGCCGAACTTTGTGCTGCCGCAGTGCTTTCAAAACCACGGCAACTACATCGTCAGCCTGGGCAACGTCACGCGCTGGCTGTCCGAGCAGGCCGAAGCGCTGGGCGTGGAAATTTTCCCTGGCTTTGCCGCCGCCGAAGTGCTCTACAACGACAATGGCAGCGTCAAGGGTGTGGCCACCGGCAACATGGGTGTGGGCAAGGACCACGAACTCACAGGTGAGTTCCAGCTCGGCATGGAGCTTCTTGGCAAATACACGGTGTTCGCCGAAGGCGCACGCGGCAGCCTGGGACGCCAGCTGATCGCGCGCTTCAAGCTTGATGCCGATTGCGACCCGCAAGCCTATGGCCTGGGCGTAAAAGAGGTCTGGGAAATCGACCCGGCGCGCCACCAGCCCGGCTTCGTACTGCACACTGCCGGCTGGCCGATGGATGCCGACACCTATGGCGGCGCCTTTCTGTACCACGCCGAGAACAACACCGTGTCGCTCGGCTTCATCACCGGGCTCGATTACAGCAACCCCTACCTGAGCCCGTTTGAGGAATTCCAGCGCTGGAAGACGCACCCCAACATCCGCTGGTACCTGGAAGGCGACGAATCCAAGGGCATCAAGCCGGGCAAGCGCATTGGCTACGGCGCTCGCGCTGTGACGGCCGGTGGATTGCTCAGCCTGCCGAAAACCGTGTTTCCCGGTGGCGCGATGGTCGGCTGCGAGGCCGGCTACATGAACGTCAGCCGCATCAAGGGCAGCCACGCTGCCATCAAGACCGGCATGCTGGCAGCCGAAGCTGCTTTCGACGCCATTGCCGCCGGGCGCCAGCACGACGAGTTGACCGCCTACCCCAAGGCGTTCGAGGCAAGCTGGCTCTACACCGAGCTGAACAAGGCACGCAACTTCAAGGCCTGGTTCAAGAAGGGGCTGACCACTGCCACGCTGATGAACGGCATCGAGCAGTTCGTGCTCAAGGGCAACATTCCCTGGACACTGCACCGCGACAAGCCCGACTACGCCAGCCTCAAACCCGCCGCCGAGTGCAAGCCCATCGTCTACCCCAAGCCCGACGGCAAGCTCACCTTCGACCGGCTCTCCAGCGTGTTCATCAGCAACACCAACCACGCCGAGAACCAGCCGGCGCACCTGACGCTCAAGGACGCCAGCGTGCCGGTGGCCATCAACCTGGCGAAGTACGCTGGCCCCGAGCAACGCTACTGTCCGGCCGGTGTCTATGAGTTCGTGCCGGACGAGGCCAAGGGTGGCAATGCACAGCGGCTGCAGATCAACGCGCAGAACTGCGTGCACTGCAAGACCTGCGACATCAAGGACCCGACGCAGAACATCGTCTGGATTCCGCCCGAAGGCGGCGGCGGCCCGAACTACTCGGGCATGTAATCAAGTTTGATAGCTGTCAACGATTGATGGGCCTGCGCTGCAGGCCTTTTTTATGAAATATTCAGCGGCAAATCGGCCTTTTTCAGCGTGCGCAGCACGAAGCTGGAACGGCTGTGGCGGATGCCCTTGATCTTGTAGAGTTTTTCGCGCAGCAGGCGCTCGTAGTCGCGTGTGTCCTTCACCACCACCCGCAACAGGTAGTCGTAGTCGCCCGAAACCAGGTGCGCCTCGATCACCTCGGGAATGCTGGCCAGCGTTTCGCCAAACTTCTCCAGCGTGTTGTCGGAATGGCTGTCGAGCGTGACCTGCACCAGCACCGTATCTGCCAGGTCGAGCGCCTGCGGGTTGATGCGCACGGTGTAGCCTTCGATCACACCGGCCTCTTCCATCTTCTTGATGCGGCCCCAGCACGGCGAGGGACTCAGTCCCACGGCCAGGCCAATTTCCTGCAGGCTGGCGCGGGCGTTCGCCTGCAGGACGGAGAGAATTTTTCTGTCAAGTCGATCCATGAAGTTCATTATTCTGGATTTTTAGAAATTACAGAATATTTTTCTGTAAAACCTTCTACCTTCTCCAAACACAGAAAATCCATCCAGACCTGATCGGGCACACTTATCCCATCAAGGCGCTCTTACCGGAGCGCACAAAATGACAAGGCTCCGGCTGGTTACCGCCAGACCGGAGCGCTTGGCACAACAGCGCATGGTGTGTGCACGCCGCTGGCATAACCCTGATCTGCATGTGTGGTTGGCAGGCCTACGGCACCGCACAAACCCGGATAGTTCCGTACCAGCGACCTCCCCATAATTTCCCGAGCTGACTGCACGCAAAGGCTCTGCCGCCCGTGCCACCCCATCCCCTCTCAGGAACCACCATGCAATTGAACAAACTCGTCCTCGGCTTGGGCTTCGCATTCGGTCTGATGGCCGGCGCAAGCGCGCAAACCACCATGCGTATCAGCATCTCTACCGCGCAGAACTCACACCAAGGCGTGGCCATTGATGTCTTTGCCAAAGAGGTAGAAAAACGCACCGGCGGGCGCTACAAGGTACAAACCTTCTACAACGGTGCCCTGGGCGGCGAGCGCGAGTCCATCGAGTCGGTGCAATTGGGTACCCAAGAGCTCGCCTTCAGCTCCACCGGGCCGGTGCCCAATTTCGTTCCCGAGGCAAAAATTTTCGATGTGCCCTTCCTGTTCCGCGACAAAGCCCACGCCCGCGCGGTGCTGGACGGCCCGATCGGTCAAGAGATGCTGACCAAGTTCGACAGCAAGGGGTTCAAGGCGCTGGCATGGGCCGAGAACGGCTTTCGCCACATGACCAACAGCAAACGCGACGTGAAGGTACCCGAAGACCTCAAGGGCCTGAAGATGCGCACCATGGAAAACCCGGTGCACATTGCTGCGTACAAGGGCTTTGGCATCATCACCACGCCGATGGCATTTCCCGAGGTGTTTACCGCGCTGCAGCAAGGCACGGTCGATGGTCAGGAGAATCCCCTTTCGGTCATCATTTCTGCCAAGTTCGACCAGGTGCAAAAGCACCTCACACTCACCGGCCATGTCTATTCGCCCTGCATCTTTCTGATGAACAAGGCGTCTTTTGACAAACTGTCTGCGGCCGACAAGCAGGCGTTCCTGGACGCCGCCAAGGAAGGCGCCAAGGCCAACCGCGCTCGCGTGGACGAAGACGATGCCAAGGGCGTGGCCGACCTGCGCGCCAAAGGCATGACCGTGATCGACAACATCGACAAGGCCCAGTTCGTCGCTGCGCTGGCACCGGTCGAAGCGCAGTTCGAGAAGCAGTTTGGCAAGGACAATCTCGACAAAATCCGCAACTACAAATAAGTTTGCTTCATTTTTTGTAGCTACTCACGCCCGCCAGATCTGCCCTGGCGGGCTTTTTTATTCAAACTTTTGCACCGCTGCGCATGCGTGCGGCTGCAACCATGAAAAACGCTTTTCTCACCCTTGAACGCTGGACCACGGCGCTTGCCCTCTGGGGCGCCTGCGCCATGCTGGCGGTGTCGGCGTCGCTCGGCATGTTCCAGATCATCATGCGTTTTGTGCTCGAGCAGCCAGCAGAGTGGACCGAGGTGCTGATCCGCTTCTCGCTGATCTGGATGGTGTTCCTCGCCATTCCCTGCGCCTTCCGCCAGGGCGCCATGGTGAGCGTGGATGTGCTCTACCGCTGGAGCGGGCCGCGCGTGCGGCGCGTGCTCGACTGGGTGGTTGCGCTGGCTGCACTCACGCTCATGGCCATCATCGTCTGGTGGGGCTGGGACTACTCGGTGCGCGGCCGCGTTCAGACCATGGCGGGGCTGGAATCGCTCTCCATGTTCTGGGCCTACATCGCCATGCCCGTCGGTGCGGTATTCAGTGCGATCGGGATTATTGGCAACCTGATCGACCCCCGCCGCATGGAACTGGAGACGGCGCAATGAGCGTGGTGATGATCTCCACCATGGTGCTGTGCTTCGCACTCACCATTTCGGTGGCCGTGTCGATCGGGTTGGCGTCGATTCTGGGCATTCAAGCCTCGCATGCGCACATGCTCATTTCCGTCAAGGAAATGTTTGGCGCCATCAACAAGTTCCCGCTCGCCGCCATTCCGTTCTTCATCCTCGCGGGCAACCTTATGGAGGCCGGCGGCATCTCGCGCCGGCTGGTGGAGTTTGCCAAGAGCCTGGTGGGCGGGGTGCAGGGCGGCCTGCCCATGACCTGCGTGCTCACCTGCATGATCTTTGCCGCCGTCTCCGGCTCTTCGGTGGCCACCACTTTTGCGATTGGCGCGATCCTGGTGCCAGCCCTGGTCAAGCACGGCTATCCGGTCACCTACGCGGCATCCTTGCAGGCCACTGCAGCCGAACTGGGCGTGGTGATTCCACCATCGATTCCGCTCATCCTGTACGGTGTCAGCGCCGAGGTATCGATTGGCGAGCTGTTCATCGCCGGCTTCGGCCCCGGAGTGCTGATTGCTGGCACGCTGATGCTCTTTGTCTGGCTGTACTGCAAGTGGAAAGGCTGGGGCAAGAACGATGGCGAGGGGCGATTGCCCGTCGGGCGCGCCACACTGCAGGCGGGCTGGGCGCTGCTGATGCCGATCATCATCCTGGGCGGCATCTATGGCGGTGTGTTCACGCCCACCGAGGCCTCGGCCGTGGCGGTGTTCTACGCGCTGCTGGTGGGCGTGGTGATCTACCGCGAGATTGGCATAAAAAGCCTGGCTGCCGTGCTGCGCCGCTCGGCGATTTCGTCGGCGGTGATCATGTTCATCATTGCCAACGCGGGGCTGTTTGCCTTCCTCATCACGCGCGCTGGCGTGCCCGAAGCCATTGGCCACTGGCTTGAAGGCGTGCTCAAGTCGCCCGCGTATTTTCTGCTGGGCGTGAATGCAGCGCTGTTTTTCATTGGCATGTTCATTGAAACCAGCGCCGCCATCATCGTGCTCGCTCCCATCCTGGCTCCGGTGGCCGCGCACTTTGGTGTGGATCCGGTGCACTTTGGTCTGGTGATGGTGGTGAACCTGGCCATGGGCATGATCACGCCGCCCTTTGGCGTGAACCTGTTTGCGGCTTGCGCGGTGGCCCGCATCTCGCTCGATCGCATCGTGGGCCATTTGATGCCGTTCGTGCTGGTCATCATGGCCTGTCTCATGGTCATCACCTACGTGCCCGAGCTTTCGCTGTGGCTGCGCGATCTGGTCTACGCGAAGTGATGCCGGACGCTGCGCGGCTGCTTTAGAATTCCAGGGGTCAGGAGAGAGCGTCCACCCCAAAGCGGGGCTGCGACGCCGCCGAAGGCGCAGGTTCACCGAACGCTCAGGCAAAAGGACTGGCAGCCGCCCGCAGCGATGCGGGCGTTTCCTTGCTGGAGAGAGGCCGCACGCTGCGCAGCGCAGCGCCGGTCCACCGAAGGAGCAAACCGCACGGCCAGCCAGGGCAGCGCGGTGAATCTCTCAGGTAAAGCGGACAGCAGGGCAAATTCCGTGGCTACGGCCACGGCCCGTATTTGCCTAAAGAGTCCTTTCATGACCGCTGCTGCCACCGACCTCAAGACCACACCGCTCCACGCCCTGCACCTGGAGCTTGGCGCGCGCATGGTGCCGTTTGCCGGCTACTCCATGCCGGTGCAGTACCCGGCTGGCCTGATGGCCGAGCACCGTCACACGCGCACGGCGGCGGGTCTGTTTGACGTCTCGCACATGGGCCAGTTGCGCCTCACCGGGGCCGACGCTGCAGCTGCCTTTGAAACACTGATTCCCGTGGACGTCATCGGCCTGGCCGTGGGCAAACAGCGCTACGGTCTGCTGCTGAACCCGGAGGGCGGCATCCTCGACGACCTGATGTTTTTCAAGGAAAGCGACGAGAGCCTGTTCGTCATCGTCAACGGCGCCTGCAAGGACGCCGACATCGCCCACATCACTGCACACATTGGCCAGCGCTGCACCGTGCAGCCCCTGCCGGAGCGCGCCCTGCTCGCCCTGCAAGGCCCGCAGGCGGCTGCGGCGCTGGCGCGGTTGGCGCCCGGCATTGAGCAGCTTGTCTTCATGACCGGTGGCAACTACTCCATTGCTGGCACCGACTGCTTCGTCACGCGCAGCGGCTACACCGGGGAAGACGGGTTTGAAATTTCGGTCCCCGCGCGCGAGGCCGAGGCCCTGGCCCGCGCTCTGCTGGCCCAGCCAGAGATTGCTCCGATTGGCCTGGGCGCACGCAATTCGCTGCGGCTGGAGGCCGGCCTGTGCCTCTATGGCAACGACCTCGACACCACCACCACGCCCAGTGAAGCGGGCCTGAACTGGGCCATCCAGAAAGTGCGGCGCACCGGTGGCGCGCGCGCCGGCGGCTTCCCCGGTGCTGAGACGGTACTGGCGCAAATCGACGATCCGACGCTGCTCACCCGCAAGCGCGTCGGCCTGATCGCCACCGAGCGCGTGCCGGTGCGCGAACCGGCGGTGCTTGAAAACATGGACGGCCAGCCAATTGGCCAGGTCAGCAGCGGCCTGCTGAGTCCCATGCTGAACCAGCCCATTGCCATGGCCTATGTCGGTCCCGACTACGCAGCGCCCGGTTCCCAACTGTTTGCCATGGTGCGCGGCAAGCCGGTGCCGATGCAGGTCAGCGCCATGCCGTTCATCCCGGCGCGCTATTTCCGCGGCTGAGCCGTCGCGGACTCCCGCATTGCCCCCTTTCACACCGCCCGTTACAGTGGCCAGTCCACTTTTTCAAAGCTTTTTTCTGGAGCATTCTCATGACCGTTAAGTACTCGCGCGACCACGAATGGGTAGACATCAGCAACCACGAAGCCGCCACGGTGGGCATCACCTTGCACGCGCAGGATGCGCTGGGCGATGTGGTGTTCGTCGATTTGCCCGAAGTGGGCGCAACTTTTGCCCAAGGCGAGGTGGCAGGGGTCGTTGAGTCGGTCAAAGCGGCTGCCGATGTGTACATGCCCGTGTCCGGCGAAGTGGTGGAGGTGAACGAAGCGCTGCGCGCTGATCCCTCGCTGGCCAACACCGACCCATTGGGCACAGGCTGGTTCTTCCGCGTGCGTGCAAGCGACATGACGCAGTTTGACGCGCTGATGGACGAGCCCGGCTACGCCGAGTTCGCCAAGGGCGCCTGAGCGATTCCTGACTTTCCCCTCCCCGCTTTCGCCGGCGCCCTCCGCGCGGGCGAAAGCTCTTTTTCTGCCTACGCCGATGACCTCCACCCCTGCCCTGCGCGCACTTGAAAACGCGGACGAATTCCTGCCCCGCCATATCGGCATTGATGCCGAGGACGAGGCGCTGATGCTCTCGGCCATTGGCGAGGCGTCGCGCCGGGCGCTCATCGACTCCATCGTGCCGCGCTCCATCGCGCGCCGCTCGGTCATGGATTTGCCACCCGCCTGCACCGAAGCCGACGCGCTGGCCGAGCTCAAGGCCATCGCCGGAAAAAACCAGGTGCTGCGCAGCTTCATCGGCCAGGGTTACTACGGCACGCACACCCCCGGCGTCATTCTGCGCAACGTGCTGGAGAACCCCGCCTGGTACACCGCGTACACGCCCTATCAGGCCGAGATTTCGCAGGGGCGCATGGAGGCGCTGATCAATTTCCAGACCATGGTCTGCGACCTGACGGGCATGCCGGTGGCCAATGCGTCCATGCTCGACGAAGCCACGGCAGCGGCCGAGGCCATGACGCTGGCTCGTCGCTCGGTCAAATCGAAAAGCATGCGCTTTGTGGTGGCCGGCGACGCGCATCCGCAAACCATCGAAGTGATCCAGACGCGCGCCGCGCCCATGGACATCGAAGTGGTGCTGGCCAATTCGCTCGATGAATGGAACGCCGCACTCGGTGGCGAGTATTTCGCCGTGCTGGCGCAGTACCCCGCCACCAGCGGCCGCATCGACGAACTTGCCGCCGATGTCGAAAAAGTGCACGCCAAACAGGCTGCCTTCATCGTCGCCGCCGACCTGCTGGCCCTTACGCTGATCGCCCCACCAGGCGAATGGGGCGCAGATATCGTCGTCGGCACGACCCAGCGCTTCGGCATGCCCATGGGCGCGGGCGGCCCGCACGCTGCCTTCATGGCCTGCCGGGACGACTACAAGCGCTCCCTGCCCGGGCGCCTGGTGGGTGTGAGCGTGGACGTGCATGGCGCCCCGGCCTACCGCCTGGCGCTGCAAACGCGCGAGCAGCACATCCGGCGCGAAAAGGCCACCTCCAACATCTGCACCGCCCAGGTATTGCCGGCGGTGGTGGCCAGCATGTATGCGGTCTATCACGGGCCTCAGGGATTGACGCGCATTGCGCAGCGGGTAGCGAGCTATACCGCGATTCTTGCCAAGGGCCTGGAGCAGCTTGGCGCGCCAGTGCGCGCGCAGGCCACGTTCGACACCGTATCGCTCAAGACCGATGGCGCTACCAAAGCGATAGCTGCTCGCGCAGTATCCATGGGCGCTAACCTGCGAATTTACTTTGAAAATTGGCTGTGCATTTCGCTCGACGAGACCACCACGCGCGCCGACATTGAATTGCTCTGGAAGATTTTCGCCAAGGACGGTCAGGCGCTGCCGTCGTTTGAAGCGTTTGAGGGCGGAGTGGATCTGCTGATCCCTTCCGAACTGCGCCGCACCAGCGCCTTCCTCACGCACCCGGTGTTCAACACGCACCACTCCGAGACCGCGATGCTGCGCTACATCCGCCAGCTCTCGGACAAGGACCTGGCGCTGGACCGCAGCATGATTCCGCTGGGCTCTTGCACCATGAAGCTCAACGCCACCAGCGAGATGATGCCCATCACCTGGCCGGAGTTCGCCCACATGCATCCTTTCGCGCCCGCCGACCAGTTGGCCGGCTACCGCCTGCTCGACGAGCAACTGCGCGCCTGGCTGTGCCAAGTCACCGGCTACGCGGGCGTGAGCCTGCAGCCCAACGCCGGCTCGCAAGGCGAGTACGCGGGCCTGCTGGCCATCAAGGCCTGGCATGCAGCGCAAGGCCACACCGAGCGCACCGTCTGCCTGATTCCCAGCAGCGCACATGGCACCAACCCGGCCAGCGCCCAAATGGTGGGCATGCAGGTGGTGGTCACCGCCTGCGATGCGCAAGGCAATGTCGACATGGCAGATTTGCGCGCCAAATGCGAGCAGTACAGCGAGCGCCTGGCCTGCATGATGATCACCTACCCCAGCACGCACGGCGTATTCGAGACACAGGTGAAAGAGCTCTGCGCCCTGGTGCACCAGCATGGTGGCCGCGTGTATGTCGATGGCGCCAACCTCAACGCCCTGGTGGGCGTGGCCGCGCCGGGCGAGTTTGGCGGCGACGTCAGCCACCTGAACCTGCACAAAACCTTCTGCATTCCGCACGGCGGCGGTGGGCCGGGCGTTGGCCCCGTGTGTGTGGTGGAAGACTTGGTACCGTACCTTCCCGGCCATGCCACGGGTGGTGTGGCAGGCGGTGTTGGCGCAGTCAGTGCTGCTCCGCTGGGCAATGCCGCCGTGCTGCCCATCTCCTGGATGTACATCCGTATGATGGGCGCTGCCGGTCTGCAGGCCGCGACCGAAGTGGCCATCCTCTCGGCCAATTACATCAGCGCGCGGCTCAAGCCCCATTACCCCACGCTGTACGCGAGCGGCAACGGCCATGTGGCGCACGAGTGCATTCTGGATCTGCGCAGCTTGAAGGACACCAGCGGCGTGATGGCCGAAGACGTCGCCAAGCGCCTGATCGACTACGGTTTTCATGCCCCCACGCTGTCCTTCCCGGTACCCAACACGCTGATGGTGGAGCCGACCGAGAGCGAAAGCCTGTTCGAGCTTGACCGCTTCATCGACGCGATGATCGCCATCCGTCAAGAGATCCGCCAGATCGAATCCGGCGCCTGGCCCCGGGACGACAACCCCCTGAAAAATGCCCCGCACACAGCCCACAGCCTGGTCGCGCAGGATTGGACGCACCCCTATCCCCGCGAGCTGGCTGCTTACCCTGTGGCCGCTTTGCGCAGCAACAAGTACTGGGCGAGCGTGGGCCGGGTGGACAACGTCTACGGCGACCGCAACCTGTTCTGCAGTTGCCTTCCTGTCGGTTCTGTCGAGTAAGCACTTGCCATGACCGCCGGCAGTTCGTGCCTGGCCTGCCAGCCGGCCACGCTGCAGACACTGGTGCAGTCCCAGCCCGCCTTGGCAGCGCTGTGGCAAGCGCTGCCAAGGCGCAGCTTCGACGCTGGTGCCGTGCTGCTGCGCCAGGCGGACGCCAGCGACCGCTGCTGGCTGCTTGAAAGCGGATTGGTGCGCTTTTACTACCTGAGCGAAGCAGGGGTGGAGCGCAACCGGTCCTTCCACTTGGCAGGCAGCTGGGTCGCAGGCGCCATGCCACCACTGTCTCTGCCCAGCCCCTGCACCATCGAAGCCGTGGAAACGACGCGGGTGGTCGAGTTGCCCTACGCGGCTTTGCACGACTGGCAGCGGCAGTTTCCACAGACGCAGACTTTGCTGGACGACGCGCTCGGCTACCTCTTCACCCAGCAGTCACGGCGCGAGGCCCAGTTGCTGACCTTGTCTCCCGAAGAACGCTACCAAAGGTTTTTGCAGACGGACGGCGAACTGGCTGCGCGGCTCCCCATGCACCAGGTGGCAAGCTACCTGGGCATCTCGCACGTGTCGCTGTCGCGCATGCGTGCACGGCTGGGCATGACCCCGACGCGGCGCGGCTGACGGGCGTCAAGATGGCGGCCAGGCATTCACCGTTCTGGCCAAACCTGGCATGACCACCTGCGGGAGCAATTGCTGGTCCATGACCGCGTCGGCGTCCACCAGACCATTGCGCTGCAACAGATAGGCCGTCAAGGCATAGACCTCGTCGTCGCTCAAGGTTTTGGGGGCCTGGCGGGGCATGGCGCGGCGAATGTAATCGAACAGCGTCGTGGCGTACGGCCAGCTGGCCCCCACGGAAAGCACGAGCAATGGGTATTTGGCAATCCGCAGCGGACGCAGCGGGTCGCGCCAACTGAAAAATCCGCCAGATCCGACCAAGCGCGCCGCTGGCCCTTCGATGCCCTTGGCCCCATGGCAGACCGCACATTTTTCCTGATAGAGCTGAGCGCCCTGCAGTACGCTGCCCTGCCCCGGCGGGAGGTTGCGGCCATCTGGAAAAACGGTGATGGAATAGCGTGCAATCTCCGCGCTCTCCAGCGCTAGTCCCAACCCGATTTCGGCTGCCGTCTGGGCATGCAGCGCACTGAAACCCAGCAAAGCGCCGAGACATAGGGCTCGCAGGACGCGCAGCAGCCACTTAAACATACGCGTTCTCCACACGGCCATCGGTACCCACGCGCCAAGACTGGACGGCGTTGTAGTGGTTGAAGGAATGCATGGCATAGCGCCGCTTCCATTCGCTGCGCAGCGGCTGCACGCGCCCGTGTTCATCGGTGGCACGGCTCATCAGCGTGGCCTTGCGCCCTTGCCACCGCCACGGCAGCGTGAAGCGAGTGAAAGCACGGTCCAGCACCGGATCGTGCAACTTTGCAGTCACCCAAGAGGCGCCGCCATCCACAGAAACATCCACCCGCGCAATGCGGCCATGGCCCGACCAGGCCAGCCCGGCAATTTCGAAAAAACCTTTGGGGTCGGGCAAGGTCTGCAGACCGGAAGGGTGCGTGATGACGGACTTCACATCCATAGGGAAAGCAAAGCGCTCGATGCGCCCATCAGCCAGCGCCTGGGTGTACAGGCCCGATTCATCCTTGGAGTAGGCGGGCGCATCGGTCACTTCCAGCCGGTGCAGCCACTTCACATTCACGTTGCCTTCCCACCCCGGCATGAACAGCCGCATCGGGTAGCCTTGTGACGGCCGCAGGCGCTCGCCGTTCTGGTACAGCGCCACCATCGCGTCCTTCAGCAGCGCGTCAAGTGGCAGGCTGCGGGTGTGCGATGCAGCGTCTGCACCTTCGGCCACCACCCAGCGCGCGCTGTCTTTCACGCCGGCCTCCTGCAGAAGGTACGACAGCGGCACTCCGGTCCATTCCGAGCAAGACACTTCGCCCGCCAACTCGCCCAAGGTCTGGTTGAGCGCGAAGGGCGACAGCGCATTGGCCGCCGAGTTGCCGGCACACTCCAGAAAATGGATGCGGCTGACCATGGGGTAGCGCTTCAAGCGTTCCAGGTCGAAACGCAAAGCTTGGGTGACCAGGCCATGAATCATCAGCGCATGCCCTGACTCTGCGATGTCCGGAACGCCGCTATGGTGCACAGCGAAATGCAGCCCGCTCGGCGTGATGATGCCGCGCTGGTTTTCCAGGGGCGAGCGCCAGACGGAAAATCCGGCATCCTGGTGCTCATGCCGCACGACCTTGCGCTCTTGCACCGACGGCTGGCCATACGGCAAATCTGCGCCACCGGGCGTCGTCATGGCATCGGGGAGCCGGGCTGCGAGCGGTTCGCCACCACGGGCACTGGCCGCCACGGAGCCGGCGCCCCAGGCGATGGCAGTGCCCAGGAACGCTCGCCTGGGCAGGGGAGCAAGCGCTTGTGCCGCAGGGGCAGGTACGTGCGCTCTGCTCACGACAAGCTCCTGGATAGCGTGCGCCTATTCCTTTGGACCATCAGGAAAAAAAACAAGGCCAGTGGCTTCTGGCGGCGTAGACAGGTCATGCGGCAATCTCTCCATGGACAACGGCTTCTCAAGAGCCGAAGCCACAGTGTTGCGCCGCCGCCGCCGAAGCGCGTTAACCTTGGTTAATGCGCACCGGGTACGGCAACCAGGGCAAGCTCCGGCGCGCGTACACTGGTACGGATGCCCGCCACGCTGGCGGGAAAGTGCGCCACGGGCTCTGCCCCATGACCAAACCCGACCTGTCCTACCTCCTTCGCAAGTCCGACCCGTCCGCCTATACGGATCCGCCTGCGCGGCCCCAGCAGGAGCGGCGTGACGAAGCTGCGCGACCCGTCGGCCCCACGGCCGCACTGATCGCCCGCTTGCGCAACTACCAGGTCGAACTGGAGGCGCAAAACAAGGTGTTGCGCTACAGCCAGGCGGCGGCAGAGAGCGCGTCCGAGCGCTTTGAGGCGCTGTTTTCCAGCGTGCCGCTGGCGCTGATGGTGATTGACGCGCACGACATGGTGGTTCAAGCCAACTCTATGGCGCACCGCTCGTTTCAACCCACCGAAGCAGACCGGCCACTAACCTCGCTCCTGCCTTTTGTGGACGCGGCGCACACGCCGCGCGTGCGCCATGCCTTCTCGCTGGCCGCTGGCAGCGGCCACGCCGAGGCCACCGAGGTGGTGTTCCACATCGGAGCCAACGCACAGATCAACGGTGACCTGCACATTGCGCGCATCGAAGCACCGCAGGACGACGGCCCACCGCAATACCAGTACCTCTGTGCCATCGTGGACCAGGGACCGCTGCTGGCCGAACGCCGCGCCTTGCAGCAAAGCACCTGGGCGCTGCAGCAGCGCAATGAACAGCTCTATGCCAGCGAAAAACGGCACGCAGCCGTGATCAACTCAGCGCTCGATGCCATCGTGTGTGTCGACCGAACCCAGCGCATCACGGTCTTCAACCCCACGGCGGCGGCGCTGTTCCAGTGCCCCGAGAGCGACGCGTTGGGCAGTCCGCTGGAGCGTTTTTTGCCGCAGGCGGCGCAGGCGCTGGCATTTGCGCAAGTGACCACGCAGGCCATGCTGGGCGAAATGACGGCGCGCACCGCGAGCGGGCGCGAACTGGCGGTAGAGGTCAGCGTCTCGTTCGAGCAGCTCGCCGACGGCGGAACCACCACCGTTTTTGCCCGCGACCTCACCGCGCACAAGCGCGCCGAAGCGCGCCGCGGCGAGCTCGAACTGCAATTGCGCGAGTCGCACAAAATGCAGGCCGTGGGCACCATGGCCGGCGGCATCGCGCACGATTTCAACAACATTCTGGGCGCCATTCTGGGCAACGTCGAACTCGCTCGGGCCGATTGCCCGGCGGATTCTCCAGTGCAGGAGAGCCTGCGCGAAATCTCCAAGGCCGGCCGGCGTGCGCGCGATCTGGTGCGCCAGATTCTGACCTTCAGCCGCAACGAAGCACCGCGCAGAACGCCCGTTCCCCTGGCAGCGATCTTGCACGACACCGAGCGCCTGCTGCGCGTCACCCTGCCTCCCGATATCGAGCTGCGGGTGCGCGCCAGCGCATCGGTGCCTGCCGTCCTGGCCGACGCCACCCAGGTGGAGCAAGCCGTGCTCAACCTGTGCACCAACGCGATCCAGGCCATGTCGGGCCGGCGCGGGCGGGTGGATGTGGAGGTGCAAGCAGCCCATCCCGATGCACGCACCTGCGAACGCCTGGGCCTGACCGCAGGCCGCTACGTGTCTGTCACCGTGCGTGACAGCGGGCCCGGCATGGATCCTGACACCCTCACCCGCGTGTTCGAACCCTTTTTCACCACCAAACCCGTGGGCCAGGGCACGGGGCTGGGCCTGGCCGTGGTCCATGGCGTCATGCGTGCGCACGGCGGCGCGGTGGACGTAGGCAGCACACCCGGCAAAGGCAGTTGCTTCACCCTCTACTTTCCCGCAGCGGACGACCATGTCGTGCCTGCCGATTTCGCCCCCAGCAGTCCATCGCCGCTGGCTGACGCGCTGGAGAGCGCAGGGCCAGAACGCCATGTGATGTATGTGGACGACGATCAGGCCCTCGTCTTTCTCGTGCAGCGGCTGCTGCGGCGACGCGGCTACAAGGTGAGCGGTTTCACCGACCCGCGCGAGGCGCTGTCCGCATTGGCCCAGGCGCCGTGGGAAGTCGACCTGCTGGTCACCGACTACAACATGCCGGGTTTTTCCGGGCTGGAGCTGCTGCGCGAAGCCCGGCGCCTGCACCCCGATCTGCCGATGGCGCTGGCTTCGGGCTATGTAACGCAGGAGATCGAGCAAGCCGCAATGGACGCGGGCGCCGCCGCACTGGTGCACAAACCCAACGACGTGGAAGAGCTGTGCGCCACGGTCCAGCGCCTCGTGCGGGGCGATGGGTAACGGCGACACCCCTCTGCGACGCCGCCAGCGCGGCGCGGCGGCTGCTGGCCTCGGGCGTGCCAGTTCCATCCGCCATGGACCATGCGACGCACCATGAAAACTGATACGGCCACGCATTTTTCCGACGTATATCTCCTGCACCAAGACGAAGACCTACTGGTGCTCGACAAGCCTGCGGGCCTGCTCTGTGTACCCGGACGCGGACCCGACAAAAGCGACTGCCTGAGCCTGCGCGCAGAGCAGCGCTGGCCGGGCGCATTGGTCGTGCACCGGCTGGACCAGGCCACCTCTGGATTGGTGCTGATGGCGCGCAACCCGCTGGCACAGCGCGCGCTGTCGACCGCCTTTGCCGAGCGCCGCGTGCACAAGCGCTACCAGGCCATGGTGCAAGGCGCACCGCAAACCGAACTGGGCGTGCAGGATGGTGCGGGCTGGGCGACGATCGATCTGCCCATTGCTGCCGACTGGGAGCGCCGCCCGCTGCGCGTGATCGACACCGAGCATGGCAAGCCCAGCCAGACCCAGTGGCGCATCCTGAGCACGGATGCAAACACCACCCGCCTGGAACTGGCGCCGCTGACCGGCCGCACGCACCAGCTGCGCGTGCACCTGGCGGCGCTCGGCCACCCGATTCTTGGCGACGCCCTCTACGGCGCCCCGGCCACCGCGCCGCGCCTGCTGCTGCACGCCATGCGCCTGGCCCTGAACCACCCGCGAACCGGAGAGCGCCTGCAGTTCGTCAGTCCGCCAGATTTTTGATGCTTTTTTGGCCTCTGGCGCTTGCTGGATAAGCGTTATCAGCTATCAAAACAGTAGCTGTGTAGGGCGCACTTCACACCACTACGGGCTCAGGCTCCAGCCGAATGCCAAAGCGCTCGTACACGCTGGTCTGGATGGCTTTGGCCAAGGTCATCACCTCGCCGCCCGTCACGCTGCTCTCGCCGTGGCCCCGGTTGACCAGCACCAGCGCCTGCTTTTCGTACACCGCCGCCTGGCCCACAGTCTTGCCTTTCCAGCCGCAGGCGTCGATCAGCCAGCCCGCCGCCAGCTTGATGCGGCCGTCGGCCAGCGGGTAATGCACGATTTTCGGGTCGCGCGCAATGATGTCGGCGCATTGTTCGGGCGTCACCGTGGGGTTCTTGAAAAAGCTCCCGGCGTTGCCGATCACGGCCGGGTCCGGCAGCTTGGCGCGGCGGATGGCGCACACCCAGTCGAAAATCTGCTGCGCCGTGGGCTGCACCGCGCCCAGCTCGGCCGCGCGGCGCGCAAGATCAAGGTAGCCCAACTCGGGTTTCCAGGCCTTGGGCAGACGCAATCGCACCTGGGTGATGACGGCGCGCCCGGCCAGGCCCATGCCAAGAATCGCATCGCCCTGTCCGGCGGGCGCCGCAGCGGCGTGCTTGAACACCGAGTCACGGTAGCCAAAGCCACATTGGGCGGCATTGAGCGTGAAGGGCTTGCCCGTGGCCAGCTCGATGGCGTCAAGCGAATCAAACCGGTCCTGCAGCTCGACGCCATAGGCGCCAATGTTCTGCACTGGTGCGGCGCCCACGGTGCCGGGGATCAGCGCCAGGTTTTCCAGGCCGCACCAGCCCTGGTCCAGCGTCCAGGCCACGATGTCGTGCCAGCTCTCGCCAGCGCCCACTTCCACGATCCACGCGTCTTTTGTCTCGGCCACCAGGCGGCGGCCGGGTATTTCCACCTTCAGCACCACGCCGCGCACGTCGCCTGTGAGCACCACGTTGCTGCCGCCGCCCAGGACAAACAGCGGCGCATTGGCAAGCAGCGGGACGCTGGACAGCTCTGCAACGTCGGCCGCCGAGCGCAGGCGAACCAGGGTTTCGGCGCGCGCCATGATGCCGAAGGTGTTGTAGGGCTGAAGCGAGCAGTTTTTCTCGACTAACATCGGACGAATTGTCGCATTCGCCCCTCCGCGGCGCCGTGCGAAGCCTTCTTTTTCGAGGAGTTCAGCCGCCATGCCATCGTTCGATACCGTTTGTGAAGCCGATTTTGTTGAAGTGAAAAACGCGGTGGACAACGCCGCGAAAGAAATCGGCACCCGCTTTGACTTCAAAGGCACGTCTGCTGCCGTGGAACTCAAAGACAAGGAAATCACCATGTATGGCGACGCCGAGTTCCAGCTCGCCCAGGTAGAAGACCTGTTGCGCGGCAAACTCACCAAGCGCAATGTGGACGTGCGCTTCCTCGACATTGGCAAACCGCAGAAGGTGGGCGGCGACAAGGTCAAGCAAGTGATCAAGGTGCGCAATGGCATCGAAAGCGAATTGGCCAAGAAGCTGCAAAGGCTCATCAAGGACAGCAAGCTCAAGGTGCAGGCCGCCATCCAGGAAGAAAAAGTGCGCATCACCGGCGCCAAGCGCGACGACCTGCAGGCGGCGATGGCACTGATCCGCAAGGACATTGCCGACATGCCGCTGTCATTCAACAACTTCAGGGAATGACTTGGAGCATCCCCCTGAGGCGCTGCGCGCCTTCCCCCTTCTCTTGCATCGCTGCGCGATGCGGAAGGGGGACGCCCCCAGCGCGGCGGGGCGGCCCTTGCGCGGGGGCCGCTGGTTTGGGGCGCGCTGGTTTCAAGCGCTGCGGGCGGTAGCACGCGATAGGTTGCTCATATGGCTCGAATTTTGAATACTTTGGTCTTCGCTGCCTGCTTGGCGCTCGCCGGCGCGCCTGCGGCGCACGCACAGGACGTGGCGCTGGCTGGGGTGCTGGGCTCCAAGGCGCTCATGGTGGTGGGCGGCGGTGCGCCGCGCGCGGTGGCGCCAGGGGAGAGCTATGGCGGCGTGAAGCTGATTTCCGTGAGCAGCGAAGGGGCTGTGGTGGAGGCCAGCGGCCAGCGCCACACCCTGCGCCTGGGCACGCCGGTGAGCGTGGGGGCAAGCGGCAAGGGCCGGCGCGTGGTTCTCACGCCAGACAGCCAAGGGCATTTCATGCGCGAGGGACAGATCAATGGCAAGGGCACGACCTTCATGATCGATACCGGGGCGTCCGTGGTGGCCATTGGTCAGGTGGATGCCGAGCGCATGGGCCTGGATTTCCGCAAGGGCCAGCAGGTGGGCGTGCGCACAGCCAACGGCACAGCGCAGGGCTGGCGCGTGAAGCTCAATTCGGTGCGATTGGGCGACATCGAGCTGTATGGCGTGGACGCCGTCGTCACGCCACAGGCCATGCCTTTCGTGCTGCTGGGCAACAGTTTTCTGTCGGACTTGCACATGACGCGCAACGCCCAGCAGATGGTGCTGGAAAAGCGCTGAAACCCAATGACACTGGGCCCGCTGCCGCGCCAGGCACACGATGAGGAATACGAGGATCTGCTGAGCCTCTGGGGGGACCTGGAGTCGGGGTTGTCCATCCTGCTCGCCCGCCCGCTGCAAGTGCACGATTTCAGCACCAAACTGCGCCAGTTTGATCGCTGGATGCAGGACCTGGTGGCCCGGGACGTCGATGCCTCGCTCTACCTCATGTTCCAGTTGGCGTCGACCTCCACGGTGGGCTACAGCGCATCTCACGCGCTCGTGTGCGGCACGCTGTGCCACATCATGGCGCGTGAATTTCGCCTGCCCGAACACGAGCGCAATGCCCTGGTGCGCGCCGCGCTGACGATGAACATTGGCATGACGCAGTTGCAGGACGAACTCGCAGTGCAGCGCGAGCCCTTGAACAGCACACAGCAAAAAGCCATTGCCGAGCACCCGAGGGTCAGCCAGGCGCTGCTGGAAGAGCGCGACATCACCGACGATCTGTGGCTCGACCTCGTCGGTCAGCACCATGCCAACGTGCCGCTGCGTACCCCATTGGACCAACTGAAGGCCGAAGACCGCCTGACGCGCATTCTGGGCACCATCGACCGCTATGCAGCCATGATCAGCCCACGCAAATCGCGTGCGGGGCGCAGCGCCACCGATTCGGTGCGCGCCCTGGTGGGCCAGGAGATCGACCAGCGTGACGAAGTGGGCCTGATGCTGGTGCGCACCGTCGGTTTGTGCCCGCCGGGCACCTTTGTGCGCCTGGACAACGGCGAAACCGCCATTGTGCTGCGCCGCGGCGACAAACCCAACCTGCCGCTGGTGGCCAGCGTGCTTGACGCCCATGGCGCGCACTGCAGCGAACCGCATATGCACCCCACCGCGCTGGGCAAACCGCGCATCCAGTCGGCCCTGGCACGTACTGCCGTCTCGGTGGACATGAACCACCGCACCATGGTGCGGCTCGGCCTCTATGCCGCGCAGCGGGCCGCCACCTTGGTGACGCAGGGCGGCGCCGTTTAGGTTTTTCGACGGGTTTTTTCCAGTGCGAACGCAGCCGCCCGGCGGCCCGCCACGTCAGATTTTCAATCCAGGTGGCCCCACACCAGCATGGCGTCGCGCCCTTGCACCGCCAGGTCCACCTTGGCGCCCACGGGCAGCAGCACCTTGGTTTCCACATGGCCATACGGCAGGCCCGTGAGCACCGGCACAGCGATCTGGCTGCGCAGCCACTGCACCACGCTGTCCATGCCGAAACCCTTGTCGTGCGCTGCCAGGCGAATACCCGTGAACTGCCCCAGCAACACCGCCTTCTGGCGCGCCAGCACGCCCGCGTACAGCAGCTGCGTGAGCAGGCGCTCGATGCGGTAGGGGTGCTCATTCACGTCTTCGAGGAACAGCACGCCGCCCTCGACCTGCGGCAGCCAGGGCGTGCCGACGAGTGAAGCCAGCACGGCGAGATTCCCACCCCACAGCGGCGCATCGTGCAGTTCGAAGTCATAGTCCGGCGTGCTCTCCCGTGCCACGCGGCTGCGCGGGTACGGCAGGCGCCAGCCCGTGCCTTCGCCGTGGCCGGTCAGCAAGTCATCGAAGCAGGCCTGCATGATGTCGTCGGGCTCGCCGGCCACGCCAAAGTCCGGGCACAGTGCCGGGCCGGCCCAGGTGATGGCGCCGCTTTGCGCCAGCACAGCGCACTGCAAGGCAGTGAAATCGCTGATGCCGACAAAGTGCATTCCGCCCTCGATCGCACGCGCCATGGCTTGGAAGTCGACGCCCGGCAGAATGCGCGTCAGGCCGTAGCCGCCGCGCGAAATCAGCGCCACGTCGGCGCCGCTCGCGGCGGCGCGGGCGATGGCCGCAATGCGCGTCGCATCGTCGCCGGCAAAGCGGGTGTGCACGGCCAGCGCGTCGCGGTCCACCTCGACCTCATGGCCCAGCGCCTGCAACCGCTTGACCCCGCGCCGAAAGGCTGCCTTGTCGCGCACTGCGCTGGACGGCGAATAAATGTAGATATGCCGGGGCCCGTGCTGGTGACCGCATGCGCAGCCGGGGCTCGGGCCTGGGGCGGGGTGATCGTGAGACAAAGCGTGTGGCGTGAATGGAAAAAGTGTGAAAGCAGCCGAGCAAAAGATCAGGCAGCGGCCAAGTCACCGAAGTATTCCACAGCCTGCCGCGCGATCGGCTCCCCATGCTCCTGCACAAAATGCCCGGCATGCGGCAGCACCACCAGCGGCGGGCAGCCGCGCACCTGCGCCGCCAGTTGCTGCATCACGGGTTCGCCCAGCACCGGGTCTTGCGCACCGACAAACATCAGGCTGCGGCCGGTCCATTGGCTGGCCCAGAAATCGCGCGCTGCACGCGAGAGCGCCGCGCCTGCTGCGTCCCGGATGCCTGGCACCAGCGGCGGGAAGGCGCGCAGCGCAGCGCGGTAGCCGGCATCGGGAAAAGGCGCGTCGTAGGCTGCGCATTCGGCCTCGCTCATCTGCGGGTTGCCGCGCGCCAGCATGCGGCCCACGCCGAACAGCGGCTTTTGCGCGCACATCTCACGCCAGGCAAGAAAACCGGCGGACAGGGGCTGCTCTCCCGTCGCCAGCAAGGTGTTCATGGCCAGGAGCCCGGCAAAGCGCCCTGGCGCGGCCATGGGCAGGGTGAGGCCCAGAATGCCGCCCCAGTCCTGCACCACCAGCACGCAGCGCTGCAAGTCCAAACGCTCAATCCATTCGAGCAGAACCTGCCGATGTCCTTCGAAGGTGTGGAACGCATCCTTCTTGGGCTTGTCGCTCTTGCCAAAACCGATCAAGTCCGGCGCCACCACGCGGTGGCCAGCGGCCAGGAACACCGGCAGCATGTGCCGGTACAGATAGCTCCAGGCCGGGTTGCCGTGCAGGCACAGCCAGGTCAGCGGCGCATCCGGCGGGCCTTCGTCCAGGTAGTGCAGGCGCAGGCCAGCGAGCGCCGGCAGGTCGCTGACGTACTTCGGCGCCCAGGGATAGCCTGGCAGGTCTGCAAAGCGCGCCTCAGGTGTGCGCAGTGCGTCCTGGCGCAGGGGGTGGGCGGCCAGGGCCTGCGTGCGCTGGGCGCTGCGGCGGGCCTGAAAAAAATCCTCCAGCAGCGCGGCGCACTCCGGCGCCAGCACGCCGCCCTGCACCTGCGTTTGGTGATTGATGCGGGTGTTGGCAAACAGGTCCAGCGCCGAACCGGCAGCACCCGTCTTGGGGTCGGGGGCGCCAAACACCACGCGGGAAAGCCGCGCGTGCAGCATGGCGCCGCTGCACATGGCGCAAGGCTCCAGCGTGACGTAGAGCGTGCAGTCGCCCAGCCGGTAGTTGCCAAGCGCCTGCGCTGCGGCGCGCAGCGCGGCGATTTCGGCATGGGCCGTGGGGTCGTGCGCTGCCACCGGTGCGTTGCGGCCTGTGGCAAGCACTTTGCCATCGCGCACCAGCACGGCGCCCACGGGCACCTCGCCCGCCGCTGCGGCGGCGCGGGCCTGCGCCAGGGCGAGCTGCATGAAATGTTCGTCTTCGTCCGTCACTATGAAATCAATAGCTATCAGTGCTTACCAGATAAGTGCTAGCGGCCGTTTTTACCTAAAATTTACTCTGCCGGCTCAGGGCGTGGCGGGTTGAGCGCCTTGTCCAGCGCCTGCTTGTAGTCCTGCTGAATCTGCTGGCTTTGTTCGCGCACCGTGGCTGGTGCCGAGGCAGCGCCGGCGGGCGCACTCTGCAGCGCAGGAACGGCGATGCGCGTCGCGTCCACGCTCTTGCGCGTGAGCAGCGCCACCACGGCCAAGACCACCAGCAGGGAGACGATTCCAAGACCTATGCGCATGTCAGTCCTTGTGGCCGGGCACCATGCCCAGCGTTTCCATCCATTGTGCAAGCGCCTGGGCGTCGGCGCCACCCGCGCGGTAGGCGGCGTGCAGCGCGGCGTGCGATTCGGGCCGGTGCTGGTTGAGCTTGAGCGTGCATTGCAGGTCCAGCACGCGCAGCTCGAAAGCCACTATGGCACGCAGCATCTTGCTGGTGTAGTCCTCATCCAGCGCGCGCCACTGGGCCGCATACGCGGGTTCGTGCTGGGCAATCAGCGCCTTGAGCAAGGCGTCCTTGCCATTGGCCTCGTCAATGATCCGCGCCTCGACACGGCAGTGCACCGCCAGGTAGTTCCAGCTGGGCACGCGCGCCAGATCGGGGTAGACCGATGGCGAGAGGTAGGCGCTCGGTCCCATAAAAGTCGCCAGTGCCTCAGGGCGCGCAGCCAGATAGCGCCAGTGCGGATTGGCGCGCGCGCAATGGCCCAGCAGAACTTGCACGCCACCGTCCTCCTGCAAATGCAAAGGCAAGTGCGAGACAACCGGAAAGCCTGCATCGTCGGTTGACACCAAGCAGGCCAGCGGATGGGCCTGTATCAGCGTACGCGCATGGTGGGGGTCGGTAGAACGGAACTGCGGCGGCTGGTACATGGTGGACACCTCGGTACGGGACATCAGCGCAGCACTCTGGCACGCTCAAGGCGTGGGAGTGCAAGGTCTGGAACCGCTAGAAAAGTCTGCGGAAATTGGCAGCGCCCATTGCGCTGAATGGCTTTGATTTTGACCGGTGCAACACGGTCCGACAGCGTTTCATGGTGCGTCCAGCGGCAAAAGATTCAGGCCACTGGTAAAACTTCGCTGCTCGCCGCTCAGCGGGTCGGTGAATGCCAGGGAGCGCGCCAGCAGTTGCAAGGGACGAGACCAGTCACCGTCAGGCACATCGTTGACGCTTGGGTAGAAGGGGTCATTGCGCAGCGCCAGCCCCAGCGCCGCCATGTGCACGCGCAATTGGTGGCGTTTGCCCGTGATCGGTCGAAGACGGTAGCGTGCCCAGTGCGCTCCCGTCTCCAGCCGCTCAATGGTGGTCAGGCTGTTGGGCGGACCACTCACTTCCTGCATGCGAAAAAACTGCGGGCTTTCTTCAATGCGGCTGGCGCGCTCACAAGGGAAAACCTGCTCAGGCCGCCATGGGGCTACCGCTTCATACTCCTTGCAGATGCTGCGCTCCCGAAACAGCGCCTGGTAGGCGCCACGGGTTTTCTGCTGAACCGAAAACAGCACCAGGCCTGCCGTGTCGCGGTCGATGCGGTGCAGGGGCGAGAGTTCGCTCAAACCCAATTGCCGCTTCAAGCGGACCAGCAAAGTGTGGTGCAGGTAGCGCCCAGTGGGGATGACCGGCATGAAATGTGGTTTGTCGGCCACCAGCACATGCTCATCCCAGTACAACACCGCCTCCAGACCGGGCGGCTGGGGCTCGTTGTCCAGAGTGCGGTAGTAAAAAAGACGCAGGCCCGGTTCAAAACGGCGGTCCGGCAGGACGACAACTCCGCGCTCGTCCACCACCTCGCCCGCAGCCATGCGCCGCTGCCAGTCGACGCGAGACACCTTGGACAGGCGCGTGCCCAAAAAATCAAGCATGCTTCCCTCTCCTTGTGTGGGAAGCACGACACAGCTTGGGCTGACGCCACTGCGCATGGGCAGAACAACAGGACGGCGGGGGTTGTGCATCAAGCCAGGACCAAACCAGGAGGCAAAAATTGTAGATGCACCTGTCCGAAGCGTCGGAGACGCCTGCTCGGCTTGTCCGGGATTGAAACTCGGCAACGACATGCTTCGGTAAAAATTGGTAAAAACCCCAGTGTTATTCGAGAGGCCTGTGGCCCACCATGGGCTCCATCCAGTATCTCGCCACGAATAGGACTACGGCTTCATGACCGACGCCCCCATTGATTTCAGCGCAGCCGTTTTCTCCAAGACTCCCGCGGGGCAGCAGGAGATCCAGACGCGCGCTCTGGGGTTGTCGCCTCTGGCCCGGCGTCTGTTGGTGCTCATCGATGGCAAGCGCACCGGGAAAGATCTCGAACCGTTTGTCGCTGGGCATTCTCTGGCGCAATACATCGACGAGTTGCTTGGTCACGCCTGTATCGACATGAAAGTGGTGGCTCCTGCCGCTCCCCCTGCTTCCGCGCGCGCGTTCGACCCCGCCCATCCGCAGCCGACGGATGCTTTGGCTCCTACGGATTGGCTGGCCGTGCTGCCGCCAGCCGAAACGCGCAGCGACAAAGAACTCGAAATGGCGCGCAACTTCATGATCAACACGGTGAACAACATCTTTGGTCACCACAATCGCATCAGCCTCGTTGAATCCATCTTCGTTTGCAAGAGCACGAGCGAATTGCGCAACGTCTACAGCGCCTGGGCAAGTGCCCTGGAGACCACTTCGGCCGGTCACAAACGACTTCCAGAGCTGCGCGAGAAGCTGTTTGCTGTTTTGTAGCTCGCAGGCGCTTCTCTCCCTGACTGTAGGACAAGGACGGAAGTACGGCCAGAGACCGGCGCGGGCGATGCCAGAGCGCCGCCCACGGCTTAGCATGGTGGCGCAATGCCATCCTCTACACCCTCTTCGACCGCGCCTCCCCAGCTCCCGGTCGCTGTTGCTGCGCCCCGCCGTTCGCTTGCGCTGCGCGTTCTTCTGGCCCTCATCGCTGGCATCGTTGTGCTGCTGCTCGCCCTCGTGCTGGCAGTCAGCCTGATCGATTGGAATCGCGCACGCCCCTGGGTCAACGACAAGGTGAGCGCGGCCAGCGGACGCCACTTCGCAATCCAAGGCGATCTGGATGCGCAGTGGGTCTGGCCCCAGCCACTCGATACCGGCTGGCGCCGTTGGATTCCAGGCGTGCTCGTGCAGGCCGAGCAGCTGGAGCTGGGCAACAGGCCTGGCTTTGGAGCTTTCGGCGCGCTGGATTCCGAAGACGCGCGCGGCAGCCCACCCCAGCTTGCAAAGCCTGAAAAAACGAAGAGGGCTGAACCGGCAGAGCACTCCGCACCTGGGTCTGAGGCGCCCTTCATGGCGAAAGCGGGCAAGGCCAGCGCCAGTCTGAGGCTTCTACCGCTCCTCGGCCGCGTGTTGCTGATAGACACCCTGGTGCTGTCAACACCGGATGTCGCCCTGGCACGCGATGCCGACGGGGAAAACAATTGGACCTTTCCTCGCCACGACAACGATCATTCCAGCCCGAGCTCCAACCCATGGAAGGTCACCGTAAAAAGCCTTTTCGTAGAACAAGGCCAACTGGCTTACGCCGACGCTGTACAAAAGCTCTCCTTGCGCGCGAAACTGGCCAGCGAAGACGATTCAGCTCGCAGCAACGCGGGGCCCGGCTACGGACTGCGTTTCGAGATTTTGGGCCAATTTCGGGATGCACAAGTCAGTGGCAAGGGACGAGCCGGTCAGCTGCTGTCTCTGCAAAGCACCCGCGTCGAATACCCGATCGAATTCGATGCACGGGCCGGTGCCACGAGGGCGCAGGTGCGCGGCACCCTCTCCAACCCACGCAAGCTCTCCGGCATGGACCTGCAGGTCGCGCTGGAGGGCCAAAGCATGGCCGATCTCTATGAGCTGACCGGTCTGGTCCTGCCCAACACACCGCCCTACAAAACCAGTGGCCGCCTCGTTGGAAGCCTGGAACCCGAGCGTGCCACCTGGGACTACGAAGATTTCACGGGCGCAGTCGGCAAGAGCGATCTGCAGGGGCATTTAACCTACACCTCGGGCAAACCCAGGCCAAGGCTCACCGGTCAATTGAAATCGCGCAGATTGCTATTGGCAGACCTTGGGCCGGTCATTGGAACCCCTGGGAGAGCCCGCGAGAACACGAAGAAAAGCATACGTCCCGGAAAGGTGCTGCCCGATATTTCCTTTGCCACTGGCCGCTGGGACGCAATGGATGCAGACATCGCTTTTCTCGGCCAGACCTTGGTAGGCCCTGCTGCGCTGCCACTGGAAAACCTGAGCGTGCGCGCCATCTTGAAGGAAGGCAAACTCAACCTGGCTCCGCTGCGCTTCGGCGTTGCCAAAGGCCGCATTGATGCCCAAGTCACGCTCGACAGCCACAGCGAACCGCTCCGGGCGCAGATTCGTTCCACCGTGGATGACCTGAAGCTCTCGTCCCTGTTTCCCAAGGTCGAGTTGATGGACAAAAGCCTGGGCCGCATGGATGGCGCTTTTGCGCTCAACGGCCAAGGCGCTTCCATCGCCAGCATGCTCGCCAGCAGCACCGGTGAGGCGCGACTCTATGTGCGCGACGGCACGCTGAGCAAACAACTGCTGGATCTGGCGGCACTGAACCTGGGAAGCGTCATCGTCGCCAAGCTCTTTGGCAACGACAAGGAAGTGCACGTGCGCTGCGCAGTGGCGGATTTTTCCGTCAAGGATGGCATGGCGCAGACACGCTCAGTCAAGCTCAGCACCAACGAAGCGGTAGTGGAAGCCGTCGGCACCATCGACTTCGATCATGAACACATCGATCTGCGCATCAAGCCCGAATCCCTGAAATGGAAATTCTTCTCCCTGCGGACCCCACTCACTGTGCGTGGGCCCTTCATTGATCCGCAGGTGGGCGTTGAACCCGGCCCCCTCCTTGCTCGCGCCGGAGCGGCCGTATTGGCAGCAGTGGCGGCGCCAGCGGCATTGGCGCTCGTGCCGATCACCGTGCCGGCGGCCGAAGACGATGCCCATTGCGCAAAGCTGCTCGCACGCGCTGACGAGGCGGTGAAAGCCGGCCCCGCAGGAGCTGCGCCCAAACCGCCTCCACGCGCCAGTGGCGGGCGTGCGAAAAAGTAAGAACCGGCCCTTTCGCAGCCTCCCCCGTGCCCTTCTTGCGCCAGGCAAGTCACCGAGGTGACGGAAAGGCAAGGCAGCCAGGGGTTTTCCTGAGCCTGAAATATGCCTGTGCGGCCAGATACTCTGCGCGCCATCGCGAATACGCCGCCCCCAGCTTGCCATCCCACTGAATCGCCATGATCAAAGCAACGAATTTCCCAGTACCGACAGACCGCCGCCGTATTCTGAAAGCGTCCGTCGTGACCGCGCTGGGCATACCGGCTTGGGTCCGCGCACAGCCGCAGAGCTTGCGAATCGGCCAAACGGCGGCGCTCACAGGACCGCTCGCTTTCCCATTCGTGGAGATGAACAAGGGCATTGCGGCAGCGTTCCAGGAGGTGAACGAGAAAGGCGGCATCGACGGACGGATGCTGGAAATGGTCAGCCTTGACGATGGCGGAGCGCCGGCGAAAGCGGCCGAAAACACGCGCCAACTGATTGAAAAAGACCAGGTATTGACCCTGTTCGCATGCGGCGGAACGACCAGCGTGATGGGGGCGCTTCACGTACTGGTGCCAGCCAAAGTCCCTTTGATTGCACCCGCAACAGGCTCCGACGCCTTGCGGCCGTTCAATCCCCTGGTGTTTCACACTCGGGCCAGCTATGCGCAGGAATTGAGCAAGATTGCTCGGCAGCTGAGTTCTACGGGTTTCACCAAATGCGCCGTTGCGTATTTCGACAATCCCTTTGGTAAAGCGGCGATCGCCGCTTTTGAAGCAGCGGCAAAGAGCTACAAAAACACCACCTGGAAGGCCTTCCTGGTGGCCGAGACACCCGATGGAATCGCAAAAGGCATCGAGGAAATCGTTGCATTTCAACCCACAGCATTGATGTCGCTAGCGATTGGGGGGCTCGGCATTCCGTTCTACAAAGGCCTGAGAAAGCGCATTCAAACGCCCGCGTTCTCCATCTCCTTTCTGGGATCGCGCCCACTGCTCGCCGCTTTGGGCGACGCCGCAGTGGGCATCACGGTGGCGCAGGTCGTGCCCAGCCCACACAGTGTGGCCATGCCACTCGTCCATGCCTACCAGAACGCACTCAAGAAGGCAGGCCAAACGGAGCCCGGCTACTCTTCGTTGGAGGGATACGTCAATGCCCGCATCCTCATCGAAGCCTTGCGCCGCAGTGGCCGCAGCGCTACCCGCGAGAAGCTCATCGAGGCAATGCACTCAATGCGCCCCTATGACCTGGGCGGCTTTGAAGTTCGCTATGGACCCACCGACCACAGCGGAACCGATTTTGTCGAGCTGACCTATTTCAACGGTGAACGGTTTCGGCGGTAGCGCGCCGTCGGGAATCAGGCGGAGTGAACCGCCGATGTGCTGACGACGATGCCATCGTCATCCGCATACAACCAGTCCCCAGGCCGTACAACCACCCCACGAATTTGCACGGCCACGTCGCGCTGCCCCTCGCCACGCTTGATGGTAGGCATGGGCATCAGCCCCAAGGCGCGAATGCCCAGCTCTGCAACCGCCAATTCAGCCAGGTCACGGACACAGCCGTCCACCACCAAACCGACCCAGCCATTGGCGACCGCCGCCGCCGCCAGATTGCCGCCGACGAGCGCCCGGCGCAGCGAACCACCGCCGTCAACCACCAACACGCGACCTTCACCTGGCTGATCCAGCGCGGCTTTCACCAACGCGTTGTCCTCAAAACACTTCACCGTGCTGACCCGCCCGGCAAATGCGCGGAGCCCGCCGTACGAGGCGAAGACCGGCGGCAAGACACGAAAGGCGTCGCTGTCGTCCGCCTTGAAGCGATCACAAAGATCGCAGGTCGAGACCTGGGGAATAGAAAGTCGGATCATTCTGGATTCCACAACCGCTTCTCAAGCGTGTGAAGGGTGCTTACGGCAGTCCTCAGGCCGC
This sequence comes from Simplicispira suum, assembly GCF_003008595.1. Lineage (GTDB taxonomy): Bacteria > Pseudomonadota > Gammaproteobacteria > Burkholderiales > Burkholderiaceae_C > Simplicispira > Simplicispira suum. The sequence goes on along the minus strand of NZ_CP027669.1, from coordinate 3,035,399 downwards.
TCGCCGTGGGGCACCGGGCAGCGATTGACCTCGAAAGGTGAAAACGACAGCAAGGTGGTGATTGCGCTCGAGGCCATGGTCACTCCCCAGAAAAGAAAGAATGCAATCGTGTACACACCTTGGCGCGAGAGCCCGATAGGTTCGCCAAACCAGTGCAGATCACTCGGATCGACAAACGCAAAAATCAGCATCTCCAGCACACCCGCCATTAAAAAGGCGGGCCATGCAATCCACATCAGGCGTTGGGTCCACATCGGCATGCTTCCTTGAGAATCTTCATGGTTATTGAACAAATCAGCGCGGCGCTTGACCATCTGGCGTCGCCGCATGGTTGCGAGCCTTTATCGCAGGCGCCAAATTTCGATCCTGCGCCTCAAGGGTTTTGTTGATGGCAATGCCGTTCTGATAATAATTCTCGTCGATCACTGGATCGGGGGTGCGAATCGCCAACCACAAGGTCACGAACGACGCGACCACCACCACGGCAGGTCCGCCGATGACGAGCCAGACAAAGCCAAACTTCCACCACGGTTTCGGCGGTACGGCATCAGACATGGGCGAATTGTTCATTCAAATGATTCAAAAAAATGGCGGCGAATACATGCACAGTCATCGTACTGTCGCTCAGCGTGGCACCAGAAACACCGATTTCTCGCGCACCTTGGCATCTGTGCCAACCGCTTGAATCTCGAATTGCACCGGATGCGAGCCCGGCTCCGCCGAGCCGTAAGGAATGCGCAGATTCACCGGAACCCAGCGCGACTGCGCTGCCTCAATTTCGAACTCTGGCTCGGACACCAGTTCCAAGCCGTCCAGGCCCGACGCACTGATGCGATAACGGTGCGTGGTTTCGGTGGCATTCATGACCTGGAGCCGGTAAATATTCTCCAGCTTGCCCCCAGCCACAATACGCGACAGGGCTGCTCTGTCACGCACAACGTCCACCTTGAGCGGGGTGCGCACCACGAGGCTGGCGAGCATTCCGATGCAGAGCGCCACCAGAATACCGGTGTAGATGAGCACGCGCGGGCGCAGTACGTGACGGAAAATCTCTGCCTTACCCCAGCCCTTGGCCACGGCGTTCTGCGTGGAGAAACGAATCAAGCCGCGTGGATAGTGCATCTTGTCCATCACACTGTCGCAGGCGTCCACGCACAGGCCGCAGCCAATGCATTCGTATTGCAAGCCATCCCGAATATCGATACCTACGGGGCAGACCTGCACACACAATGTGCAGTCAATGCAGTCCCCCAGACCCTTGGCCTTGTAATCCACTGTCTTGATGCGCGGGCCGCGCGGCTCGCCACGGGCTTCGTCGTAAGTGACGATCAATGTGTCCTTGTCGAACATGGCGCTCTGGAAACGCGCATAGGGACACATGTATTTGCACACTTGCTCACGCAAAAAACCAGCGTTGCCATAGGTGGCAAGACCATAGAACAGCACCCAGAACATTTGCCAGCTGCCCTGAAATGCAGCCAGCTCTACACCTAACTGCCGAATTGGCACAAAGTACCCGACGAAAGTGAAGCCCGTCCAAAAGGAAATCAACACCCACAGTGTTTGCTTGAGCGATTTTTTCCAAACCTTTTCCAAGGTCCAGGGACCATTGTCAAGCCGCACCCGGGCGCTTCGCTCTCCCTCGACCTTGTGTTCGATCCACATGAATATCTCGGTATACACCGTTTGTGGACAGGCAAACCCGCACCACAGGCGGCCAGCGACGGCGGTGAACAGGAACAGTGACAAAGCCGAAATGATCAGCAGCCCGGTCAGGTAAATGAAATCCTGCGGGTAAAGCACCAGGCCGAACATGTAGAACCGGCGGGCGCCCAGATCGAACAAAACCATCTGCCGCTGGCCCCATTCCAGCCAAGGCAATCCGTAGAACACCGCCTGGGTGAGGAACACCATGGCCCAGCGCCAGCGCGCAAAAAATCCACTGATCGAACGTGGGTAGACCTTTTTCTGCGCCTCGTAGAGCGAGGAGCTTCCTTGCTGGGCTGAGGGTTCCGACGCAATGGGCGCAATCGGAATCACCTTGCGAGGCTTGTCGCCTGGGGTGTTCATGAATAACTATTCTGAGAATGCAACAGATTCAAAAAGGTGGCACGTGCGAGGTCATATCGCACGCTCAAAAAGCCGCACTGGGCATGCAGTGGGCAGGCATCCTGCACGCTACGCAACACAACACTCAACGAGCTGGCGAGCTCTGGTTCGATTTGCCCCACACGAAGGCAGTCAATACGCGCAGCTGCTGCTCGTTCAGCTTGTCGGCTTGCGCCGGCATTTGATTCGTCTTTCCACTGTTGATCATTGAAGTGATTGCGGCTTCGCCCCAGCCATGGAGCCAAATGTCATCGGTCAGATTGGGGGCGCCCAGAGCCTGGTTGCCCTTGCCGTCCATGCCATGGCACGCGGCGCAGGCCACAAACTTGGATTTTCCAAGCGATGCCCGGACCGAATCATGTGGACTGGCAGACAGGCTCAACACATAGTGGGCCACGTTGCGCACGTCATCCGACGATCCCACGGCGTCAGCCATGGGTGGCATGACGCCAACGCGGCCTTTGTGAATCGTCTCGCTGATTTGCTCGGGTGTGCCACCGTAGAGCCAGTCGCCATCGGTCAGGTTCGGAAACCCTTTGCTTCCATGTGCGTCGGAGCCATGGCATTGCGCGCAGTTGTTCATGAACAAGCGCTCCCCAATGGCCATGGCCGGCGCGTCGCCAGCCAATTGCTCCGTTGTCATGGCAGCAAAGCGTGCGTACACCGGGGCGATTTGTTCCTCGCCTTTTTTCATTTCGTCCTGGTATTCATTGACTTGCGTCCAGCCAAATTTGCCAGCAAAAGTGCCAAGCCCGGGATAGACCGCAAGGTAACCCAGGGCGAATACGATGGTGATGACAAACAGCCACATCCACCAGCGTGGCATGGGGTTGTTCATTTCCATCAGATCTTCGTCCCAGACATGCCCGGTGGTGTTGTCGTCGCTGGAATCAATTTTCTTACGTGCCGTCATCCACAGCAGCAGCGCGCAGCCGAAAATTCCGGCCAGTGTCAGGCCGGCGACGTAGATCGACCAGAAATTGTGGGTGAAATCGCTCATGAAGTGTTCTCGTTTTCCGGACCGATCGGCTCAGTCTTGTTCGAATGGTAGTTGCGCGGCTTCTTCAAAGCGCTCGCGATTGCGGCCGGAATAGGCCCACACGGCAATGCCTAAAAAGCAGGCGAACGACAGCAGCGTGAAAATGATCCTGAGGGTGGTGACATCCATAATCTCTCCTTATCTGAGCGCGAGACCAAGCATCTGCAGATAGGCAACCAAGGCGTCCATTTCTGTTTTTCCTTTGAGCGCCTCGGGTGCTGCGGCGATCTGTTCGTCGGTATAGGGGTCGCCCAACATGCGCAGGGCATTCATGCGTGGCGTGATATCGCTCGGATCCAGCATGTTTTTGTTGAGCCAGGAATACGCAGGCATGTTCGACTCAGGCACCACATCACGCGGATTGTTGAGGTGGATGCGATGCCACTCGTCGCTGTACTTTCCACCCACGCGGTGCAAGTCCGGGCCAGTGCGCTTGCTGCCCCACTGAAACGGGCGGTCATAGACGAACTCGCCCGCCACCGAGTAATGGCCGTAGCGCAGCGTTTCTGCACGGAAGGGGCGAATCATCTGCGAGTGGCAGTTGTAGCAACCTTCTCGGACGTAAATGTCGCGCCCCATCAGCGGCAGCGCGGCATAGGGCTCTACGCCCTTGACGGGCTCTGTGGTCGACTTCTGAAAGAACAGGGGCACGATTTCCACCAGACCGCCAACAGCAATTACCAGAACAATCAAGACGATCATCAGGAAGTTGTTGGTCTCGATGTTCTCGTGCGAGAAGCCCTTGGACACATTCTTATTTGACATGAATCAATCCTAAAACTCAGGCTTGGGCAGACTTGAGGGCCGGAATCGCCACGGTGGAGGAGCGGCCCGAACTCGCGGTCACCCAGACGTTCCAGGCCATGACCAGCATGCCTCCGAGGTACAGCACTCCACCGAGCACGCGAATGACGTAAAACGGGTAGGTCGCTTTTACGCTTTCGACAAAGGTGTAAGTCAGGGTGCCATCGGTATTCACTGCACGCCACATCAGACCTTGCATCACGCCGGCAATCCACATCGCGGCGATGTACAGCACGATGCCGATGGTGGCGAGCCAGAAGTGCAGCTCGATGGCCTTGATGGAATGCATCTTCTCGCGGCCAAACAGGCGCGGGATCAGGTAGTAGAGCGAGCCCATGGTGATCAGCCCTACCCAGCCGAGCGCGCCTGAGTGCACGTGGCCCACCGTCCAGTCGGTGTAGTGCGAGAGTGCATTGACGGTCTTGATGGACATCATCGGACCTTCGAACGTGGACATGCCGTAGAACGACAGCGACACGATCAGAAAGCGCAAGATGGGGTCATCACGCAGCTTGTGCCATGCGCCGGACAGCGTCATCACGCCGTTGATCATGCCGCCCCAGCTGGGCGCCAGAAGGATGAGCGAAAACACCATGCCGACCGACTGCGTCCAGTCAGGCAAGGCGGTGTAATGCAGATGGTGCGGACCCGCCCACATGTACGTGAAGATCAGCGCCCAGAAGTGAACGATGGAGAGGCGGTAGCTGTAAACAGGGCGATTGGCCTGCTTGGGAATGAAGTAGTACATCATCCCCAGGAAGCCAGCGGTCAAGAAGAAGCCCACGGCGTTGTGGCCGTACCACCACTGCACCATCGCGTCTTGAACCCCCGCATACGCCGAATAGCTCTTCATGAAGCTCACCGGAATTGCCGCACTGTTGACGATATGGAGCAACGCAATCGCCAGAATAAAAGCGCCGTAGAACCAATTGGCGACGTAAATGTGGCGCACCTTGCGAATACCGATGGTTCCGAAGAACACGATGGCATAGGCCACCCATACGAGGGTAATGAGGATATCGATGGGCCATTCCAGCTCAGCGTATTCCTTTGCGGAGGTGTAGCCCAAGGGCAGGCTGATGGCCGCCGCGACAATGACCAGCTGCCAGCCCCAGAAAGAGAACGCGGCCAAAGGAGCGGCGAAGAGCCGTACCTGACAGGTGCGCTGCACCACGTAATAGCTGGTACCGATAAGTGCGCTGCCACCAAAGGCGAAGATCACCGCATTGGTGTGCAGTGGCCGAAGGCGCCCATAGCTGAGCCAGGGGATCCCGAAGTTCAGTTCTGGCCACGCCAGCTGGGATGCGATCAACACGCCGACGAGCATGCCGACCACGCCCCACACCACGGACATGATGGAAAACTGCCGCACAACGGTGTCGTTGTAGTACCCGGCGGTTGCTGTTGTTGAAGGAGTCATCGATTACCTCTAAAAGACTGCGAAAGTATTAACCGGACAGGCAGTAGTGTTTTTGACCAAAGTCAATTCTCTCGAAGAATGCGCTCGGCTTCCTGATCGACGTTCTCGAACTGGCCGCGATAAACGGCCCACCACAGTCCGAGCAGCACAAGCAGCACCAAGCCTACGGACAGAGGGATGAGCATATAAAGAATATCCATGGAAAATCCTTGAAATTTCAGGCGTGAACCTGGGTATGCGTCATCGGTACAGGCTTTCCTGCGCCATCAGCGGCTGGCACGAGCGATGGCATAGCACGCGCCAAGCGGGCGGAGTTCAACACCACCAACAGGGAGCTTGCCGCCATGCCCAGGCCGGCAAGCCATGCTGGCATGAGACCCGCAATAGCGAGTGGAACGCTCACCACGTTGTACCCCGCAGCCCACAGGAGGTTCTGCCGCACGATCCGCAGCGTCCGGCGCGCCAGCAGCACGGATTGGGCGATCAAGGGCAATTGGCCTCCCAGCACGACAAAGTCGGAACGCAAGCTCGTCAAGGGCACTGCGCTACCAAAGGCAAACGATGCGTTGGCAGCCGCCAGCACCGGGCCGTCGTTCAATCCGTCACCGACCATCGCCACGCGGTGGCCGCGCGCCTGTAAGGCGCGAATGGCCGCGAGCTTGTCGGCGGGGGTACAACCGCCGCGCCATGCGTCGATGCCGGCCCGCTGTGCGACGCGTGCCACCGAGCCCGCATAGTCACCCGAAAGGATCTGCACGCCAATCCCCGCTTGCGCGAGTGCGCGAAGCGAGGTGTGCAGATCGCTGCGCAATTGCTCTTCCAGGTCGAAACGTGCCCACGACCGGTCGGCAACAGCACCGCCATCCAAGGCCATACAGACTTGCAGGCCGTCGCGCTCGAACCAGGGCGCACCCACGTGCTCGGCCGAACCGAGCAGGAGGGTGCGGATGGCCTGGCTGCCATCGCGCAAGCGCAGCTGCGCGCTAAGGCCTCTGCCCGGTGTTTCGGTGACCTCCACAACTTCCCAGACACCATTGCCGTGCGGCTCCGCCTGCTCTGCTGCGGCTACCAGCGCACGCGAAGCGGGGTGCAAGGAATACCGCGCCACAACGGCCGCAAGGCCGAGCGCCTCAGCCTGCGTCCAGTCGCTTGAAGTTTCCATATGGCGCAGCGCCATGCGGTCGTGGGTCAGGGTGCCGGTCTTGTCAAACACTACGCTGTCAATGCCAGCCAGTGTCTCCAGCGCCTGCAGGTTGCGCACCAGCACGCCGCCCCGTGCCAAGGCACCTGCCGCTGAAAGCATGGCGACGGGAGTTGCCAGCGACAGTGCGCAGGGGCAGGTGACGATCAAGACCGACACCGCGACCATCAGTGCATGCTGCGGGTCGCGCGGCCACCACCAAAGCATGGCGCCCAACGCGGCCAGCAGCACGAAAACCAGAAAGGGCCGCGCCACGCGATCCGCCAACTGTGCCAAGCGAGGCTTCTGCAGTGAGGCGCTTTCCATCAGTGCCACGATTTCGCCAAAGCGGGTATCGGCACCCAATCGCTCCACTTTCATCTGCACCGCAGATTCCAGGTTCATGCTGCCCGCTGATACCAATGCGCCCACGGTGCGCCAGCGCGGGCTCGACTCGCCCGTCAACAAGGCTTCATCCACGCGCGTGCTGCCAGATATCAAACAGCCATCAGACGGAAATGCCTCCCCCGGCAGCACACGCACCACGTCGTCCACTGCAAGGCGCCGCACTGCCACGCGAACGAAGTGCCCGTCGTCATCGCGTCGCTCGACACTGTCGGGAAGCCGGTTCATCACGGCCTCAAGCGCACCGGCCGTGCGGTCGCGCAGGCGCAGTTCCAGCCAACGCCCGGTCAGCAGGAAAAAAACAAACATGGTCAGCGAGTCGAAATACACCTCGCGGCCAAAAATTCCGTCCGGGTCAAAGGTGCCGAGACTGCTGATGACGAAGGTGATGGCCATGCCCAGGGCCACCGGCAGATCCATGCTGATGCGGCGATGGCGGATGTCTGCCAACGCGCTCGTGAAAAACGGCCCGCAGGCAAACAGCACGACGGGCAGCGTGATGACCCAGGAGGCCCAGCGCAAAAGGGCTTCCATTTCACCGCTCAGATCGCCTGGCTGAGCAATGTAGGCGGGCCACGCGTACATCATCACCTGCATCATGCAAAAGCCTGCGACCAGCCAGCGCCACAATGCCCGCCGGTGTTCCTGCACGCGCTGCTGGCGCGCCTGGACATCGGCCGCCGGCAGCGCGCGGTAGCCGGCGCGGCGCACCGCAGCAAACCACAGGGACGGAGGCGCGGCGGTAGCGCTCCAGACCACGCGGGCACGCTGGCTGGCGGCGCTGACGTCTGCCTGCTCTACGCCGGGGACGCTGCGCAGTGCATCTTCAATCGTTAACGCGCAGGCGGCGCAATGCATGCCTTCAATGACGACGTGCGACTCCCAGCGCTCACCCGATGCCTGGGCGTCCACCTTCCGGCCAAAGGCCGGCCACTCCGCCGGATCATCCAGCAGCGCATCGCCGCTTGCGCTAGGCACTACGGACGCGTCCTGGGTCGGCGCCGCAAGCCCGCCAGGCACTGGCCCTGGAACATTTGTTGACATGGCGCAAGCTTAACCCACGCCGCTTGCATGGAATTGACATTGCTCAATTTGCCCAGGGGCATACGCCCCTACGCTGCTCCCTGTGTCTCTCCACCGAACAGCAAAGGCTCACCATGTACAAGCGCATCCTCGTTGCCACCGATGGCTCTGAACTTTCCGACAAAGCCGTAAAGAGCGCGATCTCGCTCGCGGCGTTGACGGGGGCAAGCCTGGTGGCGCTCAAAGTGGTTCCGCGCTACCCGCGCAGCTATATGGAAGGTGCGTTGCCTGTCGATGCCAAGGACATCAAACAGATTGAGGCGCAATGGACCGCTTCAGCACAGGGCTTGGTCGATGCCGTCAAGCTCGAAGGCAGCGCGCAGGGCGTGACCGTAAGGGCGCTGGTAGCCAAGTCAGACTTGGTGGCCGAGGCGTTGATCGCCGCCGCCAAGAAGCACAAGTGCGACCTTATCGTGATGGCCTCGCACGGCCGCAAAGGCTTCAAGCGCCTGCTGCTGGGCAGCGAGACGCAGCACGTGCTGACGCATTCGCACATTCCGGTGCTGGTGCTGCGCTGAGCCCGGTTGCAGGCGCAATTTTTATACAAAATCAGCCTCCAGCGCTTATTCTATAAGCGCTAGAAGCTATTTATTTAATAGCATTTCGTCAGTACACGGAAGCCTATTCAGCCCTTGCGCGCCAATGCACGCATGGCTTGCTGCGCGGGGCGCGCCAGGCACCGCTCCAGCCACGCGCTACCCACCGGGTGCTGCGCCAGCAATGCACGCGCCGGTAGCGCCCATGCCAGGACGCTGGCAACACACAAGTCGGCCACGGTGAAACGCGGGCCTGCCAGCCAGTCGCAGCCCCGTGCTTGCTGCGCCAGCAACTCGGATTCCAGCACCGCAAGCGGCTGCTTGAGACGCTTTTCTGCAGCGTCTGCCAGATCGCCCTTGCGCTGCGCCTCAGGCATCACGCGCCGGTGCATCAGGACGGTCAGAGCATCTTTCTCCAGCTCGGTCACGGTCCAGAAGCTCCAGCGCAGCGCCTGCGCATCCTCCTGCGGCGTAGCGGGGCTGATGTCGACGCCGTCGGCCCGCCCGTAGTAGCGCGCCAGGTACAGCGTGCAGGCCATGCTCTCCCAAAGAACCACCTGGCCCTCGGGCCGCTCATCGATCAGCACGGGAATGTGGCCATTGGGGTTGAGCGCAAGAAAATCGGGCGCGCGCGTGGCGCCTTCCTGGTAGCGCAGCGGCACATGGGCAAAGTGGAGCCCGAGCTCGGTGGCTGCCCAAAGCGGGCGCACGGCGCGGGAGGCGGCAATGCCGTAGATGGTGAGAGACACGGTTGGGGCTTTCAAAAAGTCATGCGTCAGCAAGGTGAATGCACAAGGCATCCAGCCCGGCCACGGTCAGGTGGGGTTCCCAGGGTGCATGCTCCCAGGGTTTGGCGGCGCGGTTGAGCCACGCCATCTGCATGCCGGCAGCGAGCGCGCCGACGCCATCGTGGAGCGCATCGTCGCCAATATGCAGTACCTGGCTGGCGGCTACGTCCACCCGATCGGCAGCGCGCTGGAACATGCGGGCATCGGGTTTGGCGCAGCCCACTTCGTGCGCGCCGACGCTGGCGGCAAAGAAGTGCTGCAGGCCGATGCGCGAGACATCGGCGTTGCCGTTCGAGAGTGCCACCAGCGGATACCGGCGGCTCAGGAATTCAAGCGCTGGCAAGGCGTCCTCAAACAACTCCACGCGCTGGCGTTCGGCCAGAAAAACTTCAAACGCGGCGCTGGCCAGTTGCGGGTCGTCCCCCGCCTGCAGCAGCGCCAGGCGGATGGCCTCCTGGCGCAGCGCGCTCATGTCGTGCGCGCTGCCCGGCAGGGACCGCGCTGCCTGCGCGCGGAGCGCCAGCCGTGCATCCGGCTGGGCGCACAGCATCTGCGTGGCCGGTGCGTGCTGGTGCAGCCAATCCTGCAAAGCAGTTTCGGCGCGTGCAATGGTCGGCCACACCGGCCAGAGCGTGTCGTCCAGGTCCAGACTGACAGCGCGGATTTGGGAAAGATCAAGAGGCACAGGCGAAGAGGATAAAGCGGGCGATGGGCAATAGCGGTTCGCCCACCAGAATACCGCAGCCCTTTCCCGCGCCGAATGGCGGCCTGCGTGCAGTACACCTTGACACAGCGCAAGGGCTGCAGCAAGAGCCGCGGGCAGCACCCGAAAGCGGCGCCTGTCCCAGCACAATACCGTCCCGTGACTGTGCACCGTTCTCTTTTGCGCCCCTCCCGTGCCGCCTGCCTGCTTGCTTTGCTGGCGGTGTTGGCGCAGCTGTGGATGGTACAGCTCAGCCACCGGCATCTGGCACAACAGTCCAGCGCCTGGCTGCAATGGGGCGAGGTCTGTAGTGCCCAAAACCTGGGCACGTCAGATTCCAGCAGCTCTACGGACCCGATGGGCGGCATGGCGGCTGCGGGCTGCCCGGTGTGCGCTCTGGCGGGCGCTGGCACCGTGCCCAGCAGCGTATTCCGGCAGGCCGAGCCTGCGTCCAGGTTGGCGGGTGCGGCGCCCCGCTGGTACCGCGCAGCGGCGCCCGCCGAGCGTGAGCGCGGCGTCAGGCCGCCGGCACAGGCGCCGCCTCAGGCCGCCTGAATTTTCCCTTGTTGACCTTCTGCAGGCGCTAGCGCGACTGCTCGTCGGCGCGCCTTGCTTCGCGCCCTCTGCTAGGCGCAGCTGCGCCTGCCTCCCACTTATCTGTTGGAACCTTCTCATGACCCGATCCACCCTCCGGCGCAACTCTGCGTCGCTCCCTGCGCACCGCCTTGCACCGCTGTGCGCCCTGCTCGCTGCCCTGCCCTTGTCGGCTCTGGCACAAGAGTCGGCCCTGCCCACCGTGACGGTGCATGCACCCACACCCGCCGCGCGGCCCCTGCAACCCACAGCCGAAACGCTGGCCGAGCGCCGCGCTGCCGGCGCAGACACCGCCGCACTGCTGCAGGGCATTCCCGGTATTAGCCTGCAAGGCGCGGGCGGCGTCTCCAGCCTGCCCAGCGTCCACGGCATGACGGACGACCGCCTGCGCATTCAGCTCGATGGCATGGACCTCGTGTCCTCCTGCGGCAACCACATGAACCCGCCGCTGTCGTATGTCGATCCTTCGCGGGTGTCTGCGGTGCGCGTGTTCACCGGCACCGCGCCGGTAAGCGTGGGCGGCGACAGCATTGGCGCCAGCATCCTGATGGAGACGGCGCCGCTGGTATTTGCTGCGCCAGGCCAGGGCCCCATCACCCGAGGAGAAGTCGGCGCCTGGGCGCGCAGCAACGGCAAGGGCCTGGGCGGCCACGCCAGCGCCACCTATGCCACCGATCAATTCAGCCTGCGCTACGACGGTTCCACCGCGCAGTCCGGCAATTTCCACGCCGCGCGCGCCTTCAAAGCCGCCGGCCCGGCCGGCGCCGACAAGCCCGATCGCATCCTGGCCGGCGACGAAGTGGGCTCCAGCAGCTACCGGGCACGCAACCAGTCGCTCTCGCTGGCCTTTCGTGGCGACGACAGCCTGCTGGGCCTTGAAGTCGGCATGCAGGATGTGCCCTACCAGAACTTCCCCAACCAGCGCATGGACATGACGCGCAACGACAGCACCCACCTGAACCTGCGCTACCAGCGCAGCTTTGCCTGGGGCGACTTGCAGGCACGCGCCTGGCATGAGCAAACGCGCCACGCCATGGATTTTGGCCCTGACAAACAGTACCTGTACGGAGGCGGCAAGGCCACCGGCATGCCCATGGACACGCGCGGCAGCACCAGCGGAGCCAAGCTCTCGGGCGACATCGCCCTGTCGGATCAGAGCACGCTGCGCGCAGGCGCCGAGGCCCTGCACTACCGGTTGGACGACTGGTGGATGCCATCCGGCGGCGGCATGGCGCCCGACATCTTCCGCAACATCGCCGATGGCCAGCGCGACCGCTTCGACGTCTACGGTGAATGGGAAACACGCTGGAGCCCCGCCTGGGTCGGCCAGATCGGCCTGCGCAGCAGCCAGGTGCGCAGCAACAGCGGCGAGGTGCAGGGCTACAACGCCAGCTACGGCGCCGAGGCGGCCGCGTTCAACGCCAAAGACCGCAGCCGCAGCGACCACAACCTCGACCTCAGCGCCCTGGCCCGCTACACGCCCAATGAGAGCAGCAGCTACGAGTTCGGCTTTTCCCGCAAGACCCGCTCCCCCAACCTGTACGAGCGCTTCGCCTGGTCCACCGGCGGGATGGCCATGCGCATGGTCAACCTGGCGGGCGACGGCAACGGCTACGTCGGCAACCCCGATCTGCTGCCCGAAGCCGCTCACACGCTGAGCGCCACGGCCGACTGGCACGACGCATCCGGCCAGCGCTGGGGCCTGCGCCTGACGCCCTGGATCAGCCAGGTGCACAACTACATCGACGCCAAGCGCTGCAGCGGGGGCAGCGGCATGATGAGCGCCTGCAACGCCGCCAACGTCGCGGCGCAGCAGAAATTCGTCTACCTGCGCTTTGCCAACGCCGACGCTCGGCTCTGGGGCTTTGACATCTCGGGCTTCATGGACCTGGGCAAGAACGATTGGCTCGGTGCCCTGCGGCTGGACGGCGCACTCAGCCAGACCTGGGCGCGCAACCGGGACACCGGCGACGGCCTCTACAACACCATGCCGCTCCATGCGCGCCTGGCGCTTACGCAGCAAAGTGGCGCCTGGAGCAGCACCGCGGAAGTGCTGCTGGTGGCGGCCAAGACACGCGTTTCTGCCGAACGCAACGAACTGGCCACCACTGGCTATGGCCTGCTGAACCTGCGCAGCAGCTACCAATGGCAGAACTGGCGGCTTGACCTGGGCATAGACAACCTGCTTGATCGCTACTACGCGCATCCCCAGGGCGGCGCGTATGTTGGACAGGGTGCCACCATGGGCGGTACAGCCGTGCCATGGGGCATCAGCGTGCCGGGCATGGGGCGTTCGTTCAAGCTCGGGCTGAGCATGCAGTTCTAAACCCTTGCAAGGCAGGGCGCTATTCAATCAATAGCTGCATTCGCTTATAGGTATTGCGCTAACCGCAATTTTTTCTGGATATTTCAGGCTCTGCGGACGGTGCGTATGCGCTCGGCTTGATCCCATCGTATCCACAGGCCGAACATAAGGGCTATTCTGGAAGTGTTGCGCGCCACCGGGCGCCCACGCTTCCAGGAGAACCCCATGAGCGAAAAATTGAACACCACCCAAATGAACGAATTGCGCGCGCTGCTGCTGGCGCGCCGCGCCGAGTTGCTGGTGCAAATGGAGCAAAACCGCGAGAACCTGATCCCGCCCACCCAGGACGAGGGCGCTGTGCTGCAACGCAATGTGGCACGCGAAGTCGATCAGGCCCTGACCGACATTGACGCGACCGACATTGCACGCATCGACAACGCGCTCAAACGCATGGACGAAGGCAGCTACGGCGAATGCGGGGAGTGCGGTTGCACGATTCCCTTTGAGCGCCTGAAAATCGAACCACAAACCCAGCACTGCGTGGCCTGCAAATCACGCTGGGAGAACCAGCAGGCACCGCGCTGACCGGCGCTTCGTTGCGGCGCCACCGCCGTTTCAGGGAGGTGCATTCGATGACGTTCGCTCCAGGCCTTGCCGCGCTGCTGCTCGCCGCTGCGGCCCTGCCGGTCGCCCAGGCGGCCGAGCCTCTCGCTGCTTCCGATGGCGCCGCGTTTGCGCCAACCGAAGACGGACAAGCCGTGCTTGACGCGCGCGCCCGCACGCTGTGGGCACGCTGTGTCGAGGGTATGCAATGGAATGGCAAGACCTGCGCCGGCACGCCCCTGCTGCTCACCCGCGCCGAAGCCAGTGCCCGCGCCAAGGCGCGCGGCGCCGCCGAAGGCGTGCCGTGGCGACTGCCGCGTACGCTGGAACTGCGCCGTCTGGTTGACAAGCAGGCAACGCCACCGGGCATCGATGCCAGACTGTTTCCAGCCGCCCCTGGCGGCCTGCACTGGTCCGGCACCGCCACCGTGCGCCAACTTTCCCTCAACCCCTACAACTACAACAATATCGCCAGCGGCCGAACCTCGGGCCACCGACTGGCAGCCCTGGAAGGCTGGGCCGTGGATATGGACAACGCAGACACCCGCAGCGACGTGCCGCGCACCAGCAAGCTGCCGGTGCGCCTGGTGCGCGGCGCCGACTGACAACGCCGTCCGGCCCGCGCAGCGCAGCGCTGCTGCTTGCCCGACAATCGCGCATGTCTTTTTTTCCCCCAGAACCCGCATACGCCCATGGCGCGCCGACGCGCACCGCCGTCCTCTTGTGCAACCTGGGCACGCCCGACGCACCGACGCCCGCAGCATTGCGGCGCTACCTGGGCCAGTTCCTGGCCGACCACCGCGTGGTGGAGATCCCCCAACCCCTGTGGTGGCTGATCCTGCACGGCGTCATTCTGCGCACACGGCCGGCCAAGTCGGCGGCCAAGTACCGCAGTATCTGGACGCCAGAAGGCTCGCCGCTGGCGGTGTGGACCGAAAAGCAGGCCAAGCTGCTGCTCGGCTGGCTGGGCGAAGCCGGTGCCCCGGTGCTGGTGCGCCACGCCATGCGCTACGGCAACCCGTCGATTGCCAGCCAGCTCGACACCCTCAAACTGGAGGGCGCCACGCGCATCCTGATCCTGCCGCTGTACCCCCAGTATTCCGCCACCACCACGGCCAGCGTGTTCGACGCGGTCTACACCTGGGCGGCGCGCACCCGCGCCATCCCCGAGCTGCGCTTTGTCAACCACTACCACGACCACCCCGGCTACATCGACGCTCTGGCGAAAAAGGTGCTGGCCCACTGGCAGCAGCACGGCCAGGGCGAGCAACTGGTGATGAGCTTTCACGGCGTGCCCGAGCGCACGCTGCACCTGGGCGACCCTTACCACTGCGAAGCACGCAAAACCGCGCGCCTGCTCGGCGAGCGCCTGGGCCTGAACGACACGCAAATGCGCGTCACCTTCCAGTCGCGCTTTGGCAAGGCCAAGTGGCTGCAGCCCTACACCGAACCCACGCTGATCGAACTGGCCCGCGCCGGCGTGCGGCGTGTGGACGTGATCTGCCCCGGTTTTACCAGCGACTGCCTGGAAACCCTGGAAGAAATCAACCAGGAAGCGCGCGAGGCCTTTCTGCGCGCCGGTGGCGAACAGTTCCACTACATCGAATGCCTCAACGACAGCCCGGCCTGGATCACTGCGCTGAGCGACATCGCCCAGCAGCACCTGGCGGGCTGGCCGCTGCAGTCGGCCAACCCAGGCCTGCGCGAAGCCTCCCGCGAACGTGCGCAGACCTGCGGCGCGCGAAACTAGGGCCTGTCAACACTATGCAAGGGGTCGCGAAGCTCATCAGAGCCTGCCCATCAAGGCGCGCGACGCCGTGCGTGCGTGCGCACGCTCAAGGAGCGCAACGCCCAGGGGCGGGCTCTGATGGCCTTCCCTTCGGGTTGTCTCGCAAAGAGGCCGTCTGCGGCGTTTGCAAGGCACCAGCCTTGCGGCGCACGTGCGCCTTGCATACAGCCCCTTTGCGAGACAACGCGATCCCCTTGTGTTAGCAGGCCCTAGGCTTCAGACAGAGAACGCAGCAGGAAAGCGGCTACACGTCCGCTCAATGCCTCGCGCCGCGCATCGGGGCTGGCAGCGAGCAGAGAGACCGATCCGTCGGGCGCAAAGCCGCGCGCGGCCGACAAGGCGCGCACCAACTCCTGCAGTGGCCCTGCTTCGGCGGCCTCGGCTCCGATCTGCAAGCGCTGCGTGGCGGCATGGCCGCGCCGCTCCAGCGCGGCGATCAATCGCACCAGGCTGTCGGCCAGCGCCAACAGCACCGCGTCTTCGACGCTGAGTTCTTCTGCCCCCTGAAGCCTGTGCATCAGCTTGCGCGGCACCTGGCTCCATCCCTGGCTGGCCACGCCGCCCACCGCAGCGCCCAGCGCCGTGGCCGCGCCCAGCGAGAGACCGGCCAAGGCCACATCGGCCACAGCACCCACGGCCGCTCCCACCGCTGCGCCCGTGCCCAGTTTGCGCCCTGCGTCCTGCAGCGTTTGGGGGTGGAACAGATCGGCCTGCCAACGCCCGCTGGTCCAGGGCTGCAGCGCCACGTCGGCCTCGTCGCTGCGAAATCCGTACACGCCGAGCACGGCCTGCACACACTTCTGCGTGGCCTCAGCCAGTTGATCGCGGAACTGAGCCAGCGCCTGCTCCCGCCCGCCAGGGCTCGCCAGCGCCTCGCGCGGTACCGGATGGCGCAGGGCAGCGGCATGCACCAAGAGTCGCGCCACCAGCGTGGCCGCTGCCGCGCGGCGCGCCGCGCCCTGGCGTTCCAGCTCGGCCACCACAGCCTGCAACTCGGCCTGGCGCGCGCGCAGCAGAACACACAAATCCTGGAACAGCTGCCGCTCGGCGCCGACAAAGGGCGCCACGGCGTCGAACTGCATCCACACGTGCAGATTGAAGCCTGCCAACAGCGCACGCCACGCGTCGGCGCGCTCGGCAGAAGCCGCAATGAAGTTCAGCACCGGCATGACCGGGCGTGCGCAGGCACACAGGAGCTCGATCTCGCTGCGGTACTTGGGCAGTACGTCCTGGCGGCAATCGATGACGTACACCGCCGCATCAACTTCGAGCATCGTCCGCAACACCTTGGCTTCCTGCTCGTAGGCGGCGTGCGCCTCGGGTCCAGCCAGAAAGTTGCGTACGCGTTCCACCGGATTGGCGAATTCACCGGGAAGACTGCGCAGGTAGTGCTGCAGGGCGACGGCGTCTTCGAGGCCCGGCGTATCGAAAAAGCGCACCGCCGCCTGCCCGTCAATGCGCAAGTCGATGCGCTCGACATGCCGCGTGGTGCCGGGCCGCGCCGACACCTCGCCAAAGCTTCCCTGGCGCGTAAGCGTGCGCAGCAGCGAGGTTTTGCCGACATTGGTATGGCCGACCACGGCAATCGCAATAGGCTGTGTCATGCCTGCTCCTGCAACCAGGCGGAGGCCTCGGCGGAGCGCTCGAAAAAGGCCCAATCGGCCAACCCGGCGCCCTGCATCCATTCGCGCCAGATCCGGGTGCCGCCTGGCATGGGCGCGCCATCACCATCGTCCCCAGGGGCAGCATACAACAGCAGTGCGCAGCGCTGTGCCGACGCTGCAGCCTCGCTCAAAAACCGGGCTGTACCGCGGTCCGGCGACGCCGCCGCATCACACGCTACCAGCAGCGAGCGGGGCATCAGAGCCGCCAGCCGCTCCTGCGCCTGGGCCCGCTCATCAATGCTGCCGGCAATGCGGACGGTGTAGTCTGCGTCCGATCCCAGGCCTGGGGGTGGCCAGGGCAGATCGCCGCCGAGTTCGAAGCCCACCAGGGCGCGTGCCTGCGTGAACGCGCCACTTGCCGCGCTGCGGGCCCGCACACGAGCGGCACCGGGTTGCTCCGCGTCGGTCACCTGCGCCGGCTCCAGCGCCTGCAGTCGGGCCAGCAGTTGCTGGTAATAGGGGTCTGAAAGATCAATGTCGATGCGCTGCAACGCACGGCGGACGACCCAAGCACACCACAAGGCACAAAGCGCTCGCGGCAGCAGGCCGTACAGCGCCACACAGGCCAGAAGCCACCACGCGGCGTCGCGCGCCGGCCAGGCACCCGCAAGCTGCCCGGCGCCCACGTCCAGGCCCGGCACCGGCACACCGAGTGCGCCTGGCAGCGCACCCGTGGTACGCGCAAACGCCGCAAACCACTGCGGACTGAGGATGGTGGTCTCCCAGGTCAGCTGGTATTCACGAAAGGCAAAGCCAAACAACAAGCCCACCAGCATGAACACAAAGCCCAGCGTCCAGATCAGATGGCTCCCCAAACCGAATACCCAGGGGGCAAGCCGTTCCCGCGCCACCAGCCGCGTGCCGGCCTGCAGCATCGGCGCGGCCTGCGGCCCGCGCCACAATGGCAGGCGCAAGACCAGCGTGGCCAGGAAGCGGCCCAAGGAAAGCGCCCCGCCGGCCTGGGACCCGCCGCCGCGAGCTAGCAGCAGGGAGGCCAGCCAGAACAGCATGGTGAGGGCGTGCAAACCCAGCGCCGAGACGAATGCGCTGGCCGCGTTGATCGAACGCCCGTCGGCAAGCACGGCAAACAGCAGGCCATTGGCCAGGGCCAGCACCGCCGCCGCCGCAAGCAGCACCAGCAGCCAGGCGGCACCCCACCAGCGCGCCAGCTGCGCTGCCAGGCCCAGGCGCTCGCCCAGCAGCCAGGCGCGCTCACGCAGCTGTTCGCGCATGGAAAGACCGCTGCGGTGCGCCCGCACCAACGCCTGCGCGTCGTCCAGCGGGCCGTTCTGCTCAATAAGTTGCACCGCCTCGGCGACCCAGACCTGCGCCAAAGCAGTCTTCAACGCTGCGCTCAAGCGTCCACCCCGCAGGGCTTCGGCTCAAAGCACGGGCTTGCAACGCCAGGTTGCGCTTGCGTCTGACAGACAGCGCGTCGAAATAGCGTTGAAATCAACTCCAACCGGTGTTCTCCGGCCATACCGCACCACTCCCTATGGAGGTTCACCATGAAACGCCATTGCACGCACCGCACCGCCAGGCACTCGCTTGCAGCGTTTGCCGCCACCGTGGCGCTCGCACTGGTGGCGTCAGTGACACAATTGCTGCCCGACATCACGGCGCAGTCGGCCGATGCCCTGTCCAACCTGCCCGATAGCCTCGACAGGGCGCTGGCAGCGGCGGCCTTGGAATAAACACAGGCACTGCACAGCACGTCAGCCAGGGACTTGCTCGGCTCAGTCACGCGCGGTTTCCTGATGCACGATGGCCATGCGCCGGCGCAAGCGCGCTGCTTCCTCCTCGTCCCCCCTGCCCTCGGCCAGTTTTTCCTGGACCCCTAGCCACGCCAGCAGTGGACGGCGCCAGCCCTGGTGCGACGCGGTGTCCACGGCAAGCTGCACCAGTTGGGGCGACGCCTGGCCCAGCGCAAAGCGTGCTCCTGCGGCCACCAGTTGCGCGAGGGGATCGGCTTGAGCGGCAATGACCGCTGCCGCCTGCTCCGGCGCCGCGCTAGCCGCTGCCCGCTGCGCCTGCGGCAGCAAGGCGATATCGGCAGGCCCGGCACGAGCTGCCAGATAGCGCGCGTAGGCACGCTCGGCGGGCGTCGCATCTTGCGCCAAGGCATCAAAACGCGCGCAGGGCGCCAAATCCAGGCTGGCCACTTGCGCAGCGCAGCGCAGCAGCTCCAGGCGCGCCAGCTGGGCCGCATCGCCAGTGCGGGCGATCTCGCTGCGCGCCCGCGCAAACTCGGCACGCTCTACGCGCTGCCGGCCTTCGAAATACGCCTGGACCGCCCGCTCGGACGCACCGTGGGCGTTCAGTTGCCAGTCGGGCGCTGGAGGCTTGCCGGCACAGGCGGCCAGCGCTGCCAGGCATGCCAACAGCGCGGCGCGCAAAGTACGCGGCGAAAACCAGGTAGTGCTCATGGGAGAACGATCTCCTTGTCGCGCGCAAACGGCCAGCGACGGTTGATCTCGTTGACCAAACCATCGACCTTGCGCAGACTCGCTTCGACGTCGGCGCGCAGCGCGTCCAGATCGGCCGTGCCCTCGGCCACGTTGGCGCCGACCGCTTGCGCTTGCACCAATACTGCGTCCACCTTGGTCAGACTGGCACGGGCATCGGCCAAAAGTTTGCGCAGTTCGACCACGGTGGCACGCGCCTCGGGCATCACGCCCTGCGCGCCAAACACCTGTTCGTCGGCGCGCGCTGCCATACGGTCAATGCGCGCCAGCAGCGCATTGGTTCGATCCAGTGTCTGCACAATCTTCTTCGCGTCGGTTTCGCTGCCCAGCAACATGCCCAGCGCACCGCCCGGCCCCTGCAGGCGTTGGGTCAACGTGGCCACGTTGCCCAGGCTGGTGCCCAGCGCCGAATCTGCGGCAGTCAGCGCATTGAGGTTGCCGAGCAGTTCGCGGGCCGATGACATCAGTTGAGGAATCTCGGCCGTGGCGTCGCCGCGCAGCACAGGGCGCTCGGCACCATCGGGGAGCGGTGCATCCTCAAGCATGCCGGTATAGGCCCGGATGCCGGTTCCACCGACAATGCCGCGCACCAGGGTGAAAACGCTGGAAACGCGCAGCCAGTGCGCATCTTTCTGGGGCACGTCGATGAGGATGCGCGCGGTGCCATCGCCGCCCAGCTCGATCCGGCGCACCCGGCCAATCGGAAAACCCGAGAAGGTCATGTCCATTCCCACCACGACGCCCTCGGAATCGTCGGCAATCAGCACCAGGCGCTGGGTGGGTTCAAATGCTCCCCGCGCCACCATCAGGTACAGCGCCGAGCCGACCACCAGCAAGAGCGTGAAGAACAGCAGCGCAAACGCCTTGAGCCGCAGGTGCGCCACGGGACGGATGAGCTCGGCGTCGCCCAACTCGGCGGCCATCGGTTCGGGCGGGGATGGAGAGGTCATGCAATAAAGGCCGAAGAGGAAGAACCCAAAGACTCAGTAGTAATTACCAACGAGAGAGATCATCTCGATCAGCAGCAAAACGGCAAACATGCGGGCCAACCCGCCCAATTCTGAGCGGCGCTCGCTCTTGTCCAAATCGTAGAGCCCAGCGGTCATCGGGATGACGGCGATGGCCAGGCTGAAAAAAAGCGTCTTGAGAGCAAACACCAGCGTCACTTCGGGCGAAAAAACGTGGCCGAACATGCGCGTAAAGCTGGCAAGTCCAGCGGTGTTGAAGCCAAACACACTCAAATAGGACATGGCCAATGCCACCACACACGACAGGGCTGCCAGCGTCACGCTGGCGAAGGCGGCAGCCACCACACGCGGCAGCAGTTCCATGCGCACCGGGTCGGCGCCTACGCGCTCCAGCGCGGCCAGCCGCCCGCTCAAACGCAAGCTGGCAAGCTGCGAGCCGCTGGGGATGGCGCAACGCATGGCAACAAACATGGCGGCGGTCAGGGGTATCAGCTCCAGCACCAGCACGCGAATCACCATCTCCAGCGCGTAGCGCGAGAGGCCGTAACTGAGCGCAGTCACCACCACGATGCGGGTAATGACCAAACTGAGCAACGCAGCGAGCACCGTGAAGCCGATCAGAATGGGAGTGGTTTCCAGGTAAATGCGCCGCGCCATCAGGCCCCGCCCCAGCCGGCCGTAGCTCGACGGCGAAAGCCCCAGCACCAACACCACGGCGCCCAGGTAGACGATCCGCCACCAGGCCAGCGCCCAGCCCCAGATCAGGCGCGCGAGGCGCTCGGGCAGGGTGTGAACAGGTTGGCGTAGCTGCATAGGCACTTCATCATAGCTGTGCGAGCGAAATATCTAATAAAATATGCCTCCAGCGCTTATTCCAATTGCGTATGCAGCTATAAAATTGGAAGCATTCATCGTTTGCTGACTATAGCCCGCACTCCGGGCGTCCTCCCTGTCCATGCCCGGAACTCCTTCTTCCCCACCGGGCCTGCCCGCTGCGGTGCCCCACAGTCTGGTGGAAGATGCCATCGCGATCTTCACCGGGGTTGCGCTGATCTCCGTCGGCGTCGCACTGTTCACCAGCGCCGGGCTGCTCACGGGGGGCACGGCGGGGCTTGCGTTCCTGCTGCACTACGCCGCAGGCTGGGGCTTTGGCAAGGTGTTCTTTGTGATCAACCTGCCCTTTTATTGGCTCGCGCTGCGCAAATTTGGCAAGGCGTTCACGCTCAAAACCTTCATCGCCGTGGCGCTGCTGTCGCTGCTGACCGAGTTGCAGCCGCAGTTTCTGCACTTTGCCGATCTGCAGCCACTGTACGCGGCCATCGCGGGCGGCCTGATCACAGGCACCGGTTTTCTTGCACTGTTTCGGCACCGCTGCAGCCTGGGCGGTGTCGGCATTCTGGCGCTGTACCTGCAAGACCGGCACGGATGGCGCGCCGGCAAGATTCAAATGGGGCTCGATTGCGCCATCGTGCTGCTCGCGCTATGGAGCGTGGAACCGTCTCGTGTGGCGTATTCGGTGGTGGGTGCCGTTGCGCTCAACCTGGTGCTGGCCATGAATCACCGCCCGGGACGCTACATGGTGGTCTGAAGCCTCATTCGGTTTCTCAATCAACCACGTACGCGAAGGCGAAGCGCCGACAGTACAGGCGTACGACAAGCGAAGCCGACAAAGCAATCGTTTGCTTTAGAAATGGAATCAGACCCGCCACTTCTCCAGCAGCTTGTCCGGACTGAGGCTGTCGTAGGTCTCGAACGGCTGGTGAATCCAGGGGTTGGTGGGCAAAAACTCCACCGAGTAATCGGCCTCGAACGTCGACAAGGCCTTGGTCCAGATCACGGCGCTGCGCAGCTCGGTGATGGGAGCGTAATTGGTCTTGAGCATGCTGATCACGGCGTTCAAGGTGTGGCCGGTGTCAGCCAGATCGTCCACCAGCAGCACACGGCCGGCGATCTCGCCCTTGGGCGTGGTGATGAAGCGCGCGATGTCGAGGTGTCCCTGCACCGTTCCCGCCTCGGCGCGGTAGGAACTGGTCGACATGATGGCCAGGGGCTTGTCGAAAATGCGGCTGAGAATATCGCCGGGGCGCAAGCCACCGCGCGCCAGGCACAGGATGGTGTCAAACTGCCAGCCCGACTGGTGCACGCGCAGCGCCAGTTTTTCAATCAGGTTGTGGTACTCGTCATAACTGACGTAGAGATGCTTGCCGTCTTCTGTCAACATAGGTTTGCTCCTGATTCAATAGCTTTCAAACCAATAATGGTCTGCGCTGGTAGCCTATTTAGCTTGGCAAAAAAGGGTGTTGCATCATGATCGTGTGATCGCGATCGGGGCTGGTAGAGATGATCGCCACCGGGACGCCCGTGACATGTTCGATGCGCTGCAAATAAAGGCGTGCAGCAGGCGGCAAATCCTCATAGCGTGTCACGCCCACCGTCGACTGCGTCCAGCCCTCCAGCCGCTCGTACACCGGCTTGCAGCGGGAAATGTCATCCGCGCCCATGGGAAGAATGTCGGTGTGGGCCCCGTCAAGCTCGTAGCCAGTGCACAGGAGAAGTTCTTCCAGGCCATCGAGCACGTCGAGCTTGGTGATGCACAGGCCAGTGAGACCGTTGACCTGGGCGCTGCGCTTGAGCAAAGCCGCGTCAAACCAGCCGCAGCGGCGGCTGCGCCCTGTGACCACGCCTTTTTCCGCACCCACGGTGGACATGTGGTAGCCCGGTGTGCCAGGCTTTTCCCAGTCCAGTTCGGTGGGAAAGGGACCGCCGCCCACGCGCGTGCAATAGGCCTTGGTGATGCCCAGGATGTAGTGCAGCATGCCCGGCCCCACGCCCGAGCCGGCTGCGGCATTGCCAGCCACGCAATTGCTGGACGTCACATAGGGATAGGTGCCGTGATCGATGTCAAGCAAGGTACCTTGCGCGCCCTCAAACAGCAAGTTGGCACCGGCCTGGTGCGCGTCATTGAGTTCGCGGGAAACGTCGGCCATCATCGGCTTGAGCTTCTCCGCGTCGTGCATGGCGCTGGCATACACCGTGTCGAAATCAATCGCCGGGGCATTCAGATAGGTAGTAAGAATGTGGTTGTGCAGATCCAGCAAAACCCGCAGCTTTTCGGCAAAGCGCTCTGGGTGCTTGAGGTCTTGCACCCGCAGCGCACGCCGTGCAATCTTGTCTTCATAGGCCGGACCAATGCCCTTGCCCGTGGTGCCAATGCGCTCGCTGCCTGCCGTTTCGCGGCCGGTCTCGCGCGCGGCATCGAGCGCAGCGTGGAACGGCAGGATCAAGGGGCAGGCTTCACTGACGCGCAGGCGCGAACGCACTTCGACGCCGATCGCCTCAAGGCGATCAATTTCCTTGAACAACTGCTCGGTGGACAGCACCACGCCGTTGCCGATGTAACACTTGATGCCCGGACGCATGATGCCGCTTGGAATCAGGTTCAGGGCCGTCTTGACGCCATTGATCACCAGCGTATGGCCTGCATTGTGCCCACCCTGAAAACGCACCACGCCCTGGGCGCTTTCCGTTAGCCAATCGACCAGCTTGCCCTTGCCCTCGTCGCCCCACTGGGTGCCCACGACGACAACGTTCCGCCCTTTGGTACTGTTCATCTCGAATCCGGTTCAGAAATCACACAAGGCATCAGAGGGCACGAGCCACCCATTCGCCGCCAATGCACGCCAGTTCCCTGTCGCAGCGAAATTCATCCACTTCACTCTCTTGCCCCGGCAACACGCAGACCACGGTCTCACCACTTGCGCGCAGCGCCGCAATGGCCGACCGCACGTCGGCCGCGTCACCCCATGGCGCGCGGATGGCACCCCGCAGGCCGCGCGCGGGAACAATGCCCACCAGTTGCTTGAGGTCCATGCCAAAGCCCACTGCCGGGCGTTTGCGGCCAAACGCCGCGCCCACCGCGTCGTAGCGGCCGCCCTTGGCCACCGCATCGCTCGCAGCGTGCGCATAAATGGCAAAGTGCACGCCACTGTAGTACCCGTAGCCGCGCAGATCGGCCAGATCGAATCCCACACGCGTATCGGGTATCCGGCTGGCAAGCCACTGCAAATCGTCAAGCGCCGCACCGATGGCCGGCATCGCTGGCAGGACGCGCCGCGCCTCACCAATCACGGAGGTGTCTCCGTACAACTGCAGGAGCGCAAGCAAGCCCTCACGCGAAGCGGCTGGAAACCCGCGGCAGAGCGAGGCCAGCTCGCTGGCGTCCTTGGCCGCAAGGGCGGCATAAATGGCATTTTTGGCAAGGGTGTCCAGAGCAACCGATTCCAACAGGCTGCGGACAATGCGTATGTCACCCATGTCCACACAGGCGGGCCGAACCTGCGCCACCCGCAGGCAGGCCAGCGCAAGCTCAAGGCTCTCCAAATCGGCCTCTCGGCCAGCGTGCCCGTACGTTTCTGCTCCGAACTGCAGCGGTTCGCGCGAGACATGGGGGCGATCCGGCCAGGTACGCAGCACCGGACCGCAGTAACACAGCCGCGTCACGCCGCGGCGGTTAAGCAAATGGGCATCAATGCGCGCCGCCTGCTGCGTGGTGTCAGCCCGCAAACCCAGCATGCGGCCAGACATTTGATCCACCAGCTTGAAGGTCTGAAGGTCCAACGCTTGGCCAGCGCCGGTGAGCAGGGAATCGAGATGCTCCAGCAACGGCGGCATGATCAACTCATAGCCGTAGCCTCTGGCGGTGTCGAGCAAGCTGCGACGCAATTCTTCGATGTGTCTGGCCTCTGAAGGCAGCACATCGGCAATGTGATCCGGAAGGACCCAAGCAGACATGGAGGGGGGAAGAGGCAGAGAGAAAACAGCGATTCTACCGGGTGCGTCCGTGCGCGCGCTCAAGTGGTGCATGGCGCAGCAGGACAAGCCTGCCGACGCATGCAGCGTTTTACTTGCGGCCCGTGCCCGGCTCAGGCGCAGGCGAGCGCATGGAGCGGAAGAAATCTGACGACGCGGGATCCACCACGACCACGTCGCCCTTCTTGTTCATGCTGGCCTTGTAGGCCTCGAGACTGCGGTAGAAACGCGCAAACTGTGGGTCCTTGCCAAACGCATCGGCGTAAATTTTGGCTGCAGTCGCGTCGCCCTCACCCTTGACCTTCTGGGCATCGCGGTAGGCGTTGGCAAGGGCGATCTCGCGCTGGCGGTCAGCGTCAGCACGAATTTTTTCCCCTTCGGCCGCGCCGGTGGAACGCAGCTCGTTAGCCACCCGCTTGCGCTCGGCCTCCATGCGCCGATAGACCGACTCAGTGATCGCTTCTACGTAGTCGATGCGCGTAATGCGCACATCCACCACATCCACACCCCACGGCTTGGCGCCGCGCACCGATTCCAGCACTTCGCGCTTGACGTCGGCCATCAGGTCCTCGCGCTTGAGCGAAAGCAGTTCCTTGACCGTGCGCTTGTTGATTTCTTCCTGCAGCGAGTTGCGCACAACGCGGTTGAGCTGCATGGCTCCGGCGTTTTCGTCCAACCCCACGTTGCGGATGTACTGCGACGGCTCGCTGATCCGCCAGCGCACGTACCAGTCAATCACTACCCGCTGCTTTTCGGCGGTGAGCATGGGCTCGGCATCGGTGCTGTCGAGTGTTAGAAGGCGCTTGTCGATGTACGAGACGTTCTGAAACGGCGGTGGCAGCTTGAAGTTCAGCCCAGGCTCGGTGATCACCTCTTTGATCTGGCCCAAGGCATACAGCACGCCGAACTGGCGCTGATCGACAACGAACATCATGGAGCTGAGCAAGGCCAGCGCCACGAGAATGGTAGATGCAATAAAACCAACCCTGTTCACTCTGCTCTCCTAGCGCGACTCGCGCTCACGCGAGCGATTGGGATCGCGTACCCGCGAATCACCGGACAAATTCGATGGGCTCGTTGTTGGCGCATTCGGGCTTACTCCACTGGGCGCCGACTCAGCGGTAGACGCCCCCGCACCCGCGCCTGCAAGAATTTTGTCAAGCGGCAAGTACAACAGGTTCGAGCCGCTGCGTGAATCCACGAGCACCTTGGTGACATTGCTGTACACCTGCTGCATGGTTTCGATGTACATGCGGTCTCGGGTGACCTGCGGCGCTTTTTCGTACTCGGCAAACACGGCCTGGAACCGCTGCGCATCGCCTTGGGCTTGGGCAACAATGCGGGCCTTGTAGCCGTCGGCCTCTTCTTTCAACCGCGACGCCGCGCCTACGGCGCGTGGAATGACGTCGTTGGCGTAGGCCTGCGCTTCATTCTTTGCCCGCTCCCGTTCCTGGCCGGCCTTTAGCACGTCGTCAAAAGCGGCTTGCACCTGCTCGGGCGGTCGCACGCCACCCTGCTGCAAGTTGATTGCCACGACTTCGACGCCGACCTTGTAGCGATCAAGAATGATTTGCATCAATTCGCGCACACGCGGCGCAATCTGGTCACGTTCTTCAGCCAAAGCAGAATCCATGCGCATCTTGCCAACCACTTCGCGTACTGCGGTTTCTGCCGCTTGCACCACGGCATCGCCTGGATTGCGGCTTTCGAACAGCCAGGCGCGCGCGTCGCCCAAACGGTACTGAACCGCGAATTTGATCTCAACGATGTTTTCGTCTTCGGTCAGCATGGCCGACTCGCGCAGGCCTGTGGATTTGATGACCGTGTCGCGGCCCACGTCTACAGAGCGGATTTGCGTCACGAATACCAGCTCGTGTCGCTGGATCGGATACGGCAGCCGCCAGTTGAAACCGGCCCCCACCGTGGACTTGTATTTGCCAAACTGCGTAATGACGGCCTGCTGGCCTTCCTGCACGATGAAGAAGCCGGTTCCAAGCCAGATGAGCACCACAATGCCCGCAATCAAACCCAGGCCCATGCCGGCGTTTTTCATGTCGGGCTGAAAGTTGCCTCCCCCTGCGCCACGGCCACCGCCACGCTTGCCTGCGAACAATCCTGTGAGACGGCGATTGAAATCACGCCACAGCTCATCGAGATCGGGCGGCTGCCCCCCCGCTTTGGGCCCACTCGGGCGCTGGTCAGGGCGTTGTTCCGAGGTGGGCTCATCACGGCCCTCCTCATCCCCCCTGCCCCAGCGCGGGTCGTTCAGATTGAACACGCCAAGCAGGCGCAAATACCAAGGCGCCGCGCGCTGCGGCGAAGGAGACGAATTCATGCGCAAAATTCTCGGTTTCTGTTAATTCGATGACTGCTGCAAAACTGGTGCCGAAAATGGAAAATTCAATCGCTCACCAAAGTTTCTGTCTCAGTAGCAAAGGGAGCCAGCACAATTGCACTGATTTTCTCTCGAAGCTCTGCCATTCCAAGAGATTTCAAGGCGCTGACAAAAACACGCGGTATGGAGCGCCCGGCTAGCTCGTAGGTATCGACCAGATTGACGGGGCGCTGCGCCGGAGCAATGTCATCAAGCTTGTTGAAAACCAAAAGTTGCGGAATGTCTTGCGCCCCAATTTCCTGCAGCACCTTTTGAACCTGCTCAATCTGCTCCAAAAAACCCGGGTGCGCAGCATCCACCACGTGTAGCAGCAAGTCGGCTTCAACTGCCTCCTGCAAGGTCGCCTCGAATGCGTCGACCAGCCCATGCGGCAAGTCTCGAATGAAGCCCACTGTATCGGATAGGGAGACCGACCTGCCAATGTCGCCCAGATAGAGCTGCCTGGTGGTGGTATCGAGTGTGGCGAAGAGCTGATCTGCGGCATAGACGCGAGCCTTTACCAAGGCATTGAACAGCGTGGACTTCCCGGCATTGGTATAGCCAACGAGCGAAATACTGAAGACGTCGGCGCGGGAGCGATGGCGCCGCTGCGTGTTGCGGGTTCGCTTGACCTTGACGAGGCGTTCCTTGGTGCGCTTGATGGCCTCATCAATCATGCGCCGGTCAAGTTCGATCTGCTTCTCTCCTGGACCTCCGCGCACTCCGGCACCGCCGGTCTGGCGTTCCAGGTGAGACCAACGGCGAACCAGGCGCGTGCTCAGGTATCTTAGGCGCGCAAGCTCTACTTGAAGTTTTCCCTCGTGGCTGCGTGCACGCTGGGCGAATATCTCCAGAATCAGCAGCGTCCGATCATTCACCGGAAGCTCCAGCACCCGCTCAAGATTGCGCTGCTGTCCTGGGCTCAGGGCTTGATCGAAAAGAACTTCTTGCGCACCGTGCATTTGCGCAAGCAAGCGCAGCTCTTCGGCCTTGCCCGAGCCGACAAACAGCGCCGCATCGGGAGCGCTTCGCTTGCAAGTGATGCGCGCCACTGGAGCAAAACCAGCAGTTTGCGCCAACAGGCCCAGCTCGGCCAAGTCGTTGTCAAAATCGGGCAGGCCAAAATCCACTCCCACCAGAAGCACTGGCGCAGCAGAAGAAGGTGAAAACGCGGACGAGCTCAAGTCAGCGAACTTGCCACTGGGGCCAGGATGCACATGGACAAAGAAGAACCGTCATCGGGCTTCGGCCGCCGCCGCACCTTCGTCGTCGCCCGACTCTGCGGTGGTGAAAGTCACAGGCCTGCCCGGAACGATGGTCGAAATGGCGTGCTTGTAGACCATCTGCGTAACCGTGTTGCGAAGCAACACTACA
Organism: Simplicispira suum; assembly: GCF_003008595.1. Lineage (GTDB taxonomy): Bacteria > Pseudomonadota > Gammaproteobacteria > Burkholderiales > Burkholderiaceae_C > Simplicispira > Simplicispira suum. The sequence continues at coordinate 3,006,387 of NZ_CP027669.1, read as the reverse complement.
TACTGATCAAAGGATTCAATCTGCCCCTGCAGCTTGATGCCATTGACGAGATAAATGGAAACAGGCACATGCTCGCGGCGCAGGGCGTTGAGAAAGGGATCCTGAAGAAGTTGACCTTTGTTGCTCACGATATTCTCCGTGTTCAAGTTTGTTGTTGTAAAAAGGGGACCTTACCACAGGCAAGCCGTTTTTTTGCCTGCGGTGACTGCTTTCATACCCCGTTGCAGGGTTGTCTCCCAATCAGATCACTGCTAGCACCACCTCGGGCTGGACCGCACTCGCCCGTGCACAGCCCGGAGAGACGCTTGCATGGACATCCTAAGCCTTCTCGTTGTCCGCATAAGGGTTGTGCGACGTCTTCATCTCGATCCGCAAAGGAGTTCCCACAAGATCGAATTCCTTACGAAAACGCGCTTCCAGAAACCGCTTGTAGGCGTCGGTGACATGCTCTAGTGAGTTGCCATGGATCACGATGACGGGAGGATTCATCCCCCCCTGGTGCGCATAACGCAGCTTGGGGCGAAACATGCCCGCGCGCTTGGGACTTTGAAACTGGACGGCTTCAAGCAGCAGGCGCGTGAGCACGGGCGTGGACATCTTGCAGGTCGCAGCCTTGTAGGCCTGCGTCAGGGCGGACCACAACGGGCCGAGCCCTTGGCGCTTCTTTGCCGAAATGAAATGCAGCGACGCAAACTTCAAAAATGCCAAGCGAGTTTCGATGGAACGCTCAAGCAGTTGCCGCTGGTAGTCATCAACAGCATCCCACTTGTTGACGGCAAGCACGACTGCGCGCCCCCGCTCCAAAATGTAGCCTGCAATGTGGGCATCCTGATCCGTCACCCCTTGCGTGGCGTCCAGCAGCAAAAGCACCACGTTGGCTGAGTCAATAGCTTGCAGTGTTTTGACGACGGAGAATTTTTCAATGGCTTCAAATACTTTGCCTTTTTTGCGGAGGCCGGCAGTATCAATCAGGTCGAATCGCTGACCATTGCGCTCGAAGGGAACGGTGATCGCGTCCCGCGTCGTACCGGGCATGTCAAAAGCCACCAGACGCTCCTCACCCAGCCAAGTATTGATCAGCGTCGATTTCCCTACGTTAGGGCGGCCAGCCACAGTCAGGCGGATGGCTGCTTTTTCATCGGCAGGCAGCTCCGTCTCCTCCGGCTCCGGAAGCGACGCCAAGGCCAAGTCGATGAGATCGCGAATACCCTGGCCATGCGCCGCAGAAACCGCATGCACTTCGCCCAAGCCCAGTTCATAGAACTCAGACAGCTGTGCCGCGCCGACCATGCCTTCGGCCTTGTTGGCCGTCAGGACGCAGGGCTTGCCCAGGCGACGCAGATACTTGGCAATATCGTGGTCTTGGGACGAAACTCCAGCGCGCGCGTCCACCACAAATACCACCGCATCGGCTTCCGCCACTGCCTGGCGCGTCTGCTTTGCCATTTCGCTGAAAATGCCGCTGGAGGCCTCTGGTTCAAAGCCGCCGGTATCGATCACGATGAACTCACGTGCGCCTTGTCGCCCATGGCCATAGTGGCGATCACGCGTCAGGCCAGCAAAATCAGCAACGATGGCGTCGCGCGACTTGGTCAGGCGATTGAAAAGCGTCGACTTGCCGACGTTGGGTCGGCCGACGAGCGCAATGACTGGATTCATCACAATGAAGCCGCCTCAATCGGGACGAAAGCCAAAGACACTGCCACTGCGCGTCACGACCACCAGCGTATCGGCGGCGGCGACGGGCGCTACATCAATTGCCGAGCCGTCGGTTCCAATTCGGTTGAGCGGACTGGCGTCTTCCCGCGACAGAAAATGCACCCAACCTGTGTCGTCCCCCACCACTACGGACCGGCCCAACAACAGGGGAGCGGAGAGATGGCGGTAGCGTAGCCGCTCGCTGACCCACAAACGCATTCCGTCCGCGCGGTTCCATGCAACCACGGTGCCGTTGCTCTCGGCACCGAATACGACGCTGTCATCACCCGAAATGCCTGTGCCTCCGTAGGCCTTTTGCGCCCAGTCAACGCGACCTCCCGCCAGATCAACACACGCCACGCTGGCCTGAAACGCTCGGGCGCAAAGCCGCGATTGGGATCGGGCGACGGGAGCCACAAGTTCCACCAGCCGCTCGACATCGTTGGTGCCGCGCGGATTTGCCAAGGGCGCATCCCAGAGAACCGCTCCACTATTCGGGTTGACTCCAACCAGGCGCCCGCCCATACCCACTACCAGCGTGTCTCCCACCGCCAGCAAGACGCCGGATTGGCGAAGCACCAGGGGCGCTCCGGTACCGGGCTGGGTCCAAAGCGAGGTGCCATTGGCTGCATCGAAGGCAGACAAGGAACGATCTGCAGCCAGTACAAAAATTCGCTCACCGGCTACCAAGGGCGCGGTGAAAACCTGGGCAGGAAGTCGATGTCGCCAGAGCACTCGCCCCGATTCCATCACGATCAGGTCGTTTTCGCGCGATACCACCGCAGCCCAGCGCCCGTCGCTGCCAACACCGGCAGCAAGGCGTTCGGGTAACTTGGCTCGCCAGATATCGGCTCCTGTTTTGGCATCCAGGCTGGCCACGGTGCCGTCCGAAGATGCCAGTACGACGGAGCCAGCTTGGACATTGACTTGCAGAGGCAGGCCGGCTGTGCTCCCAATGCGCGTCGTCCAGGCCTGGCGCACTGCAAGCACGGGGATATTGGGACCCAACTCCGCAGGCTTGGGGCGCTCAGCGCCCCCCTTCCACAGGGAACACGCAGACAGGACCAGCGCAGAAAGCACCAGCACAGCGGGGCGCACCATGCGAGAAAACCTGAAATTGGAGCCCATCATTTCCCTGCATCCTTCGCAAGATCGGAGGTGTTTTCCTCTGGACGAACGCCCATCGCGTTCAACTTGATTTCCACCAAACGCCGATATTCCACCGAAGGTTCAAAGCCCTTGTAGGCAAGCTTGTACTGTGCAATCGCTTCCTCACGCTTCCCGAGAAGCGAAAATACATCGCCCTTGCGATCCGCTACGGTAGCTCCAAACTCAGGGGGGAATTCGAAATTCAGCTGTTCCAGCGCCTGATCGTAGTCCCCTTGGGCAATCAGAACGCTCGACAAGCGCAGACGCGCAATCGCCTTGTAACCCGCGTCGCTTCCACTGGAGGCCACCCAGTTGAGTGCCTCCTTGGCCAGATCGAGCTTGCCAGCTTCTTCTTGCATTTTTGCAACCAACAGGCCCGCTTGAGACGCTTGCGTCGTTCCGCCGTGCTTGGCGCGCATATCGCTAAAAGCCTGCTCCAAGCGCTGGCCGTCCTTGCCTCTTGCTGCTGTTTCGATGGCATCAAACAACGCACTGGCCTGCGTGGCTTGCCGCGCTTGCCAAAACTGATAGCCATTCCAACCCGCCAAACCCAGCAGCACGATGGTGAGCAGGGACGAAATCAGCGTACCCCACGTGGCCCAAAAGTGCTTGAGTTGGTCCAGTTGTTCTTGTTCTTCGAGATCGAGATGAGTTGCCATGTCTTTTTTTTGGTCAAGAGGTTGCCGAGAGAATCAAGGAGACAGCCCAAATGCCTGCATCCGCCAGAGGCTGCTCTGATTGCGCACCAGTTCCGTCGCGCAAGGACTTGATGACGCACGCACCGCGCGCAAACTCGTCCGCACCAAAGATGATCGCATGCCGCGCACCGCTGGCATCCGCACGGCGCAGTTGCGATTTCATGCTGCCCATTCCGTCGCTCGCGCTGCCAGGGGTATGCATCTGCACTTGGACGCCGGCTCGTCGCAAAGCTTCAAGAACTACGGTGGCCGCAGGAATCAAATGGGCGTCGGGCAGCACGGCATATGCATCAGGCGCTGGCATTGGAAATGCTTGTGATTTCAGATTGAGCAGCTCAAAGACACGCTCGACACCCATCGCCCAGCCCACAGCCGGTGCAGGTTTGCCACCAATCTCCTCGATCAGGTAATCGTACCGTCCCCCGCCGCAGATGGTGCCCTGCGAGCCCAAGTCGTCGGTAACGAACTCAAACACCGTGCGGTTGTAATAGTCGAGGCCGCGAACCAGGCGCGCATTGAATTGCCAAGCGACGCCATTTGCATCCAGGATTGCGGTCACCAGCTCAAAATGCGCCAGAGATTCAGCATCCAAATAGTCCCGCAAGCGGGGTGCGCCCTCAATCAAACCCTGCATTGCGGGATTTTTACTGTCCAGAATGCGCAGCGGATTGCTGTGCAAGCGTCGCTTGGCATCGTCGTCCAAGGACTCGAGATGCTGCTCAAAATACTGGATCAATGCAGCGCGATGGGCCTTGCGCTCTGCCGGTTGCCCGAGCGTGTTGAGCTCCAACCGGATATTTTCCAGCCCAAGCTCTTTCCAAAGTGCATTCGCTAACAAAATAAGTTCGGCATCGACTTCAGCTCCAGGAAAACCCAGCGCTTCCGCACCAATCTGATGAAACTGTCGGTACCGACCACGCTGCGGACGTTCATGCCGAAACATCGGTCCCATGTAATACAAGCGCTTACCACCGTCATAGAGTAGAGAATGTTCGGTGACAGCACGCACCACGCCAGCCGTACTTTCAGGCCTCAGGGTGAGCAACTCTCCATTCAAACGGTCTTCAAAGGAATACATCTCTTTTTCGACGATATCCGTTACTTCACCCAATCCGCGAACAAACAGCGCAGTATTTTCGACAATGGGCGTACGGATATTTCGATAGGCATAGCGGGCCATCAAGTCCCGCACCTTTGCCTCGAGCCACTCCCAACCTGCCGAGGCTGGAGGAAGAATGTCATTCATTCCTTTGACTGAGGATATTTTTTCTTTTTTTGTGTTATGCATATTTCTAAGCGAAGCCAGCACCGGGAAAGCAAAATCTCAAGCGATATCAATCTTGCCGGATGGTGGTTTTTCCAAAGCGGCGTTCGATGTAATTTTCAACCAGGCTGCGAAACTCCGAAACGATATCGTCACCGCGCAGCGTTACGCTTTTCTGACCGTCCACGTATACGGGTGCCGCTGGCGCCTCGCCTGTGCCCGGTAAGCTGATGCCGATATCTGCGTGTTTGCTCTCTCCCGGGCCATTCACAATGCAGCCCATCACAGCCACTTTGAGCGATTCAACGCCGGGAAAAGTCTTCTTCCATTCAGGCATGCGCTCACGCAAAAAATCATCGATATCCTTGGCCAACTCCTGAAATGTGGTACTGGTGGTGCGGCCACAACCGGGGCAGGCTGTAACGCTAGGGACGAAGCGGCGCAGTTCGAGCGCCTGAAGAATCTCCGACGCGACCACCACCTCTTGGTTGCGGCTCTCGCCCGGCTTCGGCGTCAGTGAAACCCGGATCGTGTCTCCAATACCCTCCTGCAGCAGGATGGACAGCGCAGCAGCGGAGGCCACCGTGCCCTTGGTCCCCATACCAGCTTCGGTCAAGCCCAGATGCAGTGCGTAGTCGCAGCGGTTCGCGAGTTCACGGTAGACCGCAACCAGATCCTGGACGCCACTGACCTTGCAGGAAAGGATGATCTGTTCGCCCGGGAGACCGATATCCTCGGCACGCCGAGCAGAATCCACGGCAGAGACAATTAAGGCTTCGTACATGACCTGGCGGGCGTCCCACGGACTCGCCCGCAAGCTGTTCTCGTCCATCAGGCTGGCGAGCAGTTCTTGATCCAGGCTTCCCCAATTCACGCCGATTCGCACAGCCTTGTTCCAACGTGCAGCGGCCTCGATCATCAGACCAAACTGGCGATCACGCTTCTCTCCTCTACCAACATTTCCGGGATTAATGCGGTATTTAGCCAAGGCCTGCGCACAAGCCGGATAGTCAGTGAGAAGCGTGTGACCGTTGTAGTGGAAGTCCCCAACCAGTGGAACATCGATACCCATTCGATCCAACTGCTCGCGTACATAGGGAACCGCTGCCGCCGCCTCGGGCGTGTTCACGGTGATTCGCACAAGTTCCGAGCCTGCGAGGGCCAGCTGCTTCACCTGGATGGCCGTCCCCAGTGCGTCCACCGTGTCGGTGTTGGTCATGGACTGAATGCGCACGGGAGCATCGCCCCCCACCGTAACCAATTTGCCGTTGCATTCAATACGCGCCTGCCGAGTGCGGCGTCGTATCGGCTGAGAAAAAACAATGGGCGGGCGCTCTGTGTTAGACATGCTCACGGTTGAACCTCAAATCGAGCCACGTTTTCACGTGCCGATGCAACAATATCGCGCTTGTCTCCCATCACGAACACATCGGTCGCATCCGCTCGGCCAACAACAATCGCCAGACGACCCGATTGGTTAATCGACACACTCTCGCCCGCCTTCAACGTACGTTCGAGCACAAGCACCCCCTGTGCATCCTTGACCTGAATCCAGCTTTCTCCACGCGCCTTGAACACCACTCGCGGCGCCCTCGAGGCAGGCTCACTTGCTTTCTCAATGGCAGCAACGGCGGGCAGCGCGACACCACCAGCCGCCGGCGCGCTCGCCGCCAGCCGAACTACAGGCGCCACTGGCACTGCCAATGCCTCAGGGACAGTTGCAGCAGCGGCAACGGGAGCCTTCGTGTCCGCAATGCCTGAAGCAGACGGCACCTGAGCAGGTGTTGATATCTCGTTTGGATTGTCCGCCCACTGCAAGGCCGAAGGAAACCAGGCTACAACCCCGGCACCCACCAGCAGGACGATCACAGCCAAAACGAGGGGTTTCGAGAGGCGACTGAGCACTCCACGCGAACGCTCTGAGCCATCCCGGAAACTTGCATTGACGGAGGTCTGCCGCGTTGGCAGCCGCTGTGCAGCGCCCTGTGGCAACAGTGCCAGCACGGGCGCGGAATCCATTTTCAGTGCCCGGCACACACTGCTTGCCAAGGCACGCGCGAAAACGGCATCGGGCAGCGCCTCAAAGTCATCCCGCTCCAGAGCCTCAATTTTGCTAACTGGAACCTTCAGTGAAAAGGCAATTGATTCGATATGAACACCGGCAGCAAGTCGGGCCTCACGCAACAAAGCGCCCGCCGAACCGGCCGGGCGCTCTTCAGGTTCCTGAACAGCCGCCCCCCATTGCTCGCGATCACTCATCGAAAGCACCTCGCTGAAAAGCTGAATATTCGCGCGAATCAGGGAACCTACGGCGCAGTTGGTCTCCGAGCTGACGCACCGCCAGCGGATCTTTCAAAGCACGTTCGATCTTGATACCGAGCCAGAGCGACTCTGCATTGGCCAGCTCACTGTTGTTCAAGCGACGTACATAAAACTGGGCGCGTGTGAAATCGCCTCGCTGAAACTGCAGTACGCCGATGTTGTAGGCCACCACCGGATTTCCAGCATCAATTTCATAGGCAGAAAGCAAGGTCTTTTCGGCAAGCGCATGGTTCCCCGCGCGCGCCTGACACAAGCCCTGCGCCATCAGTGATTTGCTGCGAGCAGTGTAGGTTGGATCGCCTAACGCACGAGCGAAGAGTTGATCGGCCTCGGCATATTTCTGCTGCTGACACAGCAGCCAGCCGCGGTTGTGCAAGGCGTCGACATCCCCGGATGCAAGGCCAGCGCACGTTGAAAACTCTCGTCGGCTTGGGCAAAGTCATTGAGCCGCATGTAGACAAGGCCGCGCACGTTGTAGGCATCAGCATAGGTTGGATCTGCTGCGAGCGACTGCTTTACCTCATCGAGCGCCACCTTGGTCTGGCCATGGCTCAGGTAGCTGACTGCCAGTTCCAGGCGAATACGAGCCCGACGCCTCACCTCGGGCTCGTCAGAGGGTGTGAGATATTGCCCTCCCTGTGCACCAACGGAAGGCTTTCCGAGATTCGCACAGCCCGAGAGGCCGGCGCCTGCACCAAGCAGTACGAACACGAGAAAAACGCTATTCATCCAGAAGCTGCGACGCTCAACAGAATCAGCCAATGCCTGCCTCCTTGTAATCAGATTTCTTTGAATTCACCCGGTGAATGGAAATGGTGCGACGCGACGCCATGCGCTCCGCAGCACGTGTACGGTCTTTCACCTCTCCCGCGAGCTGCCCGCAGGCGGCATCGATATCGTCTCCGCGCGTCTTCCTGACGGTAGTCACTACGCCGGCGTTGCTCAGTATTTCTGCGAACGCCGCAATGGCTGTCGGCTGGGACCGCAAGAGCCCTGAGGCCGGGAAAGGGTTGAATGGAATCAAATTGAATTTGCACCACGATTTCCCCGGCGAACTCTTGCGAATCAGGTCGACCAATTGATGCGCCTGTTCGGGCCGGTCATTGACCCCGTCCAGCATGCAATATTCAAAAGTAATGAAATCACGCGGTGCAAATTCCAGATAGCGAACGCAGGTATCCAACAACTCTTGCAGCGGGTATTTGCGATTGAGTGGCACAAGATGGTCACGCAGCGCGTCTTCCGAAGCGTGCAGCGAAACGGCAAGCGCTACGGGACAGTCGCGCGCGAGTCGATCCATCATGGGAACCACGCCAGAGGTTGACACCGTCACCCGGCGGCGCGAAAGACCATATGCATGATCGTCCAGCATGGTGCGCAGCGCGGGCACCAGTGCAGAATAGTTCTGCAGCGGCTCGCCCATGCCCATCATGACAACGTTGGAAATGATCCTGTCCGAGCGACCCAACGCTCGCCGCAGGCTGTGCTCAGCGAACCAGAGCTGCCCAATGATCTCGCCGGACGTGAGGTTCCGACTGAAGCCCTGGTGGCCGGTAGAGCAAAAACGACATCCCACAGCGCATCCGGCCTGCGAAGAAATGCACAAGGTAGCGCGATCGTCTTCGGGGATAAAGACCGCCTCCACCGCATTGCCACCACCGACATCAAAAAGCCACTTGACCGTGCCATCCTTCGAGCGATGCTCGCTGGCGACAGTCAGGGGTTCGACGCAGGCGTTTTGCTCGAGTTTATGGCGCAAGGACTTTGCAATATCGGTCATTTGCCCGAAATCGCTCACCCCCTGCTGATGAATCCATCGATACAGCTGTGTCGCCCGAAAACGCTTCTCCCCCAGGCTTTCGCAGAAAGCCACCAATCCAGGGAGATCGAATTCGAGAAGGTTCGTTTTCATGATCAGGCTTGCCAGGCAGGCATCCAGTGAATTTCCAGCCTGGCGAACGCTGCGCTCAACGGGAATACACGTTCATGCCGGGAAAGAAAAAGGCAATTTCCACCTGCGCGGTTTCGGCGGCATCGGACCCGTGCACGGCATTGGCATCGATGCTGTCGGCAAAATCAGCCCGAATCGTTCCAGCGTCGGCCTTCTTGGGATCGGTAGCGCCCATCAACTCGCGATTCTTAAGAATGGCGCCCTCGCCCTCCAGCGCTTGAATCATGACAGGCCCGGAAATCATGAAATCCACGAGATCCTTGAAGAAGGGACGCTCCTTGTGCACTGCGTAGAACTGCTCTGCCTCCAAACGAGACAAATGCACCATACGGGCTGCTACGACGCGCAGACCGGCCGCTTCAAAGCGGGCATAAATCTGGCCAATCACGTTCTTGGCGACGGCGTCGGGTTTGATGATGGAGAGGGTGCGTTCGATAGCCATTTTGGTTTTCCTGAATAAAACGAAAAAGTATTCGTCGGTGTGACAAAAGCCTTCAATTCTAGCTTCCGGGGCACGCCGACCGCTGCAGACCGCTCAATCGGCACTGAGGCGTCTCAACGGCTGCGTCGACGTGGGCCCGTGCCCGACCGACTGCTACGGCGCTCGTCCTGCCTCTGTCGCTTGAGACTGTCCGAGCCAATGTAGCCCACCGACGTCTTGAGCGGATCCGGTTGTGCGCTGGCCCCGCCCGCGCCTCCTTTGACTGCGGCTCCACGCGCAGATTTGCTGCCGAAGGCTCCACGGTCTGCGCCCTTGCGCACACCTGCAGCCCCAGGAGTGCCTAGCCGGGCGACTGGCTTGGCCGCGCTCTCGACCCCGGCCGCTTTCATCAGCGCACGAATATCTCCCTCAGCCAACTCCAGAAACGTCCCACGGCGCAATCCCTTGGGCAAGACCATCGCGCCATAACGAATGCGGATCAGACGGCTTACAGCGTGTCCTACGCTCTCCAACATGCGACGCACTTCCCGATTGCGTCCTTCGGAGATCGTGACCCGGTACCAACAATTGGCGCCTTCGCCGCCGCCCTCTTCGATGGAGCCGAAGGCCGCCATTCCGTCATCCAACTGCACGCCTGTCAGCAAGCGTTCTTTCTCCTCGCTACTCAGCGCCCCCAACACCCGGACCGCGTACTCGCGCTCCAAGCCAAAACGCGGATGGGTCAGTCGGTTGGCTAGTTCACCCGAACTCGTGAACAGCAGCAAGCCTTCAGTATTTAGGTCCAAACGCCCGACAGACTGCCACTTGCCGTGCTGCAGGCGCGGAAGCTTGCGAAAAACGGTGGGACGATTCTGCGGATCGTCGTGCGTCACCACTTCTCCGACGGGCTTGTGGTATGCAATCACCCGGGCAGGAGGAGGATCAATGCGGTAGCGGATCGGCTTTCCATTGACCTTCACCTGATCGCCATACTGAATGCGTTGACCGATATGGGCAGGTTCGCTGTTGACCGAAATACGCCCCTCCAGAATGAGTTGCTCCATCTCCAGGCGCGAGCCCAATCCGGCCTGCGCCAGCACTTTGTGCAGTTTGGGAGTTTCCGCCTGGGGCAGCAAGACCCGCTTGGGAGCAACGCCCTGCGCCTCGGCCACATCGGCGTCGAACTGACCGGAGACAACATCGGCGAACGCGTAGCCACCAGGCGACTCCGACTTCAAGGCCTTTTTGTTGCGCCCGCCGCCGGCCTGAGCTGCACCCTCGTGCTCCGGCTCGACGCGCGTCGTTCGCACAGCTTCGTCCGCCCCGGCTTGCGTCACCTCTGGAGCAGCACCCAGCGAATCGATCGGTGGTTCGGGAAGCGATGGTGGGCCGGAGCCCTTGGGATCGTTCATAGGTCTATCGTGTATCACAACATCGGGTTTACAAAGACCAAGTTTGCTGAAGGTTGAAACTCGGAAAACTCAGGCTGCTCGCCGGCCGCCACGGCGCCCTGAGGCTCGAGCGAATCAAGAACGTTCACTGCACCTGGGAGGTCAAGCTCGGGCAACTGATCTAGCGACTGCAAGCCGAGATCGTCCAGAAACTGCCGCGTGGTAGCAAAGAGTGCTGGTCTGCCGACCGTCTCACGGTGGCCAATCACCTCTATCCAACCCCGATCCTCGAGTTGTTTGACGATGAGGCTGTTCACAGTCACGCCGCGCACGTCTTCGATATCACCGCGTGTCACAGGCTGTCGATAAGCAATGATCGCCAGGGTCTCCAGCACTGCACGCGAATAACGAGGCGGCTTTTCGGGGTGCAGTCGATCAAGATACTCGCGCATGGCAGGCCGGGACTGAAAGCGCCAGCCCGACGCCACTTGCACCAGTTCTACACCACTTTGTGCCCATTGCAGTTGCAGATCTTCAAGCAATTGCTTGATCGTGTCTGCACCCACGGCGTCATCGAAAAGCACACGCAAATCCCGCAGGCTCAGGGCTTGCTGGGCACAGATCAAGGCGGTTTCAAGAACCCGTTTTGCGTCCACCGTGTTCATGGTCGTCAGCGTTTCCGGGAAGTGCGCTGCACAGGTGTGCGGCGCAGAAGGCAAAAGAATGAGCGGAGCAAAACGCGGTGCGTTCTGAGCAGTGGGCACTGCAACGGCTGCACCGGCAAGTGGGCGAAGCGCCACCCGCGTTGAGCTGTCAGAAGCCTAAATTGTAGCGCAGCACTGCCCCGAAGAGCTGCCCCCGTTACGGCGCCTTCAGGCCCGCAACTGCCAGCGCGTCCTGCATATCCTGCGGCAAGGGAGCGTCAAAGGCCAGCAGTTTTCCAGTCACTGGATGCTGGAACTCCAAGCGCTGAGCGTGCAGCGCTTGGCGCCCCAGTCCCAATTCCGGTGTCCCCCCATACAAGACATCACCCACAAGTGGCAGACCGATATGCGCCATGTGCACCCGAATCTGGTGTGTTCTCCCTGTGTACAGGGTGCACTGCACCAGACAATGCATCACCCCCCGCTGCAAAATATGAATATCGGTGCGTGCCAGCTTTCCCGCCTGTCGCACAAGATCCACTGCGGCCATGCGCAGGCGATTGCGTGGATCGCGCCCGATGGGGGCGTCCACGGTGCGCTCCGCCGGCCCGCTCCAGTGTCCCCGTGCAATCGCCACATATTGGCGATGCACCGTCCGCTCGGCGATCATCTGGACCAAAGCGTCCATCGCAGAGCGCGTGCGGGCGACAACCATCAAGCCGCTGGTGTCCTTGTCAAGTCGATGCACAATGCCCGCTCTGGGTACCCGGGCCGCTTCGGCATCGCGGCCCAGCAAGCCGTTGAGCAGCGTGCCACTCCAGTTGCCGGGTGCAGGGTGCACTACCAGACCCGCAGGTTTATTGATCACCAGCAGGTGGCTGTCTTCGTACACGATGTCGAGCGCGATGGCTTCGGCACGAAAGGCTTGGCTTTCTTGTGTCGGCCGCATCTCCAGATCGATGCGATCGCCCACCTTCACACGCTGGGATGGCTTGAGCGCCACCTGCCCATTCAGGCGCGCTGCACCTGCGGCCAGCAACTGCTGAAGGTAAGAACGAGAAAATTCGGGTACGCACAGAACCAGGGCTCGGTCCAGGCGCTCTGCATGCTGACTTGCGCCAATCACCAAGGATCGCAATTCGCCATCGGCCTGCGGCGTGTCGGACTCTTCAGCATCCCCCGCGTCCGATAGCGACAGCCCCGACGCTCGCGCCGATGCCTGCATGCGCTCAGCGCGCCGGCAAGTAGCGCGCCGGATCGACAGGCTTTCCCTGACGGCGAATTTCAAAATGCAGCTTTACGCGGTCCGAATCCGTATTGCCCATTTCAGCGATTTTCTGACCCCGGCGAACCGTCTGGTCTTCCTTCACCAGCAACGCACGGTTGTGGGCATAGGCGGTCAGAAACACATTGCTGTGTTTGAGGATGATCAGGTTTCCATAGCCACGCAAGCCTGCACCGGCATACACCACCCGGCCGTCGGCTGCGGCAACAATGGCATCGCCGCTTTTTCCGGCAATATCGAGCCCCTTGTTGCGCGCCTCATCGAAGCCGGCCAGCAAGCTGCCGCTGGCGGGCCAGATGAAGGCCGTGCCATCCTCAGCAGTAGCGGGTGCAGCATGGCTTGCCACCTGCGCGCCCTCTGTGGCCGCAGGCGCATCCGACGGAGTCGATGAACCAGCAGGCGCTGCACCAACAACCACCGGCGCCACCGAAGGCGCGGGCACGGGACGGGTAACCACGCCAGGCGCGGCCTGGGCAACTGCGGCCGTCTGCGGGGGGGCCACGCGAAGCACTTGGCCCACCTCAATCAGATTTGGGTTGTCGATCTGGTTCCAGCGCGCAATGTCTTTCCAGCTCTGTCCAGTATCCAGGCCAATACGGATCAGCGTATCCCCCGGCTTCACCGTATAGGTACCGACACCGCCAGCATTCTCTGTCTGAGGCGCCTTAACAACCGTCGCCGGCATCGGCTCAGAGCTGGATGTGGAACCGGCCACTGCCGTGCCCCGGTCCACGACGGGAGCACGCGTCATTCGGGTACTGCACCCGCCAAGGGCCAGCCCGGCAAGCAACAGGGAAATCCCTAGAACACGAACACGCGAAACCTGCATATGTATTTCCTTCAGCCAATGCCTGATTTTAGAGGCACGAAATGAACCGACTCGAGCACACTCTGTGTGAAGCCCTGGGCCGAGCGATCGATCACCAGCAGCGATTGCCGGCCCGAAGCATCGGCCACGGGAGCCACAAGGCGCCCGCCAATGGCAAGTTGCTCGCACCAGGCGGTCGGCACAGCCGCCCCGCCAGCCGCCGCAAGAATGCCGGCATAGGGTGCACCACTCGCAAACCCCAACATACCGTCGCCAAAGATCAAATGCACGTTGGCAAGGCGCAACGAGCGCAAATTGGCGCGAGCCCGCTCGTGCAAACCACGAAGGCGTTCAATGCTGTAGACCTCGCGTGCCACTCTGGCCAGCACCGCCGCCTGGTAGCCACAGCCGGTACCGATTTCCAGCACCCGGCCCAAGCCATCCGTGCGCGCCCCAGGTGCTGCCAACAACAGCTCGATCATCCGGGCAACTACGCTAGGCTTGGAGATCGTCTGCCCAAACCCAATTGGCAGACTGGTGTCTTCGTACGCCTGGTTGGCCAGGCCCGAATCGACAAAATGGTGCCGCTCCACTGCACCCATGGCTTGGAGCACTGGTGCCGAACCCATCCCGCCTGCGGCGAGCCGACGCAGCATGTTGGCACGCACCGCAGATGAATCGAGACCCACGCCGGCTGGGGCCGCAGATGCGGTCCATGCGCTGGTACTGCGCGTTGCCGTAGAGGGAAGAGATTTCGTTGGCTGCGCCGGGCCGATACGTGCGGGAAAGCCAGGACGCCGCGGTGTCACGCAGCCACCTCGGCACCGGGCTCGCTCGGCGGATTGCCCCACTGCGCTGCGCTTTGAGCCCAATAGCGAAGATGATCGTGATCGGTCAGGTCGACCTTCAGGGGGGTCAAAGCCACAAAACCCTGCGACGTCGCGTGGAAATCGGTTCCCTCGGTATCGTCTTTGACTGCTCCTGCGCTCCCAATCCAGTACATGGCCTCGCCGCGCGGGCTTTCCTGAACAATGACACGCTCGGCCGCGTGTCGCCGCCCCAGGCGGCAGATCTTCAAAGACCGCATCGCCTCCAGCGGCAAATTCGGAATGTTCACATTCAAAAGCCAGGGCGAGTCGCCTACCAGGCTGCGCGCGCTCATTTGCGACACGATCTCGGCGGCCTTGCTGGCGGCCGCATCAATTTCGCCCCAGCCTTTATCCACTTGTGAGAAGGCGATGGCGGGAATGCCAAACAGATATCCCTCCATGGCAGCGCCCACGGTGCCCGAATAAATGGTGTCGTCCCCCATGTTGGCGCCATTGTTGATGCCGGAGACGATCAAGTCGGGGCGGTAGTCCAGCAAGCCTGTGAGCGCAATGTGTACGCAGTCGGCCGGCGTGCCGTTGATGTAGCGAAACCCATTGGGCGCCGTCTGTACATAGAGCGGCGAATGCAGCGTCAGGGCATTCGATTTCGCGCTGTTGTTGTGCTCTGGCGCCACCACTTCCACCTGCGCCACACGGGCCAGGGCCGCGTGCAAAGCGACGATGCCGGGAGCCTGATAGCCGTCGTCGTTGGAAATAAGAATCTTCATACTGCTCGGGGTCAATGGGCAATTGTAGGCGGCACTGCCGCGCACAAAGCGCTCGCTCCAGTGGTCGCTCCTGAGACATCTGTACCTGCCAAGCCCCCCCTATCATCTCCGATTACCCAGACAGGAGACCTCACATGCACGCATGGCTATGCACTGAACCCACAGGCGTTGATGCACTGAAATGGACCGAGCTTCCGACTCCCGTCCCTGGTCCTGGCGAGGTGCTGATCAAGATTGAGGCCGCCAGCCTCAATTTTCCAGACCTTTTGATTGTTCAGAACAAATACCAGATGAAGCCGGCACTGCCTTTTGTACCGGGTTCGGAATATGCCGGCGTGGTCGAGGCGGTGGGTCCTGACGTGACGCATCTATCGCCCGGACAACGAGTGGCCTGCCTGTCCGGCACGGGGGGCTTCGGCACCCACACCCTGGCTCCAGCGGCACTGTGCATGCCACTGCCGAAGGGCTTTCCCCCAGTGGATGCCGCTGCATTCATCATGATTTATGCGACCTCCTGGCATGCCTTGATCGATCGCGCAATGCTCCAAGCGGGCGAGACGGTTCTGGTCCTGGGCGCAGCCGGCGGCGTTGGCACTGCAGCCATCCAGATTGCCAAGGCTATGGGCGCCAAAGTGCTTGCCGCTGCGTCGACCGACGAGAAATGTGCACTGTGCCAGTCTCTCGGGGCCGACGCCACCATCAACTACACCACCCAGGACTTGCGGGACGCCATCAAACAAGCGACGGGCGGCAAGGGCCCCGATGTGATTTATGACCCGGTAGGTGGTGAATTCACCGAGCCGGCGTTCCGCTCGATCGCATGGCGTGGTCGCTACCTGGTGGTGGGATTTGCCTCCGGTCCCATTCCCTCTTTGCCGCTCAACCTTCCTTTGCTTAAGGGCGCATCACTGGTCGGTGTCTTCTGGGGCGAGTTTGCCAAGCGTGAGCCCAAAGCCAACGCCGCCATGATGGCGACATTGGCAGACTGGTACGCGCAAGGCCGAATCAAACCGGTGATTGACCGAACCATGCCGATGGCCGAACTGCCTGCGGCCTTCGAACGCATGGGTTCCCGTGCCGTTCAGGGCAAGCTGGTGCTGGTGAACTAGTTTCCGGCAACGAATGTCCTTACATGGACGCTCCAAGCCATGTCACACTCCGACGTCTTTTCTTTGACACCTGTCGTGGTGGACCATGGCCGAAAGAACTCCCTCGGACCTCGCTCGCGAAACCCTCAAGCAGTTGGCCATCCGGCGTTTGGCGCCCACACCGGAAAATTTTCGCCAGATTTACGACGAAATCTCGGGCTCGCGCAGCCCACAGGCCTTCCCGGAAGGGCCGCTGCGCCAGATCCTGCGCGTTGTACCCGGCCAGACGCCGGTGCAGCGCCGTCTGCTTGACCAGTTTGAAAAGGCCGTCACAGCGCATGACTGGAGTGCGATCCAGGCCGTGGTGGTGGGCTACGCCAAACTTGGGCTGAGCGGCGCGGTAACTGCCGAGCCAGAAACACAGGCGCCGCCGGTTGCCGCACTACCCGACGAGTTGGCTGAGCAGATCGCGCGGCTGGTAGAAAACACGCTGACTGGCCTGAGCTCAGACGATGCCCGCGTGCATTTGCTCGGCACGCAGCTGCTGCAATTTTTGCGCTCTCCGGCGCCGCCCGCGAGCACGCTGCAACTCATGCTGGCCAATTTCAGCTTCCGGCTTTCATTTGCTGCCGAGGACCAAGCGGCTGTACGCGCGCTGCTGCTTGAACTGCTGAACATGGTGTTTCAGAATATGGCTGCGTTGAGCATGGACGACCGATGGCTATCCGGCCAGACGCAGGCCCTGGTCGACGCCACTGCGCAACCACTGACGCTCAGGCGGCTGGACGATGTGCAGCGCCGCCTCAAGGACGTGATCTTCAAGCAGACCGAGGCCAAGGGGCGCATGGTCGAAGCGCAAGAGCAGATGAAGGAAATGCTCAGCGCCTTTATCGAGCGCTTGGGCGCAATCACCCAGTCGAGCGACAGTTACCACACTACCATCGAACAATGCGCTGAGCAGATCGCACGCGCCACCACCTTGGACGAAATCACACCCGTGCTCGAGCAGGTCATGGGTGCCACGCGTTCGATGGCGCTGGACAGCCGCGTGGCCCACGAAGAACTGAACGAACTGCGCCAGCGCGCTGAGGAAAAGCAGGAAGAGCTGGTTCGCCTGCAGCAGTCGCTCGACCAAGTCAGCCAGCAGGCGCGCCACGATCCGCTGACAGGGTCACTCAATCGCAAAGGGCTCGACGAAGTGATGGGGCGAGAAATTTCGCGCTCGCGCCGCGCCGAAATTCCGCTCTGCGTGGCCCTGCTGGACGTCGACAACTTCAAACAGATCAATGACCGGCTCGGCCACGCCACCGGCGATGCGGCCCTGGTGCATCTGGCCGAAGTGGTACGCACCGTCATGCGCCCGCAGGACATGCTTGCCCGCTACGGGGGCGAGGAATTTGTCATCGTGCTTCCCGACACGGCGCTCGCTGCGGGCATCGAAGCCATGCAACGCCTGCAGCGCGAGCTGACCAAGAACTTCTTTCTCAAGGACAACGAAAAGCTGCTCATCACCTTCAGCGCCGGCGTGGCGCAGATGGCCGCCAGCGAAGACAGCCAGGACGCCATCAACCGGGCGGACCAGGCGATGTACCTTGCCAAACGCCAAGGCAAGAACCGCGTCGTTGCCGCCTGACCGGGCTTGACGAACCGTTTGATGGACCGGCGGCGCTTTCTGGCCCTCGCAGCGCATGCGTCTGTAGCCAGCACCTTGGCGCGCTCCGCCTTTGGCGCTGCCCCATTGCGCCACGATCCGTTTGGTCTCGGCGTGGCGAGCGGCGACCCGGCGCCTGACGGCTTCGTACTGTGGACACGGCTGCTCGCCTCGGGTGATCCGCTGCCTGTGGCTCCGCTTCCCGTGCGCTGGGAAGTGGCAGAAGACGCGGCTTTTCGCCGCATCGTTCAGCGCGGCTCCAGTTTGGCTCGGCCCGAGTTGGCGCACAGCGTGCACGTCGAGGTGACCGGCTTGGCGCCTGGGCGCTGGTACCACTACCGCTTCACGCACGGGCCGGCCGCCAGCCGCGTCGGCCGGGCGCGCACAGCGCCCGCTTTGAATGAGCTACCGGCGCGCCTGCGCCTAGCGTTTGCCTCGTGCCAGCGCTGGGAACACGGCCACTACGCCGCCTGGGGCCACGTGGCCAACGACGCGCCCGACCTGGTGCTGTTTTTGGGCGACTACATCTATGAATACGCAACCCCAAGCGACGCCACCGGCCTGGCGCGCACGCACGCGCTGCGCCACGCCCGCAATCTGGACGATTTTCGTGATCGCTACGCGCTGCACAAGAGCGATCGGCAATTGCAGGCGGCGCACGAGGCCTGCCCCTGGGCTGTGACCTGGGACGACCACGAAGTGCAGAACGACTACGCGGGAAACACCGGCAGAGACGACGACGGATTTTTTGCGCTTCGCAGCGCCGGGTTTCAGGCGTTTTACGAGCATATGCCCCTGGGCGCGGCGCGGTTGGCGGCGCCGGGTTTCGCGTCCCTGCAACTGCACCGCCGTCTGGCCTGGGGACAGCTTGCGCAATTGCACCTGCTCGACGGGCGCCAGTACCGCGACCGCCAGGCCTGTCGACGGGCGCAGGCCTCGGGTGCGGGCGCAGTGCGGCGGGACGACTGCGAAGAATTGGCAGAAACCACGCGCAGTTTTCTGGGCTCCGCGCAGGAGCGCTGGCTCGACGACGGCCTGGCAGAGGACGCCCGGCAAAGCAGCCATTGGAGCGTCATCGCGCAGCAAACGCTGCTGTCGCCGCGCCACTACCCGTCGGGCGTACAGTCCACCGACACCTGGGACGGCTACCCCGCCGCACGGGCGCGACTGACCCGGAGCATGGCGCGCCACGTGCCGGGCAGCGCGGTAGTGCTGGGCGGCGACATTCACCAGAACTACGTCTGCCGGGTACCCGAAGACGCCCTTCGGCCCGACGGAAAGGCGGTGGCCAGCGAATTCTGCGGCACCTCGATTTCCTCGCGCTCGGGTACCACGCAGACAAAGCTTGACGCCATCGTGCGGCACAACCCGCATGTACTGCTGGCGCGCTGCGAGGAGCGTGGCTACGGTCTTGCAGACATCACGCCCCAGTTGTGGACCACCCGCCTGCAGGCGCTGGACGACCCACTGCGCCCAGACAGCGGTGTGCGCACGCTGGCGCGCTTCGTCGTCGAGCGCGGCCGGCCGGGGCCGGTGCGTGAGACATGAGCTGCGCAGCCGCCGTCAGCACACAAAAATACTATCAATTGCATAGCTTTCAGCGCTTACTGGGAAAGCGCTAGCGGCCAAAAAGATACCAATTTTTCGCTGCGCCGACCTTGACAGCAGGCGCAGAGCCTTGCGCCGGGACCCACCGTGCTCTAGACGTCGATCGCGTTGGCGGAATCCGCCCGCTTGCGCAGCTCGAACTTCTGGATCTTCCCGGTGCTGGTCTTGGGCAGCTCGCCAAACACCACAGCACGCGGCACTTTGAACCCGGCCAAATGCTGCTTGCAGTGCGCGACGATGTCCTCCTGCGTGGTCTGGGCACCGGCCTTCAATTCAACGAAAGCACAAGGCGTTTCGCCCCATTTCGGATCGGGCCGCGCCACGACGGCGGCAGCCAGCACGTCGGGGTGGCGGTAGAGCACATCTTCCACCTCGATCGACGATATGTTCTCGCCGCCCGAGATGATGATGTCCTTGCTGCGGTCCTTGATCTTGATGTAGCCGTCGGGGTACTGCACCGCCAGGTCGCCGCTGTGGAACCAGCCGCCGGCAAAAGCCTCTTCGGTGGCCTGGGGGTTCTTCAGGTAGCCCTTCATGGCGATGTTGCCCTTGAACATGATCTCGCCCATGGTTTCGCCATCTTGCGGCACGGGCTGCATGGTTTCGGGGTTGAGCACGCGCACATCGCGCTCCAGGTGGTAGCGCACGCCCTGGCGGGCGTTCAGCCGGGCGCGCTCGCCGATATCGAGTTCGTCCCAAGCTGCATGCTTGGCGCATACCGTCGCCGGTCCATAGACCTCGGTCAGGCCGTAGACGTGGGTCAAATCGAACCCCATCTTTTCCATACCCTCAATCATGGAAGCCGGCGGCGCCGCGCCCGCCACCATCGCGTGGATACCCGCAGGCACGCCAGCCTTCATGGCGTCCGGAGAATTCACCAGCAGACCGTGCACGATGGGCGCGCCGCAATAGTGCGTGACGCCGTGCTCGCGCATGGCGTCAAAGATCGCCTGTGCGTCCACGCGGCGCAGGCACACATTGACCCCCGCACGCGCCGCCACCGTCCACGGAAAGCACCAGCCGTTGCAATGGAACATGGGCAGGGTCCATAGATACACCGCGTGCTTGGGCATGTCCCACTCCAGCACGTTGCTGATGGCGTTGGCCGCCGCGCCGCGGTGGTGGTAGACGACACCCTTGGGGTTGCCCGTGGTGCCTGACGTGTAGTTGAGGGCAATGGCGTCCCATTCATCGGCAGGCAGCTCCCAGGCAAAGCCAGGGTCACCTGCAGCCAGAAAATCCTCGTAGTCGGTGCCTCCGAGCGGGTGCGCCGCCGGTCCGTACAACGCGTCCTGCACCTCGATCAAAACCAAAGGCTGCGTCGATGTGCGCAGCGCCATCGCCTTGGCGAGAACGCCGCCGAACTCCGGATCCACGATGACCGCCTTGGCCTCCCCATGGTCCAGCATGAAGGCGATGGTCTCCGGGTCGAGCCGCGTATTGAGCGCATTGAGCACCGCGCCGGCCATGGGCACCCCGAAATGCGCCTCCACCATGGGAGGCGTGTTCGGTAAAAGCACCGCCACGGTATCGTTCTTGCCAATACCCAGCCTTCGCAGGCTGCTGGCAAACCGGCGGCAGCGCGCATAGGTCTGCGCCCAGGTCTGGCGCAGCGGCCCATGCACGATAGCCAGGCGTTCGGGGTAGACCTCGGCACTGCGTTCCAGAAAGGAAAGCGGCGAGAGCGGTGCGAAATTGGCGGATGTTCGTGGCAGATGCTGGTCAAAAATGGATGTCACGGTGCCTCCGGAAAAGCAAAAAAGGGCTCGGGCGAAAAAATGAATGCCCGCATAGCATGCCCGGCTTCGGGCATGCTGTCACGGGCGCGCACCCAGGGCAGGGAGCTGCGGTGCAGGACAATAGGGTGTGAGCATCCCGCAGCCCTTTCTCCAGGAACTTCTCTCGCGTATCGACGTGGTCGAGGTCGTTGGCCGCTATGTGCCGCTGCGCAAGGCGGGTGCCAACTTCATGGGTTTGTGCCCTTTCCATGGGGAAAAGTCGCCTTCGTTCAGCGTCAGTCCCTCAAAGCAGTTTTTCCATTGCTTTGGCTGCGGCAAAAGTGGCAATGCCATTGGCTTCCTCATGGAGCATGCGGGAATGGGTTTTGTCGACGCGGTCGAAGACCTGGCGCGTCAGGTAGGCCTGAGCGTGCCCGACGACCATGTCGCCCCAGCCGACAAGGAGCGCGCCGCCGCCGCCCGCCAGCGCCAGGCCACCCTGAGCGAAACCCTGGAAAAGGCGGGTCAGGATTACCGCAAGCAATTGCGACAGTCACCGCGCGCCGTGGAGTACCTCAAGGGCCGCGGCGTCTCGGGCGAAGTCGCCCAGCGCTACGGACTGGGTTACGCACCCGAGGGCTGGCGCCACCTGGCGAGCGTGTTTGCACAGTACGAAGATCCATTGCTGTCTGACAGCGGCCTGGTAATCGTGGGCGAGGACGATGGCAAGCGCTACGACCGGTTTCGTGACCGCGTCATGTTTCCGATCCGCAACGTCAAGGGCGAATGCATCGGCTTTGGCGGGCGGGTGCTGGGTGACGACAAACCCAAATACCTCAACTCGCCCGAAACGTCCGTTTTCCACAAGGGCAGCGAGCTTTACGGCCTCTACGAGGCACGCGCCGCCATTCGCGAAGCCGGGTTTGCGCTCGTCACTGAAGGCTATATGGATGTGGTTGCGCTGGCCCAACTGGGGTTTGCGAACGCCGTCGCCACCCTTGGCACCGCCTGCACCGCAGAGCACATTGCCAAGCTGCTGCGCTTTACCGACAGCGTGGTGTTCAGCTTTGACGGCGACGCTGCTGGGCGCCGCGCTGCGCGCAAGGCACTGGATGCCGCCATTCCGCACGCGGCCGACACGCGCAGCGTCAAGTTTTTGTTTCTTCCCAGCGAACACGATCCCGACAGCTTCGTGCGCGCCCATGGCGCCAGCGCATTTTCTCGCCACATTGCCGATGCCATGCCACTCAGCCGCTTTCTTGTAGAGGCGGCCGGTGAGCAATGCGATCTTGGAACGCCGGAGGGCCGCGCCCACATGGCAAGCAACGCCCGTCTGCTTTGGGAACCCTTGCCCGATGGCGCCCTCAAGCGCCAGTTGCTGGGCGAGCTGGCCACGCTGGCACAGCTCGATCCACTGGACCTGCAGGAGGTGTGGGAGCAAGCGGCCGTGCGCGGGCGCCCGCCTGCTGTGCCCGCGCCGCGCTCCACCGGCGACGCCCGGCGTCCGGCCCGCTCAGAGCCCGGCCGCAGCCTGCCACCCTCCAGTTCCAGCGGGAGGCGCCGGCGGGCAGCACCGGCGGGCCGCGTTGACCATGCAGCGCGGCTGCTGCTTTCGCACATGGAATTTTTAGACACCCTCTCGCACGAAGACAACGCCTTGCTCAGCGCCCAGGACGCGCCGCACGGCCCCTTGTTCGCATGGATCGAGGCGCAATTTCACGAGCAGGGCCCGCTGCCCTGGGCCGTGCTGCGCGAGTCGTTGCGCGGCCATAGCTGCGAAGCGCTGGCCGAGCGTGTCATGACCGGCGCACACGCCCAGACCGAAGGCGATACGCACGAACTGCGCCTGGAGCTGCGCGGCCTGCTCAACCGCATGCTCGCAGAGCAGCTGCGCGTGCAGGAAACCGAGGCCTTGGCAGCCGCCAGCACCGATCCCGCAGCCTTGCAACGCTACCGCGCGCTGCAGGCACGGCGCGTGGCTCTTGAGCGTTTGGCACCCCAGGCCTCTTGAAAAACCTCTGACGGGTATAATGTAGGGTTCATCGGCAAGAGCGACAGCAGCACCTCCGGGCCGGGCACCAGTGACACACGCGCACGACCGCCCTCCTTACCGCAAGGACTGCACACCAAATGATCGCCCAGACATCTTGCTTGAAGCCCTTCGGCTTCACCCGCAAAGGCCCACTGCCTTTGCCGTGCCACCCGCGCCGGGATTTCAGGCGCTTGCGTCGTCTTTGTTCATTTTGACCCCGAGGTTGTCCATGCCTGCTCAAAAGCCTGCGAAGTTGCTCAAGTCCGCTCCTGCCGCGAAGGCATCGCCCGCACCTGCCAAGAAGCCGTCCGCAAAAGCTGCCCCCAAGGCAGTGGCTGCGCCGGCTGCCAAGAAAGCCCCTTCCGTGCCAAAGACTGCTGCAAAGACCTCCGATTCCGAAGACAAAAAGACCCGCACCAAGGCTGCTGGGCCTGAGACCGAAACGACCGAGACGCCCAAGAAGCGCGCCGGCCGTCCGGCAAAAGCCGCCGCTGTGCCCAAGGCGGGCAAAGCCGCCAAGACACCGGCCGCGCGCGGCAAGAAGGGCAAGGCAGACGCCGATAGCGACGACGCCGATCTCTCCGACATCGAATCCGACCTGGAAGGCGAGGTCGAGGAAACGACCGAAGCGGCCACGACAGAGGCTCCGGTGGAGAAGGTCAAGCCGCTGCGCATGAAGATCAGCAAGGCCAAGGAACGGGCCTTGATGAAGGAATTCGGCCTGGACGAGACGGTTTTGTCCGAAGAGGACCTGGCCAAGCGGCGCTCGCGCCTGAAGACCCTGATCAAGCTGGGCAAGACGCGCGGCTATCTGACGCACGGCGAAATCAACGATCACCTGCCCGACAAGCTGGTGGACCAGGAAACCCTGGACGTCGTGATTTCCATGCTCAACGACCTGGGCGTGGCGGTCTACGAGCAAACCCCGGACGCCGAGCAGCTTCTGGTTACCAACACCGCCCAGACCGCAGCCACCGAGGAGGAAGCCGAAGAAGCCGCCGAAGCAGCACTTTCCACTGTGGACAGTGAATTTGGCCGTACCACCGACCCGGTGCGCATGTACATGCGCGAAATGGGCACGGTGGAACTGCTCACGCGCGAAGGCGAAATCGAAATCGCCAAGCGCATCGAGGGTGGGCTGATGGCGATGATGGAGGCGATTAGCGCCTCGCCTGCGACGATTGCTGAAATCCTCAACATGGGCGAGGACATCCGCGAAGGCAAGGTGGTTATCTCCACCATCGTCGATGGTTTTTCTGACCCGAACGAAGCCGACGACTACGTTGCAGAAGAAGACTTCGATGAATTCGACGAAGAGGACGACGACGACGGCAAAGGCGGCTCTAAGGCGATGACCCGGCGACTTGAAGAGCTCAAGAGCGAAGCACTGCGTCGCTTCGACAAGATGCGCGAAATGTTCGAAAAAGTGCACAAGATCTATGACCGCGAAGGCTACGGCACGCCGGCATATATCAAAGCCCAAAACGCACTGTCCACAGAGTTGATGACCATCCGCTTCACCGCCAAGACGATTGAAAAGCTGTGCGATATGGTGCGCAGCCAGGTGGACGACGTTCGCAAGAAAGAGCGCGAACTGCGCCGCATCATCGTGGACAAGTGCGGCATGTCGCAGGAGATGTTCATCAAGGAATTTCCGGCCAACTTGCTCAACCTGGATTGGGTCGAAAAACAGGCTGCTGCCGGCAAGCCCTGGAGCACGGTGATGGCGCGCAACATCCCGCCGGTGCAGGATTTGCAGCAAAAGCTGGCTGACCTTCAATCGCGGGTCGTGGTGCCGCTTGCGCAGCTCAAGCTCATCAACCGCCGCATGAACGAAGGCGAAGCCAGTTCGCGCGACGCCAAGAAGGAAATGATCGAGGCCAACCTGCGCCTCGTCATTTCGATTGCCAAGAAGTACACCAACCGCGGCCTGCAGTTCCTCGATTTGATCCAGGAAGGCAACATCGGCCTGATGAAGGCGGTGGACAAGTTCGAATACCGCCGCGGCTACAAGTTCTCGACCTACGCCACGTGGTGGATTCGCCAGGCCATCACGCGATCGATTGCAGATCAGGCGCGCACCATCCGCATTCCGGTGCACATGATCGAGACCATCAACAAGATGAACCGCATCTCGCGCCAGCACCTGCAGGAGTTCGGCTTCGAACCCGATGCGTCCGTGCTGGCCGAGAAGATGGAGATTCCGGAAGACAAGATCCGCAAGATCATGAAGATCGCCAAAGAGCCGATCTCCATGGAAACCCCCATCGGCGACGACGACGACAGCCACCTGGGCGACTTCATTGAAGACGGCGCCAACACGGCACCGCTCGAAGCAGCCATGCAAGCCGGCCTGCGCGATGTGGTCAAGGACATTCTCGATGGCCTGACCCCGCGCGAGGCAAAGGTGCTGCGCATGCGCTTTGGCATCGAAATGACCAGCGACCACACACTGGAAGAAGTGGGCAAGCAGTTCGACGTCACGCGCGAGCGCATCCGCCAGATCGAAGCCAAGGCGCTGCGCAAATTGAAGCACCCCAGCCGCAGCGACAAGCTGCGCAGCTTCATCGATTCGCTCTAAGTCATTCCCCTCTCCCATCGCCCCGGCCTGCGCTCGCAAGCCGGGGCTTTTTGTTGTCTCCCCACAAAACCCAGTTCTCAAGATCGGCGTGGTGACCGACAGGCAGGGTGGGACGCAGCCGACGCTTCGGGTACTTGGACACACGCAAGATCAAGGCGTCGTTGAGGAAATCCCTTGGGAACCTCATTCATCCACACAAAGGAACAATCATGCGAACCAAACTCACTCTGCTGGCCGTTCTGGCAAGCGCTTCATTCATCGCCAACGGTCAGACTACGGCTCCAGCCATGTCGAACACCGCCCCAGCCGGCAACGTGCAATCGATCCCCTCTGGCAACGAACCACTGAACCAGGCGCCCACCATGAAGACGCCGTCGGACAAGACGCGCGCCGCTGTGGCGGCGGGTGCTGCTGACGCAGCCGCGACCGGCACCATCTCCTCTGGCAATCAGCCGCTGGCACCCATGGTCAGTCCGCATTCCAACACCACACGCTCAGTCAAGAGCAAGGAGGCTGCTGCAGCCGTAAATTCGGGCAGTATCGCCACCGGCAATGAGCCCATCGCCGGGTTGCCGAACGAAAAGGCGCACAGCCAGATGAAGCCGAGCAAGACATCGAAGAGCGAGCAGATGTCCAACAAGAAGGTGCACACCAGCGGGACCAAGCAGAGCAAGGACATGGCCACTGCTGCAGAAACGGTGAAAACAGGCAACGCGCCCTACATGAAGACTCCCAGCGCCATGTCAGACAAGTCGCGCAGCGACGTGAATGCAGAGACCCGCTTGAGCGGCGGCGCAGAAGCAGTGAAGTCGGGCAACCAACCCTTGGCTCCCAGCACCAGTACCAGCTCCACCAAGAGCCGGGCCGACGTAAAGGCCGGCGCGGCGGTGGCAGTGAAAAACGACTCCATCAAGACGGGTGACGGCGCGGCCAAGGCTGCCAACTGATCCGAAAACCCGAACGACGGTGGCACAAAGGCGGAGCGCACAGGCGCCTCCGCCTTTTTTATGCCCTATGACTCCGTGGCCAGCGCCCCCACGCTGGCCATTGCCTGCACCTCAGCCGCTGTATAACCCAGACCCAGCAGCACCTGCGCGGTGTGGGCCGCAAAGCGAGGGGCGTCGGCGCGCACGCCCAGGCGCTCGCCGCCCATGCGCAGGGGAAGCAGCGCCACCAAAGCATCTTCGCCGGCCCGCTCACCATCGGGCAGCTTCATGGGCTGCAGTCCGC
Organism: Simplicispira suum; assembly: GCF_003008595.1. GTDB lineage: Bacteria > Pseudomonadota > Gammaproteobacteria > Burkholderiales > Burkholderiaceae_C > Simplicispira > Simplicispira suum. The sequence continues at coordinate 2,979,251 of NZ_CP027669.1, read as the reverse complement.
CAGAGGCCAGAAGGTGGGGATCGTGCAGCAGGTTCTCTGGTCTTTCTATGCGGGCAAAAGGCAAACCTTCTGCCTCAAACCTGGCAGCGAGCGCCGAAGCATCTAGCCGTCCAAAGCGCTCGCGCAACTGCGGAATCATCCGCTCGCGGGCGCGCACACGGTCGTTGTTGCTGCGCAAGCCCTCGACCTGCAACAAATCGTCAAAACCGAAGACCGTGCACAAGCGCACCCATTGCGCGTCGCTCACGGCCGCAAGAAACACCTGTTCCCCATCGCGCGCAGTAAAAATGTCGTACACGCCCCAGGAATGAATGCGTTCCGGCATGGGCGCAGCCGGCTGGCCAGTGACCGCAAACTGCATCATGTGCTGCGCGACGAGAAAAACGTTGTTCTCGAACAGCGCCGAGTCAATCTCCTGCCCCTGCCCCGTCTGGTTGCGCTGCATCAGGGCTGCGAGCGCCCCAATCGCGCCAAACATGCCGCCCATGATGTCGTTGACGCTCGCCCCGGCGCGCAGCGGATCACCCGAACGGCCTGTCATATACGCCAACCCGCCCATCATCTGCACTACCTCGTCGAGTGCACTGCGGTGCTCATACGGTCCAGGCAGGAAGCCCGTGTGGTTCACATAGATCAGACCGGGATTGGTCTGGTGCAGTGTGGCGTAGTCGAGCCCCAGCTTCGCCAGCGATCCGGGCTTGAAGTTTTGCACCACCACGTCGGCTGAGCCCGCCAGCCGCAGGGCAGCCTCCAGCCCGCGCGGGTGGCGCAAATCGAGTGCCACACTCTTCTTGTTGCGATTGAACAGCGGAAAAAACCCGGCTCCAGCGCCCAGCAAATGGCGGGTCCGGTCACCATCGACAGGCTCCACCTTGATCACTTCGGCACCCAGATCAGCCAACACCAGACCACAGGTGGGGCCCATCACCATGTGCGAAAACTCCACCACCCGCAGGCCGGACAGCGGGAGTTGCTGGCGCTTGGATGGTTCTGAAGTGGGGGAAGCAGGTGAAAGAGGAGGAGTCATGGGCGGCTGGCAAAAGCAGAGGAGTCGCGAATCATGATGCCAGAGCATTTCGTGGCGCACCCGCAACAGATTTTGATGCATGCGAGTTTCTTGCCTTCTTCACATAACGGGTCTGGTTTTGGAGCTATTAAACTTGTAGCAAATTCGGTTCAGCGCTATATTGGCTTGCCCGTCCTGCCTGGCACCGAACCACTGCATCCCACCCGCCGCGAGGAGAAGCCGCATGAGCTCAAAGGAAAACGTCGCCATCAACCAGCTGTTTGAACGGCTCGAATGTCGCTATGCGCTTCGTGTCCTCTGGGCATTGCGAGACGGCCACCCGCAAACCTTCCGATTGCTGCAGGACAGCGTGGGCGGCATCACGCCCAACACGCTCAATACCCGCATCAAGGAAATGCGCGAAGCCGGGCTGATCAACCATGGCAGCGACGGCTACATCGTCACCCCGTCGGGCACCGACCTGCTCAAGCGACTCAGCGATGTTCAGGCCTTTGCCAACCGCTGGGTCGCAGCGCGCGCTAAAAAATAGAGCGAGGCAGGCAACGGCCTGTGTAACAAAAATTTATATAAAAATAGCCTCTGGCGCACTATCCATGAGCGTAAGAAGCTATCAATTCAATAGTATTCAAGGATTTTCATGGCATTGATTTCCACCGACTCCGGCCTCCAGTACGAAGACACCGCAACAGGCGACGGCGCGCAGGCCTCGCGTGGGGACCCGGTTTCGGTGCACTACACGGGCTGGCTGTACAGCGACGGCGTGCAAGGCGCCAAGTTCGATTCGAGCCGCGACCGCAATGATCCGTTTGCCTTCAATCTCGGCGCCGGCATGGTTATCAAAGGCTGGGACGAGGGCGTGCAGGGCATGAAAGTGGGCGGCCAACGCACCCTCATCATTCCGGCGCACCTAGGTTATGGCGCGCGCGGCGCCGGTGGTGTGATCCCGCCCAACGCCACGCTCAAGTTCGACGTCGAATTGCTTAAAGTCGGGCGCTGAGTCTTACATCTCGGTTTGCGGGGGCACCCGCGCCGGCGCAGGCCGGGTGGCCCAGCTCACAAGAACGGCTGCCAGCACCCCCACGGGCACGCCGAAAACGCCCGCTGACACCGGCTGTATGCCAAACCACAGACCGTCTGCCAGCAACCAACTTGGAAAAGTGGCCTGCAGGGTGGGTACGTGAGACAGCAGGTAGTAGACCGCGACGCCCAGCCCGCTGAGCATGCCCGCCACGGCCCCCTGGCGCGTCGTGCCGCGCCAGAAAATGCCCAATACCATGACCGGCACAAACGCCGATGCCGCCAGCGAGAAGGAAGCGGAGACCAGCGGCAAGATGTCTGCGGGCTTGAGGGCCGCGATAAAAGACGCAATCAATGCCACGGCCAACAGTGCGAACTTGGTCAAAATGACGCGCTGCTCGGGCGAGGCGCCACGCGGCCGGGCACGAAAGTACAAGTCGCGTACCAAAGCGTTGCTGATGGTCAGCAGCAGGCCATCGGCCGTGGACAAGGCAGCGGCCAGTCCACCTGCCGCCACCAGGCCCGACACCACGTACGGCAGGCCACCCAGCTCGGGCGTGGCCAGCATGATGAGGTCTGCGCCGAGTCGGATTTCACCAAACTGCACGATGCCGTCGCCGTTCATGTCTTCCACCGACAGCAGCGAAGCATCAACCCGCGCCCATTGCGCCATCCAGTTGGGCAATGCGTCGAAGTGGCTTCCCACCAGGTTGTTCATGACTTCAAATTTCACCAGCACGGCCAAGGCAGGCGCGCTCAAGTACAAAAGCGCCACAAAGAAAAGTGTCCAGGCCACTGAGCGGCGCGCCCCGGCCACCGTGGGCGAAGTGTAGTAACGGGTCAGCAGGTGCGGCAGACCCGCCGTGCCCACCATCAGGCAAAACATGAGCGCCAGGAAATTGCGGCGCGAGTTGGTGAACGCCGCCTGCATTTCCGGCGTTCCGTCAGGATCTCCGGCGTAGGGCTGGGCGTGCGGGGGCAAGCCGCCCAGCGGCAGAGCGCGGGCGTAGTTTTCCAGCATCTTGCCTTCCCAAAGCGCGCGCGCGGCAGCCGCATTGCGCGGCAGCGCCGCCAGCTCCCGGCTGGCGGCAACAATCAGGCCGACGTCGGCATTTTGCGTTCGCAGGCGGCGAATGCGCTCTTGCATGTCGCTGCGCTCACGCTCCAGCGCCTTGTCCACATCGCCCAGGCGCGCCTCGTAGTCTTGCGCCCGGTGCAAATAGGCTTGCACCACCTGCTGCTCTTGCGGCGAGGCCAGCAATCCCGCTTCCAGGTCGGAGATTTTTCCGATTTGCTTGCCATACACCATCACCGCAATGGGGCTGCCCAGCTGCTTGTAGGCCAGCCACGAGACGGGGATCAAAAAAGCCAGCAGCAGCATCACGTACTGGGCCACCTGGGTCCAGGTGATGGCGCGCATGCCGCCCAGAAACGAGCACAGCAGCACGCCGCCCAGCCCCAGCATGATGCCAATCTCAAACTGAACCCCCGTCAGGCGCGAGGCGATAAGACCGATGCCATAGATTTGCGCCACCACATAGGTAGAAGAGCACACCACCGCCGCCAGCGCCGCAATGACACGCGGCCAGGTGCCCCCAAAGCGCACATGAAAAAAATCAGGCACCGTATAGAGACCCATGGCCCGCAGATGCGGTGCCACCAGAATCGCCACCAGGCAAAAGCCCCCCGTCCAGCCCAACAAATAGGCCAAACCGCCGGCATGCTGTGGCGTACCCGAATAGCCCTGGAGGTAGAGCGCGCCGGAGAGGCTGATAAAGGAAGCCGCGCTCATCCAGTCGGCTGCTGCGGCCATGCCGTTGTACATGGGCGGGATGCGCCGGCCCGCCACGTAGTACTCGAGCGGATCGGAGGTGCGGCCATAGACCCCGATGGCGGCGTAAACCATCACCGAGAGAAACAGAAAAATTGGTCCGAGCCAGTGGCGCGAGAGCCCCTGCTGCTCCGCCCAGGCCATCAGGGCCAAGAAGGCCAGTACCCCAACGACGTAAAACGCCAGGATGCGGTGCAATCGCCGCGCATAGCCGCGCTCATCCGCAGCGGCCGGGCTCTGCGGCTCAGCCAAGCTCGCGCTCCACTGCATGCTCGGCCTCTTGCAGCGCGCGGGCATCCTGCTGCTCAAAGCGGCTCATGGCCCAGGCATAGGCCACCACAATGCCGATAAACACGAACACCGCGCCTTGCGAGGCGATCCAGAACCCCACCGGCCAGTTGCCGATGGAAAACAGCAGGTCCCGCGCAAAGAAGCAGACGCCAAACGAAGTCAGCGCCCAGATCGTCAGCAGCACCGCCTTGAGCTGAAGGTGCCGCACGTCGTGCAGGTCCGGCGGAAAGGCATGCGCCGCACCCTCTTCGCGGGAAACAGGTTCATCGCGCGGCGGCTGCATGGCGAAACGGCCTCAGCTCGCGGCGGCCAGCTGCTTCCAGGTGGCCACCACGCTGTCTGGATTGAGCGAGATGGACGAAATCCCCTCGTCGGCCAGCCACTGCGCGAAATCGGGGTGGTCGCTGGGGCCCTGGCCGCAAATTCCGATGTACTTGCCTTGCGCCAGGCAGGCCTTGATGGCCATGTGGATCAGCGCCTCGACGGCCTTGTCGCGCTCGTCGAAATCCTTGGCCAGCAATTCCAGGCCCGAGTCACGGTCCAGGCCCAGCGTGAGCTGTGTCAGGTCGTTGGAGCCAATGGAGAAGCCATCGAAGAAGGCGAGGAACTGCTCTGCCAGCAAGGCGTTGCTCGGTATCTCACACATCATGATGAGCTTGAGCTCGTCCTTGCCACGCTGCAGTCCATGCTGCGCCAGCAGCTGCGTCACGCGCTCAGCCTGGCCCAGGGTGCGCACAAAGGGCACCATGACCTGCACATTGGTCAAACCCATGTCGTTGCGCACGCGCTTGATCGCTTCGCACTCCATGGCAAAGGCTTCGCCAAACTCGTCGCTCACATAGCGTGCCGCGCCGCGAAAGCCCAGCATGGGGTTTTCTTCTTCGGGCTCGTAGCGGCTGCCTCCAATGAGCTTGCGGTATTCGTTGCTCTTGAAGTCCGACAGGCGAACGATGACGGGCTTGGGCCAGAAGGCGGCGGCAATTGTCGCCACGCCTTCGGCCACCTTGTCCACATAGAAGGCGCGTGGGCTGGCATGGCCACGCGCCACGGATTCGACGGCCTTCTTCAGATCCGAATCGATGTTCGGGTAATCGAGGATGGCCTTGGGGTGCACGCCAATGTTGTTGTTGATGATGAATTCGAGCCGGGCCAGGCCCACGCCTTCGTTGGGCAACTGGCAGAAATCAAAAGCCAGTTGCGGGTTGCCCACGTTCATCATGATCTTCGTCTTGATGGCGGGCATTTCGCCGCGCTGCACCTCGGTGACTTCAGTCTCCAGCAGGCCGTCGTAAATATGCCCGGTGTCCCCCTCGGCGCAGCTCACCGTCACCAGGGTGCCGTCCTTGAGCCGCTCGGTGGCATCGCCGCAGCCCACCACGGCCGGAATGCCCAGCTCGCGCGCGATGATGGCGGCGTGGCAGGTGCGCCCGCCCCGGTTGGTGACGATGGCCGATGCGCGCTTCATCACCGGCTCCCAGTTGGGGTCGGTCATGTCGGTCACCAGCACATCGCCGGGCTGCACCTTGTCCATCTCGGAAATGCTGTGCACCAGGCGCACAGGTCCGGTACCGACCTTCTGGCCAATGGCGCGGCCCTCGGCCAGCACGGGGCCGGTGCCTTTGAGCTGGTAGCGCAACTCGGCCTGGTTGCCGGCCTGGCTTTTCACCGTCTCGGGCCGGGCCTGCAGGATATAAAGCAGGCCGTCCTGGCCGTCCTTGCCCCACTCGATGTCCATGGGCCGGCCGTAGTGCTCTTCAATGACCAAGGCGTACTGCGCGAGTTGTTCGACATCGGCGTCGGTCAGCGAATAGCGGTTGCGCTGCTCAGCCGGCACGTCGATCGTCTTGATGAGCTTGCCCTTCAGTGCGCCTTCCGCTGCCTTTTCCTGCGGCGAAGTGAACACCATTTGAACCAGTTTCGATCCCAGATTGCGGCGAATGACCGCCTTTTTGCCAGCGCGCAGCATGGGCTTGTGCACGTAGAACTCGTCGGGGTTCACAGCGCCTTGCACCACCGTTTCACCAAGTCCGTAGCTGCTGGTGATGAACACCACCTGGTCAAAACCCGATTCGGTGTCGATGGTGAACATCACGCCCGCCGCGCCCAGGTCCGAGCGCACCATGCGCTGCACCCCGGCCGAGAGCGCCACCACATCGTGCGCAAAGCCCTTGTGCACGCGGTAGGAAATCGCCCGGTCGTTGTAGAGGCTGGCAAACACCTCTTTCATCTTGTGCAGCACTTCGTCGATGCCGTGCACATTCAAAAACGTTTCCTGTTGACCAGCAAACGAGGCATCGGGCAGATCTTCCGCCGTGGCCGACGAACGGACCGCAAAGGTTGCGTCGGCGTTGCCAGCGGAGAGCGTGGCAAAGGCCTCGGCAATGGCCTTTTGCAAATCAGCGGGAAACGGCTGGGCCTCCACCATGGCGCGAATTTCGGCACCCGCAATTGCCAAGGCACGCACGTCTTCGGTATCCAGTGCCGCCAGGCGCTTGCTGATTTTGTCGGCCAGTCCGTCGTGCGCGAGGAACTGACGGAAGGCGTGCGCCGTGGTCGCAAAACCGGTGGGTACGCGAACCCCCTCGGGCAATTGCGAAATCATCTCGCCGAGGCTGGCGTTCTTGCCGCCTACGACCTCGACGTCGCTCATCCTCAGGTTTTCAAACGGTACGACCAAGGCGGTCGCGTCAAAGCGTGCAGACATGGGAGGGCTCCAGAAGTTAAAAGCGGCTCAGTGCACGCGTCGGCCTGCGCAGGCGGACGGGTGGACATGCGGTGCTGCGCGCGCTGGTGTTGGTCTTGTGGGCGGCAGAACAGCATGGAATGAATTCGGATAATCGGCGACATTGTAGGTCCCACCCCCTGTCGATCCCCTGTCGCTATCCTGTCTGGCCCCCATGCATACACGCACCGTTTTCTTCGTCTCGGACGGTACCGGCATCACTGCTGAAACCTTTGGCAACGCGATCCTGGCGCAATTCGAGCTGCTGCCGCGCCGCGTGCGTCTGCCCTTTACCGACACTGCAGACAAGGCGCACCAGGTGGTGCGTCAGATAAACCACACGGCGGAGCTTGAAGGGAGCAAGCCGATCGTCTTCACTACGCTGGTCAACATGGAAGTGCTCAAAGTGATTCAGCAGGGCTGCAAAGGCATGCTGCTGGACATGTTTGGCACCTTCGTACACCCGCTCGAACAAGAGTTCGGCATGAAGTCGCACCACCGAGTGGGGCGTTTCTCGGACATCAGCCGGAGCAAGGAATACACCGACCGCATCGAAGCCATCAACTTCAGCCTGGCGCACGACGACGGCCAGAGCCACCGCGATCTGGCGGGCGCCGACGTCATCCTGGTGGGCGTGAGCCGCAGCGGGAAAACCCCCACCACGCTGTATCTCGCCATGCAGCACGGCCTGAAAGCCGCCAACTACCCGCTGATTCCCGAAGACTTCGAGCGCCGCCAGTTGCCGCCCGCATTGATACCCTACAAGAAGAAGATTTTCGGCTTGACCATCAGCCCCGAGCGCCTGAGCGAAATTCGCAGCGAACGCAGGCCGGGGTCCAAATATGCGAGCATGGAGAACTGCCGCATGGAGGTAAACGAAGCCGAGGCCATGATGCGCCGCTCGGGAATTCGCTGGCTATCGACCACCACCAAATCGATTGAGGAAATTGCCACTACGATCTTGCAGGAGTTGCAACCGGAGCGGCTGGTGTATTGATGCGCCGGTGGTCCAAAATACTGCACTGGCTAAGTGCAAGGCGCGCTTGGCATTTCGCCTTTTTCCGACCGAGGCCACGGTTTCAATAGCGCTCAGTAGGTCAAAAATTGTGCGCGCAGTAGCTCCGTAAGAGTGTCCACACGTGCCGACGGCTCATATTGCGGCGGCACGGCCAAAACCACCTCAATGGAACATTCGGGCTGCAAGGGAAGAATTTTTAAATCCTGAGCAAACATCGCAGCCATATAGGGATTGACGACCCCCACGCCGAGGCCCTGCGCCACAAGTCGGCAGATCGTGGAGGAATAGTTGGTCTCGATGGTCGCGCCCGGAGTGACGCCAAATGCCATCATCTTTTGCTGAAGCTGCATGAAGATGCTGTCGCTTGCGTTTAAGGTCACAAGCATCTGATCCTGAAGATCCTGCACATGGAGATTCACGCGCTTCGCCAGCGGATGATCGGGATGCATCACGCACACGCCCTGGGCCCGGTGCAATACCGTCGCATCCAAAGCGTCTGTGGCCAGCACCATCGTGCTCAGCACCAGATCAAACTTCCCATGCAGAACACCGTCGCGTAACTCATTGCCGCCAAGCGACTGAATGCTCAAGTGCGCACCAGGATATTGCTTTAGGTAATTGCCAATTACCGGCGGTATGACGCTGAGCGCCAAGGCCGGAGTGCAGCCTATGCGCAGCGACCCGGCTCCCGACTGCCTCAGCACAGCCAGTTCGCGCTCAATGACATCACGTCCAACAAAATGCTGCTCCACCGTCGAATAGAGCTCCATAGCCTCTTGCGTAGGTCGCAACCTGCCTTTGTACATCCCAAACAGCTTCACACCAGCGGCGGCCTGCATCTGGGCCAGCAGTCGGCTGACCGATGGCTGGGTGGTGTTCATGAGCTGGGCTGCAGCGGTCGTGGTACCGGTTTGTACAACCGCCCGAAAGGCTTCGATTTCCCGGTATTGAAGAGGACGAACCATTTCAGGAGCCCAAAAATTTAACGCCGCCCAACGGTTGTTGGACTTCGGTCCAGAACCGGGCGTGGCGGGCCATACGGCCACCCCTGTGGTGTCAAACCTCTCACACCCAGTGAGCAGGTACCTGCGACGAAGTGGATCAAGTATATCAATACCGTATAGCTACTGTCGACAATAGCATTTGTTTGCATGGCATTGCCCAGACTACATTGGCTTCCAGAAACGGGGCTCCCCCATGAAGCAGTGCACTTTCAGTGCAGCGCACCCACCCTTGTTCGCTTCGAAGGCACATCAATGACTGGAAAAATCATTCACTCCCCAGGCCCCATTCGCCGCCTCGGAAGCGGTGCGGCTCACCACTTTTTTGGCTACTACAACAAGACCGTGTGGGACCGCACCGGGCAGTATGTTCTGGCCAACCGCGTCCCGGTTGCAGATGCCAACCTGACGCCACGGCTCGAAGCGGAGGTTGGTTTCTTTGATCTGGCAGACAACGACCGTTTTCATGTTGCAGGGAAAACCACCGCCTGGAACTGGCAAATGGGTTGCCAGCTGCAATGGCTTGATGGCGCGCCTGGCCGGCAGTTGATCTACAACTGCCGCACAGACAACGACAACGCGACCTATCCCGGTTACGCATCGGTGGTGTACGACGTGGACAGCGCGAGCCAGCGGCAGCTGCCACTGCCCATCTATTCGGTGGCACCCGACAGCAGCTTTGCCCTGTGCATCAATTACAGCCGCCTGTACATCACGCACGAAACCATTGGCTATGCGTGGGAGCAGGCGCCCGAGTCCATGCCCAATGCGCCGCAGGATGACGGCATCCACCGCCTGGACATTGCGACCGGAGCGTCGCAACTGGTGATCAGCTATGCGGACCTGCGCAATTTCCACCCGGTGCCATCCATGGAAAAGGCAATCCACTGGGTGAGCCACATTGAAATCAGCCCCGACTCGTCGCGTTTCCTGATGCTGCACCGCTGGACGGAGCGCGTGAAGGATGAGACCTGCTTCTTGCATCGGCTCATCACGGCCAACCCGGACGGCACCGAGATGCGTCTATTGGAAGATTCGGACCATCCGTTGCCGCAGCTGGCGGACGACTTCGACCCCAATGCCGTGGGCACCTACGACTACGAAAAATCGGAGTACCAGATTTCCCACCCCCTTTGGTGCGCCGATGGTCGCATCATCGTCTGGGGACCGCACGCGGGAAGCATCCACTACCACCGTTACACCGATGCTGCCGACACGCCGGCCGAGGTGATTGGCGAGGACATCCTGACCGAGAACGGGCACATGTCCTTTTCTCCGGTCGACGCGCGCTGGTTGCTGAGCGACACCTACCCGGACGCTTCCACCAACGAGCGGACTCTGTTCCTCTACGACACGCAACAAAACATCCGCCACGACATCGGCAGCTTTTACGCAGATCCGAATCTGAAAAAAGAAAACCGATGCGACCTGCACCCCCGATGGAGCCGCGACGGAAAAAGCGTCTGCATTGACTCGGTGCACGAAAAAGAGCGGCAGATGTACGTAATCGACGTTTCCCAGATCGTCAATTGCTGATCGGTCATTTCTTTTGCGTATCCATCAGACTTCCCCATTCTGGGCTCCTGGTCTGAAATGCATCTTTTCCCACGTCCCATCTGAGGAGATATTCATGATTGCGAAATCCAAATTTCTGGCCCGCACGACCGTTGTTGCGATCTGCTGTGCCGCTTCCCTGACCGCCGCAAACGCTCAGACCGACTTTCCTAGCAAGCCCATCGTTGCCACCGTGCCGTTCTCACCCGGCGGCGGCAATGACATCTTGCTGCGCCTGTTGTCCAAGCACGCCACACCCGTGCTGGGACAAAACCTGATCGTGGAGAACAAGCCCGGCGCCGGTGGCCAGATTGGCTGGACAGCCATCGCAAAATCCCGCGCTGACGGCTACAACATCGGTGCCACGAGCTTTCCGTCCATGGTGATCATCAAAGCACTGCGGCCCGAAACGCCCTTTGCGCTCGATGAATTCCGCTATATCTGCAATATCCAGGTCGACCCCATCGTTTGGCTGGTACGCGCCGACAGCCCGTACAAAAACGCCAAAGATCTGGCAGCGCAGGCGACGGACGAGAAGAAGAAAATCAACGTGGCTGGCGATGGCCCTCAAAGCAACGTGCAGTTGCAGCACGTCGCGGCGGCCAAGGCCCTGGGTCTGCAGACCAACTTCATTTCGTTCAACGGATCTGGCCCGGCAATCACGGCACTGCTGGGCGGTCAGGTCGATGTGGCTGCAGCAACGCTGAGCGCGGCGGTGTCCAATATTGAAGCCGGCAAGCTGCGCGCCTTGGTGGTCTTCAGCGATGCGCCTTCGGCCTTGCTGCCTGAAGTTCCAACGGCGACGAAACTGTTTGGCAAGTCGATCCCCTCGGTGGGAATGGCTGTGCGGGGCCTGGCCGCGCCCAAGGGCGTGCCTGCCGATCGTCTGGCCAAACTTGAAGACGCTTGCAAAAAAATCGTTACGGACCCTGCGTTTCTCGCAGAAGCCAAGGGGCTTGGCATGGTCATTCAATACATGGGCACCGCCGATTCCGAAGCAATGGTGAAAACGTCCATAAAAGAAGTGGAAGAGCTGAAAGATTTGCTGAAGAAGTAATTTTTGACAGCGCCTGGAAGGCCAAAGCTGTGAACTTTGGCCTCTCAGAAAGAAAGGCCCTTGCGCATGACTCACTATTCCCAAAGAAAAGATCGCTCCTTTGCAGTGATCATGGTTTTGCTTTCTGCGGCATTCCTGGCGCAGTCTTTCCGCTATCCGGCGGACTCGTCGCAGTTTCCACGTTTCCTGATGGGCGTGCAGCTGTTGTTTTCGCTGATTTTCCTGTTTCAGCAGTTCAGGTTGCCGCTGGAGGCAAAAACAGTTCCTGGCAGGGACGTTCTCGCATCCCTGTGGCCTGCTTTCAAGGTGTTTCTGATCACCTCGCTGTACGTGCTCGCCATCGACTACGTCGGTTACTTTTCAGCGACAGCCGTCTTTCTGCTTGGCGCAATGTCCTGGTTTGGCAACCGGCGTACGGTTGTCATGGCTTCGATCACGGGTTGCTTTTTGGCAGTGATTTATGCGCTGTTCGTGTTATTCATGGGTGTCCGCCTACCCCAGGGCCTTCTCTTCTGAATAGTGCCGGTTACTAATCCAAAGGAAGAACCATGGATGCAATATTTAATGGCATTTCACTAGGGGCGGCTCAGGTGCTCGACCCGGTCGCGCTGATGCTGATCGTGTTTGGCACGGTGTTCGGAATCGTCATCGGATCACTCCCCGGCTTGACCAGCACCATGGGCGTGGCCCTGTTGGTGCCCGTCACCTTCACGATGTCACCAGTGCAAGGCTTGTCGCTGCTGGGCGCCGTGTACTGCTCATCGACCTATGCCGGTGCAATCAGTGCGATCTTGCTGAATATTCCTGGCACGCCGTCCAACTGCAGCACGGTGCTCGATGGCTACCCCATGACCCGCAAAGGTCAAGGAAGCAAAGCCATTGCGCTCGCCACAGCCGGCTCGGCCATTGGCGGTTTTGTCAGCAATGGCGCCTTGCTTTTCCTCGCCCCACCGCTGGCGGCCCTGGCGCTGCGCTTCGGTTCTCAGGAATATTTCCTGCTCGCCTTGTTTGGCGTCTCAGTGATTGCCTCGCTGTCCGAGCGCAACATCATGAAGGGGTTTATTTCGGGAACCCTGGGCCTGTTCCTGGCCATCATCGGCATGCACCCGCTCACGGGCGATATCCGGTTCGCGATGGGAATCCCCGAGCTGTTCAACGGCCTGCCCATGGTGGTCGCGCTGATCGGCCTGTATTCGTTGCCCGAGATCATCGAAAACCTCGCCAACCCGGCAAACACCGCCCAGGCCAGCGTGGCGGAAGTGCGCGGTGGATTCCGGCAGATACTCGACATCTTCAAGTACAAGATGCTGCTGGTTCGGTCAACGATCATCGGCATCATTGTGGGCATCGTCCCGGGAGCAGGCTCGAGCATTGCGGGCTTCCTGGCTTACGACGATGCCAAGCGGGTTTCCAAGTCACCCGAAACCTTTGGCACCGGCAATCCAGAGGGCGTGGTGTCCTCCGAGACAGCCAACAACGCGGTCGTGGGTGGTTCACTGGTTCCCATGCTGACGCTGGGCATTCCGGGCAACGCGGTATCCGCCGTCATGCTGGGAGGCCTCATGATCCACGGACTCAAGCCCGGGCCTGGCCTGTTCACCGACAGCAGCGGCATCACTTACGGCTTCATCCTGAGCATGTTTCTTGCGAACTTGTTTTTTATACCGGTGGGCCTGTTCGTGGCGCGCTACGGCGTGCGTTTCATCAAGACGCCCGCCAACATCCTGGGCCCGATGGTGATTGGACTGGGCGTGATTGGTGCTTATGCGATCAACATGTCGCTGGTTGACGTCTGGATCATGATGGCCATGGGCATGCTGGGCTACGCCATGAAGCGCTTCGATGTACCGCGCGAGCCCCTGGTCCTGGGTTTGGTGCTCGGCAGCATGGCTGAAGGCGAGCTGGCGCGCTCCATGGCCTTGGTGCAGGGCAGTATTCCCAATCTGATCATGAGTTTCTTCACTCGTCCGTTGTCGCTGCTCATCATGGGTCTGACGACCCTGTCGGTGCTACAGGCATTCCGCTCGTACCGTCGCCGCGTTCGCGCCGACACCGTACTTCCCAGACAATGAGCCAGTGCCAGGCAAAAGGCAGCTGCCTGGGCCACCGCGCCCAGGTTGAGGTATGGACGCATCCATTGGCAAGACGCCGTAGGTTCCTACGAACGGCCACACCAAGTGTGGCCCGCGAAGCTGCAGAGCTGCCTCCCAGCACAAAAGCCGAACGCAGTAACTGCTGCGGCATCCCCGCCGAGCCTTCAGCCCCTTGAATCAGCTTTCCTCGAGGTCACGAAGCAGCCACTCCCTCGGAGAGCAACCGACCCTTTGCGCAAAAACCCGCGACAAGGCCGACGCATTTGCATAGCCCAGTTCGGGGGCAATGAGCTTGACCGCTTGGCCTTGACGCAACCGCTTCTTGGCGATGGTCAGGCGCCAGTCCGTCAGATAGTCCGCAGGCCCCACGCCCACAGTTCTTTTGAATCGACTCGCAAACGAACTGCGCGACATTGCCGCCGCTTCAGCCAGCAAATCAATGGTCCAGGGCACATGTGGGCGTTCATGCATTGCCGTCAATGCGCGGGCCAATTGCGGATCGGCCAATCCGCAGACCAGTCCCACGGCAACGCCGCCTTCGTCGCCATGATCGAGCAGCCAACGCAAGAGCTGCATCAGCACCACCTCAAACAACCGATCAACGATGAGCCGGTGGCCACAGCGAACCAGCTCCGCTTCGTCAAAAAGCAGGTTCAAAGCAGTCGCGAGCGTGGGTAGTTTCGACAGCGGCAAAACGATCAAGGCAGGCAAAGCGCGAACGAGCGGATGGTTTTCTCCGCCCTCGAAATGCACCGAAGCACAGACGAAATCGGCCCCGGCTCTGGGCGCGCTATGAAATTGATGGGCCAGGGGCTGAGGATAGAAAAAGAGGCTCGGCTCCTTGGCGTTGATACGCCGAGACACCCCCGCACCATGGTGGTGGGTCACAACCATCTCCCCACGCCGCAACACATGAAAAAAACCTCTGCCCGGTTGCGCATCAAAGGTGGTCACGCCACACAACTCGCCGCGGTGAAACAGCCGGGCAGAAACCTGAAAGCGATCGAGCATCGCAGACAGGCGATCGAGCGGTGGCGCTGCCTGGGCAACTGAAGCGAGCATTTTGGACTAAATGGTATGTTAAACGGACTATTAGATCCCAATCATACTGGCACGCGGGCAAACTTGCATCGTGCTGTTCAACAAAGCAGCGCCGCACCCATCGCAACAACCCAGAACGAGGATCCCATGAAACTACGACGATCAGTCACCCAGCTAGTTGCAACCATGGCCTGCACAACGCTCAGCCAGGCGGCCATGGCACACGAAAGCCCCCATTCCGGCGGCATTCAGACGAAGACGACCGCCGCCGTGAAGGCGCCTTACGACATCGTGCACACCAAGATCACGAGCGAAGGCAACCAGGCTGTGTTTCACATGCACGTCTCCGGCAAGGCCGGTGCCAACAAGCCGACGAAGACCGGCAAGCTCGCTGGCAGCACGGTGTTTTCGTATGTATGGCCAACCAGCCTGGACTCTTCCCTTGTCGGCTTCGAACCGAAGGCCGGGATCCTGGCCTTTGCCGTAACGTCGCACCCCGACTTCGATGACACACCGCTGTTCGATGAAAACGGCGACGGCAATCCGGGCAACGACGGTGGCTTGTGGCACTCGCATTGGGTGGTGCTGCAGCCCGACGAAGTCTGCGGCAAGGGCGCGCTGAAAGTCGTGGACATCCCGGAAGGTGCCAAGCCCAAGTTGCCAAAGACTTGGCCAGGTTTGCCACTGCTGATCGACAGCCCCGGCTGGACACCTTTGTTCAAGGGCGGCACCGTGCAGGTCAAAGTACCCTTCGACGATATCGGCGCGGTCAACACAGCCGGTTTTGATGGTGTCACGGCGGCGCTGCGCGTCAATGCCAGCCTGCACAACCCATTGCTGTGCGTCGTAAACGTCTTCAAGGTCGCTTCTGGTGATTTGTCCCTTCCCGGCAAAGTGAAGTAAGTCGACCGCACGCAGAAGCAGACCTTCTGTCCATCCGCCTTTTCATCGTTTAGCGCCGACGACGTCGGCAGCCTTTTCAGTTCAAGGAACCACCATGACCCGCGTTCAACTCGTCAACCCAGCCGAAACCACTCCCAACCGCCAGGCAGTGCTGGAACAGATCAACAACGCATTCGGCGCCACGCCCAACATGTTCAAGGCCGTAGCCAACTCGCCCGCAGCGCTGAAAAGCATGTGGGGTTCATTCGGTGCCCTGGGCACTGGCGTTCTCGGTGCCAAGCTGAGTGAGCAGATTGCCGTGGCGATTGCAGATCGCAACCGGTGCGAATACTGCCTCGCTGCCCACACGGTGCTGGGCAAGGGCGCGGGCGCAAGCGCCGAAGAAATGGCGGCCGCGCAATGCGGCACATCGTCCGACGCCCGCACGGGTGCCGCATTGAAATTTGCATTGCAAGTGGTGAGCGCACGTGGGCGACTCTCGAGCAACGATGTCGCCAACTTGCGAGCTGCAGGCTTTGACGACGAGCAAATCGTTGAGATCCTTGCCCATGTGGCACTGAACCTGTTCACCAACTACGTGAACATCGCCCTGGACGTCCCCGTGGATTTTCCGAGAATCGCGCTAAATCCCGTCGCTTGAGCGCACACCCAAGGTCCGGCCCTTGCGGCCGAGCGGTCATCCAGCCCACTGCATCATTCGAAGCACCACGATTGCGCTCAATGACTGCAACTCCGGCCTGGCGACCGCGCCATGCCTTCATAGCGCTTTGTGAGCACCTATTCCACCACCCAATAGCGGGAGTCAGCCATGCAGTCAGGAGCGACTACAAATTCGGACAACCCTTCGGCCTCTGCCGGACCTCTGGCGCCTGCGCTCTGTGTCTCGCGCTGGTTCAACGCGCAGGCCGATATCTCGCTGGAGTCGTTGCGCGGCCGGGTGGTGGTGCTGCACGCGTTCCAGATGCTGTGCCCCGCTTGCGTGAGCCACGGCTTGCCCCAGGCGATGAAGGTGCATCGCACATTTGCGCAATCCGACGTAGCGGTCCTTGGGTTGCACACCGTGTTCGAACACCACGATGCGATGGCCCCGCACGCGCTGCAGGCCTTTCTGGAGGAATACCGGATCTCGTTTCCCGTAGCAGTGGACAGGCCGTCACCCAACGGCCCACTCGCCGAGCCTGTGCCCACCACCATGCGGGCCTACGAGCTCAGGGGCACGCCGAGCCTTGTTCTGATCGATCGACAAGGCATGGTCCGCCTGAAGCACTTCGGCAACATCGAGGATCTGGCGCTCGGCGCGCTGCTTGGGCAGCTGATCGCAGAGCCCGCTGAAGGCCCGCAGCAGTCCAGCCCGTCAACGGCAGCCGGCGATAGCACTGGCGCTCCAACACCCATTCAACACCGCGCCACTTAATAAAAAGGCGACGGCGCTGCTTCCGACAGCGCCGTCGCTCCTAAATATATAGCTACTTGCGCTTACTGTATAAGCGCTAGAGCCCTATTTTCTTTGAAATTCAAGCCGGCGCCGTGGTACGAATCAAGTGATCAAAGGCACTCAGCGCTGCCTTCGCTCCATCGCCCGCCGCAATCACGATCTGCTTGAACGGCACCGTGGTGCAGTCGCCGGCAGCGAACACGCCCGGCACGTCGGTACGGCCGTGGCCGTCGATCTGGACTTCGCCAAAGCGCGACAGTTCCACCGTGCCCTTGAGCCAGTCGGTGCTGGGCAACAGGCCAATCTGCACGAAGATGCCTTCGAGCGCGATGTCCTGCGCTTCGCCGGTGGCGCGGTCGGTGTAGTTCAGTCCGGTGACCTTGCTGCCGTCGCCCACCACCTGCGTGGTTTGCGCGTTGGTGATGACGGTGACGTTGGGCATGCTCAGGAGCTTTCTCTGCAGCACCGCGTCGGCCTTGAGTTCTGGCGCAAATTCCAGCACGGTGACGCGGGCGACCACCCCGGCGAGGTCAATCGCCGCTTCAACGCCCGAGTTGCCGCCGCCAATCACCGCCACATGCTTGCCCTTGAACAGCGGGCCGTCGCAGTGCGGGCAGTTGGTGACGCCCTTGGTGCGGTATTCCTCCTCGCCCGGCACGTTCATGTTGCGCCAGCGCGCGCCGGTCGAGACGATGACGGTGCGGCTCTTGAGGCTCGCCCCATTCTCGAACTGCACCTCGATCAGCCCGCCCTCGGTGCTGGCCGGAACCAAGGCCGTGGCGCGCTGCAGGTTCATGATGTCCACCTCGTAGTCGCGTACATGGCGCTCCATGGCGGCGGCGAATTGCGGGCCCTCGGTGTGTTGCACCGAGAGAAAGTTGTCGATGCCTACGGTGTCGAGCACCTGGCCGCCAAAGCGCTCGGCGGCCACGCCGGTGCGAATGCCTTTGCGCGCCGCATACACCGCCGCGGCCGCGCCGGCCGGGCCGCCGCCGACGATCAGCACATCAAACGGCTCCTTGGCATTGAGCCTGGCCGCGTCGCGAGCACCAGCGCCGGTGTCGAGCTTGGCGACCACTTCGGCCAACTCCATGCGGCCCTGGCCAAAGCGCTCGCCGTTCAGAAACACGGTAGGCACGCCCATGACTTCGCGCGCTTCGATTTCCTTCTGGAACACGCCGCCGTCAATCGCGGTGTGCGTGATGCGTGGGTTCAACACGCTCATCAGGTTCAGCGCCTGCACCACGTCCGGGCAGTTGTGGCACGAGAGCGAGTAGTAGGTTTCGAAGTGGAAGTCGCCCTCCAGCGCCTTGATCTGCTCCAGCAGATCGGCCGCTTCCTTCGAGGGATGGCCGCCGACCTGCAACAGCGCCAGCACGAGGCTGGTGAATTCGTGGCCGAGCGGCACGCCGGCAAAGCGCACGCCGCTGTCCTGGCCGGGGTTGGTGATCAGGAACGAGGGTTTGCGCACGTCCAGCGCGTTGTTCTCGACCACGGTGATCTTGTCCGACTGGGCGCGGATGTCCTGCAGCAGTTCGCGCAGCTCGTTCGACGTAGCGCTGTCGTCCAGCGTGGCGACCAGCTCCACCGGGCGCTGCAGGCGCTCCAGATAGGCTTTCAATTGGGTCTTGAGGTTGTCGTCGAGCATGGTGGAACTCCTGTAATTTTGGTTTTTGGGCGTAAAAAAGCCCGGGCGCCAAGCACCCGGGCGTCTTGGGGCGCTTAGAGAATGCGTTTAGATCTTGCCGACCAGATCCAGCGAAGGCGCAATCGTCTTCTCGCCCTCTTTCCACTTGGCCGGGCAGACTTCACCCGGGTGCGCCGCGGTGTACTGGGCGGCCTTGAGCTTGCGCAGCGTTTCCGTGACGTCGCGGGCGATTTCGTTGGAATGCACTTCCATGGTCTTGATCATGCCATCGGGGTTGATGATGAAGGTGCCGCGCAGCGCCAGGCCTTCTTCGTCGATATGCACGTCAAAGGCGCGGGTCAGGTGGTGCGTTGGGTCGCCGACCAGGAAGAACTTGGCCTTGCCCACGGCGGGCGAGGTCTCGTGCCACACCTTGTGCGAGAAATGCGTGTCGGTGGTGACGATGTACACCTCGGCACCGGCCTTCTGAAATTCTGCGTAATGCTCGGCCGCGTCTTCGACTTCGGTCGGGCAGTTGAAAGTGAAGGCTGCCGGCATGAAGATCACCACAGCCCATTTGCCTTTGATGCTTTGCTCGGTCACTTCGACGAACTTGCCGTTGTGGAAGGCCTGGTTCTTGAACGGCTGGACTTGCGTATTGATGAGGGACATTGTTGGTTTCCTTTCGGGTGATGAACTGAACACGATGACAAGTCTAGGCACAATCAATCAATAAATCCAATCAATTGATTTGATTGATACGATGCTTTTTAACTATTTCAATGCCCCGATGGGTGCGGGGTGGTCGGTGCTGGACGCACAATGGCAGCTTCATTGCCGCACACGATAAGGAGTCCGCTATGCAAGGCGACGCAAAGGTCATTGGCTACCTACAGGCCCAGCTCAAGAACGAGCTGACCGCCATCAACCAGTACTTTCTGCACTACCGCATGCTCAAGCACTGGGGCTTTGGCAAGCTGGCGAAGAAGGAGTACGACGAGTCCATGGGCGAGATGAAGCACGCCGACATGCTGATGGACCGCATCTTCATGCTGGACGGCCTGCCCAACCTGCAAGACCTGGGCAAGCTGATGATTGGCGAGGACGTGCCCGAGATGCTGGCCTGCGATCTGGGCCTGGAGCGCGGCGCGCAGGCGACGGTCAAAGAAGGCATGGCGCACTGCGAATCGGTGCGCGACTATGTCTCGCGTGATTTGCTGCAAACCATCCTCGACGACACCGAAGAGCACATCGATTTTCTGGAGACGCAGATTGATCTGGTTTCCAAGGTGGGCCTGCAGAACTACCTGCAATCGCAGATGAGCGAACTCGAATAGGCCGCAGGCACCTGCGTATCCGAAGCGGACCAAGGGTCCGCTTTTTCTATGGGCACACTCCCCAGCGACAAAACCCCAGCCATTGTCGTTGCAGCGCTTTGCGACAATGCCTGCTCACTCGCCTGCCATCGCACCCCCATGCAAGAAACGCCTCCGCCTATGCCGCCCGAACCACCTGTGCCGCCCGCCACCCAGCGGCACAACCCCTTGCATGGCGTGACACTTGAAGCCATGGTGCGCGCGCTCTCCGACTACTATGGCTGGCCCGGCCTGGCCGAGCAAATGCCGGTGCGCTGCTTCTCGCATGAGCCCAGCGTGAACTCCAGCCTGAAATTCTTGCGCAAAACACCTTGGGCGCGCGAGAAAGTCGAGAGCCTGTACCTTTTCATGCTGCGCGAGCAGCGCCGCGCGACCCGCGAATAGGCAATCAGGCGGAAACCGGCACCAAAAAATCACGGCTGATGCCTGCGCCCAGATCATTCACACGGTCGAGGAACTGGGTCAGGAAGGCATGCAGGCCCGTGGCAAGGATTTCGTCAATGTGGCCAAACTGCAGCTCGGCGTTCATGCGGCCGGCGCGCCGCTGGGTTTCGCCCGAGTGCTCGTTGCCCACCACCGCAAGGTTGCTCACCACTTCGTGCAGGCTGGCGTGCAGCGAGCGCGGCATGTCGCGCCGCAAAATCAGCAGGTCGGCGACGCGCTCGGGCGTGATCACGTCACGGTAGACCTTGCGGTACACCTCAAACGCCGAGACGCTGCGCAGAATGGCGCTCCAGTGGTAGAAGTCATACTCCTGCTCGCCATCGTCGGCGCTGCCGTAGAAGTCGCTTTTCACGGCGTGAAACTTCACGTCGAGCAGGCGCGCGGTGTTGTCGGCGCGCTCCAAAAAGGTGCCGAGCCGAAGAAAGTGAAAGGCTTCGTCCTGCAGCATGGTGCCCAGGGTGACGCCGCGCGAGAGGTGGGAGCGGTATTTCACCCATTCAAAGAACTGGCCGGGATCGCGTTCAAAGGCACCGCCTTCGATCTGGCGGTTGAGTTCCAGCCAGGTCTGGTTTTGCGTCTCCCAGATCTCGGTGGTGAGCGCACCGCGCACGGCCCGGGCGTTCTCGCGCGCGCCGCGCAGGCAAGCGACGATGGACGAAGGATTGTTGCCATCGCGCACCATGAACTCCAGCACCCGCGCCGGCACGATGGCGCCATGGCGCGCGGTGTAGGCCGGAATCAGCTCGCTGATCGAAAGCAGCCCGCGCCAGAGCGACTGTGCCTTGGCGGCCGACTGCGGCAGCAGCGAGGTTTCGTAACTGACGTTCAGCATGCGGGCGGTGTTCTCTGCCCGCTCGGTGTATCTGGACATCCAGAACAGGTGATCGGCAGTGCGGCTTAGCATGCGGTCTCCTCGGGCAGAGAACCCCGCACGCGCTGCGCGCGCCCGCGGTATTCTGATGAAACCCCTCCTGCGTCGGGCTTTACTGCCCGCTCGGTGTATCTGGACATCCAGAACAGGTGGTCGGCGGTGCGGCTCAGCATGCGTCCTCCTCGGGCAGAGAACCCCGCACGCGCTGCGCGCGCCCGCGGTATTCTGATGAAACCCCTCCTGCGTCGGGCTTTACTGCCCGCTCGGTGTATCTGGACATCCAGAACAGGTGATCGGCAGTGCGGCTTAGCATGCGGTCTCCTCGGGCAGAGAACCCCGCACGCGCTGCGCGCGCCCGCGGTATTCTGATGAAACCCCTCCTGCGTCGGGCTTTACTGTCCGTTCGGTATATCTGGACATCCAGAACAGATGATCGGCAGTGCGGCTCAGCATCATTCGCTCCCTTCTTCCTGCAGCACCCAGGTGTCCTTGGTACCGCCGCCCTGGGACGAATTGACCACCAGCGAACCCTCGGCCAGGGCCACCCGGGTGAGGCCGCCGGACACCATTTGCACCTCGCTGCCCGAGAGCACGAAGGGGCGCAGGTCGATGTGGCGCGGCGCCAGCCCGCTTTCCACATAAGTGGGGCAGCTCGACAGCGAGAGCGTGGGCTGGGCGATGTAGAGCGCCGGGTTGGCGATGAGCGCGTTGCGAAACTGCTCGATCTCAGACTGGCTCGCGGCTGGACCGATCAGCATGCCATAGCCGCCGGCGCCATGCACTTCCTTGACCACCAGCTCGGGCAGGTGCGCCAGCACGTACTTCAGATCTTCGGGTTTGCGGCACATCCAGGTGGGCACATTCTCCAGAACCGGCTCCTCGCCAAGGTAAAAACGGATCATGTCGGGCACATAGGGATAGACCGATTTGTCGTCGGCCACCCCCGTGCCCACCGCGTTGCAGAGGGCGACATTGCCGGCTGCGTAGGCTTCCATCAGGCCCGCGCAACCCAGCGTGGAGCCGGCGCGAAAGACACTGGGGTCGAGGTAGTCATCGTCCACGCGCCGGTAGATGACATCCACCCGCTGCAGGCCACGCGTCGTTCCCATGTAGACGAAGCCGTCCTTGACGCGCAAGTCCTGGCCTTCCACCAATTCGACGCCCATTTGCTGGGCCAGAAAGGCATGTTCGAAATACGCGCTGTTGTGCATGCCCGGCGTCAGCACCACCACACAGGGGTCGGCGCTGCCTGCGGGCGCGCTCTCGCGCAGGGTTTCCAGCAACAAATCAGGGTAATGCGCCACCGGCGCGACAGCGTGCATGCTGAACAGGTCCGGAAACAGCCGCATCATCATCTTGCGGTTCTCCAGCATGTAGGAGACGCCAGAGGGCACGCGCAGGTTGTCTTCCAGCACATAAAAAACGCCGTCGCCCTGCGCATTGGCGGCGCGCACGATATCGATGCCGGCAATGTGTGCGTAGACGCCACGCGGCACCTCCACGCCAGCCATCTCCGGGCGGTACTGGGCATTCTTCAGCACCAGATCGGCCGGCACAATGCCCGCGCGCAGGATATCTTGCTCGTGGTAAACATCGTGCAGAAAACGGTTGAGTGCCGTCACGCGCTGTACCAGGCCTCGCTCCATGCGCGCCCATTCCTGCGCTGAAATGATCCGCGGAACCAGGTCAAATGGAATCAGGCGCTCGTTGCCTGCTGCGCCGCTGTCCTTGGTGCCATACACCGCGAAGGTGATGCCGACGCGCCGAAAAATCATCTCTGCTTCCAGCCGCCGCGCCTCCATGGACGCATCGCTCTGGCGTGCCAGCCATTCGGCATAGCGCTTGTAGTGCGCCCGCACGTCGCTTCCGCCAAATGGAAGCACCGTGTACATCTCGTCGAACTTCGGCATTCGCAGGTCCTCCTGGAGACAGGATAGCAAGTTGTGCGCCATGCCCAGATCAAGGTACGACGTGCTGCCAGTAGCGACGCTCGACCGCACGCTCGCAGCGCACGCTGGCCGGGCTATCGGACTGCCAAGTCGCGGCGCCGCAATGCGCCGTGTCGATCACCTGCGCGCCATGGGCATGCAGGCGCTCGACCACTTCGGCCGCCGGGTGGCCAAAGCGGCTGCGGTAGGCCGCCTGCACCAAGGCGATGCGCGGCTGCACGGCTTCCAGAAATGGGGCGCTCGACGAAGTCTTGCTGCCGTGGTGAGGCACCAGCAGCAAATCCACGCGGGGCGCCGCGCCGCGCTGAACCAGCGCCAGTTCCTGCGCGCGCTCGATGTCACCCGCCAGCAGGGCGCTGGCACCGCTTTGCGCACGCACGCGCAGCACGCAGCTGTGGGCGTTGGGTTTGTCGCCTGCCAGGGCCTGCGCCGGCGCGGCTTCAAAGGGGTGCAGCAGCTCGAAGTCAACGCCATCCCACACCCAGGCTTGGCCAGCTACGCAAGGCGTCCACGCACGCAAGGCCAGCAGCCCGGCTTCGCCGGCGATCGATCCCGTCAGCGCCGCCTGCGGCTGCTGGGCCAGCACCGCCGCTGCGCCGCCCGTGTGGTCGCTGTCGCGGTGGCTGAGCATGACGGTGTCGACGCGCTCGCCGAGGCTGCGCAACAGGGGCACCAGCACACGCTCTCCCGCGTCGCTCGCTACGCTGTAACGCGGCCCGGTGTCGTACAGCAGCGCGTGCTGAGCCGTGCGCACCAGCACGGCGTTGCCCTGGCCAATGTCAGCGGCAAGCAATTCAAACGTCCCCTGCGGCGGCCGCGGCGCCTGCCAAAGCAGCACCGGCAGGCACAGCGGCAGGCCCACCAGCCGCACAGACCATGGCAGCCGCGCGGCCAGCAGCACGCCGCCAAGCACTGCGGCCAAGCCGGCCCCCAGGGGCGCAGAAGCCACCTCAAACTGCGCCCAGGGTATGGCGGCGAGCAGGCCCAGCAGCCAGCCCAGCAGCTGCACACACCACGCTGCCAGATGCCACAGCGGCGCCCACAGCACGCCGGCAAACGCCAGCGGCGTGACCACCAGCGTCACCCATGGAATCGCCACCAGGTTGGCCAGAAAGCCCACCAGCGACACCTGGCCGAACAGCAGCAGCGTGAGAGGCGCCAGTGCCACCGTCACACTCCATTGTTCGCGAAACATTGAGACAAATCGGGCTCCAGCGCTTTTGCTGCTTGCGTTGTCAGCTATCGGGTTGATAGCAAAAAGCACCCCGACCGCAACAAAACTGAGCCAGAAACCGGCCTGCAGCAAGGCCCAGGGGTCCTGCAAGACCACCGCCGCACACGCCAACAGCCAGACATGCGGCCAAGGCCAGCGCCGCCCTGCCAGGCGCAAGCCCACCACCACCGCCAGCATCAGCACCGTGCGCTGCGCCGGCACACCCCAGCCGCTGAACAGCGCATACAAACTTGCAAGCAGCAAGCCACCCAGAAGCGCCGCCGATTGCGCCGGGAATGCCAGACACAGGCGCGGTGCGCGCCGCCACAAGGCGCCTACTGCTTGCGCGGCAAGCCAGGCAAAGAGCGTGATGTGCAATCCTGAAATGCTGACCAGGTGGGCGACGCCGGTGGCGCGGAACACGTTCCAGTCGCTGCGGTCAATGGCCCGCTGATCTCCTGTGACGAGCGCCGCCACCACGCCGGCCGCGCGCAGATCGGCCGCCCCTTCGGAGACGCTGGCCAGCTCGGCAAGAATCGCGTCCCGCATACGCTCGCGCAGTTGCAGCACCGGGTAGCGCAGGGCGGCATCGAGCCGTAGGGGCTGCGGGTCCTTAGGTCCGGAGCGCACATAGCCGACCGCCTGCACGCCCTGCTCCCATTGAAGAAGTTCGTAGTCAAACCCGTGCGGATTGCGCGCGCCGTGCGGTGCCTTGAGGCGCACCGTCATCTGCCAGCGTTCGCCTGCATGGGGCGCGAACGCGGCGGCTTCTCGCCCAACGCCCGCCCCCTCGTCGCTCGCGTTGCGGTACCAGCCCAGATCGATCTGCTCGGGCAGTCGCACCACCGCACCCTGGCGCTCGGCGGAAAGCACACGCACCCGAAACCGCACGCCCACTTCCATAGGCTGGGGCAGCCCGGAGACCACCGCAACGATGGCAATGTCTTGGCCTTCGAGCGCCGGATCCAGAGCAGTCTTCGCATAGTTCAGCGAGCGCAGGCCGCAAAGGGCAAAGACAGCCAAAGCCACCGCCAGCCCGACGAAGCTGCTCGCCAGGCGTCCCCGCCGGGTGCGCAGCCAGAATGCGAAAAGTCCCAAGGTCAGCGCCACCGGCATGCACGCACCGTACGCCATGAAGCTCCACAAGGCCGGCTGCTGGATCTGCAGCACGGACCCGCCCACCACCCCAAGCAACACCGGCACCAACGCGCCCGCATTCGGCGCCGGGCGATTGCGCCGCAAGGGCGCCTGCGCACGCGCCGGCCCCTGGTCCGACGGCGCGTTGTCGGACGGCTCGGTGGGCAGGTCAGGCGCGGTGGAAGGCGGCATCAGCGGATGCTACTGTGCAGAGAAGGGCCAGACCTGGCTGTGTACCATCGACGGTTTTTCGAACCCGAGGAAGCAGCCATGAGCGTTTACGACAAACTCAAAGAACTCAACATCACCCTGCCACCGGTCTCGGTGCCCGCCGCCGCCTATGTGCCCTATGTGCAGACCGGCAAACTCGTCTTCCTCAGCGGCCACATTGCGCGCAAGGACGGCAAGCCCTGGGTGGCACAGTTCGGTCGCGACATTTCCACTGACGACGGCAAAGCCGCCGCGCGTGCGGTGGCCATTGACCTCATGGGCACGCTGCAAGCGGCCGCCGGCGGCGATCTGAACCAGGTCAAGCGCATCGTGAAGCTCATGAGTCTGGTGAACTCCACGGGCGACTTCACCGAGCAGCACCTGGTGACCAACGGCGCCAGCGAGCTGTTCGGGCAGGTGTTTGGCGAAGCCGGCGTGCACGCACGCAGCGCCTTTGGCGTGGCGCAGATTCCCATGGGCGCCTGCGTGGAAATTGAACTAATTGCCGAGTTGGCTTAGAGGCAGACCCAACTGGAGCACTAAGGTGCGATCTGCCTAAAGTAAGTTAGCCCCGGCCAACACAGGACACCGCAGTATTGCGGTGGGCAGTTCTCGCGCTGTAGAAGGTTGTATGCGCTAGAGCATGGCGGTTTCTTTTACGCCGCTCTCCCACTATTTCCTTCATCAGCAGCGGCCCAAAGCACCTTCAACTCTGCTGCGGTCTGCGGTTTGCCGTATAGGTAGCCCTGCAACTCCTGCACACCTAGCTTTTCCAGTATTGCTGCCTGCGCGAGTGTTTCGACTCCCTCTGCCACCACGCGCTTGTCCAGCGCCTGAGCCAACGCCACAATGGCCGTCGCGATGGCCAGGGCCGACCGCTCAGCACCGAAGGCAAACACGAAGCTCTTGTCGATTTTGAGCGTATCGAACGGCAAACGGCTTAGGTAGCTCATCGCTGAATAGCCCACACCAAAATCATCCAATGCGATGGCCACGCCCAAACTGCGCAACGCGGCCAGGCGGTTGATTGCCGCATCCATATCGCGGATGAGCGCTCCTTCGGTAATTTCCAACTCCAGCTGCCCCGGCAGGATGTCGAACTCGCACAACATGTCCTGTAGCTCGCCCGGCAGCGCGGGGTCTGCCAACTGCAGCGGAGAAAGATTGACCGACATATGCCGCACGTGGTGATACGGGTCGGCCCGCCACTGTTGAAACTGTTGCAGCGCTTTGCGAAGTACCCACTGACCCAGTTCGAGAATGAAGTCAGACTCTTCCGCCAATGCGATGAATACATCGGGCGATATCAATCCTTTGTCAGGATGACGCCATCGCAGCAGCGCTTCAACCGAGACTACTTGCCGGCTTCCGCTATCAACGCGTGGCTGGAACACTACAAAAATCTGCCCTGCTGCCAGCGCTTCGCGCAGGTCTCGGCGCAAGGCCATACGCTCTGCCAACTCGGCGTTGAGCGCATGATCGAACTGCACCAGCACGTTGCGCCCCGCAACCTTGGCGCTGTACATCGCTAGATCGGCGTGTTTGAGAAGATCATCGTGTGCCACTCCGTCCTCGGGAAAAATGGCAAAGCCAAAGCTAGCGGCCAAATGGAGGGTACGCGGAGGCACCATGAAGGGCACACGCACCGCCTGCATGACCGTCTCGATGTCGCGGAGAAAGCGGCCGTGCGCATCGACCGCTAGCGCAAATACGAATTCATCGCCGCCAGGCCGACCGATGGCTAGTGCAACCGAGCCAAGGCAATCAAGCAGTCGCCTTGAGACCTCCTTGAGCACGCAGTCGCCCACGTCGTGTCCATAAGCGTCGTTGATTTCCTTGAACCCATCGAGGTCCATGTACACCACCGCGAAACGCGGCGCTTCTCCCAGACCTCCTGGGGAGTTGCTGCACGCAAGCCTGTCAATCGCTTCGACGATACCCAGTCGATTAAGTAGCCCCGTGAGACTGTCCCGGGTCGCCCGCTCGCGCAACTGCTGTTCGCGCTGCTCGGCGTGCAATGCCACAGCCAGCCGCTGACGAAAAGCGCTCAACTCGCGATCCTCCCGTCCGCCAGCAAACGGCGCGCGCGCCATACGTAGCCACAAACGCTGGGATTGCGTCTGCGTGATCAGCACGTCCACCCATTGAAAAGGTGTAATCGCAGTGCAATTGCTCTGTTCGGCTGGTTCAACTACGCCCGGCACCGCTGTCGGACGCTTCTCCAGGCAGCCGTCGTCAGCAAGTGAAAGAGCCCAGGGATGGGCGTCGTGGTCTCTCCACCGCACCACACAGATGTATCCACCGCAAGCCGCCACATTAACGTGCGCAAGCACCAGCTGCACAACCTCTTCAAATGGGCGCTGCTCCACGATAGCTTGGTCGATCTGCGCCAGCAATTGCAAAAGCTGCAGATCGCGCCCCACCTCCCTGGTCATCACGTTGAACGAATCAGCCAAATCGGTGAATTCGCTGCGTGGTCCCGCGATGTGCACCTGACGGCCAAAATCACCGCTTAGAACCGCGCGTGTGCCGGACGTCAGCGCGTCAAGTGGTTGGGTCAGCTTTCGCAGCAGCACCGAGCTGCTGACCAAAGCCAGCAAAAACACAATGCCGGCAACGTTCCCTACCAATGCTGCGAGTCCAATCGGCAGGTAGCGCGCCAACTTCGATTCAAGCGTGGCAGAGACCGTCCAGTTGGGTGCGTCGAAATAGGGAAGAAAAAAGATTTCCCGAACAGTGCTAATTCCTTCCCCCTCTGAACTCTCCACGCCTTGGCAAAATGGCCGCGCAAAGGCGACACCGGAAAAGCAGATTCGGTGAGAGCCCGATTGGGCGTTTTCCCAAAGGTATTCGGGGTTAAACCTACCACGCGCCACCAGAGGGCCGACTTCTACTGTCAATTCGGCCGTGGGGCGCTCTCCCGATGCATCGCCGCTGATCACGCGAAGCGCGCTGAGAGACGAACCGATCGCCTCCCCCGAAGAGCCAGCCTTCAATGAAAGGTCGCCGAACACCAGTTGCAATCGCTCGCGCAGCCCCACTGGCGGGCTGCCCTGGGGCGTTTGCGCGTAAACGCGAAGAAGGCTTTCCGCTGAGCGAAGTCGGTCGATGAGGTTGAGTCCTACGGCCTTGGTCATCTCGGCGCTAAGTTGCACTGCCGACTGACGAACGATGTAGTCGGTCAGTTGATAAGCCAGTAGCGACACTGCTCCCACAGGCACAGCAACCAGCACAAAAAATGCGGCGAAGAGTCTGCGCCCGACACGGCTCTGCAAAAAAGCACTTGCAGCACTCAAGCGCATTCAATAGTCCTCAGCTACCCCAATGAAACCGCCATTGTTGGCGCGGATGATGTCGTCTCGACTTGTCTTCGCGGTCAACGGAGTTTGGCTCTGCCCGTCAGGGCCCATGCTGTAGAGGTCGTAGTCGCTGTTGAGCGGATGCAGCGATTTGTCCTTACGTTTCTGGCCGACCTTTGCTCCGTCCATGGAAAGGTATTGGTAAGGATTTCCCCATGGGTCCGTTTTAACGGCGCCAAATGCAGCCAAGCTAGCTGGGTAAGTACCGGTTGCTACGAAAGCTCTGTCAAGCCTTGCGCTGATTTCGAGAATATCCGCCTTCGCTGTGACGATTTTCGTCCGCTCAAGATACGCCCTATAACTGGGTAGAGCGATACCCACCAAAAGCCCTATGAGCAACACCACCATCATGAGTTCGACGAGAGTGACGCCGAGAACTCGCACTTTCAGCTTGTTGCCAACCGGTTGGCGTCGCTGGAAATGTCGCCAACACAGGGCTACCACAGGCGCAGAGCCAAAGGAAGCCAATAAACGCTCCACTCGCTCTGCGAAAACAGCCTGTTTCATTTTTGCATGATACGTCCCGATAGCCTACGGGTCTAAAGTCTCTCAAGACTTTGGCAAAAGACAGCCGCCGACGATCCGCAGAGGCGTCAAAACGACTCCCAGTCGCCCTGAGCGCCGGTCGCGGGCGACGCCACCTTGGGCGCCGGACCCGGCGCCGATGCCGACGAGCGCAACGCCGGCCGCGCCGTCGGTGTTGGCGCTTGAGACGCAGCAACTTTCAGACGGGGTGGCGTGGCTGACTTGCCTGGCGGGACCGATGGCCGCAGCGGCGCAGCGCGCGGCGGCGCCAATGGTGCGGCGGGTGACGCCACCAGGGCAGCCCCGCCCAGTTTGAAGGTAGACACCACCTGCGCCAACTGCTCGGCCTGCTCGCGCAGGCTTTGTGCGGCGGCCGCGCTTTCCTCGACCAACGCGGCGTTTTGCTGCGTCATCTGGTCCAGGTTGCCCACGGCCTGATTGACCTGCGAGATGCCGGAACTTTGCTCGGTGGATGCCGCCGTGATCTCGCCGATCATGTCGGTCACGCGCTGCACCGACTGCACGATATCTTCCATGGTGGTGCCCGCTTCCTGCACCAGGCGCGATCCCGTTTCCACGCGTTCTACGCTGGCACCGATGAGCGCCTTGATCTCCTTGGCGGCATCGGCGCTGCGGCCCGCCAGGCTGCGCACTTCGCTGGCAACCACGGCAAAGCCGCGCCCCTGCTCGCCTGCGCGCGCGGCCTCGACGGCGGCGTTGAGCGCCAGGATGTTGGTCTGGAAGGCAATGCCGTCGATGACGCCAATGATGTCGGAGATCTTCTTGCTGCTCTGGTTGATCTCGTTCATGGTGTTGACCACCTGGGTCACCACCTCGCCGCCGCGCCGTGCAACGCCCGTGGCGCCGGCAGCCAGGCTGCTGGCCTGCTGCGCGCTGCCGGCGCTTTGCGCGATGGTGCTGGTGAACTGATCCATGGCCGCAGCCGTCTGCTGCAGATTGCTGGACGTCTGCTCGGTGCGCGCCGACAGATCGTGGTTGCCCGATGCAATTTCGGCGCTGGCGGTGGCAATGCTGTCGGTGCTCTGGCGCACGCGCTGGACCGTGCCGGCGAGCGATGCGCTCATCGCGTAAAGCGAGCGCAACAGGTCGCCAAATTCGTCCTTGCGCTGGACATCCTGGTGCCGGCTCAGGTCGCCCGCGGCAATGTGCGCGGCCAATTCGTTGGCCTGCTGCAGTGGGCGTCGAATACTGCGGATCAGCAAAAAGGCGCCCGCGCAAATGGCCAGAATCACGAGCACCATGGCCGCTATGCCGACCCGGATGGTCATGACGCGTGAGGCAGCAATGCGCTGCAACTGTTCTTGCTCGGTCTGCTGCTGCAGCTGCACGAAGTCCGCCAGGGCTTTCAGGTAGGTATCGGCCGCCGGGGTGTAGGTTTTTTCCATGAACTCGACCAGTTCCGGAATCTGCCCTGCCAGTTTGAGCTGGCGCGTCTGGGCAAACGCATCGTCTACGGCCTTGTGGGCGGCGGTGACTTTCGCGAGCTGAGCGCGGTCGGCGTCCAGCAGGGGCAGTGCCTCAATCGTCTTGCGCACTTCGGCCATCCGCGCGGTCGTTGCGTCCATCGCGCCTTTCAAGGCATCTTCCACAGCTGAGTCATTGCTGATGATGATGGCTTGCGTGCGCGCAGCCTGGCTGTCCGCCAGGCCCATCCAGCGTACGGCCTCGTCGACGCGCAGCTTCATCGCGGCAGTGATCTGGTCGCTCTCGATTTGCGCACGGGCCGAACGCACACCAGCGAACCCTACGACTCCCGCCAGCATGACAACAATGGCAAGAACCGAGAACCAAAGTTTGTGGGCAATTCGCAGCTGCATCGTCGACTCCCTCTTTGTATGTAAACGTAAACGCCTGTCAGTCGCGAGCGTACTACCAAACTCGCCCGAAAAAGCAAAGTGCCTGGATCTGTACCGCTATTCGACGCGCAGCACCGCATTCGGCTTGAAGCCCAGATCAGCCGCCTTGCCCTTGCGCGCGCGAACGGCCCGTGCATTGTTGAGTGAGCGAATCTCCAGTGTTTCTTCGCGCAGTTTTCCGCCACGCCCCACGCCTTCAATGCGAATGCTGCGCGTGTAGGCGGCTGCACCGGCGAGCAGGTCTTTGGCGTCCAGGTCAATCAGCATCAGGCCACGCCCGCCTTTGTCCATGCGCTTGAGTTCAGCGATCTCAAACGTCAGAATGCGCCCGCCCACCGATGCGCAGGCCACGTGCGTGGCGGCGGCCAGCGGAGCGCTGCCGCTGCCGTGCTCTGCGTGCGAGGGCGCGCACACCGTCTCGCCCTCGCCCAGGCTGACAAAGGCCTTGCCGCTCTTGTTGCGCGAGACCATGGATTCCACCGTCGCCAGAAAGCCGTAGCCGCCCGTGCTGGCCAGCAGCAGCGTGGCGGCAGCCGGGCCGGCAAAGTAATGGGCAATCTGTGTCCCCGCTTCAAGTTCGATCAACGTGGTCACGGGTTGGCCATCGCCGCGCGCGCCCGGCAATTGCGCCACCGGCACCGAATACACCCGGCCATTGCTGCCAAAGACCAAAAAGGTGTCCACGGTGCGGCACTCGAAGGTGCCGTACAGGCCATCGCCTGCCTTGAAGGCAAAGCTGCCAGCCTCGTGGCCGTGGCCGCCGCGCGCGCGCACCCAGCCCTTTTGCGACACCACCACCGTCACCGGCTCGTCCACCACCCGGACTTCGACCACCGCCTTCTTCTCGGCCTGAATCAGCGTGCGGCGGGCGTCGGCAAATTGCTTGGCGTCCTGCTCAATTTCCTTGACCATCAAGCGGCGCAGTGCCGCCGGAGTGCCCAGGATTTCTTCCAGCTTGCCCTGGCTGTCGCGCAGTTCCTTCAACTCCTGCTCGATCTTGATGGCTTCGAGCCGCGCCAGTTGGCGCAGGCGAATTTCCAGAATGTCTTCTGCCTGTCGCTCACTCAGATGGAAGCGCTCCATCAGCGCCGCCTTGGGCTCATCGGCCGCGCGGATGATGGCAATCACTTCGTCGATGTTGAGCAGTACGATCTGCCGCCCTTCGAGGATGTGGATGCGGTCCAGCACCTTGTTCAAACGGTGCTGCGAGCGCCGTGTGATCGTGCCCTGCCGGAACTCAATCCACTCTTGCAGCATGCGGCGCAGCGACTTCTGCACCGGCCTGCTATCGATGCCGACCAGGGTCAGGTTGATGGACGAGGACGTTTCCAGGCTGGTATGCGCCAGCAGCGCGGTGATCAGCTCGTGCTGCGGCGTCTTGCCGGTTTTGGGCTCGCACACCAGGCGCACGGCGGCGTCCTTGCTCGATTCGTCGCGCACGCCGTCCAGCACCGCCAGCACGCTGGCCTTGAGCTGGGTTTGCTCCTGGCTGAGCGCTTTTTTGCCGGCCTTGATCTTGGGGTTGGTGAGTTCTTCGATCTCTTCCAGCACCCTTTGCGTGCTGACGCCCGGCGGCAGTTCGGTGACCACCAACTGCCACTGGCCGCGCGCCAGCTCTTCGATCTTCCAGCGCGCGCGCACCTTGAGGCTGCCGCGCCCGCTGCGGTAGGCGTCGGCAATGTCGGCCGCGCTGCTGATGATCTGGCCGCCGCCGGGGTAGTCCGGCCCCGGAATCAACGCCAGCAAATCGGCTTCGGACAGTTGCGGGTTCTTGACCAGCGCAACGCAGGCGTCGGCCACCTCGCGCAGGTTGTGGCTGGGAATCTCGGTGGCCAGGCCCACGGCAATGCCGCTGGCGCCGTTGAGCAAGGTGAACGGCAGGCGCGCGGGCAACTGGCGCGGCTCCTGGGTGGAGCCGTCGTAGTTGGGGATGAAGTCGACCGTACCCTCGTCGATCTCATCGACCAGCAGGCTGGTGATCCTGGCCAGGCGCGCCTCGGTGTAGCGCATGGCGGCGGCGCCGTCGCCGTCGCGGCTGCCAAAGTTGCCCTGGCCGTCGATCAGCGGGTAACGCTGCGAAAAATCCTGCGCCATGCGCACCAGTGCGTCGTAGGCCGACTGGTCGCCATGCGGGTGAAAGCGGCCGAGCACGTCGCCCACCACCCGCGCGCTTTTGACCGGCTTGGCCGCCGCATTGCGGTTGGGGCCCGAGTAACCCAGGCCCATGCGCTCCATGGCGTACAGAATGCGCCGCTGCACCGGCTTCATGCCGTCGCAGACATCGGGCAGGGCACGGCCCTTGACGACGGAGAGCGCGTATTCCAGGTAGGCGCGCTGGGCGTAACTGCCCAGCGTGTCGGTGTCGTCCCCGGAGGGGGTGAAATCAAGAACCAGATCGTTCATCGGAAGCGTCGCATGCAGCACCCTGAAAGGGTAAAAAACTATTAATTTAATAGCTACTAACGCTTACCCAATAAGCGCTAGAGGCCAAAAATACCTAAAAATCAGACATCGATCTCGACGCTGTCGCCGTGCAGCTCCATCAGCTCGCGCCGCGCACCGGCCTCGCCTTTGCCCATCAGCTTGGTGATCAGGCTCTGGGTGGCGTCAAAGCCGAGCGCCCCCAGGTGCACCGGCATCAGGCGCCGGGTGTCGGGGTTGAGCGTGGTTTCCCACAGTTGCCCGGCGTTCATCTCACCCAGGCCCTTGAAGCGGCTGATCTGACACTTCTCGCGCGCCACGCCGTCTTTCTCGGCCTTGTCGAGAATGGCAGCCAGTTCGCCCTCGTCCAGCGCATACATCTTGGCCGCCGGCTTTTTTCCGCGCGCCGGTACGTCGACGCGAAACAGCGGCGGGCGCGCCACGTAGATGTGGCCGGCCTCGATCAGCTTGGGGAAATGCCGGAAGAAGAGCGTGAGCAGCAGGACCTGGATGTGCGAACCGTCCACGTCGGCGTCCGAGAGAATGCAGATCTTGCCGTAGCGCAGGCCCGAGAGATCGGGCTCGTCGCCGGGCCCATGCGGATCAACGCCAATGGCCACCGCAATGTCGTGGATTTCGTTGTTGGCAAACAGCCGGTCGCGCTCCACCTCCCAGGTGTTGAGCACCTTGCCGCGCAGCGGCAGCACGGCCTGGGTTTCCTTGTCGCGGCCCATCTTCGCGCTGCCACCGGCCGAGTCGCCTTCGACCAGAAAGACTTCGTTGTAGGCGAGGTCGCGGCTTTCGCAGTCGGTCAGTTTGCCCGGCAGCACGGCCACGCCCGAGCCCTTGCGTTTTTCCACCTTCTGGCCAGCCTTCTGGCGCGTTTGCGCGGCGCGGATGGCCAGCTCCGCCAGCTTCTTGCCGTATTCCACATGCTGGTTCAGCCAGAGTTCGAGCGCCGGGCGCACGAAACTCGACACCAGCCGCACAGCGTCGCGCGAATTGAGCCGCTCCTTGATCTGGCCCTGGAACTGCGGGTCCAGCACCTTGGCCGAGAGCACATAGCTGGCGCGCGCAAACACGTCCTCGGGCATCAATTTGACGCCCTTGGGCAACAGGCTGTGCAGCTCGATGAAGCCCTTGACCGCCTGGAACAAGCCATCGCGCAGGCCGCTCTCGTGCGTGCCGCCGGCGCGGGTGGGGATCAGGTTGACGTAGCTCTCGCGCACCGGCGCACCCTCTTCGGTGAAGGCCACGCACCACGAAGCGCCCTCGCCCTCGGCAAAGCTGTCGTCCTGGCGCCCGGCAAAGCCTTCGCCTTCAAACAAGGGGATCACCGGATCGGCGCTGAGCGTCTGCGACAAATAGTCGCGCAGGCCGCCCTTGAATTGCCAGGTGGTCGTCTCGCGCGTGCTCTCGATGGTCAGCGTCACCGATACGCCTGGCATCAGCACCGCCTTGCTGCGCAGCAAATGCGTCAGCTCGTGCATCGGCAGTTGGGCCGATTCAAAGTATTTGGCGTCGGGCCAGGCGCGTACCGTGGTGCCCTGGCGCCGGTCGCCCGGGCCTTGCGGGCGCAGCGCCAGCGGCTCAACGACATCGCCCGCGGCAAACACCAGCGTGGCCACCTGACCTTCGCGGTGGCTGGCCACTTCCATGCGCTGCGACAGCGCATTGGTGACCGACACGCCCACGCCATGCAAACCGCCCGAGAAACTGTAGGCGCCGCCCTTGCCCTTGTCGAACTTGCCGCCAGCGTGCAACTGGGTGAACACCAGCTCGATCACCGGCGCGTTTTCTTCGGGGTGCAGGCCAAACGGAATCCCGCGGCCATCGTCATCGATGCCGACCGAACCGTCCTGGTGCAGCGTGACCTTG
Source organism: Simplicispira suum (assembly GCF_003008595.1). Taxonomy (GTDB): domain Bacteria; phylum Pseudomonadota; class Gammaproteobacteria; order Burkholderiales; family Burkholderiaceae_C; genus Simplicispira; species Simplicispira suum. The sequence goes on along the minus strand of NZ_CP027669.1, from coordinate 2,943,374 downwards.
ATCTTTTTGCCGTACCCCGCCAGTGCTTCGTCGGCGGCGTTGTCGAGCACTTCCTGAATGATGTGCAGCGGGTTGTCGGTACGGGTGTACATGCCCGGACGTTGCTTGACCGGCTCCAGGCCCTTGAGGACGCGGATCGAACCTTCGGAGTAATTGCTCAGAGCGCTCAAAGCGCCGAGCGCGCTCTGAGGAGGGGGAAATTTGGCTGCCATGGGCGCGGATTGTAGTGGCCTCACTGGATGGAACCCCAGCCCGGCGTGGCGTGCACTGGCCCCAGCGGCGACAGCAGACCGCCGGGCAATTGGATACATTCACCCGCTATGTACGCCGCAACGCACCCCGCTCCGCCCAAGCTTTCGATGTTCCAGGTGCTTGCCTGCGGCGCGGCCGTGGTCACGCTCTCCATGGGCATCCGCCACGGCTTTGGGCTGTGGCTGCAGCCCATCACGCAAGAGATGGGCTGGACGCGCCAGTCCTTTGCCCTGGCGCTTGCCATCCAGAACCTGTCCTGGGGCGTGATCGGCGTGTTCGCCGGCATGGTGGCGGACCGCTTTGGCGCTTTTCGGGTGTTGATCGGTGGGGCCCTGCTGTACGCGCTGGGCTTGATCGGCATGGCGCTGTCGCCCACCGAGACGCTGTTTGCACTGACCACGGGGGTGCTGATCGGTGCGGCCCAGGCCGGTACCACCTACGCCGTGATCTACGGCGTGCTGGGCCGGCAGATTGCGCCCGAGAAGCGCTCCTGGGCCATGGGTGTGGCGGCGGCTGCGGGCTCCTTTGGCCAGTTCCTGATGGTTCCGGTCGAGGGTTTTCTCATCACCTCGCTCGGCTGGCAGGAGGCCCTGCTGGCCCTCTCTGCCATGGTGCTGCTGATCGTGCCCCTGGCATTCTGGCTGCGCGAGCCCCGTTTTGCCGGCGTCGCGCCGGTCGTGCGTACCCAGGGCATTGGCGCGGCACTGTCCGAAGCGCTGCGCTATCGCAGCTTCTTGCTCTTGACTGCCGGCTACTTTGTGTGTGGCTTTCAGGTGGTCTTTATTGGCGTGCACCTGCCCAGCTACCTGCGCGATCACGGCTTGAGCCCGCAGGTGGCGAGTTATTCGCTGGCGCTGATCGGGCTGTTCAACGTTTTTGGCACCTATATCTCCGGAACACTGGGCCAACGCATGGCCAAGCGGCATATCCTGGCTTTCATCTACTTCGCCCGCGCCGTCGTCATCACCGTATTTCTGCTGGCACCGCTGACTGCAATGTCGGTGTACATCTTCTCGGCGGTAATGGGCGCGCTGTGGCTCTCCACAGTGCCGCCGACGAACGCGGCCGTGGCGCAGATCTTTGGTGTGCAACACCTCTCCATGCTGGGCGGCTTCGTCTTCTTCAGCCACCAGGTGGGCAGCTTCATGGGCGTGTGGCTGGGCGGCTTCCTGTATGACCGCACCGGCAGCTACGACGTCGTCTGGGTACTGGCCATTGCCTTGGGCGTGCTGGCCGGCCTGATCAACCTGCCCGTACGCGAACACCCGATTGCACGGGGCGGCGCAGCCGCCGTCGCATGATGACGCAACGCCGCGCACGCACCCTTTGGCAGCGTCTGGCCGTCGCGGCCGTGCTGCTGGTGGCCGCAGCGGCGGTGTTTGCGCTCTACCAGCGGCCCGATTTTTTGATCATGTTGGCCGATCAGGCCTGGGCCTGCTTTTGATTTTTGAAGCGAAAATGGCCTCTAGCGCTTATCCAATAACCGTCTGCAGCTATCATTTTCAAGTATTTTTGTGACAACATCTGCTCCCGCCTCTGAATGGGTGCGCCGCTGGTCGCACCTGGTGCCCGCTGGCGCGCGCGTGCTGGACCTGGCCTGTGGCCAGGGCAGGCACATGCAGTGGTTCGCAGAGCGCGGCCACGCCGTGCTGGGTGTGGACCGGGCCGCCGATGCCCTGCAATCCGCTGCCGCATTCGGCGAGGTACTGCAGTGCGATCTGGAATCCGCACCATGGCCACTGGCCGACCAGCAGTTTGGTGCGGTAGTGGTCACCAACTATCTGTGGCGACCCCTTTTTGTGCACATCGTGCAAAGTCTTGCGCCGGACGGCGTGCTCCTGTATGAAACCTTTGCCCAAGGCAACGAGAGCCTGGGCAAGCCCGCCAATTCCGATTTTCTGCTCACGCGCGGTGAACTTCTTCGGGCTTGCAGCGATCTGCGCGTGGTGGCTTATGAAGATGGTTTTCTCAATCACCCAGCACGTTGCGTTCAACGCATTGCGGCCGCTCGCCCGGCAACCAATGCTCCAGCGATCACACGGTGGCAGTTGGAAGCATCGGCATAAGCGCCCCACCACGCAGTGCGGGTGTCGCCCGCTAGAATGCTTCTTTGCGTTTTTTCCGCTGACATGACCTCTTCCCGCCCGCTTCTCACCGGCAGCATCGTCGCCCTCGTCACGCCCATGCATGAAGATGGCAGCGTGGACTATGACAGTCTGCGAAAAATCATCGACTGGCATATTGCCGAGGGCACCGACTGCATCGGCGTCGTCGGCACCACGGGCGAGTCGCCCACTGTGGATGTCGAAGAACATTGCGAAATCATTCGCGTTGCCGTGGAACAGGCTGCAGGGCGCGTGCCCGTGATGGCCGGCTGCGGCGCCAATTCCACCAAGGAAGCCATCGAACTGGCGCGCTTTGCCAAAGGCGTGGGGGCCGACAGCCAGTTGCAGGTCGTGCCCTACTACAACAAGCCCACGCAAGAGGGCCTGTACCAGCACTTCAAAGCCATTGCCGAAGCCACGGGCGAGTTGCCCATCGTGCTCTACAACGTGCCGGGCCGCTCGGTGGGCGACATGCTGCACGACACCGTGCTGCGCCTGGCACAGGTGCCGGGCATCATCGGCATCAAGGAAGCCACGGGCAACATCGAGCGCGCGCAGTGGCTGATCCGCGACCTGCCCAAGGACTTCGCCGTTTACTCCGGCGACGATCCCACGGCGGTCGCGCTGATGCTCTGCGGCGGGCACGGCAACATCAGCGTCACGGCCAATGTGGCACCGCGCCTGATGCACGAGCTGTGCGTGGCTGCACTGGCCGGCGACATTCGCCGTGCCATGGAAATCCAGTTCCGCCTGATGCCGCTGCACAAGAACCTGTTCATCGAAGCCAACCCGATTCCGGTCAAGTGGGCCATGTCCCGCATGGGCCTGTGCGGCGGCACCATGCGCTTGCCGATGACACCGCTCGGCACGGCCCACGAGGCTGCCGTCGAAGGCGCGCTGCGCGCCAGCGGTCTGCTCTGATTGCGGCGCAAGCCGGTTTTTCGAATTCAAGAGGATCTTCCGCGTGAAACATGCTGCACGATTTGGCCTGCTCGGCCTGACCATTGCGTTGTCTGCCTGCTCGGTGCTGGAGGGCGACAAGATTGACTACAAAAGCGCAAGCAAAGGCCAGACGCTGGAAGTCCCGCCAGACCTCAAGCAGCTCTCGCGCGACACACGCTATGCCGTGCCCGGCGGCGTCGTGTCGGCCAATGCCCTCGAAGCCGGCAAGGCTGCCCAAACACCCGACAGCCAGGCAGCAGCAAACCGAATGGGCGACGTTCGCATCGAGCGCAATGGCGACCAGCGCTGGCTGGTGGTGCAGCGCCCGGTAGAAAAGCTGTGGGACCCGGTGCGCGATTTCTGGCTGGAAAACGGTTTTACGCTGTCGCTTGACCAGATCAATCTGGGAATCATGGAAACCGACTGGGCAGAAAACCGCGCCAAGATTCCTCAGGACTTCATTCGCTCCACCTTGGGCAAGGTGTTTGATTCGCTCTACTCCACCGGCGAGCGCGACAAATTCCGCACGCGCCTGGAGCGCCGCCCCGATGGCAGCACGGAGATTTTTGTCAGCCACCGCGGAATGATCGAGGTCTACAACAGCGCTGCCAAGGACTCCACGGTGTGGCAGCCGCGCCCGACCGACCCGGAACTGGAAGTCGAGTTCCTGCGCCGCATGATGGTCAAACTCGGTGTGCCGGCTGAAGCCGCCCGTGCTGCCGCAGCCTCGTCGCCCCAGGCAGCCAGCGTGCGCGTTGCTCGCCAGGGCAATATCCCCGTTGTGCAGATCGACGAAGGCTTCGAGCGCGCCTGGCGCCGCGTGGGCCTGACGCTGGACCGAACCGGATTTACCGTGGAAGACCGCGACCGCAGCCAGGGCGTGTATTTCGTGCGCTACGTGGCCCCTGGCACCGACCAGAAGGAGCCCGGCTTCTTCGGCAAGGTCTTGGGCGTGTTTGGCAGTTCGAAATCGGCGACACCTCCGCTCAAATACCGCATCGTCGTACGCAGCGAAGGCAATGCCAGCGTGGTGTCGGTACTGGACGCAAGTGGCGCCCCAGAGAACTCGGAGAACGCCGCCCGCATCGTGCGCGTGATCGCCGACGACCTCAAGTAGGAACGCCTGGATCGTTCATGCTGCGCTTTTGCAGCTTGGGCAGCGGCAGCTCGGGCAACGCCAGCGTCGTCGAGGGCAGCAGCGGCGCTTCGGTTCGGCGCCTGCTCATCGACTGCGGTTTCGGTCCCCGGCAGCTCGCGCAGCGCCTGGCACGCGCCGGCCTGGCCTGCAGCGATCTGGACGCCATATTCATCACCCACGAGCACTCCGATCACGTGGGCTGCGCGCTTTCCCTCGCGCAGCAGCATGGCATTGCACTGTGGATGAGCGCCGGGACGCACGCGGCCATCGGCAGTCCTGCCATAGGCCCTCTTCTGCACTTGGTACGTGACGGCGAAGCCATTGACCTTGGCGCTTTTGAAGCACTGCCTTTCACCGTTCCCCACGACGCCCGCGAACCCCTGCAATTGCGATGCAGCAATGGAGCGAAGCATCTGGGCATCGCCACAGACTTCGGGCATGCCACGCCCCACGTGCTGTCGCAGCTCGCGGGCTGTCATGCGCTTTTGCTGGAAGCCAATCACGACCAGCAACTGCTGGCGCAATCGGCCTATCCGCCTTTTCTGAAACGGCGCATTGGCGGTACCCACGGCCATCTGGCCAACACGGCGGCGGCAGCCGTGCTGGCGGCAGTGAGCCACTCTGGCCTGCGCCAGGTGGTGGCCGCCCACTTGAGCGAGCGCAACAACCGGCCCGAACTCGTACGCACATTGTTCGCGCAAACCCTGGGCTGGGACACTAGCGCTATCGAGATCGCGGATCCAGCCCGCGGCACACCGTGGCTTTCCGTAGGTTAGCGTCGGCCTGCATTCTCGACATCCACAAAAAAAGCCCCGGCAGAATGCACGGGGCTTGGGTTTGAACCAGGCTCGCAGAATCTGCGAGCCTGCCCAACCAAAATTACTTGGCTGCGGATGCTGCAGCGCTTGCTGCGCCATCAGCAGCGGCCTTGGCAGCGTCGCCAGGGGCAGCCGCCTTGTCTGCGTCACCAGCTTGCGGAGCGGCAGCCGAAGCAGCTTCTGCAGGTGCAGCAGCGGCAGGTTCAGCGGCAGGAGGCTCGACAGCTGCTGGAGCAGGTGCTTCAACAGGTGCAGGTGCCGGAGCGGGAGCCGGCTCTTCCTTCTTGCCACAAGCAGCCAGAGCAGCGGCGGCGATCAGCGAAGCGATAACGAAAGACTTATTCATTGCAGTTCTCCTCAGGGGACAGTGATAGACAAGAAAGTGCCAAAACGTTCAGCCTCTTGCAGCCCGGCTACGCTTTGGAAGAGTTTTGCGACAGCGCAAGGTTTCACTCTGGCGCGGATTATAGGCAGCGTTTGTCAATTGCGGTTTCTACGAATAGACAATCGAACTTTAATGCGAAGAAGTATTCAAAAAAACGTCGACCTCGGGCTGCCAGGCATCCGCTAATTTCCGGGCATCGGTACGCAACGCCGCAAACCAGATACCGGTTGACGCTGCTGACAATTCGCTACAGACCCAAGGTGGTGGAGGCAAAACCTGGCGCGCTCTTGTTTTCAATCCACTCACGCAGGAGCTCCCGAGCTGCAACGCGGCGCCCTGCTTCGGTTCCGGCGACGCCGACGCTGCGCACAGGATCAAGCCTTTGCATCACCCAGTCGGAAGACCAGATCATGCTCGGCACATCCAGGGCATCGGCGTTTGGACAGGCACGGCACTGGATGATGTGCCCCCAGGTGGCGCGCCATGCAACAAATCGCGGATGGCGCCGCACCACCTCGTCATAGCTCTTGGCAAGCAGGGTGAGTTGCCTGCCACCCCGCGCCCAGGCATTGAGTGAGTCAATCACAGCACGTTCGCCCAATGGCCAATCGTAAAAATTGGAATCGCTGAGAATCAGTTCCCTCCATCCCGCCTGCGCGGCCACACCGAGGGCGTCGCGCACCAGTTGAATAAAGTCATTGCGTCCTTCAAACCGCCCTTCCAGAAGGGGGGCTGGCTGGTCATTCGGCTCCATACGGCAACTCCTTGCAACAGTCGCGCTCCCATCGATACATCCCTGCAGCCGGTTCTCTTGCACAGGGTACAACTGAAAAATTGACGGCCGCCAGCGCGCTTGCTGGCGGGATGCGAGAATTCTCCTATGGAAATCACACAGCAATGCGTCGTCGCCCTGACCTGGGTATTGAAAGACACACTGGGCGAGGAACTAGACGTCCTTGATGAGCCCGTGGAATTCTTTGTCGGCGGCAACGATTTGCTGGCCCGCGTCGAGGAAGCTCTACAAGGCCACACCAATGGCGCGCAGCTCGATCTGCATCTGGAGCCAGAAGAAGCCTTTGGCGAGTTCGATGAGGAACTGTTGTTTCTGGAACCCCTCGTCTTGTTCCCCAAGGACATTGAAGAAGGCATGAGTTTCGAGGGAACGGCACTGCCTGCGGGCGTCAGCCCGGAGGCGACGCGCGAGGGCTTGTACACCGTCTCACAGATTTATCCCGAGCATGTGGTGCTCGATGGCAACCACCCGCTGGCAGGAATTGCCCTGCGTCTGCATCTTGAAGTGCACGGTGTGCGCCAGGCGAGCGAGGAAGAAATTGCGCGCGGCAGCGCCGGAACCGGCTTCTTTCAGGTGCACGCGCAGGCGCCCGGCAGCAGCAACATTCACTGACCCGCCCTGCTTCGATGGGCCGCTTTGGCGATCGGCTCAATAGCGCGAAATCTGGCCGTTGACCATGCGCACGCGGTCTCCCACGCGGAGGTCGCCGGGCGAACTGACGTCATAGTCGCGCTGGCCGCCCTGATCGAGTCGAATAACGACACGGTAGCCACTGGCGCGGCCACCACCGCTATTGTGTTCTTCGATGGCATTGCCGGCGACCGCACCGCCAACCACACCTGCGGCTGTCGCAAGCGTGCGCCCGCTTCCGCCGCCAATCTGGTGGCCCAACACCCCACCAACCACGGCCCCGATGACTGCACCGGCGCCCGATGTTCTGCCAGAGCTTTGACCCTGAAGCTGATAGATATTCGTCACCCGGCCATATTCCGTGCCTCGCTCCGGCGCCGAGTAGGCCCCTTGCTGGTATCCGCCCGTAGGGTAGTCTGAGCGAGGCGCTGCGCATGCGGCCAGGCTGGCGGCCAAAACCGCACTGGCCGTCACAATACCGGCACGTTGGAAGTTGGAAATCTTCATGCTTTTTCTCCTGAATGGTCTAAGCGCCCTGGACCCAAACGCCAGTGCGTGCTGAGCACCCATTGAATGCGCAATCGCTGGCCTCGACTGCAGGGCGCAACAGGAGCCTGTCGTCAGCAAGGCGGCCGCTCCGCTGCCAGCGTTCGCCTACAGCGAAGTTAGCCCTGTCCTGTTGAACCATAACCGCCCTCGCCCCGCTCGCTTGCTGCAAACGAGGCAACCACATTGAAACGCGCCTGCACCACCGGCACCACCACCAGTTGCGCAAGCCGGTCCATCGGTGCAATGACGAAGGGCTCGGCGCTGCGGTTCCAGACGCTGAGTTTCAGTTCGCCCTGGTAGTCGCTGTCGATCAAACCCACCAGATTGCCCAGCACGATTCCGTGCTTGTGCCCCAACCCCGAGCGCGGAAGAATCAGCGCCGCGTAGCCGGCATCGGCCAGATGGATAGCAAAACCCGTTCCGACCATTTCGCAAGCGCCAGGCGCCAGGGTGAGCGACGCGTCCAGGCAGGCGCGCAAATCCAGCCCTGCGCTGCCCGCAGTGGCATACACGGGCAGGGCATCGGCCATGCGTGCGTCGAGGACCTTGATGTCAATGTTCATTTCCCTGAGGCTTGTTTGGCTTTTTGTTTTGCTAGCGCCTGCAATTCACGCTGCAGTGCAACAAGCGAGCTTTTGGGCAATCCAGCCGGTTGGCGCGGCCCGCGCAGCACAGCCTTCCAGCGGCCCACGAGCCACCAGGCGACAACAGCGGCAGTGACCCCGAAGACTGAACCCAATCCGGCGAGCGCGAGCAGCGCCAATTGCGCAACAGCCAATAGAAAAAGGCCCAGTTGCACCGAAGAAAGAATGGCGACGGTCGGTACTTTGAGCGCCTGCAGATCCGGCAAATGGGTGTCAGCGCCAACAGGTTGGGTACGGGTCATCCTCTCACCGACATGCGGTACCCTTCCGGGCTCTTCTGGCAAAGTCACCGCGTGGGCGGCCGTCAACCGCTCAACGTAGCGCGCAAAGTCCCCATTTTTTGGGGCATCCCATTCGGCCTTGGTGGCAGACGGATTCATGGCTTCACTCCTCAGAACGTGTTGACGACCTTCTGGCAGCAATCTCGGCCACCAACTGCTGTGCCAACACGCGTTTGCTGGCGCGCGCCAGCTCGCTGTGGCCGTGCGCATCCACCAGGAGCAGCGCATTGTCGTCCTGCCCGAACGTGGCCGGGCCGATGTTGCCCACCAACAGCGGCACTCCCTTGCGTGCGCGCTTGGCGGTCGCGTGCACCAGCAAGTCATGGCTTTCGGCGGCAAATCCCACGCAGTACAGCGCGCCGCTACGGGCCCGCTCGGACTGCGCAACAGTGGCCAGAATGTCGGGGTTTTCGGCAAAGCCAAGCGTGGGCGTGGCGCCACTGCCGTCCTTCTTGATTTTTTCCTGCGCGGCTCGGTCCGGTCGCCAGTCAGCTACAGCCGCTGCTGCTACAAAAATAGAAGCATCCCGCGCAAGCGGAATCACCGCATCGTACATATTCTGTGCCGAAACCACATCGATGCGCCGCACTCCACGCGGCGTGGGCAAAGACACCGGGCCAGCCACCAGCGTCACCTCGGCACCGGCCTCGCGGGCAGCACGGGCAATGGCAAAGCCCATCTTGCCGCTCGAATGGTTGGTGATGCCGCGCACCGGGTCGATGGCTTCAAACGTGGGGCCCGCGGTGACGAGCATCTGTTGCCCCGCCAACAGCTTAGGCTGAAAAAAGGCCCCCGCTTCTTCCAGCAACTCCTGCGGTTCCAGCATGCGGCCATCGCCAGTTTCGCCGCAGGCCTGATCACCACTGCCCACGCCCAGCACCACGGCACCATCTTGCTGCACCTGCACAAGGTTGCGCTGCGTGGCAGGATGCGCCCACATCTCGCGGTTCATGGCGGGGGCGAGCAGCAGCGGCACCCGCTCCACGGGCCGCGCCAGGCACATCAGCGCCAGCAAATCGTCGGCCGCTCCGTGCGCCAGGCGGGCGATGAAATCTGCACTGCAGGGCGCGACGACAATCGCGTCGGCCTCCCGGCTGAGGTTGATGTGCGCCATGTTGTTGTCCGCGCGCACATCCCATTGCGAGCTGTACACCGGCCGGTTGCTCAGTGCCTGCATGGTCACGGGCGTGATGAACTGCTCGGCCGCCTGCGTCATCACCACCTGCACGCTGGCCCCGGCTTTTACCAGAGCGCGGCAAAACTCGGCTGCCTTGTAGCAGGCGATGCCGCCAGTGAGTCCAAGGACGATGTGTTTGCCAGCGATCGCATTCATGGATGGAATTTAGCAGATGGCATGAACTTCTCGCCCTGCACCACTGCGGCAACCAAGAACACACAGGCCGAGAGGGGCTGCGGCTTCGCAGGAAGGGCAGCAGAACATCAACCGCTGCGCCACTGCATTTTGCTGTCGGATCCTGAGCCCTTGTGCCTCTGGCTCCGGGTGTTCAACGCCCGAGATCCTTCGCGCTCACCCCGGCAATTCCCCAGTTTTCTTTGGGGACGTCGTGAATCCAGACACGCACGTTCTCCACGGGTGCGCCTACGGCTTCGTGCAGCGCCTGGGTGACCTTTTCAATGACGGCCTTTTTCTGCTCGGCCGTTCGGCCTTCAATCATGTAAATCTGGGCAAATGGCATCGGGGCTCCTTGGCTGGCTTTTAAACAAAACGCACGGACACACTGCCCAGGTGCTGAATGCGCAGCGTCACGTTGTCACCCGCCTGAACCGCCACCGCCTCGGTGATGCCGCCCGAGAGCACCAGGCTGCCTGCGGGCAGCGTCTTCCCGCGCCGACCCAGGTGGTTGACCAGCATGGCGACCGCTGCGGCCGGATGCCCCAACACCGCCGCTCCAGCGCCCAGCGCCACCGGCTGGCCGTTCTTCTCCAGCACGATGCCAAGGGTGCGCAGATCCAGGTCGCGCGCGGAGGCCACGCGGCCGCCAACCACGAAGCGCGCGGCCGAGGTGTTGTCGGCCACCACGCTTTTCAGGTCAAATTTGAAATCACGGTAGCGGCTGTCGATCACTTCGATGCCGGGGAGCACCACGTCGCTGGCAGCCAGTACGGCGCCGATATGGCAACCCGGGCCCTTGAGTTCGGTGCGGGTGACGAAGCAGATCTCCGGTTCGACCTTGGGGTGGATCAAGTCGCTCACCTTAATTTCGCCACCTTCGGGAACAACGAACTCGTCGACCAGAAAGCCGAACACCGGGTCGGTCACGTCCATCTGCTTCATCTTGGCATGGGAGGTAAGCCCTGCCTTGTAGCCCACCACGCGGGCACCGCGCGCGAGCTTGCGCGCCAGGATGCGGTCCTGAATGGCGTAGGCGTCGTCCCAGCCCATGTCCGGATGGGACTCGGTGATCTTCAGTGTGTCTTTTGCCTTGAGCTGGCAGTTTTCCAGCTGTTCTGCAAGCTGGTCGAGGGTGGATGCGTTCAGTGCCATTTTTTGTCCTTCAAGCCACTTGCAAACCGCGCGCCTTGGCCAGCGTGAGCGCGGTGTCTTCGATCATGTCTTCCTGGCCGCCGACCATGCCACGGCGGCCCATTTCGACAAGGATTTCACGCGCCGGAACACCGTACTTCTGGCTTGCGCGCTTGGCGAACAACAGAAAGGAGCCGTACACGCCGGCATAGCCCAGCGTAAGTGCGTCACGATCGATTCGGATGGGAAAATCCATGATGGGCACAACCAAGTCTTCGGCAACGTCCTGGATCTTGAAAACATCGACACCGGTGTCTATACCCATCAGATCGCATACCGCCACCAGCACTTCCATGGGGGTATTGCCCGCACCCGCACCCAGGCCGGCGGCGGCCGCATCGATGCGGCTGCAGCCCACTTCAATGGCGGCCAGGCTGTTGGCAACGCCCATCGCGAGGTTGTGGTGGCCGTGAAAGCCGAGTTCGGTCTCGGGCTTCAAGGCCTGGCGCACCGCACCGAGTTTTTCTTTCACGTCGTGCGGCAACATGTGACCGGCCGAGTCGGTGATGTAGATGCAGTTGGCGCCGTAGCCCTCCATCAGCCTGGCCTGCGTGACCAGGCCTTCGGCACTGTTCATGTGGCTCATCATCAGAAAGCCCACGGTGTCCATGCCGAGCTTGCGCGCCAGGCCAATGTGCTGCTCGCTCACGTCGGCCTCGGTGCAGTGCGTGGCGACGCGAATGGTGTGCACACCCAGATCGTGCGCCATGCGCAGGTGGTCCACGGTACCGATACCGGGAATGAGCAGAGCCGAGACTTTGGCATGCTGCATTAGCGGAACCACCGCACCCAGGTATTCCTCGTCGGTGTGGGCCGGAAAACCGTAGTTGACCGAGCTGCCGCCCAGACCGTCGCCGTGCGTCACCTCGATCAGCGGCATGCCAGCCCCGTCCAGTGCAGTGGCGACGGAGGTCATCTGCTCCAAGGTCATCAGGTGGCGCTTGGGGTGCATGCCGTCGCGCAGCGTCATATCGTGCAGACGAACTTTTTTGCCTTTGAGTGTGCTCATGGTGTGCTCCAGGTTCAGGCGGCGACGGCTTCAAGCGTGAGCGAGCCGGCCAGAATTTCTTGTGCAAACATCTCTGCCGTGCGCGCGGCGGCGGCGGTCATGATGTCCAGATTGCCTGCGTACTTGGGCAGGTAGTCACCCAGGCCTTCCACCTCGAGAAAGACGGAGACACGCTTGCCGTCAAATACCGGACCGTTGACCAGACGGTAGCCCGGCACGTACTTCTGCACTTCCTTGATCATCTCGTGGATGGAGGCCGTGATGGCGGCCTGATCCGGCTCGCCCTCGGTGAGGCAATGCACGGTGTCGCGCATGATCATCGGCGGCTCAGCCGGGTTGATGATGATGATGGCCTTGCCCTTTTTGGCACCGCCCACTTTCTCGACGGCACCGGCCGTGGTGCGGGTGAATTCGTCAATGTTCTTGCGCGTCCCTGGGCCCGCAGATCTGGACGAGACGGTGGCAACAATCTCACCATACGCCACGGCCTGTACGCGGCTGACCGCGTAGATCATGGGAATCGTGGCCTGGCCTCCGCAGGTGACCATGTTGACGTTCATCTCACGCTGGCCAACGTGCTGCTTCAAGTTCACCGGCGGTACGCAGAACGGCCCGATGGCGGCGGGCGTGAGGTCAATCATCATCGCGCCCTCGGCATTTACCTTGCGCGAATTCTCCGCGTGCACATAGGCGCTGGTGGCGTCAAAAACGATCTGCACGCCGTCTGCCTTCATGTGAGGAATCAGGCCATCGACGCCTTCGGCGGTGGTTTTGATGCCCATCTCGCGGGCGCGCTTCAATCCGTCGGACTCCGGGTCGATGCCAACCATCCAGACCGCCTCCAGGACCGCACTGCGCTGGAGCTTGGCCAGCAAGTCGGTGCCAATATTTCCAGGCCCGATCAAGGCGCATTTGATTTTTTTGCTCATCTGTTTTCTCCGTAGAAATCATTGTTCAGGGGCGCGGTGGGGGATGCCGGCGCAGCCCAGGCCCATGGCGACCGCGCAAGGGCCGCCCCGCCGCGCTGGCGGCGCCCCCCTCCCGCAGCGCGCTGCGATGCGAGACAAGGGGCTGGTAGCGACGATTCCAAGCCTGCCAGCGCAGGCTTGGACGGCGCCGTAGAGCGGACGCCTCTGGCGCAAGCACCGAGGCACCAAGCACCTCAGGGGTTTGTTTTTTCATACAAACCGGACCGAGCAACCGCCAATGCCGCCGATGGTCACGCGCAGGTTGTCGCCTGCGACCACGGGAACCATGATGGCGAGCGAACCCGACAACACCACTTCACCCGCTTCCAGCGCAATACCGTGCGAGCCCAGCGTGTTGGCCAGCCAGGCCACGGCATTGGCTGGATGGCCAAGGGCGGCGGCGCCGGCACCGGTGGCGACGATTTCGCCGTTTTTCTCCAGCACCATGCCGCAGGTGACCAGGTCCACATCGCGCGGGTCCACCAGGCGGTCGCCGAGCACAAAGACGCCGCAAGAGGCGTTGTCGGCCACGGTGTCCTGAATCTTGATCTTCCAGTCCTGGATGCGCGAATCGACGATCTCAAAGCACGCCATCACGCCCTCGGTGGCAGCCAGCACGTCGGCCGCAGTCACGCCGGGGCCCTTGAGCGACTTCTTGAGCACAAAGGCGATTTCGCCCTCCGCCTTGGGCTGGATCAGCGTGCTGGCGGCAATGGCTTCGCCTTCGTTGTAGACCATGGCGTCGGTGAGCCAGCCAAAGTCGGGCTGGTAGACACCCAGCATGTTCATCACGGCAGCGCTGGTGACGCCAATTTTCTTGCCCACTACGCGCTCACCCGCTTGCAGGCGGCGCGCCATCATGCGTTGCTGGATGGCGTAGGCATCTTCGATGGTAATGCCTTCGTGGCGGCTGGTAAGGGGCGCCACGGTGCGGCAGGCTTTCAGCGCGTCGTAGAGTTCATCGCCCAGAGACTGGATCAGATCGGTGTGCATAAATACTATCTATTCAATAGCTATAAAGTGTTTACAGATAAGCGCTAGAGGCATTTTTTATTCATATTTCAGAGCTTGATGCAGACGTTCTTGAGCTCGGTGTAGAACTCCAGCGAATGCACGCCGCCCTCACGCCCGATGCCCGATTGCTTGGAGCCGCCAAAGGGCGTGCGCAGGTCGCGCAGGAACCAGCTGTTGACCCACGAGAGCCCCACCTTCATGCGCTGCGCCACGCGGTGCGCGCGCGCCAGGTCGCGCGTCCAGATGGCAGTCGCCAGGCCGTACACGTTGTCGTTGGCCTTGGCCAGCACTTCGTCTTCGGTATCGAAGGGGGCGATGTGGCAGCAGGGGCCGAAGATTTCTTCCTTGATGACACGCGCCGTCTCGGGCAGCCCGGTCCAGATCGTCGGCTGAACCCACGAGCCCCCCGCATGCGCGGGCCCCATGTCGGGCACACCGCCGCCGGTGACCACCGTGGCACCCTCCTCCACCGCAAGCTGGTAGTACGACAGCACCTTGGCCTGGTGCTCCTTGCTGATCAAGGGGCCCATGCCGGCGGCAGCGTCTTCGGGTACCCCGATTTTCATGTCCTCGGCGCCTTGCTTGAGAGCGGCGACGAATTTCTCAAAAAGCGGGCGCTCGACGTACACCCGCTCGGTGCCCAGGCAGACCTGACCACAGTTGGCAAACACCGAGCGCAACGTGCCCTCAATGGCGGCATCGAAGTCGCAATCGGCAAAGACGATGGCGGCGTTCTTGCCCCCCATTTCCAGGCTCACCGGGCGCGCACCGTGGGCGGCAGCCTTCATGATGGCCTCGCCGGTGCGCGTCTCGCCGGTGAAAGTGATGGCGTCCACGCCGGGGTGTGTGGTGAGAAATTCGCCCGCCGAATCGGGACCAAAACCATGCACCACGTTGTACACACCGGGCGGAATGCCGGCCGCATTCATCACCTCACCCAGCAAGGCGGCTGTCTGCGGCGTTTCTTCCGAGGGCTTGACGACCACGGTGTTGCCGCAGGCCAGCGCCGGGCCCACCTTCCAGGTCATCAAGAGCAGCGGCAGGTTCCAGGGGCAGATCACGCCCACCACGCCCACGGGTGTGCGGTAACCGTAGTTGATGGCGCCGCGCCCGTCGGGCGTTGCGGTTTCGAAAAATTCGGTAGCCACGTTCTTGACAACGTCGGCAAACACCTTGAAGTTGGCTGCGCCGCGTGGAATGTCGATGTGGCTCGCCAGGCTGCGAGGCTTGCCGGTGTCGGCGCACTCTGCGTCCAGAAACTCATCAAAGCGCTGGTTGATGCCATCGGCCAGGGCGTGCAGGCGCTCGACGCGCTCGGCCACACTCATCCTGCCCCAGGGGCCATCAAGCGCAGCGCGGGCGGCGGCGACGGCAGCGTTGACCTGAGAGCGATCGGCCTCGTGCACCTTGGCAATCACGGCGCCGGTGGTGGGCGAGTGTTTGTCGAATTGGCGCTCACTGCCCAGGTATTCGCCGTTGATGAAGTTTTGGATATTTTTCATGGTTCTATTCAGTAGAGGGTTCGAGGGCTTCAAGCCCCAGGGCGCGCAGGCCCGCACGGGCAATTGCCTCGTCCTGCGCTTCGCTGCCACCCGAGACGCCAATCGCGCCGATGCGCGCGCCGCCTTCCACAATGGGCAGGCCGCCGCCAAAGGCGACAAAGCGCGGCCGAAGGACCAGGCCTTCGCGCACAGCCGTCGAATGTCCGGCGAGCACGGCGTGCCACTGCGAAGTGGCCAAGCCAAAGCTCGCAGCGGTATAGGCCTTGTCGATGGCAATATCGACTGAGTGCAGTGGCGCGCCGGGCATGCGCACAAAGGCCGCCAGCACCCCAGCCGCATCGACCAACGCCACGTTGACCGAGGCGCCGATCTCGGCCGCATGCACTGCTGCAGCACCCGCAGCTGCATGCGCCGCGCGCCACGTGATGCAGTGCTGCACGGTGCTGTGCGGGCCCACCGACGTGGGGATGGGCTCAGGTGTAGACATCGGTGAAGGAGCTCACAAGTTCGCCCGTGTGGTAGAAAATTCCGCTGCCCAGGCGGTCTTCGCTCCACGTGGTCACAGGGCGATCCGGTTGCGCCAGATAGCCCAGGCCGGCAAAGGTTTCGTTGCGATTGCCACTCGGGTCAAAGAAGTAAATCGTCTCGCCGCGCGTAATGCCGTGGCGGGTGGGCGCCACGTCAATCCGCACCTTGTTCTTGGCCATCACGTCGGCCGCCTTGAGCACGTCGTGCCAGGAATCGAGGAAGAACGCAATGTGGTGCAAGCCGCTGACCGGGCCACCCACAAAAGCGATGTCGTGCGGCGTACTGGTGCGCGTCATCCAGGTGGCGGCCTGCATGTCGGCGTTCGGCCCCACCAGCACCTGCTCGGTCAAGAAGAAGTCCAGGCACTCCTTCATGAAACGCGTGTTGTCCTGCACGGTGTTGATGCCTTCGGGCGGATTCATCTCGCACATCAGCAGGCAGTGGTCCAGCCAGTGCGCACCGGCTCCCCGGATGCCGTCCGGCCATGGGTCGGGGTTGGTGGTGCCAACATCCGTACCCACGTACTCCTTCATGGCATACAGGCGCATTTCGTGGCCGCTGGGCAGGTCGAACTGCAGCATGCGCCCGGTGGATGGCAAGGCGCCTTCTGCCAGCATGGTGGTCTTGGTGCCCCAGGCTTCAATGCGTTTTTGAAGTGCGTCGAGATCGGCATCGTCCTGCACCTTGTAGGCGACGTGGTTCAGGCCTGCTCGGTCGCTGGGGGTGAGGATGAGCGAATACTTGTCCCACTCGTCCCAGCATTTGAGGTAGACGTTGCCGGCCTTGTCGGTCATGACCGTCTTGAGGCCCAGCACGTTCTCGTAGTGCCGCACTGCAGCGTCGATGTCCATGACCCGCACACTCGCGTGGCCCATTCGCAATACACCCATGTCTGTCTCCTTCGGTTGGTGAATCAATCGGTCAATCAGTCATTCGGTTTGGGCTGCGCCGATGCGCCGTGGCCCAGAAGAAAAAGGCTTCGTCAGCCTGCCTGCCACTTCGAGCCGCACCGCTTCGGTGGGCGCCACCCGGCAGGCCAGGGTGTATCCGTCGGCTTCCTCAGCCAGGCTCACATGGGCACGGCTCACCGGCCCCAGCGGCTGCACCGCGCCTTCCACAATCCGCACCTTGCACACCCCGCAGCCGCCGTTGACGCAGCCCACGGGGATGCCTTTGCGGCCCAGGCGCAACATGCCGGCCAGCAGACTCTCTGTCGTTGCACAGACGTAGCTCTCGCCAGTCTGTGCGACGCTGACGCTGACTTTGGGTCGGGTATCGAAAAGCATGGCCATTCCTTTTCAAACCCGCTTGAACAGCGGGCTGCGCGCGCTCTGTGCATCAGCGGCCGAGAGAAACTTCTCGGTGTAGATGTCGCGCTCGAACAAGCGCCCCTGCATCAGCGTGCCAATACAGGCCTCAATCATGGGCGGCGGACCGCACAGGTAGGCCTTGTGGCCGGCAAAGCTGCCCTTGAAATGGGCCTGGGCGGCCTCGTGAACGAAGCCTCGCGCGCCGCTCCAATCATGGTCTTCGCCCACCTCGGAGAGCGCCGGCACGTAGGTGAAATGCGGGTGCTGTTCGGCAAGGGCGCGAAACTCTGCGTCGTAATACAGCTCCTCCGAGGAGCGTTGGCCATACACCAGCGTGATGGGCTCGCTGGATCCGTTCGCCAGCAATTCGAGAATCATGGCCCGCGGACTCGACAGCCCCGACCCGCCAGCCATGAAAACCATAGGCATGGCGGCCGAGCGGCGCACGAAAAAGCGCCCATAGGGCCCGGCCAACTGCACACGGTCGCCTTCCTTCAGGCTTTGGTGCAGCCAGGTGGTGCCAGCACCGCCCGGCACCAGGCGCACGTTCAATTCGATTTCGCTGCTCAGGCCATCGGGCCCCGGAGCATTGGCAATCGAGAAGGCACGGCCGCCTTCGACACCCGGAATCTGGACTTGCACATACTGGCCGGCTTGGTAACGAATCGGCTCGTGCAGCCGCAGGTGCAGTGCCTTGATGGTCGGCGTCAGCCGATCGATGCGCACCACCGTGGCGGCAAAGTCGCGCACGGGGATGACTTGCGCGTCCGGCTCGTCTTCCATGTCGGCTTCGACCGTCACGTCGGACAGCAGCGTGGCGCAGCAGGCCAGCGCCATGCCGTCGTCGCGCTCCATGTCCATCAGGGCGAACGGATTGGCCGGACCGAGGTCCACCTCGCCTTCGGTGACCTGAATCTTGCAGGTGCCACACAGGCCGTGGCCACAGGCGTGGGGGATGTACAGGCCGGAGCGCAGGGCAGCGTCAAGCACGGTCTGGCCTTCCTCCACGTCAATGGTGGTGCCCAGCGGCTCTAGAGTCAGTTGGTAGCTCATGGCGTGTCGGGCCGGCGGACTGGTGATGCGTCCGCCGGCGCCTCTCATCAATGGTTAGCTGAAAGACCCCTGAATACCGGTCAGACCCGGTGTGCGAAAGCGGATCGCATCCTTGTGCTTGAGGCCATTGGCCTCCAGCGACTTGGCAGGGTCTGGCTTCCAGGCCTGCCCCGACTTGAACCATTCGACGGTGTCCCAGTCGATGCGCTCGAAGTCGGGATGGGCGCCATACACACCCGGCAACACAGCCTGGGCCAATGCGCCAAATGGCGTTTCGGCGGGCAGTGGAAGGGCCACTGGCGAGCAGAACATCAAATGGTCTTCCCAGCCGATGAACAGCAGGGGAGCCGGGAAGTTCGCACGCACGTCCTTGGCGGGAAAGTTGTAGGGCTTGAGGGCTTTGACGCTCATGACTGGTCTCCTTGCGCTGAGGCAGCGGCGCTTGCGCTGGCCGGTAAGGGCTCGCCGCGCCAGGCGGCAAAGTTCTTCTGGTCTTCCGAGCCTTCAAACTCGAAGTTGTCGCGGCCAACTTCCATCTGGTACCAGTCAAGCACGGCAAGCAGCGGGTCGAAGCCTTCGGCGGTGGGGTCGACATCGGGCTTGAAGCAATTGCCCTGATAGATCTGCTGCACGGGCAGCCAGGCCTGGATGTACTTCTCGGGCTCGTGGTCAAAGATGTCCTTGCAGCCATCGCTGCAGAAGTGGTACTTCTCGCCCTCGTGCTCCGACTCGCGGTAGCAGATCTTGGTGGCATCGCCCGGCTCGGTAAAGCCCATCGGAATCTGGCAGGTGGTGCACAGCATCGGCAGCGTGTTGTTGTAGAAGCGCTTGCCCGCCTGCTGCTGCTCGCGGTAGTGCTCCAGGCGAGGGCGGTAGTACTTGTCGAAGGTGTCCGGGTACTTCTCGCTGAGCCACTGCATTTCTTCTTCCTTGGGCACCCAGGTGTGGAAGGTGGCGGCTGCGGTGTAGTTATAGAAGATGTTCCAGGCCTGGTGGCTGATGTGGTCCTTGCCTTCGCAAGCCATCTTCCAGCCCAGGGGCTCGCGGATGCCGTAGCGCGCCAGGTCGCGAAACAGCGCGCCGCCGTTTTCCTCTGCGTACATTTCCCAGGCTTCCTTCCAGCTCATCACGCGCTTGGGCAGCATGTAGTCCTGCATCATGGCCACCAGGGTCAGCACGCGGTAGCCGCGCCAGAACCATTTGTCGATCCAGCCCTGCACGATGGGCACGTTGGCGGGGTCTTGTTCCAACATGAACTTGATGCACTCGATACCCAGCGTCATGTGGCGCGACTCGTCGCTTTGCGCCGAGAAGCCGAAGGTGACGGTAGACAGGTCGCCGTTATGCGCCGCGCCAGACATGAACGGCACAAAGAGGAGGTTGGTGAGCACGTATTCAAACGAGAAGCTCACTGCCGTGAGGAACTCGAACGGCCCGGCGGTCAGCGCATCTTCAAAGAACGACTTGGGCACCGACAGGAACCAGACCCGGTCAAACCAGTGGCTGCTGTTGTGCATGCCATTGAAATACTTGTTGTAGTGCGACAGCGCGTGGGTTTCGGTCTGGAAGTGGCGCAGCTCATCAATCGACTGCATCTGCGCGGCAACGCGGGCGCCAGGGCCGGTGAAATGCCGACCCGCGTGCGCAAAGCCACGGTGCGCGTAGTACTCAAGCGGGACCACACCTTGAATGAAGAGCTTGAGTGCGTTGATGTAGCGCGCATCCGAGACACCGAGCTGACCATTGTTTTGGGCAAAGGCCTCGATGACGGCGTAGAGCTTTTTCTCTTTTTCGCCCTGGTACTTCCAGTACGCGTCCATGGTCAGGCGGAAGGGGTCTTCCCACTTGTCCCAATCGTGAATCTTGATGCCCTCGTACTTGTCGTACGGGAACACCTTGTCCATGGGCTGGTAGGTGGTGTCCCAGCCCAGACCGCGCGTCATGGCGGTATAGCGATCTTTCAGGCCGAGTTTCTTTTTGCTTACAGGGGCGTCCATCGGTGTCTCCTTGTGTGCGTATGCGGTTCTGTTGGGGGCTCAGCCGAGCCAGCTGAGCGAGAGTTCGTCGTCGTCTTCGTCGACGTTTCCGGACAGGGTGACCAGGTTGACCTGGATCTGCTGCAGATCGAACGGGCGACCCACCAGCTCTTCAATCGTGGCGCGGCGGATGACCATGCGGCCGGGCGCGTCGATCTTGACGAGACCGGGCGAATGCACCGCTGTGGCCTCGGGGTTGTCGGCGAGGATGGCCTCAATCACGGGCCGGGACTCTTCGTTGTCCTGAAAGGCGATGAAGACCTTGGAGATCACGGGTGTTGTCATGGTTGTTCCTGGCTGAAATGCTTAAACATCAAGGCCGGCTTTGCGGGCACGGGCATCGAGCGACTCACGAACGGTTTGCAAAGCCCCCAGACCGGCCTCTCCGAGCGCAAGCTCGGCCACTGGTGCAAGCGCCGCCTGTGCCTGCTCAACGTAGCTCTGGTACCAGCCGGAAATCAGCGTTCGGTTGGCGTCGGACTCCGCAGCAGCCACCTTGACCACCGCATCCACCCAGCGCGCCGACTCCTGATGCCATTCGGGCATGAAGGCGGTGAGCATGGAAACCGCTGTACCGCCGTGGGGCGCCAGGTAGTCGTCCACGAAATGCGTGTAGATAAAGGGGTACAGCAGCCCATCCATGGCCAGGTTCTGCGCCACGAACAGCTCAAACGGGTCCTGCACCACCAGGGTGTCTTCGACCAGACGGCGCAGCCCCTGCCAGCGGGGATGTTCCAACCAGTCTTTCTTGCCCGCATCCAGAGCACCTGGTTCTTCCAGCGCCAGTCCCAGACGCGTCAGGTACTGCGCCACACCAAGCTGGTCCATGGCATGCAGCATGGCGGGCGCCGTGAAGGCGGTGCCATAACCGCGCGAGCACACCTGGGTGTTGTTCATGTTTCCGCCCCAAGCCACATGGCGCAGTGGGAGCAGTACTTCACATGCTTTGGCGCGCAGACCATCAGGCATCTTTGTCGCGAGGCCCCGCGATTCGACAAACTGGTAGTTCGATTCCATCGCGTCCTGCTGGCGTGCGCGAGTCATGGTCCAGTTGGCGTAGTAGTACTGGCGTGGGTCACGCAGCACGTACCAGTCCGCCAGCTTGACTGCGGTGCGACCGGTGTCAAACAGCTCAAACTCGGGCTCCCAGGTCGGGCGATAGTGAAAGTTCGCCGTGGACTGCACCCCCAGGGTCGCCTCTTGGTAGCGCGAGGCGGTTTTGTCGCCAATGTAGGCGGCCACGCGGGCAAAAGTGTGGCGCTGCGGCTCAATGGCCCGTGCCTGCAAGTCGATATTCATCTTCTTTGTCTCCTCAAACGTTGGGGGAATTCGGACTGGGACTGACCGCGTCGAGCCGGAGCACTTTGTGCTTCTCGCAAAACGCATCAAAGTCTTGGTGTGGCAGCATCAACTCCACGACCAGTTCCGGCCAGCCGATCGAAAACTCGAACTCAACAAGGCCGTTGTCGCGTCTTCTCAATACGCGGATGAAGCGCTTCGTCACATCACACTGCGGGTGATCGAAGGCTGGCGATTCGGTATTCATTTGCGGACTCCTGCGGGTTGGCTTTGCGCAGTCTTCTTTGCATGGTCCGTGCCAAATATCGATAAAACACCGAAAATCACGGAGTTCCAAGGGTAAGCACCTACTCGGAATCAGAATTCGCATCTCCAAGGCCTGATTTTTGTGTGAGATCGCACATACATAGACAAAGATGCAGCATCGCAGCATGATGAATTCATCAAAATGACGCCATTGACTTCATCAAATGATGAAATCCCTCGAAAACCGGGTAAAACCCTAGTTCGATATCACACTTGTTTATCGATAATTGCGCTGTGCCACCCACGACCCTCCCTCCGCTGCCGTCCGACGCCGATCTGCGGCGTCTGGTGCATTTTTCGGCCGGGGACGGACGTATCTGGTTGTCGGGGCAGCGCATGCTGCTGGTGCATGCAGCGGCTTTCAGCGCCTTGCGCAGGGAGTTGATGGCGTCGATTGGGCCGTCGCACGCGCGGCGCGTACTGATGCGTGCCGGCTACGCCTCGGGTGAACGCGACGCACTTCTTGCGCGCCAGGTGCGCCCTGACGCGCCGCTCTTCGAGGCCTTTGCCGTCGGCCCGCAGTTGCACATGCTCGAAGGCGCGGTGCAGGTCACCCCACAGACCTTTGAGCTGGATGAGGAAGCTGGTCATTTCCTGGGGCAGTTTCGGTGGGACCACAGCTGGGAAGCCGAATCGCACACACGGGACTTCGGCCCGCAACAGGCCCCGGTCTGCTGGATGCTGCTGGGCTATGCCTCGGGCTACACCAGTGCCTTTTTTCGTCGCTCCGTTCTGTACAAGGAGGTCCAGTGCAGCGCCTGCGGTTGCAGCCACTGCCTGATCGAAGGGCGCTTTGCCGAGGAGTGGCCAGACGCTCCGGCACTGGCGCGCGACTACGACGCCGATTCGGTATTGGTCACGCTGGACGAGTTGCAGTCGCAGGTGCAGTCGCTGCGCACGCAGATGCAGCCTGCCGATGAGCAAGGCCCGCTGGTGGGTCGCTCGCGCGCATTTGAACAAACGGTGGACTTGCTGCGCAAGGCAGCGCAGACGCAGGTCACCGTGCTGCTCACGGGGGAAACCGGCGTCGGCAAGGAGCGCTTTGCGCGCGCTCTACACAGCATGGGAGCCCGGGCCGACAAGCCCTTCGTGGCGGTGAACTGCGCTGCATTGCCTGCAGAATTGGTCGAAAGCGAACTCTTTGGTGCTGAAAAGGGCGCCTACACCGGCGCAAGTGCCGTGCGCATCGGGCGCTTCGAACGTGCCGACGGCGGCACCTTGATGCTGGACGAGCTTGGCGAGCTTCCTCTCGCCGCACAGGCCAAGCTGCTGCGTGTGCTGCAGACCGGGGAGATTGAGCGCCTGGGCAGCACCGAAGCACGCAAGGTGGATGTGCGCCTGATTGCCGCCACCAACATGGATCTGGAAAAGGCCGTACAGCAAGGCCACTTTCGGCGCGATTTGCTGTACCGGCTGAACGTGTATCCGATTCGCATCCCGGCGCTACGTGAGCGGGTCGACGATATCGAAGCGCTCGCCATGCACCTGCTGCAGAAATACGTGGCGCTCCATGGAAAGCGCATTTTGGGCTTTACCGATCATGCCCTTCTGGCAATGCGTGCCTACAGCTGGCCGGGGAATGTGCGCGAGCTGGAAAATCTGATCGAGCGCGGCGTCATCCTCACCCCGTCGGGCGAAGCTGTTGAGGCGGAAGTGCTTTTTCCTCATATCAGCTTGCAAGCCGGCGCCACCGTGAACGACGCTGGAGTGCTCGAGCGGGCTGCTGCACCCACCGCCCAAGCAATGCAAATGTACGACGCGCTGCAAGACAGTGGCCTCACGCTGGAGGCCCTTGAAGACGTCCTGATCCGCGAAGCCGTTGCACGTGCGGGCGGCAACCTTTCTGCCGCTGCACGCGCCCTTGGCCTGACGCGGCCGCAATTGAGCTATCGCTTGGCGCGTTTGCAAGAGCGCGCTCAAGTCTGACCGACATCGACCTATGGCCAAGCGCTCTTTTTTGCAAGCACCCAGTACGGACGCCGACACCCCTGACTTCGGTGCGACGACATCGCGGACATTGATCGAACAAACCTACGCGGAGTTGCGCAACGACATTGTTGAAGGTCGGCTTGAACCGGGAATGAAGCTGCCCATCGAACATCTGCGCGTGCGCTACCACGTCGGTGCAGGCACCCTGCGTGAGGCGATCACACGACTGGTCAGCGATGCGTTGGTGACCGCAGAGGGGCAGAGGGGATTTCGCGTGGCGCCCATTGCCATAGCGGAACTCGAAGACCTGACGCGCCTGCGCGTGCAATTGGAGGTTGAGACGCTGCGCCAGTCGATTCGCCATGGGGGCGCACAGTGGCGCGCCGACCTCGTGAAAAGCTACGACGCCATTTCTGCGCTGGAGCAACCGATCGAGCCTGCCCACCGGCGCCAATGGGAAGCGCTCAACGTGCAATTCCACGAGGCCCTCTTGGCTGGCCACAAGTCGCCCTGGACGCAAAAAGTGCTGCGCCTTCTATCGCGCCACAGCGAGCGCTACCGACGATATGCCATGGGACTGCCGGATTCCGAACGAGACGTGCATGCGGAGCATCGACAGATCTTTGAATTGGCCATGGAAGGCCACGAAGCCCGCGCAGCATTGGCGCTCGAGGCCCACATTCGCGCTACGCCAGACTTGCTGGCCCAGGCGCTGCGAACCGGCAAACTGGCGTTGCCAAGCGGCACAGGGCACGACACGGCGGCCGTCCCGGTTGCAGCCTGACAGGGTCCAGGGGCAATTCGCCACACCTTTTGCGTCGATGCAGAACCATCGATCCACAATTTTTTGGTGAATCGGTCTATTGGCGCGACGAGATCGGAGTCATCCCCAGATGGATGAGGCTCCTGGCTTTCAAAGACCTTCTTGCCCACGGCGCGTCCTGCGCCGGGCGTGGCATTCCTATAATCCTCGTTTCCCACCACCTAGAAATGTCCCGAACGGCTGTTCGCGCCAATGGGGTCGTGCGGATCAGGATGGAGTGCGAGGACGCAAACCGCCTGAATCCGCGCCGTCACCCTGGGCGTTGACCTGCCTCGCAGGGCATCCCTTAAAAGACATGACCAAATTCGTCTTCGTCACCGGCGGTGTGGTGTCTTCCCTGGGCAAGGGAATCGCCTCCGCCTCCCTTGCCGCGATTCTTGAGTCGCGGGGCCTCAAAGTCACTCTCATCAAGCTCGACCCGTACATCAACGTGGACCCGGGCACCATGTCGCCGTTCCAGCACGGTGAAGTCTTCGTCACCGACGACGGCGCCGAAACCGACCTCGACCTGGGCCACTACGAGCGTTTCATTGAAACGCGAATGAAGAAAACCAACAACTTCACCACCGGCCGCATCTACCAGAGCGTGTTGGAGAAGGAACGCCGGGGCGACTACCTCGGCAAGACGGTGCAGGTGATTCCGCACGTCACGAACGAAATCCAGGAATACATCAAGCGCGGCGCGGGCGTGGGCACGGCAGACGCGGTGGACGTGGCCATCGTCGAAATTGGTGGCACAGTGGGCGACATCGAATCGCTCCCCTTCCTCGAAGCAGTGCGCCAGCTCAGCCTGAAACTCGGCCCGAACAACGCGGCTTTTGTGCACCTGACCTACGTGCCCTTCATTGCGGCCGCCGGAGAGCTCAAGACCAAGCCCACCCAGCACACGGTGCAAGAGCTGCGCAAGATCGGTATCCAGCCCGACGCCCTGCTTTGCCGCGCCGACCGCGCGATTCCCGACGAAGAGCGCGCCAAAATTTCGCTGTTCACCAACGTGCCCGAATGGGGCGTGATCAGCATGTGGGACGTTGACACCATCTACAAGGTGCCACGCATGCTGCACGAGCAGGGGCTTGATGGCCTGATCTGCGACAAGCTGCGCCTGAACACCCCGCCCACCAGCCTCAAGCGCTGGGACGCGCTGGTGCACGAAACCGCCAACCCACAAGGCGAAGTGACGATTGCCATGGTCGGCAAATACGTTGATTTGTCTGACAGCTACAAGTCGGTCAACGAGGCTTTGCGCCACGCTGGCATGCAAAGCCATGTGCGCGTGAAGATTGAATATCTTGATTCGGAGACGCTGACCCCGGCCGAAATCGAGAACCTAGGGCGCTTTGATGGCATCCTGGTGCCCGGCGGATTTGGCCAGCGCGGCGTCGAGGGCAAGATTGCCACGGCGCAGTACGCGCGTGAGCACCAACTCCCCTACCTGGGCATCTGCCTGGGCATGCAGGTCGCCACCATCGAATACGCGCGCCATGTGGCGGGCCTGGCCGGCGCCAACAGCACCGAGTTCGACCCGGCCACGCCGCATCCGGTGATTGCCCTCATCAGCGAGTGGCAGGACAAGGATGGCAGCATCCAGAAGCGCAGCGCGGCGTCCGATCTGGGCGGCACCATGCGCCTGGGCGCGCAAAGCTCCGACGTCGCGCCCGGCACGCTGGCGCACGAGATCTACGGCGACGTGGTCACCGAGCGCCACCGCCACCGCTACGAGGCCAACAAGCATTATTTGGACCGCCTGCGGGATGCTGGCTTGGTGATTTCGGCGCTCACCCAGCGCGAGCACCTGACGGAAATCGTCGAGCTGCCGCGCAGCGTGCACCCCTGGTTTGTCGGCGTGCAGTTCCACCCCGAATTCAAGTCCACGCCCTGGGCCGGACACCCGCTGTTCAATGCCTTCATTCGCGCCGCCATTGCGCACCACGCCAAGGCGCACCCGAGTGCTGCGCGCGCACCTGAGGAGACCACGACATGAAGTTGTGCGGTTTTGACGTCGGGCTTGATCGCCCCTTCTTCCTGATTGCCGGGCCCTGCGTGATCGAGTCGGCCCAATTGCAAATGGACGTGGCCGGCCAGCTCAAGGAGATCACCTCCGCGCTTGGCATCCCGTTCATCTTCAAAAGCAGTTTTGACAAGGCCAACCGATCATCCGGCACCAGCTTTCGTGGCCCTGGGCGCGAAAAAGGCCTGGAGATTCTGGGCCGCATCCGAAGTGAACTCGGCGTTCCGGTGCTGACCGATGTGCACAGCGAAGACGACATCCGCGAAGCAGCCGCCGTGGTCGATGTGCTGCAAACGCCCGCCTTTCTGTGCCGCCAGACCGATTTCATCCGCGCCGTGGCCCAGTCGGGCAAGCCAGTGAACATCAAGAAGGGCCAGTTTCTCGCGCCGCACGACATGAAGAACGTGATCGACAAGGCGCGTGCAGCGGCCAAAGAGGCAGGCCTGAACGAAGACAACTTCATGGCCTGCGAGCGCGGCGCCAGCTTTGGCTACAACAATTTGGTGAGCGACATGCGCAGCCTGGCCATCATGCGTGAGACCGGCGCACCGGTGGTGTTCGATGCCACCCACAGCGTGCAGTTGCCTGGCGGCAACGGCACCAGCAGCGGAGGCCAGCGCGAGATGGTGCCGGTACTTGCGCGCGCGGCGGTGGCGGTGGGCGTGGCGGGCTTGTTCATGGAAACGCACCCGGACCCGGCCAACGCGCTCAGCGACGGCCCCAACGCCGTGCCGCTCAAGCACATGCGTGCGCTGCTGGAAACGCTGCTGGCGCTCGATGCCGTCACCAAGCAGCACGGTTTTCTTGAAAACAACTTTGGAGCCTGAGCATGGCCAGTGGCTACATCATTGCCTCGGTCGAGGTGACCAACCCCGAGCAGTACGAAGAGTACAAAAAATGGAGCAGCGAAGCCATGCGCGTCCACGGTGCGGAGGTGTGCATTCGCGGTGGCAGGGTAGAAGTGCTGGAAGGCGACTGGAATCCCGGGCGCACGGTGGTGCTCAAGTTTCCAAGCTTCGAAGCCGCCCTGGCATTTCACGACTCGCCTGAGTACCGCAAGGCGCGCACGGCGCGCGAGGGCGCAGCCATCATGCGGCTAGTATGTGTGGAAGGCGTTTGATTCGCTCTGAATAGAATAGCTACCGACGTAGACCTGATAAGCGCTAGAAGCCAAAATCTCTTAAATTTTTCGCTCTGACGCACACCCCCGACTGAAACCCTGTAAGGAACCCCATGAGTGCCATTGTTGACATCGTAGGCCGTGAAATTCTCGATTCCCGAGGCAACCCCACCGTCGAATGCGACGTGCTGCTCGAATCGGGCGTGATGGGCCGCGCGGCCGTGCCATCCGGCGCCTCCACCGGCTCGCGCGAAGCCATCGAGCTGCGCGACGGCGACAAGTCCCGGTACCTGGGCAAGGGCGTTCTGAAGGCGGTGGAACACATCAACACCGAAATCTCCGAAGCCGTACTCGGCCTGGACGCCACCGAGCAGGCGTTTCTCGACAAGACCCTGATTGACCTCGACGGCACCGACAACAAGAGCCGCCTGGGCGCCAACGCCATGCTGGCCGTATCGATGGCCGTGGCCCGCGCGGCCGCCGAGGAATCGGGCCTGCCGCTGTACCGCTATCTGGGCGGCATGGGCGGCATGCAGTTGCCGGTGCCGATGATGAACGTGATCAACGGCGGCGCGCACGCCAATAACACGCTCGACATCCAGGAATTCATGATCATCCCGGTCGGCGCGCCGAGCTTTCGCGAAGCGGTGCGCTGGGGTGCCGAGGTGTTCCATGCGCTCAAGAAGATCATCAACGACAAGGGTATGAGCACGGCGGTCGGCGACGAAGGCGGTTTCGCCCCCAGCGTGGCGAACCACGAAGCGGCGATCGAGCTGATTTTGCAAGCCATCGACGCAGCCGGCTACACGGCGGGCGAGCAGATTGCGCTGGGCCTGGACTGCGCCGCCAGCGAGTTCTACAAGGATGGCCAATACCGCCTGGCCGGTGAAGGGCTTTCGCTCAGCGCCCAGGCCTGGACCGACATGCTCGCCACCTGGTGCGACAAGTACCCCATCATCAGCGTGGAGGACGGCATGGCCGAAGGCGACTGGGATGGCTGGAAGATTCTCTCGGATCGCCTTGGCAAAAACGTGCAGCTGGTGGGCGACGACCTGTTTGTCACCAACACCAAGATCCTGCAGGAAGGCATCGACAAGGGCATTGCCAACTCGATCCTCATCAAGATCAACCAGATCGGCACCCTGACCGAGACCTTTGCCGCCATCGAGATGGCCAAGCGAGCCGGCTACACCGCCGTCATCAGCCACCGCTCGGGCGAGACCGAGGACAGCACGATTGCCGATATCGCGGTCGGCACCAACGCAGGCCAGATCAAAACCGGCTCGCTGTCGCGCTCGGACCGCATGGCCAAGTACAACCAGCTCTTGCGCATCGAGGAAGACCTGGGCGACATCGCCCACTACCCCGGCCGCCGCGCGTTCTACAACCTGCGCTAAGCGCCGTCTCAGTCCAAAGCGCACGCCATGGGTTCACGCATCGTCACGGTGGTGCTGCTTGCGCTGCTGGCTGCGGTGCAGGGGCAGCTGTGGCTGGGTCGGGGCAGCCTGCCGCGCGTGAGCGCCATGCAGCAGCAACTGCGCAACCAGAACGACGCCAACGACGCGGCGCAGGAGGCCAACAAACGCTTGGCGTCCGAGGTGCAGGACTTGCGCGAAGGTCTGGACATGGTGGAAGAAAAGGCGCGCAGTGAACTCGGCATGGTCAAGCCCGACGAGATTTTTGTGCAGTACCTGCCCTGAAGAATTAACTCCGCACCCCACAATTAACTATTAAAAAAATAGCTGCCAACGCTTGCTGGATAAGCGCTAGCAGCTATTTTTGCTTACATTTTATGCTGTGGCAGGTGCCCCGCTATTGCAAGCTCACCGGTCCCGGTGGCTGTTGCACGGGAGCTGCAGCAAAAATCTGCGCCGCATCCACCGCGTCAAAACGGTACTGCTGACCACAGTACTCGCAGCCCACTTCGATCTGGCCCTGCTCGGCCAGAATGCTCTCGGCTTCTTCGCGCCCCAGGGTCTCCAACATGCGGCCGACACGCTCGCGGCTGCACGAGCAGGCAAAGCGCGGGCCTTGCGTACCCGTCTGCGGGGCAAAACGCGCCACTTGCTCTTCCCAGAACAGGCGGCGAAGAATCGTGTCCACGTCCAGTGCCAGCAGTTCCTCGCGGGTCAAACTCGCCGCCAGCGTGGCGATGCGGTTGTATTCCTCATCGTCGCCGTGGGCAGCCGACTCGCCCGAACTGCCGGCCAGGTTGGCCTCGCCCTGCACCGGCATCCGCTGGATCAGCAGGCCTGCGGCCACCTGGTCGTTGGCTGCCAGCACCAGCGTCGCCTCCAGTTGCTCGGACTGGCGCATGTAGTGCGCCAGCACCTCGCTCAGGGAACCGAGCGGGCGCTCATGCACATCCACCAACGGCACCACGCCCTGGTAGGGTTGCTGACCGGGGAATTTGTCTTGCGGGTCCAGGGTGATGGCGCAGCGCCCGCCCCCGGCCACGTTGACCAAGGCCGTGAGCGTGGCGTGTTCGTGCACCTCGCCGGTGATCGCGGCGGTGGCACGCAGCGACAGATTGGATTGCACCTCGGCCACCGCCAGGCGCAGCGGCCCGTCGCCAAAGATCTGCAGTACCAGTGCGCCGTTGAACTTGATGGACGACTGCATCAGCACGCCGGCGGCGGCCATCTCACCCAACAGTTCGCGCACGGGCACCGGGTAGGCGCCACTGATGGAGTTGGCGGCGCGACGCGCCAGCATTTCCTGCCAGGCGCCCTCCAGACGCACGATGGCGCCGCGCACCGGCAGGCCCTCGAAAATGAATTTGTGCAATTCAGACACGCTCTGTCCCGTCAGGCTGCCGAATCGATGCGGCGCAGCCCCGCGCGAAAGCGGCGCGCGTTGTCGACGTAGTGCTGCGCGCTGTTGCGCAAACCTTCCATCTGCTCGGGCGTGAGCTGGCGCACCACCTTGGCGGGGCTGCCCAGAATCATCGATCCATCGGGGAACTCCTTGCCCTCGGTGACCAGAGCGCCTGCGCCGACGAGGCAGTTTTTACCAATCTTCGCGCCATTGAGAATCACGGCGCCAATGCCGATCAGGCTCTCGTCGCCAATGGTGCAGCCGTGCAGCATCACCTTGTGGCCGACGGTGACGCGCTCGCCAATCACCAGCGGCTGACCAAAATCGGCGTGCAGAACGCTCGCGTCCTGAACGTTCGATCCAGCGCCCACGGTGATGCTTTCGGTATCGCCACGCACCACCGTGCCAAACCACACACTGGCGTTTTCGCCCAATGTCACCGCGCCCATCACCTGCGCGCTGTCCGCGACCCAGGCGCCCGGCGCCAACTTCGGCTCTGCGCCGTCCAATGCATACACTGCCATGCTGTTCCTTGTGTGCTGTTCCCGCAAGCCATCGCTGCGGAATGCTTTCTACAATTGTAGGGATGGAACTTCGACAACGTGCCCTGCAGGTTCTCTGCCTTTCGGATGTTGACCAGAAAGTGAGGCAGACACTGGATCTGCAAGCGCATGCAGCTTCTTTTTCAATAGCAGACGAAACACCTGTCGAGCCGCACGACCTGCCCGGCCGGCCCGAGCGCCCGGCACTGCTGGCGCACAGCCAGGTGGCACGGCGTTCGCCCGCCACGCCAGCAGGGCGCGCCGTGCTGCTGCATGCCATTGCCCACATCGAGTTCAACGCCATCAACCTGGCGCTCGACGCCGTCTGGCGTTTCTCGGGCATGCCTCAGCGCTACTACCTCGACTGGCTGCGCATCGCCGCAGAAGAAGCGCAGCATTTCAGCCTGCTGCGCGAGCACCTGCGCAGCCAGGGCCACGACTACGGCGATTTCCCCGCCCACCAGGGGCTGTGGACCATGTGCGAGAAAACGCGTGGCGACGTGCTGGCCCGCATGGCGCTGGTGCCCCGCACCCTGGAGGCGCGCGGCCTGGATGCCACGCCGCTGATTCAGCGCAAGCTGCGCCAGACTGGCGCCGCCGATGCGCTGGCGGCAGCCGACATTCTTGAGACCATCCTGCGCGAAGAAGTCGGCCACGTGGCCATTGGTAACCACTGGTATCGCTGGCTGTGTGAACGCGACGGACTCGATGCCGAGGCCCACTACACTGTACTGGTGCAGCGCCATGAAGCGCCGCAGCCCAAGCCGCCCCTCAATCTTGAGGCCCGGCGCCGCGCGGGCTTTACCGAAACCGAACTGGCATGGCTCACGTATGGAGAAAATGCATCCAACAGGCCCAATGCTTTCTAGAATCAGCATCGCAAGCCTGGAGCACGCAGCGGCAAGCCGTTGCAATCCGTTTTAAGCTTGCCACGGCACCCACCCACCATGTCCAGTCTGTCTTCTCCTGTCCCGCCGATGCTGACACCCGCCAACGACTCTTCCGTGGCCATGATCGCGCGCCAGGCCATCGTCAATTCGCAGCAGGCAGTGGTTGGCTATGAGCTGTTCAACCGCTCGCGCACCGGCCCCGGCCACACTGCGGCCACCGATGTAGCCCTGGTGTTCACCGCGCTCTCGCATGCCGGCGCCGAAGATCTGGTCGGCAGCACGCTGATCTTCGTGAACTGCACCCACGAAAGCCTCTCTGGAGGCCATCTCGAATTGATCGATCCGGACAAGGTGGTGCTGGAGATCCCGCCGCTTGGCCATGCCGCCACCGAAGAGGTCAGCGCGCGCTACCCCATGCTGGCCGCGCTGCGCGAACGCGGCTTTCACCTGGCCTTCAACCACACCATATTGCAGTCGGCCTATGCCGCCTGGCTGCCCTTGGCGGACTACATCAAGCTGGACCTGTCGGTTCTGGCGCCCGACCAGTTGGCGGTGCTGATCAGCTACGCCGGCCGCCATACCCAGGCCGAATTGGTCGCTGAAAAGGTAGAGACGGCGCAGCAGTACGACATGGCGTCCAGCCAGGGCATCGACCTGTTCCAGGGCTACTGGTTTGCCAAACCCTCCTTGGTGCAGACGCGGCTGGTTTCACCCTCACAGGCAGCCATCCTGGAATTGATCAGCCTGGTGCGCAAACAAGCCAGCACCGAAGAGATCGAAGAAGTCCTGAAAAAGGACGCCGGCCTGGCCTTCAACCTGATGCGGCTGATCAACTCCTCCGGCTTTGGCCTGACGCGCGAAATCACCTCGTTTCGCCAGGCCGTGATGCTTCTGGGGCTGAAAAAGCTGTTCCGATGGGGCGCCTTGCTGCTCACACTGTCACGCAACGGCGGGCCCCCGCCTTCCGTGGGTAGCACCGCCGTGGTGCGTGGGCGGCTGATGGAACTGCTGGCGCTGGAGATTTTTGATCAGGAGCTGGCGGACGAAGCCTTCGTGGTCGGCATCTTCTCGCTGCTCGATGCCATGCTGGGCATGCCCATGGAGTCGGCGCTGCATCTCATCACCGTGCCCGAGCCGGTCTCGAACGCCTTGCTGCGCCGCGAAGGTCCGCTCGGTGCCTTGCTGCAGCTGGCCCAGGCCTGCGAGAACAGCGATGAGGCCACTTTCGAGACCGCAGCGGCGGCCCTGAACCTGTCCAGCGCGCAGATCAACGGCGCCCACCTCAAGGCCTTGGCCTGGGCGGACCGCATCGGCGAGTAGACACCGCAGCTGCCCCCTAAAATCAAAGCCGGCACGCAACGGTGCATTCCCTCTTTTCTTTTCAGGTCGCCCATGTCTTCATCCACCGACAACACCGCAGACATCCCCGCCGCTTCTCCTGACGCTGCGGCGGCTGGCGACATGGCGGTGATCGCCCGCCAGGCGATCGTGGATGCCAATCGCGCCGTGTTCGGCTACGAGCTGTTTGACCGCTCGACGGCGCACGACGCGCATACCGCCGCCAGCGATGCCGCCCTGCTTTTCAATGCCCTGTCCTATGGAGGCGCCGAGGCGCTCGTGGGCAAACTCACCGTGTTCATCAATTGCACGCACGAGAGCCTGGCCGGCGGCCACCTGGAGCTGATTCACCCCGACAAGGTGGTGCTTGAAGTGCCCACGCTACCCGACGGTGCTACGCCGGAAGCCATTGCCGCCTGCCTGGACATCTTCAGCGAACTCAAGACGCGCGGTTTTCGGCTGGCGTTTGACCAGCAGGTACTGCGCCGGCCCTACGCCAGCTGGGTGCCGATGGCCGCCTTCATCAAGCTCGACATGGCCGCCTTCAAACCCGAACTGGCCGGCCCGCTGGTGCAATTTGCCCGCACTTACAGCCAGGCAGAGATCGTGGCCGAGAAAGTGGAAACGGCTGAGCAGTTCCAGCGCATGGCCGACCTGGGCGTCAAGCTGTTTCAGGGCTACTGGTTTGCCAAGCCTTCCCTGGTGCAGGCCAAGACCATCCGCCCCTCGCAGGCCACCATCATCCAGCTCATCAACCTGGTGCGGCGCCAAGGCAGCACCGCCGAGATCGAAGAGCTGCTCAAGCGCGATCCGACGCTGTCGTTCAACCTGCTGCGTTTCATCAATTCCTCAGGTTTCGGACTGCAGTGTGAGATCACCTCGTTCCGCCACGCGGTGATGATCCTGGGCCTGAAAAAGCTGTTTCGCTGGGCCGCCCTGCTGCTGACCACCTCGCGCGCTGGCGGCTCGCCGCCTGCCGTAGGCACCATGGCCGTGGTGCGTGGCCGCCTGATGGAACTGCTGGCGCTGGAATTGCTGCCCGCAGAAGACTGCGACAACGCCTTTGTGGTCGGCGTTTTCTCCATGCTCGACACCATGCTGGGCATGCCGCTGGACAAGGCGCTCAATTCGGTGGCGCTGCCCGAGTCGGTGGTCGATGCCTTGCTGCACGATCGCGGCATCTTCGCGCCCTTCCTGGCCTTGGCCAAAGCCTGCGAGAGCGGCGACGAAGCTGCCTTTGCGCACAACGCGGAGCAGCTCCAGCTCTCCAACCACCAAGTCAACTGGGCCCACTTGCAGGCCCTGGCGTGGGCCGACAGCCTGGGCGGCGAATAAAAGCGCCTTCAACCGCGCGGATGGTGGCGCGCGTGCAGCTCGCGCAGGCGCTCGCGCGCTACGTGGGTGTAGATCGTGGTGGTTGAAATATCCGCATGGCCCAGCAGCAACTGCACCACGCGCAGGTCGGCGCCGTGGTTGAGCAAATGCGTGGCAAAGGCATGGCGCAAGGTGTGTGGCGAGAGCGGTGACGTGATGCCGGCGCGCAGCGCGTGTTCGCGCACGATGCCCCAGAAGCGCACCCGCGTCATGCCGCTGCCGCGCGCGGTCACAAACAAATCTTCGCTCTGCTGCCCGGAAAGAATGGCGGCGCGCGCCTCGGCCTGGTAACGTTCCAGCCAGCTTCCCGCTTCTTCGCCGAAGGGCACCATGCGCTCCTTTCCGCCCTTGCCCAGGACACGCAGCACGCCGGCGCCCAGGTCCAGGTTCCAGGTTTTGAGCTGCACCAGTTCGGAGACCCGCAGGCCGCTGGCGTACATGAGTTCGAGCATGCTGCGGTCGCGCAGGCCCAGCGCGGTGCGCACGTCGGGCGCCGCCAGCAGCGCTTCCACCTGCGCCGTCGAGAGCGTCTTGGGCACGCGCAGCGCCTGGCGTGCCGCCTGCAGGCGCGCGGTGGGGTCGGCGTCGATGCGTCGCTCGCGCAGCGCCCAATGAAAATAGCGGCGCAGCACCGTGAGGCGCCGGTTGGCCGTCGTGGCGCGGGTGCCGTGGTGGCGCGCCGAAAAATAGGCCTGAATATGGTGCTCGGCCACCGCATCCAGCGCCAGCGGCGCCGCCTGCGCTGCCAGCCACTGGGCAAAATGCCGCAGATCGCTGCGGTAGGCCGAGAGCGTGTTGCGCGACAAGCCGTCTTCGAGCCACAGCGCGTCGGCAAACTGGTCGATGGCGCTCTGGCTGGCTTCAAAAAATGGCATGCGAAACGATAGCAGAACGGCACGCCCGGCAGCACCTGGCAGAGCAGCACAACCAGCCCAGGTATCCTGCGCGCCGTGGTCTACGCACAAATCCTCTTTCCCGATTTCTCGCTCATCCTGCTGGGTTACCTGGTGTGCCGATTCACGCCACTCAACCGCAGCGTCTGGCAGCCGGTGGAAGCGCTGGTCTACTACCTGCTGTTTCCGGTGCTGCTGTTCCAGTCCATCGTCAAAACCCCCATCGAACTGGGCCCGGCCTCGGCGCTGATTGCGGCGGGGCTGCTCAGCGGGCTGGCAGGCATTGCGATGGCCTATGCCCTGCCCTATCTGCCGGGGCTGCGCCGGCACATCGACGCGCGCGAGCACGCGGGCGCGGCGCAGGTGGCGTTTCGTTTCAACTCCTTCATTGGCCTGGCACTCGCTGATCGCCTGGCCGGCCCGCAAGGCCTGCAGCTGATTGCGGTGCTGATCGGGGTGTCGGTGCCGCTCTTCAACGTGGCCGCCGTGTGGCCCATGGCGCGCCACGGCGAGCACCACTTTGCCCGCGAACTGCTGCGCAACCCCTTGATTCTGGCCACCGGCGCCGGCCTGTGCGCCAATCTGCTGGGTCTGCACATTCCAGAACTCCTGGCGCCCAGCGTGACCCGCGTCGGCGCGGCAGCCATTGCCCTGGGACTGATGGCGGCCGGCGCCGGACTGCAGTTCGGCTCGCTCAAGGACAACCGGCCGCTGAGCGTCGCCGTGTTGTCCATCCGCCATCTGCTGCAACCCCTGGTGGCCTGGGGCGTGGCGCGGCTTCTGGCGCTTGATGCCATGCAAACCACGGTGCTGTTGGCGTTTGCGGCCTTGCCCACTTCGTCGAGCTGCTACGTGCTCGCGGCGCGCATGGGCTACAACGGGCCGTACGTGGCGGGGCTGGTGACGCTCTCTACCGTGCTCGGACCGGCCAGCTTGTCGCTGGCGCTGGGCGTGCTGCGCTGAGTTCGGCACTATGCAATTGATAGCTGCTTACGCTTACAGAATAAGCGCTAGGGATGTCCTGCAAAACTCTACGCGAGTGGGTGTAGCGCGGATCGGGATGGGATGCTAGGCACGTTTTGCAGGCAATAGCCGTAGCTATTGGCTGTGAAACGCAACGACGCAGACCGCCCGAGTCCGGGCTATCACACGCCGCGAGGAGTTATGCAGGACGTCCCCAGAGGCCTATTTCATTCAATATTTTCGTTCTCCAGCGCCCACTGCACATGCTCGCGCACCAGCGCGCTCTCGTGCGCGGCGCGGGCGCTCAGCGCGGCGCGCAATCGGGCGTCGTGGGTCTTGGCCAGGGCATTCCCCAGCGCCACTGCCACATTGCGCAGCCACCGCTCGTGGCCGATACGGCGGATCGGGCCGCCTTCGGTCGTTCGCAAAAACGTCGCTTCGTCCCAGGCAAGCAGATCCACCAGTTGCTCGCCGCTGAGCCCGGCGCGGGCATCGAAGTCGGCCAAGGGACTGGCCTGCGCATACTTGTTCCAGGGGCAGATCAGCTGGCAGTCGTCGCAGCCGTAGACGCGGTTGCCAATCGGGCGCCGCAACTCCAGCGGAATGGGACCCGCATGCTCGATGGTCAGGTAGGAAATGCAGCGCCGGGCATCGAGCCGGTAGGGCGCAATGATGGCCTGTGTGGGGCAGACGTCGATGCAGGCCTGGCAGCTGCCGCAGTGGGCGCTCACCGGCTCGCTCTCGGGCAGTGGCATGTCGATGTAGATCTCGCCCAGGAACGACATGGAGCCCGCTTCGCGGTTGAGCACCAGCGTGTGTTTGCCGCGCCAGCCCTGCCCGCTGCGCGCGGCCAGCTCGGCTTCGAGCACCGGCGCGGAATCTGTGAATACGCGGTAGCCCGTCGGGCCGACGGCCTCGGCAATGCGGTCGCACAGCTTTTGCAGGCGTGCGCGCAGCACCTTGTGGTAGTCGCGCCCCCGGGCATAAACGGAAACTGCGGCTTGCTGCGGGTCGGCCAGACGCGCAAACTCGATCGCTTGCCAGCCGTCGGGCGTGTCTCTTGGAAGGTAGTCCATGCGCGCGGTGATCACGCTCACCGTGCCCGGCACCAGTTCCGCCGGGCGCGCGCGGCGCATACCGTGCGCCTCCATGTAGTGCATCTCGCCATGAAAACCCTGCGCCAGCCAGGCCTGCAAACCCGGCTCGGCGGACGACAGATCCACACCGGCCACGCCAATTTGGGAAAATCCCAGCTCGCGCGCCCATTGCTTAATTTGAGGAACGAGTTGACTGCTGCTGAACACCATCGCCCGATTGTAGAAACGCCCCCCGCGCACAAGACCCGCTCGCTGGTGTGGGAGAGTGAGGACGATACTGCGGCCTTCGCGCGACAGCTCGCCGCCTTACCGGGTATCGCCAACGCCTTTCTCAGCCTGCAGGGCGACTTGGGCGCGGGCAAGACCACGCTGGTGCGCCATCTGCTGCGCGCGCTCGGGGTGCAGGGCCGCATCAAGAGCCCCACCTACGCCGTGGTGGAGCCGCACGAAGCCGAAAACCTTGCCATCTGGCACTTTGATTTCTACCGCTTCAGCGACCCGCGCGAATGGGAAGACGCGGGTTTTCGCGAGCTATTTGCCAGCACCGGCCTGAAGCTGGCAGAATGGCCAGAGAAGGCTGCCGGCCTGATCCCGCCTGCGGACCTTGCTATCCACATTGAAGCATTGAACGAAACCGCGCGGCGCGCCACCTTGCAAGCAGGCACGCCGCATGGCGAAGACCTGCTGCAAGGACTGCACCCATGAAGCCCACTGCCCCCCACCTGAGCACCGAGAGCCCCGCAAGCAACCGCGCTGTGCTGCCCTCGCGGCGCACGCTGTTGCAGGCCGGCAGCCTGGTGCTGCTGCTCGGGCGCCAGCAGATTGCGCGAGGCGCCAGCATTGTGGCGGTGCGCATCTGGCCCGCCCCAGAGTATTCGCGCGTGACACTGGAATCCGACGGTCAGCTCAAGGCGCGCCAGTTTTTCGTCACCACGCCGCCGCGCCTGGCCGTGGACATTGAAGGCATCGATCTCAGCCCCCAACTGCGCGAACTCGTGGCCAAAGTGGGCCGCGACGACCCCAACATTGCAGGCATCCGCGTCGGCCAGAACGCCCCAAACGTGGTGCGCCTGGTGGTCGACCTCAAGCGGGCCGCCAAGCCCCAGGTGTTTTCGCTCGCTCCCGTGGCCGCCTACGGTCACCGGCTGGTGTTTGACCTCTACCCCGAAGTTCCGGTCGACCCGCTGGATTCATTAATTGCCGAGCGCCTGCAGCTCTCGCCCGAAACCGGCCCCGCCGCAGAGCGTGCAGCCACCACCACGGCCACCGCCACAGCGCCAGGCTCCGACGCGCCCGCCGCTGCCGCGCCCGACCCGCTGGGTGAACTCATCGCCCGCGCGGGCGGCACACGGGACGCGGCCGCGCCTGCCATACCCTTGGCCTTGCCAGCGGCCGGCGATCCGGTGGCAGCAGCTGGCGCGCTCGCGCTGCCCTCCAAGCGCCCGGCCGAGGCCCCCGCGCTGGCCCTGGGGCGAAAAACAGACCGTTTGATCATCGTGGCGCTGGACCCCGGCCACGGCGGCGAAGACCCCGGCGCCACCGGCCCCGCCGGCACGCGCGAGAAGGACGTGGTGCTCAAAGTGGCGCATTTGCTGCGCGAGCGCATCAACGCCACCACCGTGGGCGGCAACCCCATGCGCGCCTACCTGACGCGCGACGCCGACTATTTCGTGCCGCTGGGCGTACGCGTACAAAAGGCGCAGCGGGTGCAGGCCGACCTGTTCGTCAGCATCCATGCCGACGCCTTCACCAACCCCGACGCGCGCGGTGCGAGCGTGTTTGCGCTGAGCCAGAGCGGCGCGTCCAGTTCGGCCGCGCGCTGGCTGGCCAACAAGGAAAACCAGGCCGATCTGGTGGGCGGGCTCAACGTGCGCGCCCAGGATCAGCATGTGCGCCGCGCCCTGATCGACATGAGCACCACGGCGCAGATCAACGACAGCCTGAAACTCGGCAGCGTGCTGCTGGGCGAGATTGGCGGCATGGCCAAACTGCACAAGCCGCGCGTCGAGCAGGCAGGCTTTGCCGTGCTCAAGGCGCCGGACATTCCCAGCGTGCTCGTGGAAACCGCGTTCATCAGCAACCCGGAAGAAGAAAAGCGCCTGCGCAGCAGCGCCTACCAGGAGCAATTGGCCGACGCGCTGATGCGCGGCATCACGCGCTACTTCGCCAAGAACCCGCCGCTTGCGCGCAGCCGCTCGGTTTGACACACTCGGGCCTGTTAACCCTCTGCAAGGGGATCGCGTTGGCCCGTAAAGGGGCTGTATGCAAGGCGCACGTGCGCAGCAAGGCTGGTCCTCCTTGCAAGCGCGGGCAACGCCGGATACAGCCCCTTTGCGAGGCAACCCGAAGGGAAGGTGATCAGAGCCCGCCCCTCGGCGTTGCGCTCCATGAGCGTGCGGACGCACGGGCTGCGTCGAACGCCTTGATGGGCAGGCTCTGATGACCTTCGCGCCCCCTTGCATAGGGTTAACAGGCCCTACCCCCGCAACCCAAGGGAGACCGCCATGGCCCTGCCCCACACCCCCTCATCCGAAGTCGTCCGAATTGCCCCGCTGGGCGAGGCGCTCACAGGCGCCGTCAACACGGCCATCCTCAAGGCCAAAGAGCTGGAAGTGATCCGCCTGGTGGTGCTGGCTGGCAAGACCTTGCCGCAGCACCAGGTGCCGGGCGAGATCACGCTGTTGTGCATCGAAGGCGAATGCGAGCTGAAGACGCCCGGCGCCGTGCAGGAGCTGGCCACGGGTGATTTCGTGCATCTCGAAGGTGGCACGCCGCATGCACTCACGGGCCGCAGCAACGCCTCGCTGCTGCTCACCATCAGCCTGTGCACACCGCGCGGCTGAGCGCGTTGTCCCGGCACCTGCGCTGACGCTGGCTGCACTGCGCGTCCTACAGGCTGGCGAGGGACGCTGAACGATAGTGGCTCATCGGCCTCACGCACGCTATTTCGCGGCGCGGCCTTTGTTCCACTTTCCTGAAAGGGACCCCGCCATGCAAACCCGACATCTCGTGATCGCCACCGCCTTTGTTGCCTCCCTGGGCCTGGGCGCCTGCTCCTCCAACCCCACCAACGCCCAAATCGGCACCGGCGCCGGAGCCGTCGTCGGCGGTGTCGCCGGCAATGCCTTGTTTGGCACTGCAGGCGCCATCGCCGGCGCTGCAGGCGGTGCCTTGGTGGGCCACGAACTGGGTGAAGACCGGGACCAGCGCCGCCGCTGATCCCTGCGGTGAGATCCGGGCCTGAAAATAGGGCAAAAAATGGCTGCTAGCGCAATATCCATAAGCGCTGGCAGCTATTTTTTCAAGAGCAACGAATATCCGCTTGACCTCGGTTGTTGCGTGCAACATGAACGGGTTGCGCCAAGGATGGCCTGCATCACACTGCGCGAGTGGGTGTCGTGCGGACCGGGATGCGATGCCAGGCGCGTTTTGCAGGCAATAGCCCTGCAATAAACTCAGGGTGAGCCGCCGCTGTCCGGCGGTCAAAGTTTTCATCAGTGATGCACTCCAAGCAGACCATTCTGGACCGAAAGTTGTTCACGCAAGCCCTTCGCCATATGGGGGAGGAAGACCTGCTCTACCTCAACCGGATGGTGGTCGAGCGCCTCAATCTGCTGGCTCAAGCCAGGAGCACGGTGGAGTTGGCGCAGTTTGCCGAAGGCGATCGCGTCCAGTTCACGGCCACCGATGGCAGCGTCAAGCACGGCGTTGTGCTGCGCCTGAACAAGAAGACCGCCAGCGTCTTAACCAGCGAAGGCCAGAACTGGAAGGTTTCTCCGGGGCTGCTGCGCAAGGCGGTGGCTGGATAGGCGAACGGTGAAAGCAGCCTGACGCGCTCACTGACACATACAAAAACCCTTGCCTTGCGCCAAGACGGCCAGTTCCTCCAGCAGATTCGCCTGTGCCCATGGCGTGACGCCTGCATACGCCGTAGGCTCGGATGGCAAGCGG
The DNA here is from genome assembly GCF_003008595.1 of Simplicispira suum. Taxonomy (GTDB): domain Bacteria; phylum Pseudomonadota; class Gammaproteobacteria; order Burkholderiales; family Burkholderiaceae_C; genus Simplicispira; species Simplicispira suum. Next base: position 2,901,522 of record NZ_CP027669.1, on the reverse strand, counting down.
TGCAGCAGGCTTTGCGCTACCGGCACACAAAGCGTATTGCCGCGTCGCTCGTCCCGCCTCAGGCTGCTTTCGCCTTGCGACTCCCCCGCCAAGCACCAAACAGCGCGATCAGTCCCGGCACCAGAATCAGTCCCCAGATGATCTTGTCCAAGTGCTCGCGCACAAACGCCAGATTGCCAAAGAACAGGCCGGCACTTGTGATACCCAGCACCCACAGCACAGCGCCGCCGATGTTGTAGGCCGTGAACTTTGCGCGCGACATTTCGGCAACGCCCGCCACAAAGGGGGCAAAGGTGCGAATAAAGGGCATGAAGCGCGCCAGCACGATGGTGATGCCGCCGTAGCGCTCGTAGAACGCGTGCGCCTGGTCAAACGCGCGGCGGTTGAACCAGCGCGACGATTCCCACTGAAACACGCGCGGCCCGAACCAGCGGCCAATCGAGTAGTTGCACTGGTCGCCCAGCATTGCGGCCGCCAGCAGCACGGCCACAGCGGGGGTAAATTCCATCATGCCGGCGCCGCAGAGCGCGCCCACAATGAACAGCAGCGAGTCGCCCGGCAAGAAGGGCATGACGACCAGGCCGGTTTCAACAAACACGATCAGGAACAGCAGCGCGTACACCCACAGGCCGTAGGTGACGACGAAGGCTTCGAGGTGCTTGTCGACGTGCAGGATGAAGTCGATCAGAAAGGCAATGGCGTCCATGGGCAGGCTTTGACGGGCTTTGACGGGCTTTGAATAAGGCGGGCCATTATGGCCAGCACCGCCGCCGGCTACCTCAATCCCTAGAATCTTCGTGTGCAACAAGTTTCTCCCCCAGCTCCCACGGCTTCCCAAGCCACCCGCCGCCCCATCTGCGACCTGCCCGACGAACTCGTCAGCCAGATTGCGGCTGGCGAAGTTGTCGAGCGCCCCGCCTCGGTGGTACGCGAGCTGGTGGACAACGCGCTCGACGCCGGCGCCACGCAGATCACGCTGCGCCTGCTGGCCGGCGGCGTGCGCCTGATTAGTGTGGAAGACGACGGCGGCGGCATTCCCCAGGCAGAGTTGGCGGTGGCGCTGCGCCGCCATGCCACGAGCAAGATTCGCACGCTGGACGACCTGGAGAGCGTTGCCACGATGGGTTTTCGCGGCGAGGCGCTGGCGGCCATTGCTTCGGTCTCCGAATTGGCCCTGCTCTCGCGCCCTGCCGGGCAGGACAGCGCCTTTCTGCTCGATGCCCGCAGCGGCGAGCTGCGCCCGGTGGCGCGGGCCGTGGGCACCACCGTCGAAGTCAAAGAGCTGTTCTTCAGCACGCCGGCGCGGCGCAAGTTCCTCAAAACCGATGCGACTGAGCTGGCCCACTGCGTCGAAGCGGTGCGCCGCCACGCCCTGGCGCGCCCGGATGTGGGCTTTGCCATCTGGCACGAAGGCAAGCTGGTGCAGCAGTGGCGCACGGCCCTGATGCACGGCGCGGGAGCGGGAGCCCTGGACCGTCGCCTGGCGGACGTGCTGAGCGAAGAGTTTCTGGACCAGTCGGTGGCGCTGCAGCATCAAGAGGGCCGCGTCACCCTCACCGGCCGCGCGGGCTTGCCCGACACGGCACGTGCGCGCGCCGACCAGCAGTATTGCTATGTGAATGGCCGCTTCGTGCGCGACAAAGTGGTGGCCCACGCCGCCCGCAGCGCCTACGAAGACGTGCTGCACGGCCAGCGCCAGCCGGTGTATGCGCTGTACATCGACATCGACCCGGCGCGCGTCGACGTGAACGTGCACCCCACCAAGATCGAAGTGCGCTTTCGCGACAGCCGCGAGGTGCACCAGGCCGTGCGCCACGCCATCGAGAACGCCCTGGCCGCGCCGCGCGCAGGAGCAGTGCTGGCCGTGCCCCCGGCCGCTGCGGCATCCGCGACAGGTGCCTCAGAAACTTCCTTGAATTTCGAACAGAATCGGCCTCCAGCGCTTATTCCACGGGCGCAGGCAGCTATGCAATTTGATGCTCCCATCGGCCACCGCGTGGCCGATCTCGGTGCGCTGTGGGGCGGCGCACGCCTGCCCGAAGGCGAAAGCAGCGCATCGGTTGACGCGCCTCCTCTTGCGTGGGAAAGCCCGGCCCCTCTCATGCCCAGTACGCCTGGCACGCCCGATACCCCCCAGGCCACGGTCTGGCCGCTGGGCCGTGCGCTGGCGCAGCTGCAAGGCATCTACATCCTGGCGGAGAACGCCCAGGGGCTGGTGATTGTCGACATGCATGCGGCGCACGAGCGCATCGTCTACGAGCGCCTCAAGTCGCAGTGGGACAGCGGCGCACGCATTGCCAGCCAGCCGCTGCTGATTCCCGCGACCTTCTCCGCCACGCCGCAGGAACTGGCCACCGCCGAGCAGAACGTGGACGCGCTGGCCGCTCTCGGCCTGGAGATCGCGGCTTTTTCAGCCCGCACGCTGGCCGTGCGCGCTGTGCCTGCCACGTTGGCGCAAGGCGACGCGGTGGAGCTGGCGCGCAGCGTGCTGGCCGAGCTGGCCGCGCACGACGCCAGCGGCGTGGTGCAGCGCGCCCAAAACGAAATACTGGGCACCATGGCCTGCCATGGCGCCGTGCGTGCCAATCGGCAGTTGACGCTGCCGGAGATGAACGGCCTGCTGCGCCAGATGGAAGCCACCGAACGCTCGGACCAGTGCAACCACGGCCGGCCCACCTGGCGCCAGCTCAGTCTGCGAGAGCTTGACGCACTGTTCCTGCGCGGACGTTGAGCACCGCTTCGCCAGCAGATCCGGCGCGGCAATCGCCACGCCGCAGCGCAATGGCCGCACGCAGTGCTGCCGTCTCATGCACCACTTTTGCACGCATTTGCGCCACAGCCGTCCTGCCAGCGCACCCAAAGTGGGCGAAACCGCACCATGGCCGTGCAAACCCGCCCTATTTTGTTGCATGAGTCCATACCGGTTTGGCATAATGTCGTGCTGCACTGCCGCAATCCATTTTTTTCCCGAAAGACAAATGCCATGAAATTCGCGTCCGTTGAGGCTTTTCTTGCTGAGGTAGCCACCCGCAATCCGCACCAGCCGGAGTTCCTCCAGGCCGTCACCGAGGTGATGGAAAGCCTCTGGCCGTTCATTGAGGAGCATCCCCGGTACGCTGAGCAAAGCCTGCTGGAACGCCTGGTGGAGCCCGAGCGCGTGATCATGTTCCGCGTCTCCTGGACCGACGACCACGGCACGGTGCAGGTGAACCGCGGCTACCGCATCCAGCACAGCATGGCCATTGGCCCCTACAAAGGCGGCCTGCGCTTTCACCCCTCGGTCACGCTCTCGGTGCTCAAGTTCCTGGCGTTCGAGCAGACCTTCAAGAACGCGCTGACCACCCTGCCCATGGGCGGCGGCAAGGGCGGCTCCGACTTCGACCCCAAGGGCAAGAGCCCGGCCGAAGTCATGCGCTTCTGCCAGGCCTTTGCCAGCGAACTGTTCCGCCATGTGGGCGCCGACACCGACGTGCCGGCAGGCGACATTGGCGTGGGCGGGCGCGAGGTGGGCTTCATTGCCGGCATGGTCAAGAAGCTCAGCAACCGCGCCGACTGCGTGTTCACGGGCAAGGGCCTGTCTTTTGGTGGCTCGCTGATCCGCCCTGAAGCCACGGGTTACGGCACGGTGTACTTCGCCGACGAAATGCTCAAGACACGCGGCAAATCGTTTGATGGCATGCGTGTTTCCGTCTCGGGTTCGGGCAATGTGGCCCAGTACGCCGTGGAAAAAGCCATGGCCCTGGGCGCCAAGGTGGTCACGGTGTCGGATTCAAGCGGCACCATCGTCGACGAAGCAGGTTTCACCACCGAAAAGCTCGCCATCCTGATGGACGTGAAAAACCACCACTACGGCCGCGTGAGCGACTACGCCGAGCGCACCGGCGTGCACTTTGAAGCCGGCAAGACGCCTTGGCATGTGCCGGTAGACATCGCCCTGCCCTGCGCCACGCAGAACGAACTGGACGCCAACGACGCCGCCACACTCATCAAGAACGGCGTGCTGTGCGTGGCCGAAGGCGCCAACATGCCTTCAACCAACGAAGCGGCCAAGGCGTTCGAAGCGGCCGGCGTGTTGTATGCACCGGGCAAGGCCAGCAACGCCGGTGGCGTCGCCACCTCGGGCCTGGAGATGAGCCAGAACGCCATGCGCCTGAACTGGACCGCCGAAGAGGTGGACAACCGCCTGCTGATGATCATGCAAGGCATTCACGCCGCCTGCGTCCAGCACGGCACGCGCGCCGATGGCTCGGTAAGCTACATCAACGGTGCCAACGTGGCCGGCTTCGTCAAGGTGGCCGACGCCATGCTGGCGCAGGGCGTGATCTGAACCCCGGTTGTTGCCTCCAACAAAAAGGGACCTGACGGTCCCTTTTTTTATGCCGCCTCGCGCTCTTCGAGCACTTCCGGGCCGTCCGCCACGGGCCGTGCAGGCGCCTCGGACAACCTGGCAAAGCGCGCCAGCACGTGGCGTGTCCAGTATCCGATGTCATAGCGCTGCACTTGCCGAAGCATGCGACCCATGCGTTCGCGTTGCTCGCCCTCGGGCATGGCAAGGGCTTCGTCCAAGGTGGTATCGAGCGAGCTGCGGCTGTAAGGGTTGACCAGCACCGCGTCTTCCAGCTCCATCGCCGCACCCGAGAACTCGGAAAGCACCAGTACGCCGGGTTCGCCCTGCTTGGCGGCGACAAATTCCTTGGCCACGAGGTTCAGGCCATCGCGCAGCGGCGCGATCCAGGCGATGTCGGCCGCAGCGTAGGCGCACACCACTTCCTCAAAGGCCAGCGGTGTGGTCGAGAGATGGATGGGCAGCCAATGCAGGGACCCGAAGTGGCCGTTGATGCGGCCCACAAGCTGCTCGATCTTTTGCTGCTCGGCGCGGTACACCTCCATGCCTTCGGCGGCGGCCACCGTGACCAGCAGGAGCTTGACGCGGCCATGCAGGTCCGGCCGGCGCGCCAGCAGGCGCTCGAAGGCTTCGAGCTGCTGGCGCCCGCCCTTGGCGTAGTCCACACGGCTGACCGAGATGATCAGCGTCTCGGCATTCATGTCGCGCCGGATGCGCTCGGTGCGCGCTTTTCCCTCGGGGGAGTTCACCGTTTTGGCGATGATGGCTGGCGCCGTGCCAATGGGGCAGGTGTCGATGACGATGCTGCGCCCTTCCAGGTCGAGCTGCACCGTGACGCGCGGCTCCGACAGCGCGCAAGGACGCGCAATGATGGGCAGGCTGATGGGCGCCTCGTGGCGCACCACGCCCTCGCGCAGGCTCTCGACCACGGCGCAGAAGTTCTGCGCAAAGCGCGGCACGTGAAACCCCACCAGATCGCAGGCCAGCAGGCTGTCGATGATTTCGTCGCGCCAGGGCAGGATGTTGAACACGTCAGGTGCCGGGAACTGCGTGTGGTGGAAGAAGGCAATCTTCAGGTCGGGGCGCATCTTGCGCACAAAGCCCGGCACCAGCCACAGGTTGTAGTCGTGCACCCAGACCACCGCACCGCGCTCTGCCTCGGCACAAGCGGCCTCGGCGAAGCGGCGGTTCACTTCGCGAAAGTCGGCCCAATGCGTGTTTTCCGTGGAGTACAGCCAGGGGAAGGAATGAATGACCGGCCACAGCGCCTCTTTGGAGGTGACGTGATAGAACTGGTGAATCTTGGCGGCTTCGAGCGGCAGGCGCACGACGTCGTAGTTGCCATAGCTGTCGCTGACCGTGATGCGGCGCTCAAAATCGGGCGCCTTGCCTGCGGCAGGTTTTTTCTTCCAGGCCACCCACACCGCTTTGTCGACGTGGCTGAAAAAGCCCTTGATGGCGGGGATGATGCCGTTGGGGCTGCGCGGCTCGCGCATCACGGTTTTGCCGTCCTCCACGACCTCTTCGTACGGCTGGCGGTGGTAGACGACAACGAGTTCGTTCTTCAATTCTTTCTGGGTGGGCATATTCATGCGTGTCCTTTCTTAGTGAATGCGGTGCAGGGCGTCCAGGACACCGGCGGCGCCGTCTTTTTCGCTCCAATGCACGTTGGCCAGACCTTGCGCGGCGCGCGCCAGCAGCGGCTCGCGGTTGGCGACGATGACGCCCTGCAGCCCGGTCTGGAACAGCGAGAGGTCGTTGAGCGTGTCGCCCGCCACCAGGGTGCGCTCAGGGGGCAGGCCGAGCGCGCTCAGGGTGCGCAGCAGCGTCGGGCCTTTCTGCACGCCGCGCGGCAGTACGTCGAAGTAGCGCTCAGCCGACAGCAGCACGTCGTAGCCCGCCGCCTCCAGCTCGCTGCGCGCTGCGCCCGCGAGATCCGTGTCGGAATAAAAGCAGGAAACACGCCGCCCCTCCACCACGGGCTGCTCCGTAAGGTGCGGATGGCGCGCCAGAATGCTGCGCACAGCCGCCGGCGTGTGCTCGGGCCAGCCTTCGTCCAGCCAGCCTTCGAGCGCCGGCAGCGGCGCGCGCTCGGCACCGGCATATACCGCCGTCCCGACGTCGGAAATGATGTGGTCCGGCTGCAGCGGCAGGTCGTCCAGCACATCGCGCATGGTGGTCAGGCTGCGCCCGGTGACGTAGATCAGCACGATCTCGCTGCGCCGCTGACCAATCCAGTCGTAAAGAGCAGCACGCTCGTCGGCGCTGCCGCCAAGAAACGTGCCGTCAAGGTCGGTGGCGAGAATGGTTTGGTGCATGGGCGCTCCTTTCGTGAAGGGTGGACAAAAACCCGCCCCCGGCAGAGGGCCGGCGGCAAAAGCCCCGGCCCCGGCGCAAGCACGGATGAGAAAAAGATGAGAAGAAAGCACGGCCGCAGAGGCTGCCGTGATCGAGACGCGGCGTTTATTGCGCCGTGTCGGCTTCGGAAGCGCCCGAAGCCTTTGCCAGCGCCACCGCAATGGGGCCCTGCTTGCCCAGCATCAGGGTGCGCGTGGGGAAGGCAAAATCGACACCGAGGGCAGCGAACTCGCGCATCAGCCCCAGATTGATGGCCTGCTGCACATCGCGGTAGGCTGCATAGTCGGGCGTGAGCATCCAATACACCACCTCAAAATCGAGGCTGGAGCCGCCAAAGCCGGTGAAATGCGCGCGATCGAACCGGGCCTGCTCCTGCGTATCCACAACCTTCTTGACGACGCCTGGAACCTGCTCAAGCTGCTCCGGCGTGGCGTCAAACGTGAGGCCAAAGGTGAATGGAATGCGCCGCTCTTTCATGAGCTTGTAATTGCGCAACCGCGACTTGGTCAGATCGCCGTTGGAAAACACCAGCACTTCCCCACTGAGACTGCGCAAGCGGGTGGTTTTGAGGCCAATGTTCTCCACGCTGCCGCTGAAATCGTCAATCACGACAAAATCACCGACCTGGAAGGGCTTGTCCAGAACAATGCTCAAACTTGCAAACAGATCTCCGAGAATATTCTGCAGCGCCAGACCAATGGCAATACCGCCAATACCCAAACCGGCCACCAGGGCGTTGACATCAAAACCCAGATTGTCTAGCAACAGCAGCAGCAGAACGGCCCAGGCGACGACCCGGCCAATGAAACTCAAAATCGACAGGGCGCTGGTGGTGGAAGGGTCTTTTTGCAGCGAATCCTGCCGCACGTTGACAATCCAGCCACTGATGAACGCACTGGCGCACAGCCCCAGCTGCAGGAAAAATGCCACCGTGGCAATGCCCGACATCCAGCGCTCGGTGTTGGCGCGCAACACCAGCTCCTGGCTGGCCGGGTGCAGCGCCACCAGCGCGATCAAATACCAGCGCACGGCGCGCAAGGCCTGAACCAGTGCGTCGTCCCAGCGCGTACTTGTGGAGACCGCCCATCTGGAAATGCGTCGAATGACCAGCGGCAATATGATTTTCATCAACACCACGGCCCCAACCATCCAGGCCGCTGCCCGCAACCACGCGAGCGTGTCATTGCCAGCAAAAGACATATCGAGAATTTCCTGCATCTTCCGGGGTACTCCTTGGGTCAGATGAAATGAATAGTTATTATTTTGATTTCCACATATTGAAAATCATCAATACTCATAAAAAATAGCGCCGCAGAATATGCGGCCGGCGAATTATAACAAAAAATATTCTCTCTGTCTATATTCAATTAATCCTGGAATAGAATCAACATAATCCAGGAGTTCTGGGGGAAGCGCATCCCGACTTCGTCTGGTACGCTCAAAGCGATGTCCGCCCCCCTCTCGCAGCGCCTGCGGCGCCCCCGATCGCAGCCCCGGCGGTGTCGCCCGGCCTGGCCGTGGTGGTGCTGGCACTGCTGCTCAGCATCCAGCCCGTCACCACCGATCTGTACCTGCCCGCGCTCCCGGCGCTCACGCGCGATCTGGGCGCGCCGGTGGCGCAAGCGCAACTCACTCTGAGCGCCTTGTTGCTGGCGTTTGGCGTCTCGCAGCTTGCCTGGGGGCCGCTGTCGGACCGGTTTGGGCGCAGGCCCATGCTGCTCCTGGGCCTGGGGCTGTACACGCTGGCGTCCGTCGGCAGCGCACTGGCGCCCTCCATGGATTTGCTGGTGGTCTGGCGCACGCTGCAGGGTGCGGCGATGGGCGCGGTGGTGGTGTGTGCGCGCGCCATCGTGCGCGACCTGTACGCGCCACTGGCCGGGGCCCGCGCCATGTCGCGTGCGCTCACCGGCCTGGGGATCGTCGCCTGCCTGAGCCCACCGACCGGCGCCTTGCTGTCCGCATGGTTGGGTTGGCGCGCGGCGCTGCTGGCTTTGACGGTGTTTTCCCTGGCAACGCTGGCGCTGGTGGCGCTGCGCCTGCCCGAGACGCTCGCGCGGCGCAATCTGCGGGCGCTGGAGCCCGCCACACTGGCGCACACCTGGATGCAAGTGCTGAGCCACCCGACGTTCTGGGCCTTCTCCCTGCTCACCACGGCGTCCTACGGCGGACTGTTCACTTTCCTCGCCTCGTCCTCCTTCGTCTTCATCGAAGTGCTCCAGCTTTCGCGCACGCAGTACAGCTTTGTGCTGTTTTTTGGCGCTTTCTCCTATTTCGGCGGCACTTTCGCCTGCCGCGCCGTGCTCACCCGCCATGGCCTGCGTCGGACCGTGGCGGTGGCGGGGGCGCTGAGCCTGGGCGGCGCGCTCACCATGCTGCTGCTGGCCTGGGCCGGCGTGCGGCACCCGGTGGCCCTCTTGCTGCCGTTCTACTTCTTCATGGTGGCGCACGGCATGCACCAGCCCTGCGGGCAGGCCGGCTGCGTCGGGCCGTTTCCGCATGCGGCCGGCGCGGCCTCGGCGCTCAATGGATTGATGATGATGCTGGCCGCTTTTGCCGTGGGCGGCTGGGTGGGCACGCACCTGGATGGAACCATCTGGCCGCTGGTGCAAGGCGTGTTCTTCTGGGCCACGCTGCTCGCTGCCGTGGCGTGGACGCTGGTGCAAAAGTATGGGGAGCCGCTTGAGCACCGCTGATGCCCTGCCCTGCCTGGCGCTTGCCGGCCCGACGGCCTCGGGCAAGACCGGCGCCGCGCTGGCGCTGGCCGAACGGCTGGCAGGCCGGGTGGCGGTGGAAATCGTCAGCGTGGATTCGGCGCTGGTCTACCGCAGCATGGACATCGGCACCGCCAAGCCCAGCCCCGCCGAGCGCGCTGCGCTGCCGCACCATCTCATTGACATCCGCCAGCCCTGGGAGCCCTACAGCGCCGCCGCCTTTGTGCAGGACGCCACGCGCCTGATTGCCGAAATTCGCGCCCGCGGTGCGCTGCCGCTGCTCGTCGGCGGCACCATGCTCTATTTCAAGGCGCTCATCGACGGCATCGACCCCATGCCGGCCGCCGACCCCGCAGTGCGCCAGCGCATCGAGGCGCAGGCTGCGCAACGGGGTTGGCCGGCACTGCACGCTGAGCTCGCACGCATTGACCCGGTGACGGCCGCGCGCCTGGCCCCGGCGGACAGCCAGCGCATCCAGCGGGCGCTGGAAGTGTGGGAAGTCTCCGGTCAGCCGCTCTCCGCCTTCCATACTCCTGAAAAGAGAGCTGCTAACGCAGGTGGGATAAGCGCTGGAGGCCTTTTTAGCCTTGAACCTGACGACCGCGCCTGGCTGCACACCCGCATTGCAGCGCGCTTTGACACCATGCTGGAGCAAGGCTTTCTTGAAGAGGTCCAGCGCCTGCGCGCCGACCCGCGCAACCATTCCGAACTGCCGGCCATGCGCTGCGTCGGTTACCGCCAGGCCTGGCAGGCACTCGACGACCAGGCGACCAGGGGCGGCGCGCTGGACCTGCCCGGCCTGCGCGAGCGCGGCATTGCCGCCACGCGCCAGCTCGCCAAGCGCCAGATCACCTGGCTGCGCGCAATGCCCCAGCGCCAGCGGATTGCCTGCGATCAGCCCGGCGCACAAACGGCGCTGGAGCGTGCGGTATGCGCGCAGCTGGAGCAGGCTGTGCCATGAGCGCGGCACTGCGAGTGGCGGGCCTCGCCAAGCGCTATGGCCAGAGCACGGTGTTCGAGAATGTGGGTTTCGAGGTGGCGCCGGGCGAGTTCGTCGCCATCGTGGGCGACTCGGGCGTGGGCAAATCCACCCTGCTCAACTGCCTGGCCGGGCTCGACACCTGGAGCGCCGGCAGCATTCACCACGGCGGCACCGATCTTTCCACGCAGGACGCCACCGAGCGCGCGCTGTGGCGGCGCGCCCACCTGGGCTTTGTCTTTCAGGCGTTTCACGTGCTGCCGCACCTCGACGTGGCGCAAAACGTGGCGCTGCCGCTGATGCTGCTCGGGGGCGGCCCCCAGCCCGAGCGCGTGCAGGCCATGCTGCAAGCGGTCGGACTGGCGGGCCTGGGCACGCGCCTGCCGCAGCAGCTCAGCGGCGGCCAGTTGCAGCGCGTGGCCCTGGCGCGCGCATTGGTGCATAGACCCGCGCTGCTGCTGGCCGACGAGCCCACAGGCAACCTTGACCCCGGCACAGCGGCGCGGGTGCTGGAGCTGCTGGTGGAGCAAACGCGTGCGCATGGCGCGTCGCTGGTGCTGGCCACGCATTCACAAGCCGCCGCCGCGCGCGCCGACCGGGTGCTGCATTTGACGGCTGGCGGCATGCTGGGCGAAGACCGGCTTACTCGATAACCAGCCGCTGGCCGCGTCCGCCTTGCTTCTTGGGAAGATTCAAGGTCAACACGCCGTTGTCGTACTTCGCCTGGCATTGGTCGGCCTCAATGTCGGCCGGCAACTGGAAGCTGCGCGACACGGCACCGAAATAGCGCTCGGAGCGCAGCACTTTCTCGCCGTCGGTCTGTTCGTCGCGCTGACGCACTTCGGCGCGCAGCGTGACCACGTTGCCGTCTACGGACACCTGGATCTCTTCCTTGGGAACACCAGGCACCTCGGCAGACACGAGGAAGCCGCCGTCGTTCTCCTTGACGTCCACTTTCATCTGGCCAGGATTGGGCAGCGGATCGCCATGCAGCGGACGCACGTAGAAGCCCGGGTTCACGTCCTTGAAAAATTCGTCAAACAGGCCGCCGCGGCCAATCAGTGCATTCATGACAAACCTCCTTGAGGGAATGGGTTGCAAGTTGATGAAACAAGGCAAGGGCAACGCGCCCTCACAGCCAGCAGATAGGGCAGAGCGCCCAGGTTTCAAGCACCGCACAATCGCAGCCATGCTGGCCCTGTTTCGCGTCTGGTCCTTGCAGGAGTTGCGCCGCCACCCCTGGCAGAGCGCCGCCGCTGCCTGCGCCGTGATGCTGGGCGTGGCGCTGGCCTTCGGCGTGCACACCATCAACGCGTCGGCGCTGGAAGAATTTGCCCAGGCCGCCCGCAGCGTGAGCGGCCAGCCCGACCTGCAGCTGCGCGCTGCGCAAGGCCACCTGGACGAGCGGCTTTACCCGCTGCTGGCCCGCCAGAGCGAGGTGGCACGCGCCAGTCCGGTGCTGGAGATGCAATTGCAGGCGCAATCAGCCGAGGCCCCGGCCGGCGCGCCCGGCGTGCCGCTGCGCCTGGTGGGCGCCGATGCGCTCCTGCTGCCAGCGACGGCCCCGGCGCTGATGCCGCGCCCCTTTCCCCGCCTGCCCGCCGACCGCTTTGCGTTGTTTGCGCCGGCCACGGTTTTCCTGAATGCCGCAGCGCTGCGCGCCCTGGCGCTGCCCGAAGACCCGCATGATGCGCCGCGCCTCACGCTGCGCCGTGGGCTGGAAGTCTTCAATGCGCGCGTGGCCGGCAGCGTGGCGGCGGGCGGCGCGCCTCTGGCGGTGATGGACATTGGCGCTGCGCAAGACCTGTTCGACCGGGCGGGCGCGCTCAGCCGCATCGACCTGCAGCTGCGCCCCGGTGTGCTGCGCAGCGACTTTCGCGCCCGCATGAACGCCCAGCCCAACTGGCCACCGGGCCTGGTCTGGGGCGAGAGCAGCGACGGCGAGCAGCGCATGGGCGCCTTGTCGCGCGCCTACCGCGTGAACCTGAGCGTGCTGGCGCTGGTGGCCTTGTTCACCGGCGCGTTCCTGGTGTTTTCGGTGCTCTCGCTCAGCGTAGCGCAGCGCGCGCCGGCCTTTGCACTGCTGGCCGTGCTGGGCGCCACGCCACGCCAGCGCCTGGGACTGGTGTTGGTGGAATCGCTGTTTCTCGGCCTGGTCGGCAGCGTGGCCGGGGTGGCGCTGGGCACGGCGCTGGCGGCGGGTGCGCTGCAACTGCTGGGCGGCGATTTGGGGGGCGGCTACTTCACCGGCGCGCAGCCTGCGCTCCAATGGAACCTTCCTGCGGCTGCAGCCTATGCCGTGCTGGGCGTGGCGGCGGCCCTGCTGGGCGGCTGGTGGCCGGCGCGCGCGGCCGAAGCCCTGCCGCCAGCGCAGACGCTCAAGGGCCTGAGCAGCGCAGGCAGCGCCCAGGCGTCGGCATGGCCGGCGCTGGCACTCCTCGCTGGCGGCGCACTGCTGGCTTTTGCGCCGGTGGTGGCGGGCCTGCCATTGGCGGCCTATGTGTCGGTCGGCGCTCTGCTGCTGGGCGGCATTGCCTTGCTGCCGCGCGCCGTGGCCCTGCTTTTGCGCGCGCTGCGGCCCTGGGCGGCGCGCAATGCCCTGGCACAACTGGCGATCGAGCGCGCGCGGCGCACGCCGGGTCTGGCCGCCGTGGCCGTGGGCGGCGTGGTGGCCAGCCTGGCCTTGGCGATTGCCCTCACGGTCATGGTCACCAGCTTTCGTGGCTCGATGGTGCAGTGGCTGGACACCGTGCTGCCAGCGCCTTTGTATGTGCGCGGCGCGGCGGCCGACGGGCAGGCGGCATTCAGCGCCGACTTCTTGCAGCAGGCCGCGCGTCTGCCCGGCGTGGAGCGCATCGAAGGCCTGCGCAGCGTGCCCCTGCAGCCGGATGCCGCCCGCCCCGCCGTCGCGCTGATTGCGCGGCCACTGGCACGCGGCGCGGACCAGGTGCTGCCGCTGACCGCGCCCGCCCTGCGCGTTCCACCGGGCCGGGTGGCGGTCTACGCCAGCGAGGCGGCGGCCGAACTGTGGGGGGCGCAGCCAGGCACGGCTTTGGCTCCATTTTTGGAGTCTTTTAGGGCTCTAGCGCAGGTCCAGAAAGCGCCGACAGCTCTCTATTTTGTAGCAGGCGTCTGGCGCGACTATGGGCGCCAGACGGGCGCACTGGTGATGGACAGCGCCGACTTCGCCGCGCTGAGCGGCGAGCGCGGCGCCAACGACCTGGCGCTGTGGCCCGCGCCCGGCGCCGATGTAGCCAAGCTGCGCGCCGCGCTCACGCAACTGGCGCAAAGCGAATCGGGTCCGGCGGCGGCGGGCGGCCTGGAATTCGCGTCGGCCAGCGAGATCCGCGAGCGCTCGCTGCGCATTTTTGACCGCAGCTTTGCCGTGACCTACTGGCTGCAGGCGCTGGCCATCGGCATCGGGCTCTTTGGCGTGGCGGCCAGCTTCAGCGCGCAGGTGCTGGCGCGGCGCAAGGAGTTTGGCCTGCTGGCACACCTGGGGCTGACGCGGGCGCAAATACTGGCCGTGGTCGCCGGCGAAGGCGCGGCCTGGACAGGCGTGGGCGCGGTGGCCGGCCTGCTGCTGGGCGTGGCGGTCTCGCTGGTGCTGGTGCTGGTGGTCAACCCGCAGAGCTTTCACTGGACCATGGAACTGGCCTTGCCCTGGGGACGCCTGCTGCTGCTGTGCGCTGCGGTGGTGCTGGCGGGCACGGTGACGGCCTGGCTGGCGGGCCGCGCCGCCGCGGGGCGGGATGCGGTGCTGGCGGTGAAGGAAGATTGGTAGGGCTTTGGTAGGGCTGCGGCGTGCAAGGGGCCAAGGCTGCTACCACCGGGACCTTTGCATACTCTGCCAAATGTCCTTCGTCTGCCTGTGATAATGATCGACTTGAAGTGATGCTGGGTGGTGCAATCCAATGTCAGGTGTGCAGCGATTGCGGAAATTCGCCGCGTGGAGTGCGACACGTGGCACCTTTCGCGACCAAGTTGAAACAGCACGGGGGGTTAAGCTTACAAGCACACCAACGAGATAACTGCGGAACGAATCAGGTGGCGGCCGCCTACAAACAATCATCAAGAAGGTCAGAATGACGAAGTATTCAGTAACGCAAGCCCCTGTCGCCCAGTTGTTGTCCGACGTCAAGAGTGACAAAATCGCGATTCCTGAGCTACAGCGTCCATTTGTCTGGGACAGTATAAAAGTCAGAGATCTGATGGATTCTCTTTACAAGGGATACCCTGTTGGCTACCTTATCACCTGGCAGTCGGTCGGTGCCAAACTCAAAGGCGGCCAAATAGCTGCGCACCAGCAGATTCTGATTGATGGGCAGCAACGGGTCACTGCGCTCCGCGCTGCTATTGCCGGGCTAAAGGTCATTAACAAACGGTACAAGGCCATCCGCATAACAATTTCCTTCAACCCGATAACTGAAGAGTTCGCCACACTCACCCCCGTTATCGAGCGAAGTCCGCAATGGATTTCAGACATCAGCGAATACTTCAACTCATCTTCACCTCTAACTTTCGCAAAAAAATATCTCGAACGGAACCCAGGCGTAGATGCCACCGTTTTCGAAACCAACCTTACCCGCCTGGGTAAAATCCAGAACGCCCAGATTGGGATCATCAGTCTGGATGACGGACTAGATATTGAGACAATCTCCGAGATCTTCATCCGCATCAACTCCAAAGGTGTGCCACTGAGCAGCGCTGACTTCGCAATGAGCAAGATCGCCACATACGGCGACCGAGGGCGGAACCTCCGGAAGCTCATCGATTATTTTTGCCAGCTCGCTATCGCACCCCATGCTTTCGCTGACATTGAGGAGAACGATCTAGAGTTTTCGGCCACTAAGTACCTCAAGGCTATCAGCTGGTTGAAGCACGATGCAGAGGACATTTATGACCCTGAGTACGGCGATTTAATCCGGATTGCAGGGCTTGTAGGTTTCAGTCGAGGCAAGGCATCGAGCATCGTTAGTGAGTTGTCCGGACGCGATCCGGAAACCAAGAAGGTGGACGAGAATCGAATTCCCCTCGCCTACGACAAGCTCGAAGCGGCATTATTAGAAATCGTCAGCAAGTACCAGTTCGAAAATTTTCTGATGCTGATCAAGTCAGCAGGCTTCATCACGTCGGGGATGATCAATTCAAAGAATGCGCTGAATTTTGCGTACGCTCTCTATCTGCGCCTGCGAGAAGACAAGGCATTGACCGAGGGTGAACGAAAACGAATCGTAAAGCGTTGGTTTGTTATGTCCATGCTCACAGGTCGTCATTCGGGCAGCTTCGAGTCGACATGGGAACAAGACATCCGCCGGATCGGTGAGATGGGAATCCTCAACTATTTCAACCAAGTGGAGGAAGCTGACCTGTCTGATGCTTTCTGGTCTGTCGCATTGCCTGCGGCGTTGGAGACGACGGGCATATCCAGTCCCTACTTTCAAACCTTTCTCGCGGCTCAGGTAGCCAAGAATGCCCGCGGATTTTTGTCCAAAGGCATCACAGTCACAGCTATGCTCCAACAGTCCGGTGATATCCACCACATCATCCCGAAAGACCACCTTCATAAGAACGGTTTTCCAGATCGTGGGGACTACAACCAGGTCGCCAATTTCTCACTGACGGAGACCGCCATCAATATTCGCATAAGCAACAGACCACCGTCCGACTACATGATTGAGGTGGACACGCAAATCGAAACAGGTGTGTTGACACTCGGCGAAATCAAAGATTCAGACGATCTGGTGACCAACCTGATCGAGAACGCCATTCCTCCATTCGTACACTCGGTGGATGCCGGCTCCTACAAGGAATTTTTGGTTGAACGTCGTCGATTGATGGCGGCGTACATCCGTAACTACTACCAAGCGCTCTGAGTAGGCAGCCGAGGAAAGACCGATCGGCCGCAGCCACCATGTGACGATGAGCTAAGTACACATCCGGGGCACCCTGGCCTCGCCAGACTGTCATCAGTCAACGACGGGAGTTTCATGATCAGCGCCAACTCCAAAGCCTGAACCGGTCACTCCGAATGCCCGCACCCGCCTCAATCAGACTACTGTTTCAGTGGCTTCGCCAGCCATGCCTGGCCGCCAGCAGCCGCTAACGGCTGCGCTGATCTGCCCGACAATCCCCCCATGACATCGCCCACCCCTGGCTCCACTCCGCCATCGCCCTCATCGAGGCCGATTACCAGCGCAGCGCCGACACGCACCTCATTCCGCTGCGCCTGCCCTGCTATGCGCAGTGGGGCATTGACCTGTATTTGAAGGACGAGTCGACCCACCCCACCGGGAGCCTGAAGCACCGGCTGGCGCGCTCGCTGTTTCTCTACGCGCTGTGCAACGGCTGGGTGCGCGAGGGTTCCACGATTGTCGAGGCCTCCAGCGGCTCCACGGCGGTGAGCGAAGCCTACTTTGCGCGCCTGCTGGGCCTGCCCTTCGTGGCCGTGATGCCGCGCGGCACCTCGCCCGAGAAGATTGCCCAGATCGAATTCCACGGTGGGCGCTGCCACCTGGTGGAGGGCGCGGGCGCCGTGTACGAGCAAGCCCACGCCATTGCCGCGCAGACCGGCGGGCATTACATGGACCAGTTCACCTACGCCGAGCGCGCCACCGACTGGCGCGGCAACAACAACATTGCCGAGAGCATGTTCACGCAGATGGCGCGCGAACGCCATCCCATCCCGCGCTGGATCGTGGTGGGGGCCGGCACCGGCGGCACCAGCGCCACCATTGGCCGCTATGTGCGCTACCAGCGCCACGCCAGCGCGCTCTGCGTGGCCGACCCGGCGGGCTCGGTGTTCAGCGCCTACCACCGTACAGGGGACGCAGCGCTCACTGCGCCGGGTTCGCGCATCGAAGGCATTGGGCGCCCACGGGTGGAGCCCAGCTTCATTCGCACGTTGGTCGACCGCATGGTGGAAGTGCCCGATGCCGATTCGGTGGCGGCCATGCAGGCGCTGTCGCAGTTGCTGGGGCGGCGCGTGGGGCCTTCGACCGGCACCAATTTTGTGGCCATGCTGGAATTGGCCGGCGAAATGCGCCAGCGCGGCGAGCAGGGGTCCATCCTGTCGCTGCTGTGCGATGCCGGCGAGCGCTACCTGCCCACCTATTTCGACCCGGCCTGGGTGCAGGAGCGCTTTGGCGATTGCGCTCCTGCACGGGCGCGCGTGGATGCGCTGCTGGCCTGAACGCTGCGCTGCAAAACTTCCATGCAGGCCGGTGCCACCCAGCCGCTCGCCTGGTCTCGCCGCCAGTGGCTGGCGCTGTGCCTGGGAGCGGGAATAGGCAGGGAGGCAGGCGCAGCGGTGTTGGCAGTGCGTCCCCTGGTTTTTCCGCGCGACCATGGCAGCCACCCGAAGCTGCGCACCGAGTGGTGGTACCTCACCGGCCAAACGCGCTCGGGCGGACGCGACCTGGGCTTTCAGCTCACCTTCTTTCGCAGCCGCGTTCCCGGCACCGAGGCCCTGCAGTCGGCCTTTGCCGCCCGCCAATTGCTGTTTGCGCACGCCGCGCTGAGCGACACGCAGAACCAGCGGCTGCTGCACGACCAGCGCATTGCCCGCGCCGGTTTTGGACTGGCCGAGGCCAATGAAGAAGATACCCACATCGTTCTGGGCGACTGGTCCCTTCGCCGCAGCGAGGTGGCCGGCAGCAGCCGCTACGCCGCGCACATGCAAGGTGAGGCGTTTTCCCTCGACCTGGTTCTGTCAGCCACCCAGCCCCTGCTGCTGCAGGGCCAGGCAGGTATCTCGCGCAAGGGGCCGGACGCCGAGAACCTGAGCTACTACATCACCGAGCCGCAGTTGCAGGTGAGCGGCAGCATCACGCTGGGGCGTGAACGCCTGCTGCTGCAGGATGCGTCGGCGCGCGCCTGGCTGGACCATGAGGCCAGTGAAGCGATTCTTCCCGAGGGCGCGATGGGTTGGGACTGGATCGGAATGAATTTGTCCGACGGCAGCGCACTGACCGCTTTTCAGCTGCGCCGCGCCGACGGCTCGGCGCTGTGGGCAGGAGGTTCGTGGCGAACAATGGGGGGCCAAGTGCAAACGCTTGACACAGGTGAACTGAGGTTCACCCCGCTGCGCCACTGGACCAGCCCGGCCAGCGGCGCGCGCTATCCGGTGGCCTGGCAGCTGGACACGCCTGTGGGGCGATTCAAGGTAGAGGCGCTGTTCGACGCCCAGGAGCTCGACAGCCGTGCTTCCACGGGAGCGTTTTACTGGGAAGGCCTGAGCGCCTTGCAAACAGCAGATGGCCGCGAACTGGGGCGCGGCTATCTGGAAATGACGGGCTACGCAGCGCGCCTGGCGCTGTAATTGCGAAGCAAGCTCAAAGCTTGCCCTCGCCGCGCCTGCGCTGCAGCCAGGCAATGATTTCGCCCATGATGCCGCGGCGGAAGGCCAGCACACAGATCACGAAAATCAGGCCGGTGACCATGGTGACCGATTCACCCAATGTGCTGAACCACTCGATTCGGGTCGTGTCGGTGAGGAATTGACCGATCTCGCCCAACTTGTCTTCCAGCATGACCACCACGGCAGCGCCGATCAGCGGCCCCGAGAGCGTCCCCAGACCGCCCACCAGCGTCATCAGCACCACGTGCCCCGATGCCGTCCAATGCACATCGCTCAGGGTGGCAAAACCCATCACCAAGGTTTTCAGTGCGCCTGCCAAACCCGACAGTGCGGCCGAGAGCACAAAGGCCAGCAGCTTGAAGCGGTTGGTGTCGTAACCGAGGGACGTGGCGCGCGGCTCGTTTTCCTTGATGGCCTTGAGCACCTGACCAAACGGTGAGTGCACCGTGCGGACGATCAGCAGGAACGCAGCAACCACGATGACCAGCACCACGTAATAGAGCACCAGGTCGTTCTTGAGACTGAGCAGGCCAAAAAGCTTGCCGCGAGGCACCGCCTGCAGCCCGTCTTCACCGCCGGTGAAAGGTGCCTGAAGTGCGACGAAGAACAGCATTTGCGCGAGTGCCAGCGTAATCATGGTCGAGTAGATGCCCGTGCGCCGGATCGCGAAAAATCCGACGATGAGCCCCAGCAGAGCACCACTGGCCGTTCCGAGCAGCAAGCCGACCTCCGGCGTAAAGCCCCATACCTTGAGGGCTTCCCCGGTGACATACGCTGCACCGCCCAGAAATGCCGCGTGGCCAAACGACAGCATGCCCACGTAGCCCAGCAGCAGGTTGAACGCCGCAGCAAACAGCGCGAAGCACAGCAGCTTCATCACAAAGACCGGATAGACGCCCAGGAACGGGGCGGCCAGCAGACCGACGAGCAAGAGGCCGTAGCCCAGCGCAGCAAGATTCTTGAAATTCATGGCATGGGCCCCGTCAATTTTCTTTGCCGAACAGGCCGGCGGGGCGAATCAGGAGCACGATCACCATGATCACGAAGACCACGGTCGAGGACGCTTCTGGATAAAAAACTTTGGTAAAACCTTCAATCACACCCAGCCCGAGGCCGGTGAGGATGGAGCCCATGATCGAGCCCATGCCGCC
This sequence comes from Simplicispira suum, assembly GCF_003008595.1. Lineage (GTDB taxonomy): Bacteria > Pseudomonadota > Gammaproteobacteria > Burkholderiales > Burkholderiaceae_C > Simplicispira > Simplicispira suum. Next base: position 2,881,619 of record NZ_CP027669.1, on the reverse strand, counting down.
AATCACGACGACGGCAAACACCACGATGATCAGGTTCTGCCCCATCAACGGGGAGACCTGATAGATCGGCGCCGAAAGCACTCCGGCAAACGCTGCCAATGCCGCGCCGAACGCGTAAGTCAGTGTCACCATGACTGGCACGTTGACACCGAACGCCTCCACCAGCCGTGGATTTTCTGTACCGGCGCGCAAATAGGCGCCCAGCTTTGTCTTCTCGATCACAAACCAGGTTGCGATACACACCGTGACCGATGCCACCACCACCCAGGCGCGGTAGTTCGGAAGGAACATGAACCCCAGGTTCGTGCCTCCCGACAGCAGCTCCGGCGTGTCGTAGCGCAAGCCTGAAACACCGTAGATGGAGCGAAAGACGCCTTCAATCAACAGCGTCAGGCCCAGCGTCAGCAAGAGACCATAGAGGTGATCGAGCTTGTAGATCCAACGCAGGAGCAGACGCTCGGTCACCACACCGAACAGCCCCACCACCAAGGGCGCAACCACCAGCATGACCCAGTAGTTGATACCCAGGTAGTTCATGGCCATCCATGTAACCAACGCTCCCATCATGAACAGCGCACCGTGCGCAAAATTGATGACGTTGAGCAGGCCGAAGATCACGGCCAGCCCGAGACTAAGAATTGCGTAGAACGAGCCGTTGACCAGCCCCAGAAGGAGCTGGCTCAGCAAGCCTGGCAACGAGACACCAAAGATTTCCATGGGAGCGGCGGTAAGAAGCGATTCGGTAGGGTTTAGCTCAGGAAATTATTTCCAGAGCGCGCAGGTGCTCTCGGCTTTGGTGGTGAACACCGTTGCGCCAGGGAGTGTTTTCACGATCTTGAGGTAGTCCCAGGGCTTCTTGGACTCGGCGGGCTGCTTGACTTCCACCAGGTACATCTCGTGCTCCATGCGGCCGTCCGGACGCACGATGCCGTTCTTGGCGTACATGTCGTTGATGGGGGTCTTCTTGATGTACTCCATCACCTTGTCGGCGTTGGTCGTCTTCACCGCTTCCACGGCCTTGAGGTACGTCATGGTGGCAGAGTAGTCGGCCGCCTGGATGCTGGTGGGCATGCGCTTCATCTTGGCGTTGTATTTTTCGGCAAATGCGCGCGACTCAGCGTCCTTGTCCCAGTACCAGCCGGTGGTGAACTGCAGGCCAGCGGTATTCTTCAGGCCCAGGCTGTGGACGTCGCTCAGGAACACGAGCAAACCGGCGACCTTCATGGTCTTGTCGATGCCGAATTCCTTGGCCGCCTTGACGGCATTGATGAAGTCCCCGCCCGCATTGGCCAGCGCCAGCACTTGCGCCTTGGAGCTTTGTGCCTGGAGCAGGAACGAGGAGAAATCAGATGCGTTCAGCGGGTGGCGCACTGCGCCCACCACCTTGCCGCCCTTGGCTTCAACGACTGCGCTGGTGTCTTTTTCAAGCGCGTGACCGAAAGCGTAGTCAGCGGTCAGGAAAAACCACGACTTGCCGCCAGTGTCAACGATTGCACCACCGGTGCCCTTGGCCAACGCAACCGTGTCGTACGCGTAGTGAATGGTGTAGGGGCTGCAAGCTGCGTTGGTCAGCGCGGAAGAGCCAGCGCCGCTGTTCATGTACACGACCTTCTTCTCCTGGGCCACCTTGGCGCCAGCCAGAGCCGTGCCGGAGTTGGTACCACCGAAGAGCATGGTTGCGCCTTCCGTATCGACCCACTCGCGCGACTTTGCAGCGGCGATGTCCGCCTTGTTCTGGTGGTCTGCCGTCAGGAGCTTGATGGGCTGGCCCAGCGCCTTGCCGCCGAAATCGTCGATGGCCATCTGGATGGCTTCTGCGCCGCCCTTGCCTTCAACGTCCGAATACAGGCTGGACATGTCGGTGATAAAGCCGATCGTGACCTTTTCCTGGGCGTGTGCGGCTCCGGTGGCCAAACCTGCAGCGGCCAGCATCAGGGCCAGGGTGGTGTGCTTGTACTTCATGCGATGTCTCCTTATGGACGGTTGGAAATCAAAAAACGACAGAAAACCAATGCGCGCGCAGACCGAAAAGACGGCTCAGATACCGAGCAGCTGATTTAGTATTGGCATCCGCGATTCAAGCTCGCTGGAGCTGAATTTCTGAACGACGGTTCCGTGCTCGATCACGTAGAACCGATCTGCCAGGGGTGCAGCAAAACGGAAGTTCTGTTCAACCATGACCACGGTGTAGCCCTTGGCGCGCAGCATGGTGATCATGCGGGCCAGTGCCTGGACGATGACCGGGGCCAAGCCTTCGGAAATTTCATCGAGCAACAAAAGCTTGGCGCCTGTGCGCAAGATGCGTGCAACCGCGAGCATCTGCTGTTCGCCGCCCGAGAGACGCGTTCCCTGGCTGTTCCGACGCTCTGCCAGATTGGGGAACAATTCGTAGATCTCTTCAACCGACATGCCAGGCGTGCCGGTCTTGAGCACCGGAGGCAGCAACAGATTTTCTTCACAGGACAAGCTGGAAAAAATGCCCCGCTCTTCCGGGCAGTAGCCGATGCCCAAGTGCGCAATGCGGTGCGTGGAGAGATTGATCGCTTCGACGCCATTGATCTTGATGGAGCCGGTGCGCGCACCCGTCAACCCCATGACAGCTCTCAATGTGGTCGTACGGCCAGCGCCGTTGCGGCCCAGCAGCGTGACGACTTCTCCAGGCTGCACAACAATGTCGATGCCGTGCAGCACGTGCGACTCTCCGTACCATGCCTGGAGCTTGGAGATTTCAAGGGCGGGAGTCTGGCTGGCGGTATTTGCCATGTCAGTGCGCTCCTTGCAATTGGGCATCGGTACTGCCCATGTAGGCTTCCATCACATCGGGATTCACAGAAACCTCTTCGTAAGGCCCTTCGGCCAGAACCGCGCCGCGCTGCAGCACCGTAATGCGATCGGCAATGGTCGAGACCACTTTCATGTTGTGCTCCACCATCAGGATGGTGCGTCCGGCAGACACCTTTCGGATGAGCTCGGTGACACGGTCCACGTCTTCATGGCCCATGCCCTGGGTTGGCTCGTCAAGCAGCATCAGCTCAGGCTCCATGGCAAGGGTGGTCGCAATTTCGAGGGCCCGCTTGCGGCCATAGGGCAGGTTGACGGTGACTTCGTCTGCCATGTCTTCCAGCCCGACTTCGGTGAGCAAATGCATCGCACGGTCATCGAGTTGGTGCAGGCTGCGCGCGCTGCGCCAGAAATGAAACGATGTGCCCAGCTTGCGCTGCAACCCGACGCGAACGTTCTCAATGAGGGTGAGGTGAGGAAAAACCGCTGAAATCTGGAATGAGCGGATCACACCACGGCGTGCAATCTGGGCGGGCTGCTCGCGCGTGATGTCGCGCCCATTGAAGCGAATGCTGCCCGACGTCGGCTCCAGGAACTTGGTCAGCAAATTGAAACACGTGGTTTTGCCGGCCCCGTTCGGACCTATCAGGGCATGGATCGTGTGGCGCTGTACGTTCAAGGTGACATCGCTCACGGCGGTAAAGCCCTTGAACTCTTTCGTCAAATTCCGAGTCTCAAGAATGAAATCGCTCATCGCGGCGGGGGTACTTTCATGGAAAAAAAAACAGTCGATGCATTTTGATCAAATGCAAAAGACGCTTGGATTGCGAGGAATGGTAAGGGGCGCAGCCTGGTGTAGCACTGGGACTAACGCGTATGTAAAAGTGCCTACAGAACCACTGCCGCGAGGCTGCACCTACACTGCGGCGCATGCCCTCTGACACCCAAAGCTTGCCGCCTACTGCGGCCCCACGTGCGCTTTCCGGACTGTTGCCGTTCTTGCGCCCGTACCGCGCCCGCATGGCGCTGGCGTTTCTGTTTCTGCTGCTGGCGGCTGTTGCCACGCTGGTGTTTCCGATGGCCTTGCGCGCACTCATCGACGGTGGTTTGACGCCCGAAACCGGTGGAGCCAAGGCGCTGGCATTGCGCGAGCATTTTCTGGCGCTGTTTGGCGTGGCCATCATGCTGGGCCTGTTTTCTTCGGCGCGCTTCTATCTGGTGAGCTGGCTGGGCGAGCGCGTGACAGCCGATTTGCGCAACGCCGTGTATGCGCACGTACTGCGCCAAAGTCCGCAGTTTTTTGAGACCACGCAAAGCGGCGAAGTGCTCTCGCGCCTGACGACCGACACGACACTGGTGCAGACTGTCGTGGGCTCCTCGTTGTCTATGGGACTGCGCAATGCGGTGGTGGGCAGCGGCGCCATCGTGATGCTGGTCTGGACCAACCCGCGCATCATGGCCATCGTGCTCCTGATGCTGGTGGTCGTGGTGCTGCCCGCCATGTGGATCGGGCGGCGGGTGCGCAAGCTCTCGCGCGCCAGCCAGGACCGGGTGGCGGACTCGAGCGCCATAGCCGCCGAAGTACTCAACGCCGTGCCAGTGGTACAGAGCTTCACGGGTGAACTGCGCGAGGCGGTGCGCTTTGCCCGCGCCACACAAAGCGCGTTCGAGACCGCCGTGCGGCGCTCCCGCGCGCGCGCTGCGCTGGTGGCATTCATCATCATCGCCAACGCCGCCCTGCTGCTCTGGGGGCTGTACCGTGGAACGCAGGCGGTGCTGGCCGGAACGATGACTGCAGGCCACCTGGGCGAGACGGTGCTTTACGTGGGTCTGCTTGCCGGAGCCGCCGCCGTGCTGGGCGAGGTCTATGGCGATTTGCTGCGTGCCGCGGGTGCCACCGAACGGTTGATGGAGCTGCTGGCCAGCCAGTCGCCGGTAGCGTCCCCCGCGCAAGCCATTGAGCTGCCACACAGCGGCCGCGGGCTGGCGGTGGAGTTCGACGCCGTCGATTTTCACTATCCGTCGCGCCCGAGTCAGGCCGCACTGTCAAACTTCAGCCTCACCCTGCGGTCCGGGGAAACCGTGGCACTGGTCGGCGCGAGCGGCGCCGGAAAAACCACCGTGTTCCAACTGCTGCAGCGCTTCTACGATGTGGATTCAACGCAGGCGCCGGTCGGTGGCGGCCGCGAGCATGGCGTGCGGCTCAATGGTGTGGATGTGCGCGACCTGTCCTTGGAAAATCTGCGCCAGCACATTGGCACCGTGCCGCAGGATGCCGTGATTTTCTCGGCAACCGCGCTGGAGAACATTCGCTATGGCCGCCCCGATGCCAGGGTCGATGAAGTGCACGCCGCAGCGCGCGGAGCCTTTGCACATGAGTTTCTTGTGGCGCTGCCGGACGGCTACGACACCTTTCTTGGCGAGCGTGGCGTGCGTCTGTCAGGCGGCCAGCGCCAGCGCATTGCCATTGCCCGGGCCATGCTCAAGGATCCGCCTCTGTTGTTGCTGGACGAAGCCACCAGTGCGCTGGATGCAGAAAGCGAGCGCGTGGTGCAGGCTGCGCTTGATTCCGCCATGCACAGCCACGCCGGCCAGCGAACCACCCTGGTGATCGCACACCGACTGGCGACGGTACAGAACGCGGACCGCATCGTCGTACTCGAGCATGGCCGGGTGGTCGAGCAAGGCACCCACAGCGAGCTGATGGCGCGCGGCAGCACCTATGCGCGGCTCGCTGCGCTGCAGTTCACAGTTTGAAAGGGGAATTTTGAATTAAACAAGCCTCTTGCGCTTATTGGAAGCCATTTTATTGCTATATTTAGTATAGCAATACTGATCTCTTCAGTGCAGTGGCTCGCTCAATGCAGGCGGTACGGGAAGCACCAAAATGCCATCCGAGAGCAGTTCCCGGGTTTCCTCTGCGCTGGCCACGCCGCGGATGGCACGTCCGGGCAAATCGCCTTCGTGCATGGCACGCGCTTCGCTGGCAAAGCGCTCGCCTACATCCTCACTGCCAGCCACCCATTCGCGCACGCGCGAGAGCCATTGGCCTGCTTCGGAAACCTCCGGGGCCTGTGGAGCGCTGGATTCCGACACCGTATTTGAAGGGGGCGCCACGCCCCGCTGGATGCGCGGGGCACTGAGCAGCTTGTGCACTCGGGCGTCCGCACAAAACGGGCACTGCACCAGTTCTTGGGCGAGCTGGCGCTGGAAATCCTGTTCATTGGCAAACCAGCCCTCAAAAGCGTGGCTGTTGGCACACTGCAGATCAAGGACCTTCATGGCAGAAACACCCGATGGTTGCGCTCAGCCCCGCCGCCGCAGCAAGTAGCGGTAAACGAAACCTGGAAACGCGAGAGTGATGAACAAGGTTCCCGTCACGGCGTAGAACTCCCACTGCTGCGGCGCGATCTGGCCGGCGCGCTTCTCCAGCAGCAGACCCACGGCGCCAACGACAAAATACATCAATACCAGCTCGGCAAAACGCTCCAGCAGCCGCTTTGACGGCCGCCGTTGCGGCCCGACAAACAACAAGCGATCGTTAACAAACGGCAGATTCGCTGCCACGCAGGCCAGAAGGATGACGAGCCAGACGGCTCCACTTTGCGACACTGTAGATCAGGAAGCCAGCGAACGCAGGATGGCGTCGGAGCACAAGGCCATCAGCCCCCCTGGCAGAATCCCGAGTACGAACAGCAGAGCGCCGTTGAGCGTCAAAACCATGCGCACGTCCAGTGGTGCGCTCACCACCGCCGTTTGTACCGGCGCATCAAAGTACATCACCTTGACCACCCGCAGGTAGTAGAACGCGCCGATGAGCGACATGACCACGGCAAACACAGCCAAGGCAATGTGCAGCGTCTCGCCCGATGCCACAAGCGCCTGCAGTACCGCCAACTTGGAATAGAACCCGACCAAAGGAGGTACGCCTGCCATCGAGAACATGCAGATCGCGAGAATGCCGGCATACAGCGGGCTGCGCTGATTCAGCCCCGCCATATCGGCAATGGTGTCGCTCTCGAAACCGCTGCGGGCAAGCAGCATGATCACGCCAAAAGCGGCCAGTGTGGTCAGCACATAGGTCACCACATAAAACATGGAAGCGCTGTAGGCCGCTTGTGCGGTGGCAGCATCCACGGTCCCATTGATGACGCCCGACATCAGGCCCAGCAGGACGAAACCCATTTGCGAAATCGTTGAATACGCCAACATGCGCTTGAGATTGGTCTGCGCAATGGCGGCCAGGTTGCCCACCAGCAAGGAACCGATGGCCAGCACGGCGAGCATTTGCTGCCAGTCAATAGCCAGCGGCAGCAAGGCGTCCACCAGCAGGCGCATCACGATCGCAAAGGCGGCAAGCTTGGGCGCGCCGGCAACCAGCAAGGTGACTACGGTGGGAGCGCCTTCGTACACGTCGGGAACCCACATATGAAACGGCACAGCGCCCAACTTGAATGCCAGGCCGGCCACGATGAACACCAGACCAAACACCAGCACCTGGTGGCGAATCTGGCCCGCGTTGACGGCCTTGAAGACTTCACCGATGTCCAGTGAACCTGTGGCGCCGTACACCATGGACATGCCATAGAGCAAGAAGCCGCTGGCCATCGCGCCAAGAACGAAATACTTCATCGCCGCTTCGGTGGCGGTTGCGTCGTCGCGCCGCAGCGCCACCAGTGCGTAGCTCGATAGCGTAAGCAACTCCAGCCCGAGATAGAGCACCAGGAAGTTGTTGCCGCCAATCATGATGAATATGCCCAGCAGCGAGAACATGCTCAGCGTGAAAAGTTCACCACCGCGCAGCATGTCGCGATCGCCTGCATAAGGGCGCCCATAAATGAGTGTGACCATCAGCGCAATAGCGGCAAAGCACTTGAGCCAGTTGCCCATGGCGTCACTGACGATCATGTTGCCAAAACCGTAGAAGGTATTGCCGCGGCTGGCATACATGCCCTCCAGCAGCGCTACGACACCCAGCGTCAGCAGGGTGAGCACATAGGTTCCGGTGCGGCGTGGACTGTGTATGGCGAGGTCAACCAGCGCGATCACGCAGGCCATGACCAGCAGGACGATCTCCGGATAAATGGCCAGCCAGCTGATGTTGTCAATCATCGGGGTACTCTTGTTTCGATCAGGTCAGTTCAGCTTGGACACGGCCACATGCTGGAGGAGCTTGGCCACGGAGGCATCGGTCACGTCAGTCACGGGCTTGGGGTACAGGCCCATGGCCAGGATGGCGGCCGTGAGAAGCGCAAGCACAAAGAATTCCCGCCGTCCGATGTCGAGCATGGCGCGCACGTTGGTGTTGCCGACGGGGCCGAGGTACACGCGCTTGAACATCCACAGGCTGTAGGCAGCGCCCCAGATCAAGGCACTTGCCGCAGCCAGGCCGAGCCAGAAATTGGCCTTCACCGCCGCCAGGATCACCATCCATTCGCCAACAAACCCTGCTGTACCTGGGAGTCCGCAGTTGGCCATAGCGAACAACAGGGCAAATGCGGTGAAATTCGGCATGGTGTTGACGACACCGCCGTAATCGGCGATCTCGCGCGAGTGCACCCGGTCATACAGGACGCCGATGGACAAGAACATGGCGGCGGACACGAAACCGTGCGCAATCATCTGGGCAATGCCGCCCGACATCCCGAGGTCATTGAAGATGAAAAAACCCAGGGTGACAAAACCCATGTGCGCCACCGATGAGTAGGCAACGAGCTTTTTCATGTCCTTCTGCACCATCGCCACCAAGCCAACATAGATCACTGCGATAAGCGACAGAGTGATCATCAACCACGCCCATTCGCGCGAGGCGTCAGGGGCGATAGGCAGAGAGAAGCGCAGAAAACCGTAGGCGCCTAGCTTGAGCATGATGGCCGCCAGCACGGCCGAGCCGCCCGTAGGCGCTTCGACGTGCACGTCAGGCAACCAGGTGTGCACCGGCCACATCGGGACCTTGACGGCAAACGCCGCAAAGAAGGCAAAGAACAGCATGGTCTGCGCGTGTGCCGATAAGGGCAGCGCATGCCAGGAGGCAATATCAAAACTGCCACCTGCCTCGTTGTAGAGGTAGAGCATGGCGATCAGCATCAGCAAGGAGCCGAGCAGCGTGTACAGAAAGAACTTGAACGCCGCGTAGATCTTGCGCGGGCCACCCCAGATACCAATGATCAGGTACATGGGGATCAAGGTGCCCTCGAAGAAGACATAGAACAGCATGCCATCAAGCGCGCAGAACACACCGATCATCACGCCGGACAGAATGAGGAACGCAGCCATGTACTGGTTCACGCGGGACGTGATCGATTCCCAGGACGCAATCACGACGATCACCGTGATGAAGGCCGTCAGCGGGACAAACCAGAAAGAGATTCCATCCACGCCCAGGTGATAGAAGATCTGGACGGTGTCGATCCAACGTAGCTTCTCGACGAACTGCATGTCCGCCGTACCCGGAACAAAGCCGGCCATCAAGGGAAACGTGACCAGCAATCCGGCCATGGCGCCAATCAAGGCGAGCCAGCGCACGGCACCGGCCTGTTCATCACGCCCCATGAAGAGCAGCAGGAGTCCGAACGCGATAGGCGTCCAGATGGCAAGACTCAACAAACCCATTTTTATTTTTCCCCTACTTGTTGAGCCATACGAAATACGTCATGAGCACGAAGATTCCCAGAATCATGACCAGCGCGTAGTGATAGACGTAACCTGTCTGAACGCGTCGCACCACACCCGCAACCCAGCCCACGAGCTTCCAGGAACCATTCACCAACGCACCGTCGATCACTGCCTGATCACCGCCCTTCCACAGAGCTACGCCGAGGCCACGCGTTGCGCGCGCCAGAACGTTCTCGTTGATCCAGTCAAGGTAATACTTGTTCTCCAGCAGCGTATAGATCGGCTGGAATATGCGCTTGATGGATGCCGGAAGCGCCGGATTGACAAGGTACATGTAGTACGACGCCGCCACACCAGCAAGGGCCAGCCAGAACGGTGCTGCCGTCAAACCATGCAATGCCATGGCCACCGGACCATGGAAAGCCTCTGCCAGTTCTGCCATCGCCGGGTGCCGCGCGGCGTCGACAACGATGACATCCTTGAAAAAGTCACCGAACAACATCGGACCAATGGTGAGGAAGCCAATGACGACCGAGGGAATGGCCAACAGCACCAAAGGCACCGTGACCACCCAAGGCGTCTCGTGCGGTTTGCTGTGATCACCATGGTGTCCGTGCGGATCGGGCTCTTCGTCTGCAGCGTGGTGGTGCGCATCTGGATTCTGATCGAAGCGCTCCTTGCCGTGGAACACCAGGAAATACAGACGGAACGAATAAAAGGCCGTGACAAAAACACCGGCCAGCACGGCAAAGCTAGCAAACCCCGCTGCAGGCAGCGTGCTCGCGTGCACTGCTTCAATGATGCTGTCCTTGGAGTAAAAACCAGCGAACAGCGGCGTGCCAATCAGGGCCAGGGAACCCAGTAGAAATGTGATCCAGGTAATGGGCATGTATTTGCGCACCGCGCCCATCCAGCGAATATCCTGGTTGTGGTGCATCCCGATAATTACGGAGCCTGCAGCCAGGAACAACAATGCCTTGAAGAAGGCATGGGTCATCAAATGGAACACGGCCACAGAGTAGGCCGATGCACCGAGCGCTACCGTCATGTAACCCAGCTGCGACAAGGTCGAATAGGCGATGACGCGCTTGATGTCGTTCTGGATGATTCCCAGAAAACCCATGAACAGCGCCGTGATGGCCCCAATGATCAGAATGAAGTTCAAGGCCGCGTCAGACAGCTCAAAAAGCGGCGACATGCGCGCCACCATGAAGATGCCTGCCGTGACCATGGTGGCTGCGTGGATCAAGGCCGAAATGGGCGTTGGGCCTTCCATCGAGTCTGGCAACCACACGTGCAGCGGAAACTGCGCGCTCTTGCCCATGGCTCCGATGAACAGACAGATGCAGATAACGGTAATCAGCATCCAGGACGTTCCGGGAAAAGACAAGGCGCCGAGTTCACCCGCCTTGGCAAATACCTCGCCGTAGTTCAGCGTATTGGCGTACGCAGCAATCAGTCCGATACCCAGGATGAAACCGAAGTCACCCACGCGGTTCACCATAAAAGCCTTCATGTTGGCGAAAATCGCCGACGGCTTGTTGTACCAAAAACCGATCAACAGATAAGACACCAAGCCCACGGCCTCCCAGCCGAAAAAGAGCTGCAGCATATTGTTGCTCATGACAAGCATCAGCATGGAGAAAGTAAACAGCGAGATGTAGGCGAAGAACCGGTTGTAGCCTTCGTCCTCCTCCATGTATCCGATGGTGTAGATGTGAACCATCAGCGAGACGAAGGTGACGACGCACATCATCATGGCGGTCAGGCTGTCGATCAGAAAGCCCACCTCCATTTTCAATCCGCCCACCTCCATCCAAGTGTAGATACTCTCGTTAAAACGGGCGCCATCGACGGCCACGCTCTTGAGCGTCATGGCCGAAATCACGAAGGCGACGAGCACACCCAGAATGGTGAGCGTGTGGCTCATGCGTCGGCCGATCCAGTTACCGCCGAACGTGGTTCCAAGCACGCCGGCCAGCAGCGCGCCTGCAAGCGGTGCAAGCGGCACGATCAGCAGCGTGGAAGCAGAAAGGGTTTGACTCATTGTGGGAAACCTTGGCTTAAAGTCGCCTCAACCCTGCAGGGTGTCGAGCGCGTCCGCATTGATGTTGGACTTGTTGCGGAACAACAGCACCAGGATGGCAAGACCGATGGCCGACTCGGCCGCTGCCACCGTGAGAATGAAAAACACAAAGACCTGCCCGTGCATATCGCCCAGATAGTGCGAGAAAGCGACGAAGTTCATGTTCACCGCGAGCAGCATCAGTTCGATGGACATCAGCAGCACGATCAGATTCTTGCGGTTGAGAAAGATACCGATGACGGCAAGCGCAAAAAGTATTGCACCCAGCGAGAGGAAGTGGCCCAAGGTCAAGCTCATGCTTTTGTCTCCGGTGCTGCAGCTGATGCCTCGGGCTCGGGCGCCAGCATCGTGGGTGCGAGCTTGACAATGCGCATGCGGTCCTGCGCACGCACCCGAATCTGCTCCGATGGGTCAATCGCCTTGCTGTCCTTACGCTTGCGCAGCGTGAGTGCAATGGCGGAAATCATGGCCACGAGCAAAATCACCGCAGCGATTTCCACTGGAAGCAGGTACTCCGTGTACATCAGCTGGCCCAAGGCCTTCGCATTGGAAAACGGAAGAATCTGGCCCGCCGCATCCACGGCGCTAGCCATGGCTTTGGGCTCGTCCATGCCGCGAAAACCTGCCATCAACACCAAAGCCATTTCCAGCGCAATGGCCGCGCCGATCGCAGCGGCCAGAGGAAAGTGCTTCCAGAACCCTTTGCGCACGCCGGACATGTCAATGTCCAGCATCATCACTACGAACATAAACAGCACCATTACGGCGCCCAGGTAGATCAGCACCAGCACAATGGCCAAAAACTCAGCCTTCAGCAGCAGCCAAAGGCCCGAAGCCTGCGAAAAAGCCAGCATCAGATGCAATATCGCATGCACCGGATTTCGTGCTGTGATAACCCGGAAGGCTGCAAACAGCAGCACCACCGAGAAGAGATAGAAAAAACCAGTCTTGGCGTCCATGAATCGGTTCTTTTCAAGAAGTCTCGCGTAGGGGCCTTGCCGCTCAGCGGTAAGGCGCGTCTGCCGCTCGGGCAGCAGCAATCTCGGTTTCGTAGCGGTCACCGACCGCCAGCAACATGTCCTTGGTGAAATACAGATCACCACGCTTTTCACCGTGGTATTCAAGAATATGTGTTTCTACGATGGAATCGACGGGGCAGCTTTCCTCACAGAAACCGCAAAAAATGCACTTCGTCAAATCGATGTCATAGCGGGTGGTACGGCGCGAACCATCGTCACGAATATCGGACTCGATGGTGATAGCCACCGCAGGACAAACTGCCTCGCACAGCTTGCAGGCAATGCAGCGCTCTTCCCCGTTCTCGTAGCGACGCAGTGCGTGCAGGCCACGAAAACGAGGTGAAAGGGGTGTCTTTTCTTCGGGGAACTGTACGGTCACCTTGCGTCGGAACGCGTAGCGCCCGGTCAGGACCATGCCCTTGACCAGCTCCACCAGCAAAAAGCTCTTGAAGAAATCCTTGACGGAAAAAGATGCAGCAGCAACGGCAGCCATGGGGGGTTCTCCGCTTATTTCCAGATATTCCAGGGCGAGAGTAGCCAGCCCGCGATCACGAGCAGCCACACCAGCGTGACAGGAATGAAGATCTTCCAGCCCAAGCGCATGATCTGGTCATAGCGAAAGCGCGGGAAGGTGGCGCGGATCCAGATAAACATGGATACCACGAGGAAAGTCTTGATCCCGAGCCAGATCCAGCCAGGAATGAAGTCCAGCGCCGCAAACGGAGAGAGCCAGCCTCCCAAGAACATGATGACCGCGAGAATCGACACCAACCACATGCTCGCGTATTCGGCGAGGAAGAAGATGGCAAACCCCATACCAGAATATTCCACCATGTGGCCGGCCACAATTTCTGCTTCACCTTCGACCACGTCGAACGGGTGGCGATTGGTTTCGGCAACAGCCGACACAAGGTAGACGATAAAAATGGGCAGCAGCGGCAGCCAGTTCCACGATAGGAATGAAAGGCCGTTTGCCGCCATGGCGCCGCGCCCCTGGCCCAGTACGACTTCGGTGAGGTTCATGCTGCCCGACACCATGATCACCACCAGAAAGCAGAAACCCATGGCAATTTCATAGCTCACCATTTGGGCCGAAGCGCGCATGGCACCCAAAAAGGCGTATTTCGAGTTGGAAGCCCAGCCAGCGATGATCACGCCATACACCTCGATGGAGGTGATTGCCATCAGCAGCAGCAGCCCGGCGTTGATATTGCTAAGCGCCACCTCGGGCCCGAAAGGAATGACCACCCAGGCGGCCAGTGCCGGCATGATGGCCATCACTGGCCCCAGCACAAACAGACCCTTGGAGGCCGCCGATGGCTGGATGATTTCCTTGGTGAGCAGCTTCAAGGCGTCAGCAATCGGCTGCAACAAGCCCAGCGGCCCGACGCGATTGGGGCCGTGGCGCACCTGCATGAAGCCGAGCAGCTTGCGCTCCCAGAGCGTGAGATAGGCCACTGCGCCCATTAAAGGCAGCACGATGACCACAATCTTGATCAAAATCCAGAGCACCGGCCAACCAGCACCTGTCCACCAAGCCTGGTCCAGCAAATGCAGCCCCCCGTTGTACAGCGCGTCGATCATGGCTGCACCTCCCTGGCCGCAGCTCGACCGTCCCGCGTCGCCTGCAACGACGGTGAGCGCCGCACCAAGCTATCGAGCTGGTAGATGGCAGCAGACACGGGTGCTTCGTCGGAAATACCGCTCACGTCGGAGACGAGTGCCTCGCTGTGATTGCTCAGTAACGCGGTTGGGATCCCGGTCGCGGCACCCCCCGCTCCGGCAATCTGGCTCAGCACGTCTTGTGAAGACTCAAATTCAAAACCGGGAATTTCCATCAGATTGGCAAGCACGCGCAGCACCTTCCAAGCGGGCCGCGTTTCGCCCAAAGGGCGGACAACGGCATTGAAGCTTTGCAAGCGCGCCTCCGCATTCACAAAACTGCCGGAGGTTTCCGTAAATGGAGCGATGGGCAGCAGCACATCGCTGAAATCCATATTGGTCTTGAACGGGCTGAGCGTCACTACCATGTCAGCCGCTGCCAATGCGCTCGCAGCGCCCTCGCCTGCCGCCGAGTCAAAGACCGGTTCGGTGTTGAGCAGCAGTACGCCCTTGAGCGATCCCGAAAGCATCTGCGCGGCATTCAGAGCCCCAGCATTCGGCACCGCCTTCACCCACTGCGCACCGACGGTGTTGGCCGCTTCAGTGAGGTAGCCAACGCTTGCGCCGGTCTGCGCACCGATCCAGTTGCACAGCGCCAGCAGTTTCGACGCCTGGCTGTGGTGGGCGGCAGCGTTGCCCAGCAAAATGGCCTTCTGCTCGCCCCGCAACAAGGCCTTGGCGATGTCGGCTGCTGCAGCACTCGGCTCTATCCCGCTAACCGGTGCAGACACTGCGTTCGACTGCCCGAGCGCAGCAGCGACTTCGGCCAGAGCGCGCAACCAGTCCGACGCGGGAGCCACCATAACGTGGGCTACCGGCATGGCCCAGTCGGGCTGCACTGAGTTGATCGAACTTACCACTGCGCCTTTGCGCTGGGCTTGGCGGATGCGCTGTGCAAACAAGGGATGATCCTTGCGAACGTTGGAGCCGAGCACCAGCACCGAGTCAAGCGTTGCGAGCGACGCAATGGATTGCCCTAACCAGCGCACACCCGGCGCGTCTTCAAATTCTGCGTTGCGCAAGCGGTAATCGATGTTGCCGCTGCCCATTCCGCGCACCAAGGCACCCGCCAAATACAGCTCTTCCAGGGTGCTGTGCGGACTGACCAGCGCGCCAATGCTTGCGCTGCCGTGTTCCGCATCGATATCCTGCAAACCGTTAGCTACGTATTCGAGCGCCGTCTGCCAGTCGACTTCCCGCCACTCGCCGCCCTGCTTGAGCATGGGATGCTCCAGTCGATCGGGCCCTGTCAGCGCTTCGTAGGAAAAGCGATCGCGGTCAGCGATCCAGCATTCGTTGACGTCCTCATTCTCAAACGGAAGAACGCGCATGACACGGTGGTTCTTCACCTGAACGATGAGGTTCGCACCCGTAGAGTCGTGCGGGCTGACGGACTTGCGGCGGGAGAGCTCCCAGGTGCGGGCGCTGTAGCGAAAGGGCTTGCTGGTGAGGGCCCCCACCGGGCAAATGTCGATCATGTTGCCCGAGAGTTCAGAATCGATGGTGTCGCCCGCCACGGTGGTGATCTCGGCGTACTCACCTCGATTGATCATGCCCAGCTCCATGATGCCGCCCACCTCTTGGCCAAAGCGGATGCAGCGCGTGCAGTGGATGCAACGGGTCATCTCCTCCATGGAGATCAAGGGGCCTACGTCTTTGTGCAGAACGACACGCTTTTCTTCCTCATAGCGCGAGGCCGAAGCGCCATAACCCACCGCCAAATCCTGCAACTGGCATTCACCGCCCTGATCGCAGATCGGGCAGTCCAAGGGATGGTTGATAAGCAGAAACTCCATGACGGATTTCTGTGCCTTGAGGGCCTTGTCGCTCTTGGTGCGCACCACCATGCCTTGTGTGACCGGTGTGCAGCAGGCAGGCATGGGCTTGGGGGACTTTTCGATGTCCACCAGACACATGCGGCAGTTGGCGGCAATCGTGAGCTTCTTGTGATAACAGAAATGCGGGATGTAGGTCCCCGCCTTCTCGGCCGCATGCATCACCATGCTGCCTTCGGCGATCTCTACCTTTTTTCCGTCGAGTTCAATTTCAACCATATGCTTTACTCGCGATCAGGCCGAAGCCGAGGTACGCGGATTCGTCTTGGGAATCATCGCTTCGAATTCATGACGGAAATGCTTGAGCATGGCGCGCACAGGCATGGCTGCGGCATCTCCCAGAGCGCAAATGGTGCGTCCCATGATGTTGGCTGCCACGTCGTCGAGCACGTCCATATCCGCCCACCTGCCTTCGCCACGGTGAATACGGTCGACCAGACGCCACAACCAACCCGTACCCTCACGGCACGGCGTGCACTGTCCACAGGACTCGTGCATGTAGAAATACGACAGCCGCTTGAGCGATTCCACCATGCACCGGCTGTCGTCCATCACGATGACTGCGCCTGAGCCCAGCATGGAGCCGGCTTTGGAGATGGAGTCGTAGTCAAGCGTGCATTCCATCATGATGGAAGCTGGCAACACGGGCGATGATGACCCCCCCGGAATTACAGCCTTGAGCTTGCGCCCCTTGCGTACGCCTCCCGCAAGCTCCAAGAGCTTAGGAAATGGCGTGCCCATGGGCACCTCGTAGTTGCCGGGCAGCTCCACATCGCCCGATACCGAGTAAATTTTGGTGCCTCCGTTGTTGGGCTTGCCACAAGCAAGGTATGCCGCGCCACCGTTGCGGATGATCCACGGCACGGCGGCAAACGTCTCGGTGTTGTTGATGGTGGTCGGCTTGCCGTAGAGACCAAAGCTGGCCGGAAACGGTGGCTTGAACCGGGGCTGCCCCTTCTTGCCTTCCAGCGATTCGAGCAAGGCCGTCTCTTCACCGCAGATATAGGCGCCAAATCCGTGGTGCGCATAGAGCTCGAAACTGAAGTCGCTGCCCAACAACTTTGATCCCAGGTAGCCAGCGCGTCGCGCCTCCTCGAGAGCAACCTCGAACCGCTCGTACGCCTTAAAGATCTCACCGTGGATGTAGTTGTAGCCCACGCTGATGCCCATCGCGTAGGCCCCGATGATCATGCCCTCGATCACGCTGTGGGGGTTGTACATCAGGATGTCGCGGTCCTTGCAGGTCCCAGGCTCACCCTCGTCCGAATTGCACACAAGATACTTCTGGCCGGGGAACTGGCGTGGCATGAAGCTCCATTTGAGCCCCGTAGGAAAGCCGGCGCCGCCGCGTCCACGCAAGCCCGACTCCTTGACCGTCGCGATCACCTGGTCGGGTGTCAACGCAGCAGAGCCATCGGCGCCCAGCATGGTGCGCACTGCCTGGTAACCACCACGTTGAATGTAGGCGTCAATGCCCCAGTTGGAGCCGTCGAGGTCTGCATAGATTTGCGGATCGATATGGCGCCCATGAAAACAGGTTTCGAGGCCCGCCGCCTGAAATTGCGAAAGAACTTGTGCTGGCTTCATGCTTGCCCCTCGGCAGAACGCAGGCTGTCGACCAATTGGTCGAGCTTGTCGTCTGACATGAAACTGCACATGGAGCGGTCATTGACGAGTATCACTGGCGCATCAGCGCAAGCTCCCAGGCATTCGCACTGTTGCAGCGTGAACATGCCGTCCGACGTGGTGCCGCCCATAGGGATGCCCAGCTTCTTCTCAAGATATTCAAGCGCCTTGCCGCCGTCGCGCAGCAGGCACGGTAGGTTGGTACAGACATTGAGCTTGTACTTGCCCACCGGCGCCTGGTTGTACATGTTGTAGAAGGTCGTCACCTCGTGCACGGCAATCTGCGGCATACCGAGATAGGCAGCCAGCTCGGCCTCGCTCTCTTCACTGATAAAGCCCTGCTCCTGCTGCACGATGGCCATACAGGCCATCACAGCCGATTGCCTTTGCTCGGCGGGGTATTTGGCTACTTCGCGCTCAAAGCGCGCAAGGGTCGTTTCAGAAATCATCGGTCAATTTCTCCGAACACGATGTCCATGGTGCCGATAATGGCCACCACGTCTGCGATCATGTGACCGCGCGCTAGCTCGTCCATGGCAGCCAGATGCGGATATCCGGGCGCCCGGATCTTCAGGCGGTACGGCTTGTTGGCACCATCACTCACCAGATAGATACCGAACTCTCCCTTGGGGTGCTCCACAGCAGCGTAAGCCTCTCCCTCCGGCACATGCATGCCTTCGGTGAACAGCTTGAAATGGTGAATCAGATCTTCCATGCCGGTCTTCATCAACTCACGGCTGGGGGGCGCAATCTTGTGGTTGTCGGTAATCACTGGCCCGGGGTTCTTGCGCAGCCAGTCAACGCACTGCTTGATGATGCGATTGGATTCACGCATTTCCTGCACACGCACCAGGTAGCGGTCGTAGCAGTCGCCCGTGACACCCACCGGCACATCGAACTCCATGCGGTCATAGACCTCGTAGGGCTGCGTCTTGCGCAAATCCCAGACCACGCCGGATCCACGCAGCATGGGGCCAGTCATACCCAGGTTCAGCGCCCGCTCCGCAGAGACGACACCAACGCCCACCGTGCGCTGTTTCCAGATGCGGTTGTCGGTGAGCAGAACTTCGTACTCGTCGACGCACTTGGGGAACCGCTGCGTGAAATCTTCAATGAAATCAAGCAATGAGCCCTGGCGGTTCTGGTTGCGCGCCTCCAGCGACTTGGCGTTGCGCACCTTGCTGGCCTTGTACTGCGGCATGCTGTCAGGCAGGTCACGGTAGACACCGCCAGGACGAAAATAGGCCGCATGCATGCGTGCGCCGGACACGGCTTCGTACATGTCGAACAGGTCTTCACGTTCGCGGAAGGTATAGATCAGGACGGTCGAACTGCCGCAATCGTTGCCGTGCGACCCGAGCCACATCAGGTGGTTCATCAAGCGCGTGATTTCCGAGAACATCACGCGGATGTACTGCGCGCGCAAGGGGACCGCGACGCCCAGCAGCTTCTCGATGGCCAGGCAGTACGCATGCTCATTGCACATCATTGAGACGTAATCGAGTCGATCCATGTAAGGCAGCGACTGGATATAGGTCTTGTGCTCGGCCAACTTTTCGGTGGCGCGGTGCAACAGCCCAATGTGCGGATCGGCGCGCTGGACGACTTCGCCATCGAGTTCGAGCACCAGACGCAACACGCCGTGCGCGGCCGGATGCTGCGGACCCAGGTTCAGGGAATAGTTCTTGATTTCAGCCATGGCTTTGCGTAACCGTGCCTCAAAGAGACCTCAGTGAAGGCCTCCGTATTTGTCTTCGCGGATGATGCGAGGCGTCACTTCGCGCGGCTCGATCGTCACCGGTTCATAGATGACTCGGCGCTGATCGGCGTCATAGCGCATTTCGACGTGGCCCGACAAGGGAAAGTCTTTGCGGAACGGATGCCCGATAAAGCCATAGTCCGTCAGGATGCGGCGCAAATCGCCATGACCATCAAACACCACGCCAAACAAGTCGAAGGCTTCGCGCTCATACCACTCTGCGGACTTCCAAAGATCGGTCACCGAATCGACAACGGGAAAGTCGTCGTCCGGACAAAACACCTTGACGCGTACGCGCTGGTTGAGGCTCACCGACAGCAAGTGCGAAACCACGCTGTAGCGCGCACCCTCGGCGCCAACGTCGCCATAGGTGGAATGATCCATGCCACACAAATCCACCAATTGCTCGAAACGGCAAACCGGCGCATCGCGCAGCAGCTTCATGGCCTCGTGGTAGCGCGCCGCAGGCACCACGGCAATCACCTCGCCAAGCAACACGTGCACGTCGCGCGCCGCATCGCCCAGCGTCAGGGCGATGGCGTCACGAACAGCCTCGGGGCGTACAGCAACAGATGTCATTGAAAAGCCCTCAGACGCGTGCAATGGTGTTAGTGCGGCGGATTTTCTGCTGCAACTGAATAATCCCGTAGATCAGGGCCTCGGCCGTAGGCGGACAGCCCGGCACATACACATCCACAGGAACAATGCGGTCGCAGCCACGCACGACGGAGTAGCTGTAGTGGTAGTAACCGCCGCCGTTGGCGCACGAGCCCATGGAAATCACCCAACGCGGCTCGCTCATCTGGTCGTAGACCTTGCGCAGTGCAGGCGCCATCTTGTTGCACAGCGTGCCGGCGACGATCATGAGGTCGGACTGGCGCGGGCTGGCACGAAACACTTCTGCGCCAAAGCGACCAAGGTCATAACGCGCAGCCGCAGCATGCATCATTTCGACTGCGCAGCAGGCCAGACCAAATGTCATGGGCCAGAGCGAACCGGTCTTGGCCCAGTTCACCACAGAGTCGTAGCTCGTGGTGACAAAGCCTTCTTTCATTACGCCTTCAATCATCGCGTCAATCCTTGTTCGAGGCGGCTATTCCCAATCCAGGGCGCCCTTTTTCCATTCGTAGGCAAAACCCACCACCAGCACCGCCAGAAAGATGGACACCGCCACAAAGCCCGTCAAACCCACTTCATGAAGGGAAACGGCCCACGGAAAAAGAAATGCAATTTCGAGATCGAAAAGAATGAAAAGGATGGCCACCAGGTAATAGCGGACATCAAACTTCATGCGTGCGTCTTCGAACGCTTCGAAGCCGCACTCGTAAGGGGAGTTCTTCTCAGGATCCGGACGGTTGGGGCCCAGGATATAACCCAAGGCAATCGGCACAATGCCCACCGCCATACCCACCAGGATGAACAAAAGAACGGGGAGATACTGATCGAGGTTCATCTTGTGGATGCGCTCACCGCTGTGGCCTGTGCATTTGCAATGTGCCAATGGTCATTGCAAGCAGACCTGTTTTGTTTGGTGCCGTCGGCGAGACTCGAACTCGCACAGCTTTCGCCACTACCCCCTCAAGATAGCGTGTCTACCAATTTCACCACGACGGCTAAGTCTTGTCTGAGTGGCATGAGGACCAAGCGGTTTTGGCTTCCCAGACAATCTCGAATTCTACTCGGGAAAAACCCTGCTCCTGAGCTACAGGAGCAGTTTTTGGGGCCTTTATTTGGTCGGAATTTCTCCGGCGCCCGAAGCAGACGCCACAGGGGCCGGAGAAATGGCCGCACTGCCTGGAGCCGAGCTGTCCGCAGTCGGAATGCCAGCTGCGGGCGGCGCCACCACGGCCGCATTCTCAAGCACGCTGCCGGAGCTCACCGGTTGCAAATTGCCGAAGTACGCAAGCGCCAGAGTGCAGGCAAAGAAAACCGCCGCCAACACAGCCGTACTGCGCGAGAGGAAGTTGGCACTGCCGCTGGCGCCAAACAGGCTGCCAGAACTGCCGCTGCCGAAGGCCGCACCCATGTCGGCGCCCTTGCCGTGCTGGATCAGGATCAGACCAACCATGATCAATGCTGTCAGGATCTGGGCCGTCAAAATTACGTTCAAAAGCAAACTCATTCTCTATTCACTCCGGTTGTTCTTGTGTAAGGTCAGCACGCTCGGCAAGCCTGAGCTATTGTGCTGCGGCAATGATGCTCAGGAAATCGGGCGCCTTGAGCGACGCACCGCCGACCAAGCCGCCATCGATATCCTGTTCGGCCAGCAGCTGCGCTGCATTGGCTGCATTCATGCTGCCGCCGTAGAGCAAGCGCATGGCCGACGCATGGGTGCTGGCCGCAGCCAGCTGCGCGCGCAAGGCAGCATGTACATCCTGCGCTTGCGCTGGCGTGGCGGTGCGGCCGGTGCCAATTGCCCAGACCGGTTCGTAAGCCACCACCACCTCGCTGATGCAGCGTCCGTTGAGGTGAATAACGGCCGCCAGTTGCCGCCGCACCACCGCTTCGGTTTGGCCCGCTTCTCGCTCAGCCAGTGTTTCGCCGACGCAGACGATGGGGGTCAAACCTGCAGCCAGAGCGCGCTGCGCCTTCTCGGCCACAGCAGTGTCACTTTCACCATGCAACTGGCGCCGTTCAGAATGGCCTACCAGCACATAACGCACGCCGAAATCGCGCAGCATGGATGCAGCCACCTCCCCGGTGTAAGCACCGACTTCTTGCTGCGACACGTCCTGCGCCGCAACGTCGATGCCACTACCGGCAACCAGCCCCTGCACCTGCGCCAGGTACGGTGACGGAACAGCCACAGCCACATCGCAAGCCGCTTGTGCAGGCAAACCTGCCCGCACAGCCTGAATCAATGCTTCATTGGCCGCCAAACTGCCATTCATCTTCCAATTGCCAACAATGAGTTTTTTGTTCATGGTTCCCACGTCAAAACGATCTTGCCTGCATGCTGGCTCGATTCCATCAGTGCGTGCGCCTCGGCCGCCTGCGTCGCCGGGAAAGTGCTATGCACCACCGGTGCCACCTTGCCCGCAGCGAATAGTGGCCAAACCTTGCTGCGCAGCGAATCCGCGATGGCGGCCTTGAAAGCCACAGGTCGTGCGCGCAGCGTCGAACCCGTAATCACCAGGCGCCGGCGCAGCACCAAGCCCGCATCGAATTGCGCGCTCGTGCCGCCCTGCACGGCGATGATCACCAACCGGCCGTCTTCGGCCATGCAGGCCACTTCGCGCGCCACATAGTCCCCTGCCACCATGTCGAGCACCACATCAGCGCCCCGCCCTTCGGTGATGCGCAATACCTCGGCACCGAAGTCCTGGCTACGGTAGTTAATGGCGTGCTGCGCGCCCAACGAAAGACACACCGCACACTTTTCATCGGACCCGGCCGTGACGATGACCGTGGCGCCGAAGGCGCGCGCCAACTGAATCGCCGTCACCCCGATACCGCTGCCGCCACCCTGGACCAACAAGGTTTCGCCAGATTGCAGGCCGCCCCGGTCGAAGACATTGCTCCAGACGGTGAAAAATGTCTCAGGCAAGGAAGCCGCTTCGATATCGCTCAAGCTCCCCGGAATCGGCAAACACTGCGCTACCGGCACCACACACCACTGCGCATAAGCGCCACCCGCCACCAGGGCGCAGACACGCTGGCCCAGTTGCAAGCCGGCGCGCGCCAAGGCGTCCGCATCACCCGACTCAATGACGCCTGCCAGCTCCAGGCCCGGTATATCGGATGCGCCCGGCGGCGGCGCGTAGTAGCCCTTGCGCTGCAGCACATCGGGGCGGTTCACTCCGCTAGCCGATACGCGCACCAGCACCTCACCCGCGCCAGGCATGGGCACGGGACGCTCGGCCAGACGCAACACGTCGGGCGCGCCAAAGGACGATATTTCTACAACACGCATCGCGGAGAGGCTTTAAATTTCATATGATTCTGGCCTCTAGCGCTTATCCCATAAGCGTTAGAAGCTACCAAATCAATAGTAATCAAACTGCTCTTACGCTTCGTGTTGCGATGTGCCGCCCAGCGGCAAAGCCTGCTGCTGTTGCTGCTCGGCTTCGCGCGCGGGCTGCTCGGCGCGATCACGGCGCTCGCCGCGATCCTGGCGTTCACCACGCTCTTGGCGATCGCCGCGTTCGGCAGGCGCCGGACGGTCGCTGCCGCCAGTGCGTTCTGCCAGTGCTTTCATCGACAACTTGACGCGACCTTTTTCGTCAGTTTCCAACACCTTGACGCGGACGATCTGGCCCTCCTGCAGGTAGTCGCTGACGCGCTCAACACGCTCGTGGGCGATCTGGCTGATGTGCAGGAGACCGTCTTTGCCGGGCAGCAGATTGATCAGCGCGCCGAAGTCGAGAATCTTGGTGACCGGGCCTTCGTAGACCTTGCCGATTTCGACTTCCGCCGTGATCTGCTCGATGCGGCGCTTGGCCTCTTCGGCGCGCTCGCCGTCGGTCGACGCGATGGTGATGACGCCGCTCTCGTCGATATTGATCTGGCAGCCGGTTTCTTCGGTCAGCGCACGAATCACCGATCCACCCTTGCCGATCACGTCGCGAATCTTCTCGGGGTTGATCTTCATGGTGTAGAGCTTGGGTGCAAAGCTGCTGACCTCTTGCTTGGCCTCGCCCATGGCCTTTTGCATCTCGCCCAGGATGTGCATGCGCGCTTCCTTGGCCTGAGCCAGTGCGACCTGCATGATTTCCTTGGTGATGCCCTGGATCTTGATGTCCATTTGCAGCGCGGTGATGCCGGCTGTGGTGCCCGCCACCTTGAAGTCCATGTCGCCCAGGTGATCTTCGTCGCCCAGGATGTCGGTCAGCACGGCAAAGCGGTTGTCTTCCTTGATCAGGCCCATGGCAATGCCGGCCACATGCGCCTTCATGGGCACGCCGGCGTCCATCAGCGACAGACAGCCGCCGCAGACCGACGCCATCGACGACGAGCCGTTGGACTCGGTGATTTCCGACACCACGCGCATGGTGTAGGGGAACTCTTCCTTGCTTGGCAGCACGGCGACCAGCGCACGCTTGGCCAAGCGCCCGTGGCCGATTTCGCGGCGCTTGGTCGAGCCCATGCGGCCCACCTCACCGGTGGCAAAGGGAGGCATGTTGTAGTGGAACAGGAAGCGGTCTTCGTACTCGCCCATCAGTGCGTCAATGCGCTGCGCGTCGCGCTCGGTGCCCAGAGTGGACACCACTAGCGCCTGCGTCTCGCCACGCGTGAAAAGCGCCGACCCGTGGGTGCGGGGCAGCACGCTGGTGCTGATTTCGATGGGGCGCACGGTGCGCGTGTCGCGCCCGTCGATGCGCGGCTCGCCCGACAAAATCTGGCTGCGGACGATCTTGGCTTCGATGTCGAACAGCATGCTCTCGACCTTGACGGCGTCGAATTCAACGCCTTCTTCCTTGAGCGCAGCCTTCACCGCCGCATAGGCGTCGCGGCACGCGTGCGTACGCACCTGCTTGTTGCGGTTCTGGTAGGCAGCGCGCAGCTTGTCTTCGCCCAGTGCGGACACCTTGGCGATCAGCGGCTCGTCCTTGGCCGGCGCCTGCCAATCCCACATGGGCTTGCCGGCATCGCGCACGAGTTCATGGATGGCGTTGATCGCCACGCGGCTCTGCTCGTGGCCAAACACCACAGCGCCCAGCATCACGTCTTCGGGCAGTTGCTGCGCTTCGGACTCGACCATCAACACGGCGGCTTCGGTGCCTGCAACGATCAGGTCCATCTGGCTGCTCTTGCGCGCCGTCTGGCCGGGGTTGAGCACGTATTCGCCGTTGATGTAGCCCACGCGGGCCGCGCCAATCGGGCCGTTGAACGGAATGCCGGAGATCGCCAGCGCTGCGCTCGATGCAATCAGTGCCGCAATGTCGGCGTCCACTTCAGGGTTCAAGGACACCGTGTGGATGACCACATGCACTTCGTTGTAGAAGCCTTCGGGGAACAGCGGGCGGATCGGGCGATCGATCAGGCGGCTGGTCAGGGTTTCGTGCTCGCTGGGCTTGGCTTCGCGCTTGAAAAAGCTGCCGGGGATCTTGCCTGCGGCGTAGGTCTTCTCGATGTAATCCACCGTGAGCGGGAAGAAATCCTGGCCCGGCTTGGCTCCCTTGGAAGCCACTACGGTGGCCAGGACCACCGTGTCGTCGATATTCACCAGCACCGCGCCAGACGCCTGGCGGGCCATCTGGCCGGTTTCCATGACGACTGTTTTGTCGCCCCATTGGAACGTCTTGCTGACTTTGTTGAAAATGCTCATGTTTGCTCCTGTTTATATAGCTGGTAGCGCACTACCAGCAAGCGCCAGAGCCCCTTTAGAACACGATGCCATTCCAGTGAAACCGCACGCGGAACTTCAATGGAATGACACAGCTTCGATCTGCAAGGACCGCCGGCAAAGTAAAAAACGCCTGAGCTAGCGTGCTAACCCAGGCGTTTTTCCATGGTGCCCGCTTACTTGCGCAGGCCCAGTTTCGCGATCAGCGCCACATAGCGCTCGCCGTCCTTGGCCTTAAGGTAGTCAAGCAGCTTGCGGCGGCGGCTCACCATGCGCAGCAGGCCACGGCGACCGTGGTGGTCCTTGGCGTGCTGTTTGAAGTGAGGCATCAGTTCATTGATGCGGGCCGTCAGCAGTGCTACTTGCACTTCTGGACTACCGGTATCGTTGGCGGCGCGTGCATTGGCCTTGACGACCCCGGCCTTGATGGAGGATGCGATCATTGGGGGAGTTTCCTGAAATATGGCCGGCAATAGCTCGAACGGATAGCTCGAACGCACAGCGGCACTGGTTTTACTTGCGCGGACAGCTGGAAGGGTTGCCTGCGTGCGTCTTGCACCGTGCAAAACCCGCAAATTGTACACCGCTGCCTCGGCGTAAGGGAATGCGCGCATTTCTCAACCCAGCAGGGAGAGGCACGATACCTGACCGTTTTTTCCAGCCGATTGCCTGTAGGAGCCGCCCATGCCGCATCTGTTGTCGCTGAAACCTCGCCGCACATTCGGGCCGCTGCGCGCGGCCACTGCCTTCTTGGCGCTTGTCTGCGCCGCTGAATTCATGGCACCGAGCAGTGCCTTGGCCAAGAGCCAGAAAAACACCCATTCCGCTGCGAGCAGCGCCGGCCAGAAGAAGGGCGCCACCAAAACCACCTACCACCCCAGCCCCTCCGAAGAAACCCGCGCCGAACGCGAGCGCAGGCTGTTTCGCGAGTGCAAGGGCATGCACAACGCAGGGGCGTGCAAGGGGTTTACGCGCCGCTAGGAGGCTGTCGGACTTGGAGCGTCGAAAGCGAAAATCGGCCCCAGCGAGGACAGTTTTTGCCGGATTTGCAGCCTCATAGCCCCGCTATGGGGCAAAAAGACGGTGTTCTCGAAGAGCGGCGAAGCCAAAAAAGGGACCGCTGCGGTCGATTTACAGCCGACGATTTCCAAGTCCGGCAGCCTCCTAGCCAGCGGTAGTAGGCGCCGCACCACGAGGTCTTGCCGGTGTAGCGCACGTCGTGACGCAGGAGAAAGCCCTTGAGTTGGTGGCGGGCCTGGACGCGGCTGTTGACCGCGTCTTCGCGTGCCCGCGAGAGGTCACGGATCGCTTCGTCTTCTGGATCGGGAATCCATACGGCGCTCATCTGGCCAGCTCGAGGGCACTCGGCCAATTGAACGCTGTCACGCCCGTCGGTCTTGACTCGATCGCCTGGACGTCGCGGGATCTGCGAGGGGGCGATGATCTCGCACAGGTAGCCCCTGCTGTGCAAGGCACGCTGAAGGCCAAAGCCGGTAGGCCCGGCCTCGTACACGATGTGCAATTGATCGGCGTTGCCGACCTTGGCCAGCACTTTGAGCAGCTTGTTCACATCGTGCGTGACCTTGCCTATCAGGCGCCCAGGCATTCGGCCGGACTCGGCCGCTGCGATGCTGATGCTGTCCTTGTGGACGTCCAAGCCCACATGAATCTTGCTAAGCTCTTTCATGGTCGGTCTCCTTGTGTTGCTGACGACGCAAGTCACAGCATGTAGCGCTACGTCCTTGGACGCAATCTACGATGGTGGAGACCGGCCGCCTACCTTCTGGCGGCGACCATGATGTCTAGCTGCCGTTCGTCGCCGCCCGAGGGCCGCTTGTCCATGCACCGCGACCATCCACAACCTGCCCCCTTAGGATGCACTAATGCCACTCTGCCCTTATCTCCGCAATTCCGTCGCAGCGCGAAACCGCCCGCACGAACAAGGATTTACCGCCATCGAACTCATGGTGGTGGTGGCCATTGTGGCCATTTTGGCGGCGTTAGCTGGACCGAGCTTTCGAGATCTGATCGACGGCTGGCGGGTGCGCAGCGCAGTCGAAGAAATCACCAGCACGATTTACTACGCGCGATCCGAGGCGATCAAGCGGGGAGGCCGGGTTTCCGTCCGAAAGAACTGCGGGGTGGGAACGGCACAGGAATGGAAGTGCGGCTGGATTGTTTTTACCGACACGAATGAAAATGGCGTATTGAATACTGGCGGCGCCAACCCGGATGTGATTCTTCAAACCTACTCCGCACAACAAGGGGTGAATGTGAACCACCTGCGGAACTCGGCTTTCTTCACGCTTAACAGGTGGGGGCAGATAAATGGCTTGGGCGCTGCCAGCTTTTCGTTCACGCCTGAAGGGCTGGGCAGTTCTTCGCGCCATGCTTCTGCTCTATGCGTAACCTCTGGCGGTCGTATCAAAACGACGAAGGATACCGTTTCATGCCCTTGAAAAATAAAATGGAGCGTGGATTCGCGCTCATCGAATCGATGGTGGCCATTGTGGTGGTGGCGCTTGGCATTTTGGGCATTATTGGCGTGCAAATGCGCACCTTGGCCGATACCCAGACCGGTGTGCGCCGTGCCCAGGCCATACGACTGATCGAGGACCTCAGCGAACGCCTGAAGGTCAATCCCAACGCCTTAGGCAATATTGCAAGCTACGAAATCGCAGCCGGACCCCAGCCCGCTCCGCCCAATTGCAAGACCAATCCGTGCAGTGCGCAGAATTTGGCCCTGGCCGACATTCGCAATTGGCGCCAAACGGTGGTGGATGCGCTGCCGCTCGGTGATGCCGTCGTATTCCAAGTCGCCGACGAGGCCCTGCCCACCAATCACCGGCAGTTGGGCGTTCTTTTGAGTTGGCGCGAGAACGAACGCGCAGACGGAACGGCAGCAGAAAACGCAGCCTACAAAAATGTGTTTAACCTGGACGCCACGGGCGTCGCCGGAGCGAGCTGCCCAGCTGGCCGCAGTTGCCATCTGCAATATATCCAGTTGACGTCACGGTGTAGCCCGTATCTGCTGGGCGGTGTGGCCGCTCCGACAGTGTTTTGCCCATTTTGACCCGCCTCTGATCACTCAACCTACCTCCACCCACCATGCCTTCTTTTCCCAGTCCACCGCCGCGATTTGGAAGCGCGCCCGCAAGAGGGATGACACTGGTCGAGCTGATGGTCGGCATCGCCGTCGGCTTGCTCGTCATTGCGGTCGCAACGGGCGCTTTGATGGTATCGCGCGGCGTTTCCGGTACGGTCACAGATGCGAGCCAATTACAGCAGCAGGCATCCTATGCGTTTCGAATCCTTGGACAACAGATTCGGCAGGCTGGTTCAATGCAGCTGAATCTTGCGGCAAACAAAAGTCCTGGAGATCCCATTCTGATCGAAGATTTTGTTGCATTTTCACCGAATACCGAAATATATTCCGCGCTCCCCGAAACCGTTCCGCCCAATACACCCGCAGTCAGTGGCAAGGATGCTCCAGCTGCTGGCGAATATAGACTTTCCCTTGCGTTTCAAAATTACGAGGAACCGAGTTTTCCCGGCGGGGCCACCGTCTCTTTCTTTCGAGATTGCTTGGGCGCTCAACCTTCATCGACAATTATTCAAAGCCAGTTCGTTTTGGACACGGTCTTGGGTGAACTTCGCTGCGCCGGGTCGAACAATGTTCCGCAGTCGCTGATCCGCAATGTGGCTGATTTTCAAGTCAGATATCTCATTCAAAATCGCGCTGCAGCGCAAAGCGGTCTTCCGACGATTCAGTACGTAAGTGCCGCGGGGGTACCGCCCATTCCCGCAGGTGGGGCGACAGATTGGTCGACCGTCTTTGGCGTGGAAGTGTGTCTGGTGCTGTATGGCGATGAACCCATCGACATGCCTGCCGGCAGTGACTACACGGGATGCGTCGACGCCGATGGGAATGGCCTTTTCGACAAAGTCGTCATGACCTCGCTGGCGGGAGCGCGAAGGAACCGCCTGCACATGGCCTTTCGCTCCGTCTTCCAGCTACGCAGCCAGGGTTTGGCCGGCTGAACCACCGAAAGAGACCACCCATGCGACGCACTCCTTGCCATCGATCACCGAAACGCCAGCGCGGTATCTCGCTGTTCGTGGTGATTGTGTTCGTCATGCTGTCGATGCTGCTCGCCCTGTGGGGCGCGCGCACCTCGTTGTTCAATGAAATGGTGGTGGGAAACGACGCCGACTACCAACGTGCATTTGAAGCGGCCCAGGCACTCATCCAAGACGCAGAGCTGGACATCCGTGGCGAGCGGCCGGACGGCACAGCCTGCGTTCGTAGCATCCCCAACGTTACTGCGGACACATGCCGCCCCGCTGCGACGGCGCTGGTCTGGTTTCCTACCGAAGACAAGGAATTTGCTGACATCGTCTCTACTTTGGAGAAAAAAACAGCGACCAAATTCTGCTTCAAGGGCCTATGCCTCAAACGGACAGGTAACCAGGATTTTTGGAACGACAAAACCACCTTGGACGCGATGCTTCCGGAGGGAGCGCGCTACGGCCAGTTCACCGGCGCTGAGATCGGCACGGCCGTCAGCACGGGCAGCAGTCCCATTCTGAAGAGCACTGTGGCCGACCGAGGGGGCTGGTATTGGATCGAAGTGATGCCGTACGACCCCAACGCTGGAAACTCCGGCCTTATCACCAACGGCTCCACCAATCTCGCTCTCAATCTGAAACCCAGCATTGCCTATCGGATTACCGCGGTAGCGAGGGGGCTCAAGGCGAGCACGCAGGTGGTGTTGCAATCGACCTTCGTTCGCCAAAAGGTCAAGAACTGACTGGAGAAAAAATAATGAAAGAATCACTAAGCTTGCAAAGAAATCTCCTGGCAGCGCTGATTGCCGGTATTTATGCCTGTCAGCCGGTGTTTGCGGACCCACTGGACCTCTCCAAACTACCTCCCGGGCTGGTCGCCATTCCCCCGGCTCCCAACGTCATTCTGACCGTAGACGATTCTGGAAGCATGAGCGAGAGTGCAGGCGACGGCAAATCGAAGATTTTCCGTCTCAGCGAAGCATTGGGGACCGTCTTCAACGACAAGCTCCTGCTGCCTGACGGGAAGATTCGCCTTGCCTGGCAGGCCATGTGGAACAACGGAGGTTCTCCTGGCGCCGGATCGCTGAGCGCAGGTGCTACCAACTCGATGAAGGCGCTTGATACTGCGCATCGCGCCAACTTCCTCGCGTTTGCTTCCGGCCTGAAAGCAAATAACGGCACTCCTTCGCACAAGATGATGAAGCAGGCCTACGACTACATGAAGACGGGCAAAGGAATTGACAGCCCGTGGGCATATTCTCCGGGAACCAAGGAAGCGCCGTACCTAGGATGTCGCCGGGCGTATCACATTTTCCTTACCGATGGTGCGTGGAACGGCTACTCCGCGAGCGTTTTGCCCGGCAACGGAGACAATACGGACATCACCTTGCCGGACGGGGTCGTTTACAGTACCTCGTCAGCGCAGACCAACGTTTATCGTGGAAAATCGAACAATCTGCAGAATCTTCTTGCAGATTGGGCGATGAGGATGTGGGCGGAGGACCTGCAGCCAGGCATCTCCGACGATCTCAAGGCAAGCACGACGGACGGCGTTCCCAGCACGGAGACCTACGGTTCCGTCGCACTGCAGCGGTATTGGAACCCCAAACACGACCCTGCCTCCTGGCAGCATGTGGTTCACTACACGATTGGCTATGGTCAAAGCGCCTATAAATGGCCCAGCGAACCCAAATGGTCTGCAGCGGACGATGACAATTATGGTGCCGGCGGCGACTATTCCAAACTTGTGCAAGGAACTTCGGATTGGGCGCCAACGACGTTCGGCAATCTCAACTCCAATAATCCAGCCGAGCTGTGGCATATGGCGATCAATAGCCGCGGCAAGTTCTATCCAACGGGCCCCGGGCGTAAATATGGCCTGAAGGAGGCATTCCAAAAAATCGTCGAGGACATCAACCTCCAGAACACGGCAGATGTTGCGAGCATGGCTGGAAGTGCCAGCACCAATATTCGAAAGGACCTAAAGGAGTACGTGGCAGGTTACGACCCGAAGCGCTGGTCTGGCTATGTGAAATCCAACAATGTGGACACGAAAGGCACGGTGACCCCCAATACGGATTGGGGAACGACGGGCGGCGGTTCGCCCAATACCACGGCCAATCTGCTGGACGCGGCCAATATCAATTCGCGCGTCATCCTGACTACCAATACCGACGTCCCAAACAAAGGCGTGTCTTTTGAATGGGACAGCGGCAGCGCCACCTTCAGCGCCGCGCAGAAGGCGCTGCTCGATGTCGATGGATTGGGCGAAGATCGAGTCAATTTCCTGCGCGGGGACCGCACCAAGGAAGGCGGCACGCTGCCCTTCCGCGTTCGCGACTCGCGGCAAGGCGACATCGTCAATTCCAACGTGTGGTACGTTGACGCGCCGCCAAGCAACTACTTTTTCACGGGATACAAGGCCTTTTCCGCCTTGCATAGAGACCGGCTGCCGATGATTTACGTGGGCGGCAACGATGGCATGCTGCATGGGTTTTCGGCCAAAACCGGGCAAGAGCAGATCGCCTACGTTCCCAAGGCCGTCATCCCTGAACTGAAAAAACTCAGCGATCCCGGTTATTCGCATCGTTACTTTGTCGATGGATCACCGTTCACGGGCGATGCAAATGTGGCGGCTGTTGGAAACCCGTCCGATTGGCGCACTTTGCTGGTAGGAACGCTGGGCGCAGGTGGCAAGGGGTATTTCATCCTCGATGTGACCCAGCCGGGCAGCAAGGACGGCAGCGTTGCGTCGACGTTCACCACCGGTAACGCCGCCAGCCTGGTCGTGCTGGACCGGACGCTGCATCCCAGCGAACCCTTGACCTCGCCCAGCGACGACGAGGATATTGGCCACATCTTTGCGGCCCCCGTGGTCGACGACAACAACCCATTCAAGTCCAGCCAGGTGGCGCTGATGAACGACGGCCGCTGGGCGGTCGTGATGGGAAATGGCTACAACAGCAAGAACGAGCGTCCCGTTCTGCTGATCCAATATCTCGACGACACCAACAAGGTCAACGGAGTTCGGGAGCTCAAACGCATCGTTGCTACCGGTTCCCAGGTTCTGAGCACGCCGGTAAATCCGACGACAGACGCCAACGTGATTGCCAATGGTCTTTCGGCGCCCAGGCTGGTCGACATTGACAGCGACGGCAAGGTAGACATCGCCTACGCTGGCGACCTCAAGGGCAATCTCTGGAAGTTCGATCTTACGAGCGCTACCGCTTCCAACTGGGGGGTTGCTGTCTGGGGAAGTGCGAGCACGACCCCATGCACCACGGCGATCTGCACCCCTCTGTTTACCGCCAGCTATTTGGGCAAGCGCCAAGCCATTACCGCCCCGCCAGTCGTCAAGCCCAACGACCGGGGTGCCGGTGGAATGATGGTGGCCTTTGGGACTGGCGTTAATCTCACCGACAACGATCGCAGCAGTACGGATGTGCAGTCCGTGTATTCTGTGTTGGACAACACCAAATACCGTTTGGACTCAGGCCATGTCGTCATCAATACCAACACCGCTCCAAAGACTGCCGCAAACCCGACCGGTGGCGGCGCGATCCCAACCGCTGTTGTAGCAAGCAATCTGGTGCAGCAGGATCTCGTCGGTGGCGCGATCGCCGGCCAAGGCAAAAGCTCGGCACGGACGTTCTGGCAGATGACGCAAAATTCCGTCAACTATGTCGACACGACAAAACCGCTGAACAAGGGCTGGTATTTCAACTTCCAGGTAACCGGCGAACGGGTTCTCAAACCGATCAACTTCTTTGACGCCAGCAACAATCTGATGGTGTTCTCCACGACACCCGCCTACGGTGGCAATGGCAGCACGGAGGAATCTTGCGAACCGGCGGGTACTCCGGAAAAGCAGTACCTCACGCTGATGAACATCATGGACGGCAAGCGCCCAAGCGTGCAGGTGATGGACACCAACGGCGATGGTCTTTATAACAGCGGCCCGGACAAGGATGCATCGCGGATGACGCTGCCTCCGGGCGCGGTCAGTGTCGTGGCAGGCAAGGATAAGATCACGATTTCGGGCGGCGACGGCAAGCCCGACGAACTCGCCCGCATGCCTGAACAACCCATGCGCCCCAGCTGGCGCCAACTGCAATGACCTTGGGCATCATCATGTCGCGTGCAACAACTTTTTCTCATGGTCGCCAGCGTCAGCAGGGCTTTACGCTGATCGAGGTGATGATCGTGGTAGCGATCGTCGGCATTCTTGCTGCCGTGGCGTACCCAAGCTATGCCGAATTTATTCGGCGCGGACATCGTGCGGAGGCCCGCGCCGGCCTATTGCAGGCCGCGCAATGGATGGAGCGGGCTGCCACGGCGCGTGGCACCTACCCGCTTACGGTCCAATTCCCGACCAATTTGACGAAGGTGCCTGGGGGTCGGTACGACATTGCTGCGGTGTCCAATGGAACGACATTTACATTGAGCGCCACGCCGAAGGCTGGAACCCCCCAGGTCGGCGACAAGTGCGGCATCTACACCCTGGACAACACAGGCGCTCGCACAGCCAACGGTAAGAAACCTACTGACTCTGGCTACGACGATACGTGCTGGGGCAAATAACCCCTGCGCTACCATCCCCGGCGCCATGACCACCACAGCGCCCCTCATGAACCAAGCGCTTGGGCTCGCCGCTCAGGCGCTTTATCTTTCCAGCCCCAACCCCCGTGTCGGCTGCGTCATTGCAGCATCCGACGGTACGATTCTGGGCCAGGGTTTCACACAACAAGCAGGTGGCCCCCACGCCGAAGTGATGGCGCTGCGCGATGCGCAGGCGGCTGGCGCGGATGTTCGTGGGGCCACCGCCTACGTCACGCTGGAGCCCTGCGCGCACCAGGGACGTACGGGGCCGTGCTGTGATGCGCTGATTGCCGCAGGTGTGGCCAAAGTGGTTGCCTCGCTCGAAGATCCGAACCCCCTGGTGGCCGGCCAGGGTTTTGCCCGCTTGCGTGCTGCGGGTGTGGCGGTGGAAGTGGGACCGGGTGCCGCCGAGTCACGCGAACTCAATATCGGGTTTTTCAGCCGCATGGCGCGGGGTCTGCCTTGGGTGCGCGTGAAAGTGGCCGCATCGCTCGACGGCACCACCGCGCTCACCAATGGCGCCAGCCAGTGGATCACCTCAGCTGAGGCGCGGGCCGATGGCCATTCCTGGCGTGCCAGGGCATGCGCGGTGATGACAGGTATTGGCACGGTGCTGGCCGACAACCCGCGCCTCGATGTACGTGAAGTGCCAACACCGCGCCAGCCCAAATCTGTGGTCCTGGACAGTCGCTTGGAAACGCCCCCAGATGCCCACTTGTTCGCAGCTGATCGCACGTGCCTGATCTACGCCGCAGGCCCGTTGGACCCAGGGTTTTCGACTCGCAAGGCAGCCCTGGAAGCGCGGGGCGCCACCGCCGTGCTGCTGCCAGGCTCCGCGGGCCAGGTCGATTTGCACGGCGCACTGCACGATTTGGCGCAACGCGGCGTAAACGAGTTGCACGTGGAAGCAGGCTACCGGCTCAATGGCGCCCTGCTGCGCCAAGGGCTCGTGGACGAACTGCTGCTGTATCTGGCACCCCGCATGCTAGGCCCTGGGCGCGGCATGGCCGATCTGGCGCCACTCGAATCCCTGGCGGATGGACTGGCGCTGGAGTTTCACAGCACGCAGATGATCGGGCCGGACCTGCGGGTGCTGGCGCGATTCCAGCATCCGCCATGGTTTTGATCCGGGCCGTGCCGCCCCGCAGTGCTGCGCTGCGACAATAACGCCATGTTCACTGGAATCATCACCCATGTCGGCCAGATCGCCGAAGTACAGTCGCTGGGCGGCTCGTCCGCGCACGGCAAGCGCCTGACCATCCATTGCGAGCCGACCTTTCTGACGGATGTTGGATTGGGTGACAGCATTGCGATCAATGGCGCCTGCATGACCGTCACCAGCCTGGACGCGGCGGGCGGGCGCTTTTCCATCGATATCTCTGCCGAATCGCTCAACAAGACTGCGGGATTGGCAGCACTGGGCGCCGTCAACCTTGAAAAGGCCCTGCGCGCCAACGATCGGCTCGGTGGACACCTGGTTTCGGGCCATGTCGATGCGGTGGGCCGGGTCATGCACTTTGCACCCGTGGGCGAGAGTTGGGAACTGCGCGTACTGGCACCGCCGGATCTGGCGCGCTACCTGGCTTACAAGGGCTCGATCACGGTCAATGGCGTCAGTCTCACGGTGAACCGCATTGCGGATAGTGCAGAGGGCTGTGAAGCGAGCATCAACCTGATTCCGCACACCGTGGAGAACACCGCGCTAAGCAGGCTTTCGGCGGGCTCTTCCGTCAACCTGGAAGTCGATTTGATCGCCCGTTACGTGGCCCGCATGATGGACGCGCCCGCGCCATCACAAGCCTCTTGAACTTGTCCAGTATTTTTCTCGCCGCTTCCGTGTCCAGTCCGCTCCCCTTTCCTCTTTTGGTGCCTGTAGCCCAGGTTTTCCCATGAGCCGCCGAGGCCCGGTCTGCGTTGGGGATCGCCATGGGTTCGACACGATCATCGACGCCCGCTCGCCGGCCGAGTTCGCCGTCGATCACCTGCCCGGCGCCATCAACTGCCCGGTGCTGGACGATGAAGAGCGACGCATCGTCGGCACGCTCTACAAGCAACAGGGGGCATTCGAGGCGCGGCGAGTAGGCGGCGCCATGGTGGCCGCGAACCTGGCGCGCCATTTGCGCGAACGCTTTGCCGAGCAGCCCGCCGTTTGGCGCCCGCTGGTCTATTGCTGGCGCGGTGGCATGCGCAGCGGTTCCATGGTGACCTGGCTGCGTCTGGTGGGCTGGGACGCGCAGCAATTGTCTGGCGGCTACAAGGCCTGGCGCCGCCATGTGATCACGCAGATTGATACGCTGGCGCCGCAGCTGCATCTGCGCGTGCTCTGCGGACCGACGGGCAGCGCCAAGACGCGTGTGCTGCAGGCGCTGGCGGAGCAAGGCGCGCAGACGCTGGACCTGGAAGGGCTGGCACGCCACCGGGGTTCCGTGCTGGGCGGCTGGCCAGGCGTGGCGCAGCCCGCGCAAACCGCGTTTGAGACGGCGCTGGCCGATGCGATCGAAGCCTTCGATGCAACGCAGCCGGTGTACGTGGAAGCGGAAAGCAGTCGCATTGGAAGAATCAGCGTGCCACCCGCGTTGATGCTGCGCCTGCGCGCCAGCCCGTGCGTGGAGATAGTGGCCAGCCCCGAGGCGCGGCTTGATTTTCTGCTGCGCGACTACGCCAACCTGGGCGACGACCCGCAGCTGCTGGCACATCAGCTGCACAACTTGCGGGAACTGCACGGCGGCGAGGTCATCGCACGCTGGCAAGCCTGGGCGCACGGGCGCAACCTGGCTGCGCTGTTTGCTGAGCTGATGGCCCGGCACTACGACCCGCTGTACGCACGCTCGCAAGGCACGAATTTGCAGCAATGGGAAGAGCGCCAGAGCGTCGCTGCGCCGGCACTCACGCCAGCAGACATTGAGCGCTTGGCCAGTGCGGTGATCGCCTTGCCCTGGCAGAGCCTGAACGCCAAACTACCGTTGCCTGCATCAGGCGAAAATTCATAGATAAATTGGCCTCTAGCGCTTACTGGCAAACAGAAAGCAGCTATTTATTTTATAGCATTTTTTGATACGCACTCTCGGCTTGTGCGCCTGCCTCACGCCTCAGGCGAGGCGGTGGCAACCGCTCACCCAGGCGCATCCAATCGGCTTGGATGCGCCCAATTCGGCGCCTACACCCGTACGAAATCGATCACGATGGCGCCTGGATCGCGCTGTTGGTAGGTGATTTGCACCGCATCGCCATAGCGTGCCTGCAGTTGCTGCAGCAGAGGCAGCGGGTCATGGTCATTGACGAAACGCATGGTTTCGCCGGGATGCAAGGAATCGAGTGCGCCAAAGATGGCAGCATGGCGAAAACGCTTGGCAACGCCGCGCGCATCGAAGGGGTAAATGGCGTCGGGCGAGGTGTGGACGTGGGCGTTCATGGTGCGGAAATTTAAAGATTCATTAAAAAGGAATGTTTAGTGTAACGCCGTACGCAGAGGCTGCGCCATTGGCCCTGACGCCACCGGGGCCACGCAGCAGGGTGCGTGAATCCGGCCCTAAACCATATCCTCCGGCCGCACCCAGGCGTCGAACTCTTCTGCCGTCAGGTGGCCGCTGGCCACGGCAGCTTCGCGCAAGCTCAAACCTCCTTTGTGCGCTGCCTTGGCGATCTGCGCAGCCTTGTCGTAGCCAATGTGCGTGTTCAAGGCTGTTACCAGCATCAGCGATCGCTCCAGCAGTTCAGCAATGCGCTCGCGGCGCGGCTCGATGCCTTGGGCGCAGTGGTGGTCAAAGCTGGCCATGCCATCTGCCAGCAGGCGCACGCTTTGCAGAAAATTGTGGATCACCATGGGGCGAAAGACGTTGAGTTCGAAGTTGCCCGACGCGCCGCCGATGTTGATGGCCACATCATTGCCCATCACCTGGCAGCACAGCATGGTCAGTGCTTCGCACTGCGTGGGGTTGACCTTGCCGGGCATGATGGAGGAGCCCGGTTCGTTCTCGGGGATGGCGATTTCGCCCAGCCCGCTGCGTGGCCCGCTGGCAAGCCAGCGCACGTCGTTGGCGATTTTCATCAGACTGGCGGCCAGCCCCTTGAGCGCGCCATGCGCCTGCACCAGCGCGTCGCAACTGGCCAGCGCCTCGAACTTGTTGGGCGCGGTGCACAGCGGCAGCCCAGTCAGGTCTGCGAGTTCCTGCGCCACGGCCACGGCGTAACCCTGTGGCGCGTTCAAGCCGGTGCCCACCGCCGTGCCGCCCAGCGCCAGCTCACCCAGGTGCGGCAGTGCAGCGCGCACATGCTGTTCGGCGTGCTGCAACTGCGCCACCCAACCAGAAATCTCCTGACCCAGCGTAATCGGCGTGGCGTCCTGCAGGTGGGTGCGACCAATTTTCACAATGCCCGAAAATGCCTCGGCCTTGTTTCCCAAGGTAATGCGCAGGGCCTGGAGCGCGGGCAAAAGCTTGCGCACCAGCGCATCCACCGCCGCCACATGCATGGCGGTGGGAAACACATCGTTGCTCGATTGGCTTTTGTTCACCTCGTCGTTGGGGTGCACCAGCCGCGTTTCTCCGCGCATGCCGCCCAGCAACTGGCTGGCGCGGTTGGCCAGCACTTCGTTCATGTTCATGTTGGTCTGCGTACCCGAACCGGTCTGCCAGACCACCAACGGAAACTCGTCCGCATGACGCCCGGCAATCACCTCATCGGCCGCCGCAACGATGGCCGTGGTCTTGGCGGCATCCAGCAGACCCAGCGACTGGTTCACATAGGCACTGGCGCGTTTGACCTGCGCCAACGCACGCAGCAGCTCGGGCGCCATGCGCTCGCCCGAGATATCGAAGTGCTGCAGCGAGCGCTGGGTCTGCGCGCCCCACAATCGATCGGCCGGCACGTCAATGGGACCAAAGGTATCGCGCTCGGTGCGCGTGGCGGAGGGGCGAAGAGCAGACATGGCAGGATTCCTTGGCGTTGCATCGGCCGGCGCTGCGGCCAAGCAACAGCATAGCGTGCGTGGGGCAGCAAGGTCTGCGAGAGGGGCGCTCGAAAGGACAGCGACAGCCCTGCGCAAGGCAGCGGCGCGATAATTCCATGTTTCGCGACCCTCCCACAGCATTCCCCGCCATGACCACCCTCATTCGCCAAGAAGACCTGATTGAATCCGTCGCTGCTGCGTTGCAGTACATCAGCTACTACCACCCGGCCGACTACATCGCCCATCTGGCGCGTGCGTACGAACGCGAACAAAGCCCGGCCGCCAAGGACGCGATGGCACAGATCTTGACCAACAGCAAGATGAGCGCCACCGGCCACCGGCCGATTTGCCAGGATACCGGGATCGTCAATGTCTTCCTCAAGGTGGGCATGGATGTGCGCTGGGAAGGCTTTACCGGCAGCCTGGATGACGCCATCAACGAAGGCGTGCGCCGTGGCTACAACCATCCAGGCAACACCTTGCGCGCCAGCGTGGTCGCCGACCCGCTGTTTGCCCGCAAGAACACCAAGGACAACACGCCGGCTGTGATCTTTACCGAGATTGTTCCGGGCAAGAAGCTCGACATCACGCTCGCGGCCAAGGGCGGCGGGTCGGAGAACAAAAGCAAGATGATCATGCTCAATCCCAGCGATAGCGTGGTCGACTGGGTGCTCAAAACGGTGCCCACGATGGGCGCTGGCTGGTGCCCGCCCGGCATGCTGGGCATCGGCATTGGCGGCACGGCAGAAAAGGCCGTACTGATGGCCAAGGAAAGCCTGATGGACGACCTGGACATGTACGAGCTGCAAGCCAAATCTGCGCGCGGCGAAGCGCTGACGCAGACCGAAGAGCTGCGCCTGGAGCTGTTCACCAAGGTCAACGCCCTGGGCATTGGCGCCCAGGGCCTGGGGGGTCTCACCACCGTGCTCGACGTGAAAATCAAGATGTACCCCACGCACGCCGCCAGCAAGCCAGTGGCCATGATCCCCAACTGCGCCGCCACGCGCCATGCGCATTTCGTCATGGACGGCTCGGGCCCGGTCTACCTCGACCCGCCCTCGCTCGACCTCTGGCCCAAGGTGGAGTGGTTGCCCGACACGCAAAAGAGCCGGCGCGTTGACCTCAATACGCTGACTCCTGCCGACGTGGCCAGTTGGAAGCCTGGCGAAACCTTGCTGCTGAACGGCAAGATGCTGACAGGGCGCGACGCCGCGCACAAACGCATCCAGGACATGCTGGCCAAGGGCGAGAAGCTGCCGGTGGACTTCACCAACCGCGTCATCTACTACGTGGGTCCGGTGGACCCGGTGCGGGACGAAGTCGTCGGACCTGCCGGCCCCACCACCGCTACGCGCATGGACAAGTTCACCGACATGATGCTGTCGCAAACCGGCCTGATCGCCATGATCGGCAAGTCCGAGCGCGGCCCGGAGGCTATCGAAGCCATCAAAAACCACAAGTCGGCCTACCTGATGGCTGTCGGCGGCGCGGCTTACCTGGTCTCCAAGGCCATCAAGCATGCCAAGGTGGTGGGCTTTGAAGACCTGGGCATGGAAGCCATTTACGAATTCGACGTGGTCGACATGCCCGTGACCGTGGCCGTCGACTCTGGCGGTACCAGCGTCCACATGACCGGCCCGGTCGAATGGCAAAAGCGCATTGCGGCGGGAAACTTCATCGAACTGGCCAGCGCCTGAGGCCCGCTTGAACGGGGCAGATGCGGCGGCTGAGCGGGTGCGCAATGCACCCATCGGCGTCTTCGACAGCGGCATTGGCGGCCTGAGCGTGCTGCAGGCGCTTCGCGCCGAGTTGCCCGCCGAGCGCTTCGTCTATCTGGCCGACACCGGCCACGCGCCCTACGGCGAGCGCGGCGATGCGTTCGTGGCGCGGCGCACGCATACGCTGGCGCGCTACCTCGTGCAACAGCACGGCGCCAAGGCCTTGGTGGTGGCCTGCAACACGGCCACGGCTGCGGCCATGGACAGTTTGCGCCAGCGCTACCCGCTGTTGCCTCTGGTGGGGGTGGAGCCCGCTCT
The DNA here is from genome assembly GCF_003008595.1 of Simplicispira suum. Taxonomy (GTDB): domain Bacteria; phylum Pseudomonadota; class Gammaproteobacteria; order Burkholderiales; family Burkholderiaceae_C; genus Simplicispira; species Simplicispira suum. The sequence continues at coordinate 2,840,299 of NZ_CP027669.1, read as the reverse complement.
CAAACCCGCCGCCAGCGCCACGCAGTCGGGGCGTATCGCCGTCATGGCCACGCGCGGAACCGTCTCCAGCGCGCGGTTTGGGCGCCTGATTGCTGCCTTGCCGCCGCAAGTGCGTTGCCGAATACAGGCCTGCGACGGCCTGGCCAGCGCCATCGAAGCCCAGGCGGCCTGCGCCCCACAAGACGCTGCCGCCGACGCGGCAAAGACGCTGGAGCTGTGCCGCCGCTACGTGGACACCCTGGGCCCCTGGGGCAACAAGGCGGGCGAGACCGATACGCTGGTTCTGGGCTGCACCCACTACGTGTTTGCGCAGGACGCGCTGCAGCAACTGCTGGGGCCGAAGGTACAGATTCTGAGCACCGGCGAGCCGGTGGCCCGCCAGACGCGCCGCCTGCTCGCCAATGCAGGCCGCCTGCAATCGCTGCCCCCCTCACCCAGCACACAGACGTTTGCCTTCTGACCACCGGCTCGGCAGCCCCGCTCGACATGGCAGCGCAGCGCTGGCTGGGCCTCAGGGTTCGTGCACGCACGCTGGCTGCGCACGGCAAAAAATTTGGTCAAACAAGCTTCTAGCGCTTACGTATCAAGCTTTAGCAGCTATCTTTTCAGGAGTATCCTGTATCCACAGGCGCTTGCCGCTGTGCTCGCAGTACACCAGATAAGTGCGCAGATCGAACTCCAACTGGTGGTAGCGCGGCTCCATGTGCTCGCACAGCTGATAGAACGCCTTGTCGTGGTTCGATTCGCGCAGGTGCGCCAGCTCGTGCACCACGATCATGTGCAAAAAGTCTTCCGGAACTTGCCGAAACAACGATGCAATGCGGATTTCGCGCCGGGTGCTTAGCCGGTTGCCCTGGACGCGGGCGGTGCTCACATGCAGACCGAGCGCATGGCGAAGTACATGCAGCTTGTTGTCGAATAGCACCTTGTGCAGTGGCGGCGTGCTGCGCAGATGGCGCGCCTTGAGATCCGCCACATAGTCGAACAAGGCTTTGTCGCTGCGTACCCGGTGCACCTGCGGGTATTTGCGCAGCAGCACACCGGCCAGCGCCTCGCCTTCGCCGGCCAGCAATTCCCCAACCTGGTCTTGCAACGAGGCCGGATAGGCGCCCAGCAAGCGGGAAAGCAGCGGGAGCTTGGCGTTGGTCAACTCAGTGCAGGTGGCGCGGGCGGCGACCGCCCCCACCACCGTGGCTGCCGCCGGCGCCGCCCGAACCTCCGGGACCGCGTGGAGGCCGGCCGATTTCCAGCGAGTTGACCAGCGCATCAAAGCGCTGGGTGAAAAGCTTGTCAATCTCGGCCACCACGCCGCCCAATTCGGCGCCATCGAAATGGCGCTCCATCATGTTGACGACATCCTGTACCAGCAGATCGCGCTGAACCTGCATGATGGCGGCCGGCGTGGGCCCGACGAAAACGATGGTGAAATCGTCGCGCGAGTCACCCTCTTCCTCTTCGTCGTCTTCGTCGAATTCGACGTCGTAGAACGTGACCTCGATGGCCGCGCCTTGATCGGCCAGATCATTGAGGTTCATGCACATCTCATCGAGCGACTGGCGGAAATCGTCGTCGCCACGCACCGTCCAGCACATTTGCAGCAGATGGCGCTTGGCATCGAACTCAATGCCCGGCTCTTCTTCGTACGCGCTGGCTGCGCCATCGGCCAGGGAGCGCGCGCCAGAATACTTCCAGAGCGGCTTGAGCGCTTCCTGCAACTGCTCATAAGCGACTTCAGGTCGCAGCGGCACATCGCCGTGCAGATGGATTTCGAAGGGAGCGTTGAAATTTGACATGATAAATTCTTGGTGGTGCCCCGAGCCGGGGTCGAACCGGCACGCCCTCTTTCGAGAAGCGGCGGATTTTAAGTCCGCAGTGTCTACCAATTTCACCATCGGGGCACTCGAAAAGCCGGGCCGACCTGCAGCGTAACCTCGCACAAGCTGCTGTGCAACGCACGCGCGGCACAGAAGCAATCATTGTGCGGCGACCAACGAAAAAGGGAAGCCGAAGCTTCCCTTTTTGAACTGGAGCGGGAAAAGAGTCTCGAACTCTCGACCTCAACCTTGGCAAGGTTGCGCTCTACCAACTGAGCTATTCCCGCATTGGTTTGGCAATTCGCTGCTTAACATCAGCAAAGCAGCGCATCGACAAGCCTTAAATTCTACCTCAACTTTTCGCCGCTCTCCACAAACAGTGAAGGCAGCGCGCAGAAAATCTGGAGGCGCGGCGCGGAGTCGAACCGCGCTAACCGGATTTGCAATCCGGGGCATAACCGCTTTGCTACCGCGCCCAAAGCCCTGCTTCGTAAAAAAGGGAAGCCTGCGCTTCCCTTTTCTCAAAAATCTGGAGCGGGAAAAGAGTCTCGAACTCTCGACCTCAACCTTGGCAAGGTTGCGCTCTACCAACTGAGCTATTCCCGCGATGTCTGCAGCCTGCTATTCTAGAACAAATGTGCTGGCAGGCTGAAATTGTAGCGCAAATTTTTGGGCCATTTGCGGTGCAAATCAGTGCTTTACAGCTTCCACGCCGCTCTTCTGGGCCGCTTTTTCGGCGGCAGCAACTGCTGCAGCCGCAACCTCTTCGTCGGTCAGGGCAACGGGCTTGTGCTCCAGGGCCAGTTCAAGCACCTTGTCGATCCAGCGCACTGGCACGATCTCCAGGCCGGTCTTGACGTTGTCGGGGATCTCCTGCAGGTCCTTCATGTTCTCCTGCGGAATCAACACCGTCTTGATACCGCCGCGCAAAGCCGCCAGCAGCTTTTCCTTGAGCCCGCCGATGGCTGTGATCTCACCACGCAAGGTGATCTCACCGGTCATGGCCACATCGCCCCGCACCGGGATACCGGTCAGCGCAGACACCAGAGCCGTCGCCATTGCAGCGCCGGCACTGGGACCGTCCTTGGGCGTTGCACCGTCGGGCACGTGCACGTGCAGGTCACGCTTCTCAAAGGCTTCGTCCTTGATGCCCAGCGAACGCGCCCGGCTGCGCACCACGGTGCGCGCGGTTTCAACCGATTCCTTCATCACGTCGCCCAACGAGCCGGTGCGCGTGATGACCCCTTTGCCGGGCATGGTCACGGCTTCGATGGTCAGCAGATCGCCGCCCACTTCCGTCCAGGCCAACCCCACCACCTGGCCAACCTGGTTCTGGTCTTCGGCACGGCCGTAGGTGTACTTGCGCACCCCGAGGAAGTCGGGCAAGTTGTCAGCAGACACAACGACGCGCGGCTCGATGTTCTTGAGCAGCAGTCCCTTGACGACCTTGCGGCAAATCTTGGAGAGATCGCGCTCCAGCGAGCGCACACCCGCTTCGCGCGTGTAGTAACGCACCATGTCGCGCACCGCGCTCTCGGTGATTTCCAGTTCTTCATCCTTCACGCCGTTGTTTTGCATCTGCTTGGGCAACAGATATTTCATGGCGATGTTGACCTTCTCGTCTTCGGTATACCCCGAGAGTCGAATCACTTCCATTCGGTCAAGCAAGGCCGACGGAATGTTCATCGAGTTGGACGTGGCGACGAACATCACGTCGCTCAGATCGAAATCGACCTCGACGTAGTGATCGCCAAAGGTGTGGTTTTGCTCGGGGTCGAGCACCTCCAGCAGCGCGCTGGATGGGTCGCCCCGAAAGTCCGTGCCCAGCTTGTCGATTTCATCGAGCAGGAACAGCGGGTTGCGGGTGCCCACCTTGCCCAGGCTCTGCAGCACTTTGCCCGGCATGGCGCCAATGTAGGTGCGCCGATGGCCACGGATTTCGGCCTCATCGCGCATGCCACCCAAGGCCACGCGCACGTACTTGCGGCCTGTGGCCTTGGCAATCGACTGGCCCAGTGAAGTCTTGCCCACACCCGGTGGCCCTACCAGGCACAAGATGGGTGCTTTGACCTTGTCCACGCGCTGCTGCACTGCAAGGTATTCGAGAATGCGGTCCTTGACCTTGTCGAGCCCGTAGTGGTCTTCGTTGAGCACCTCTTCAGCGTTGCCCAGGTCGTGCTTAATCTTGGTCTTTTTGCTCCATGGGAGTGAAGCCAGCACGTCGATGTAATTGCGCACCACGGTCGCCTCGGCCGACATCGGCGACATAAGCTTGAGTTTTTTCAGTTCGCTCTCGGCCTTCTTGCGCGCTTCAGCGGGCATTTTGGCCAGCCTGATTTTCTTTTCGACTTCGTCGAGGTCTGCGCCTTCTTCGCCTTCACCCAGCTCTTTCTGGATCGCCTTGACCTGCTCGTTCAGATAGAAGTCGCGCTGGTTCTTTTCCATCTGGCGCTTGACGCGTCCACGGATCTTTTTGTCGACGTTGAGAATGTCGACTTCGCGGTCGAGCTGTTCGAACAGATTCTCCAGCCGGCCTTTGACCTCCGACAGATCGAGCACCGCCTGCTTGTTCTCAAGCTTGAGCGGGAGATGCGCAGCAATCGTGTCCGCCAGGCGGCCTGGATCATCAATGCTGGAGATGGACGTCAAAATCTCTGGCGGGATCTTCTTGTTGAGCTTGACGTACTGGTCGAACTGTTGCATCACCGCACGGCGCAGCGCTTCGATTTCGCTGGGCCGGGTTTTCGCATCGAGCACTTCCACCGGCACCACGGTGGCCGAAAAATGCGTTTCAAGATCCTCGATCTCACCCACCTTGGCGCGCTGCTGCCCCTCGACCAGCACCTTCACGGTGCCGTCAGGGAGTTTGAGCATTTGCAGGATGGTGGAGACGCAGCCGACGTCGAACATGTCGGTCACAGAGGGTTCGTCCTTGGCAGCGGCCTTTTGCGCCACCAGCATGATGCGGCGGTCGCTCTCCATGGCCAGCTCAAGCGCCTTGATGCTCTTGGCGCGCCCGACAAACAGCGGAATCACCATGTGGGGAAAGACGACCACGTCGCGCAGGGGCAGCAAAGGCAGCACAAGCGGCTCGGCGGGAAGGGGGGTATGTCCGGACATCAAAATCCTTGTGAAAGTCTTGCCAATATGGTCCGTGAACCCCAGTTTTCAAGCTGTCCCGCAGGACAGCAAGGGGTCACGCCTTTTTGGCGGTTTCCCGGTAAACCAGCAGTGGCGGCTTGTTTTCCTCGACGGTTGATTCATCCACCACAACTTTTTCCACGTTGCTGCTGTTGGGCAGATCGAACATGGTGCCGATCAAGGTCTGCTCCAGGATCGAGCGCAGGCCACGCGCACCCGTTTTGCGGGCCAACGCTTTGCGGGCGATGGCTTTGAGCGCCGCGGGGCGAATTTCCAGCTCGGCGCCTTCCATGGCGAGCAGCTTGCTGTACTGCTTGACCAGCGCGTTCTTGGGCTCGGTAAGAATTTGCACCAGCGCGTCTTCGTGCAGTTCGGCCAAAGCCGTCACCACCGGCATGCGTCCCACCAGCTCGGGAATCAAACCGAACTTGATCAGGTCTTCCGGCTCGATGTCCTGGAACACTTCCGACAGTGCGCGCTGCTTCTTGCTTTTCACCGCAGCGCCAAAACCGATACCCGAAGCCTCGGTTCGGTTCTCAATGACTTTTTCCAGACCGGCAAAGGCGCCGCCGCAAATGAACAGGATGTTGGTCGTGTCGATCTGCAAAAAATCCTGGTTGGGGTGCTTGCGCCCGCCTTGCGGCGGCACGCTGGCCATGGTGCCTTCGATGAGCTTGAGCAAAGCCTGCTGCACGCCTTCGCCCGAAACGTCGCGCGTGATGCTGGGGTTGTCCGACTTGCGCGAGATTTTGTCGATTTCGTCGATGTAGACGATGCCGCGCTGGGCGCGTTCGACCTCGTAATTGCAGCTTTGCAGCAGCTTTTGCACGATGTTCTCAACGTCTTCGCCAACGTAACCCGCTTCGGTCAGCGTGGTGGCATCCGCCATCACGAAGGGAACGTCAAGCATGCGGGCCAGCGTCTGGGCCAGCAGCGTCTTGCCCGAGCCTGTCGGACCAATGAGCAGGATATTGCTCTTGGAGAGTTCTACGTCGTCCTTGCCCGCCTTCTCTTTGTAGCGCAGGCGTTTGTAATGGTTGTAGACCGCCACCGCCAGCGTGCGCTTGGCGACTTCCTGCCCGATGACGTAATTGTCCAGGTTGGCCTTGATATCTGCGGGCGTGGGCAGCTCGCTGCGTGCCAGCCTCTCGGCGTCTGCTGAGGGCAGTTCGTCACGGATGATCTCGTTGCACAGGTCGATGCACTCTTCGCAGATAAAGACCGATGGTCCGGCGATCAACTTCTTCACCTCGTGCTGGCTCTTGCCGCAGAACGAGCAGTAAAGCGTTTTTTCGCTGGAGGAGCCTTTTTTCTCGGCCATGGGAACGTTGCCTTGTATTTTTGTGAAAAGTGAAAGGAATGATAACGAAATGCAAACGGCGCTTCCCCAGGCGGGAAACGCCGTTCTGAGGGAAAGGGCAAGGCTCAGGGGCGCTTGGAGATCACCTGATCAATCAGGCCGTAGTCCTTGGCTTCGTCGGCGGTCAGGAAGTAGTCGCGCTCCGTATCCTGTTTGATCTTTTCCAGCGTCTGGCCAGTACGCTCGGCCAGGATGCGATTCATTTGGTCCTTGGTACGCAGGATGTCGCGGGCGTGAATCTCGATGTCTGTGGCTTGGCCGCGTGCGCCGCCCAGCACCTGGTGGATCATGACCTTGGAGTTGGGCAGTGAAAAGCGCTTGCCCTTGGCACCAGCTGCAAGCAGGAACGCGCCCATGCTGGCCGCAAAGCCGCAGCACAGCGTCGAGACATCGGGCTTGATGAAATTCATGGTATCAAAGATGGCCATGCCAGCCGTCACGCTGCCACCGGGGGAGTTGATGTAGAACGAAATGTCCTTTTCGGGATTCTCGCTCTCCAGGAACAGCAGCTGGGCCACCACCAGGTTGGCCGTCTGGTCGTTGACCTCGCCCACCAGAAAGATAACGCGCTCTTTCAACAGGCGGGAATAAATGTCGTAAGACCGCTCGCCGCGGCCCGACTGCTCGATCACCATGGGGACCATGCCCAGGGCTTGTGTTTCCAGTGCGCTCATTTTTTCTCCAGATCAGGCGGGTACTGTACCCAGAAACGAGTTGGGGCTCATGCCCGAAAGCACAAGCCCCTTGTTTGTCTTGGCGCTCAGCTTCAGGCGCCCAAAACCGGTGGAACTTAGCCCTGCTGGCCCATGAGTTCCTCAAAACTCACGGTTTTTTCGCTGACTTTGGCCTTGCCCAGTATGTAGTCCGCCACGTTGGTCTCAATAACCACGGCTTCCACTTCGGCCAGACGCTGGCGGTCACCAAAATACCAACGGACGACATCTTCCGGCTTCTCGTAGCTGGCGGCCAGTTCGTCGATGTGTGCTTTGAGCTGCTCAGGCTTGGCATGCAGGCTGTTGGCCTTGACCAGTTCGGCCACCACCAGGCCCAGGCGCACGCGGCGCTCGGCCTGCGGACGGAATACGTCGGCAGGGATTTCGGCCTTGTCGGCGTCCTTCATGCCGCGCTGCTTGAGGTCGGCACGCGCCGCTTCGCGCAGGCGGTCGATCTCGGCTTCGACGCTGGCGTTGGGCAGATCGAGTTCCGACTTGGACAGCAACGCGTCCATGGCGGCCTGCTTGTTGCGTGCCAGCAAGCGGAACTTGACTTCGCGCTCCAGGTTGGTCTTGATGTCGGCACGCAAACCGTCGACGGTACCGTCGGCAATGCCCAGCGACTTGGCCAGTGCGTCGTTCACTTCGGGCAGATGCGCGGCTTCAATCTTCTTGACAGTCACCAGGAAGTCTGCCGTCTTGCCCGCCACGTCCTTGCCGTGGTATTCCTCGGGAAAGGCCAGCGGGAAGGTCTTGCTCTCGCCCGGCTTCATGCCGCGCACGGCGTCCTCGAATTCCTTGAGCATCTGGCCTTCGCCGACCAGAAACTGGAAGTCTTCGGCCTTGCCACCCTCAAAGACTTCACCGTCAATCTTGCCTTCAAAGTCGACCGTCACGCGGTCGCCGTCCTGGGCGGCAGCGTCCATGGCGCGCTGGGCGAAGCTGCGGCGTTGCTTGCGCAGGATGTCCACGGTCTTGTCGATGGCGCTGTCGGTCACTTCGGCCGAGAGCTTTTCCACTTCAGCATCGGCCAGATCGCCAATTTTGACTTCCGGGTACACCTCGAAGATGGCGTCAAAGGATACTTCGCCTTCGGGGGCGTCCTGCTTCTCGGTGATGCGGGGTTGGCCGGCCACACGCAATTGCGCTTCGTTGGCCGCCTGAGAAAACGCCTCGCCCACCTTGTCGTTGAGCACTTCGTACTGCACCGAATAGCCATAACGCTGCGAAACCACGTTCATCGGCACCTTGCCGGGACGGAAGCCGTCCATCTTGACGGTGCGTGCCAGGCGCTTGAGGCGCGTCTCCACCTCGCCCTGAATGGCCGACAAGGGCAGGTTGAGGGTGATCTTGCGTTCGAGCTTGTCGAGGGTTTCAACGTTGACTGCCATGGCTGCTCCTGTAGGAATATCGTTCATGCGCCGGTGTCAGCCGGCGCGCACTGCGCTCGTGCGCAAACTTTTCAAAGATGGTGCGCGGAGCCGGACTCGAACCGGCACGCCCGTGAAGGCGTCAGGACCTAAACCTGGTGCGTCTACCAATTTCGCCACCCGCGCACTTCAAACAGACGAGGGCCGGAAAACGTTCCCGGCGCCCGCTTGAAACTGGTTAGCCCGCGATTTTAACCTGTGCGCGTCCGCCCTTTTCATGCAGGCACCTCCGGCTCCGGACGGCGCACCCGAAACCACGCTGCGTACATGGCAGGCAAGGCGAGCAGGGTGAGCACCGTAGCCACGATCAACCCGCCCATGATGGCCACCGCCATCGGCCCCCAGAACACGCTGCGGGACAGCGGGATCATGGCCAGCACGGCTGCGGCGGCCGTCAACACGATGGGTCGCAGGCGCCGCACGGCCGATTCGACGATGGCGTCCCACGCCGGCACACCGCGGGCGCGGTCTTGCTCGATCTGATCAATGAGGATCACCGAGTTGCGCTGAATCATGCCCATCAGCGCGATCACCCCCAACAGCGCAACAAAGCCGAACGGGCGGCCGAGCAGCAGCAGCGCTGCGGCCACGCCCGCTATCCCGAGTGGCCCCGTCAGAAACACCAGCATCGCGCGGCTAAAGCTGTGAAGCTGCAGCATGAGCAGGGTAAAGGTGATGAACAGCATCACCGGCAGACCGGCGGCAATCGAGTCCGACCCCTTGGCGCTCTCTTCGACGGCACCCGCCACCTCGATGCGGTAGGCGTTCTGGCCGGCAGCGTGCCAGCCGCTCTCGATCTTGCGCAGGCTCGGCAGCAGCGCGTTGGTCACGGTAGCGCCCTGCAAGCCTTCCATCACGTCGCCCTGCACGGTGATGGCGTACTCGCGATTCTCGCGCCACATCACGCCGGGCTCCCAGGTGAAGTGGGGCTTGGCGATCTGGGTCAGCGCAATCGACTGGCCAGATGCCGTCGGCAGGTAGGCGTTGGCGATGTCGGTGATGGCGCTGCGCTCGTCTGCGGGCTGGCGCAGCACGATGTCGATCAGTTTGTCGCCCTCGCGGTACTGGCCCACCGGCATGCCCGACTGCATGACGCGCGACGCCTGGGCGATGGACTGGCTGGTGACGCCCAGCGCCCGCGCCTTGGCCTGGTCCACGTCGAGGCGCATCACCTTGACCGACTCGTTCCAGTTGTCGTTCACGCCGCGCATCTGGGACGAGTCGCGCAGTGCGGCCTTGACCTCGTCGGCGCGCACGCGCAGCTGCGCCGGATCCGGGCCGATGACACGGAACTGCACCGGGTAGGGCACGGGCGGGCCGTTGGGCAGCAGCTTGACGCGGCCGCGCACTTCAGGGAATTCGGTAGCCAGCAGCGCTGGGAAAGCGACACGCAGCTTCTCGCGCACCTTCAGGTCGCTCGCGACCACAATGAATTGGGACACGTTGGTCTGCGGAAACACCTGGTCCAGCGGCAGATAGAAGCGCGGCACACCCGAACCCACCCAGGTGCTGACACTGGCCACGCCCGGCTCGGCGCGCAGGCGCGCTTCCACGCGTTGGGTCACGGCCTCGTTGCCGGCAAGCGAGGTGCCTTCGGGGAACCACACGTCGACCATGATTTCTGGCCGGCTCGAATCGGGGAAAAACTGCTGCTGCACCCGGCCCATGCCGACGATGCCCAGCGCAAAAATGGCCAGCGTCGCGCCAATGGTGATCCAGCGGTGCGCCACACACCAATGCACGGTGCGGCGAAAGGCGTTGTAGAACGTGCTGTCGAACACCTCGTGCGGATGGGGCGAGATTTCTCCGTCGGCGGGCCGGGGCTGCACATGCTCCGGCGTCTTGAGCAGCAAGGTGCCTAGATAGGGCACAAAGTACACGGACACCACCCAAGAGATCACCAGCGCAATGACGGTGACCGCAAAGATGGCAAACGTGTACTCGCCGGTCATCGACTTGGCCAGCCCAATGGGCAAAAACCCCGTGGCTGTGATCAAGGTGCCCGTCAGCATGGGTATGGCGGTGATCTCGTAGGCGAAAGTGGCCGAGCGCACCTTGTCGTAGCCCTCCTCCATCTTGCGCACCATCATTTCGACGGCAATGATGGCGTCGTCCACCAGCAGGCCCAGGGCGATGATGAGCGAGCCCAGCGAGATCTTGTGCAGGCCGATGTCCCAGTAGTGCATGGCGAGGAAGGTCACCGCCAGCACCAAGGGAATCGTGATCCCCACCACCAGCCCCGGCCGGGGGTCGACGTACCAGCGGCGCCACCAGCGCTGTTCTCCGCTGCGCTTGTGCAGGCCGAGGCTGATGAAGCTCACCGCCAAGACAATGACCACCGCCTCGATGAGCACCTTGACAAACTCATTGACCGAACTGGCCACGGACTTGGGCTGGTCCTGTACGTTGACCAGGCGCACGCCGGCCGGCAATTGCGTGTCGATGCGGTCCACCGCGCCATGCAGCGCCTTGCCCAGTGCAATGATGTCGCCCCCCTTGGCCATGGAAATGCCAATGGCAATCACCTGCTGCCCGTCGTGCCGCACCTTGACGGTGGGTGGGTCCACGTAACCGCGCCGCACCTCGGCAATGTCGGCCAGGCGCAGCTGCCGGCCCGATGCCGCGCGAATCGGCATGGCGCGCAGATCTTCAATGGCTTGAAACTGACCTTGCACGCGCACCTGCAATTGGTCCGTCGGCGTCTGCACCACGCCCGCGCTCTCCACCGCGTTTTGCTGGCCGAGTTGCGCCAGCACCTGGCTCATATCCAGGCCCAGCTGCGCCAGACGCTGCTGCGAGACTTCGATGTACAGCTTTTCGTCCTGCACGCCAAAGAGCTCCACCTTGGCCACGTCGGGCACGCGCAGCAGCTGCTGGCGCACGTCGTCGGCAAAGGCCTTGGATTCTGCCAGGCTGAAGCCTTCGGCTTCCAGCGCGTAAATCACGCCATAGACATCGCCGAAATCGTCGTTGAAGAACGGCCCTTGCACGCCCTGCGGCAAGGCGCCCCGCATGTCGCCGATCTTTTTGCGCACGGCGTACCAGACGCCCGCCACCTCGCTCGGTTTGGACGAATCCTTGATCTGGAAAATGATCTGCGACTCGCCCGGCTTCGAATAGCTGCGGATCTTGTCGGCGTACGGCACCTCCTGCAGCGTGCGTTCGATCTTGTCGGTCACCTGTTCTGCGACCTGTTGCGCCGTGGCGCCCGGCCAGTAGGTGCGCACCACCATGGCGCGAAAGGTAAACGGTGGGTCTTCGTCCTGCCCGAGTTGGAAGTAGGCAAACACGCCCATCAGCAGCAGCACCACCATCAGGTAGCGGGTCAGCGCAGGGTGGTCCAGCGCCCATTTCGAGAGGTTGAACCCGGCTGCGGGCTCGCCCGAGGGCAGACCGGCGCTCATGGTTTGGCAGCAGCCGAAGCTGCGGGCAAAGCTTGATTTGCTATCGATTCAGTAGCTGCTTGCGCTTGCTGCACCTGCGCTGGAGCGTATTTTTCTTGATAGATCGTCACCTTCTGGCCGGGCGAGAGCACATGCACCCCCGTAGCCACCACCTGCATGCCCGGCGCCAGGCCGCTGGCGATCACCGCCTGATTTCCATCGGCCGTGGCCACCTGCACCGGCTGCGCGCGCACCGTGCTGGTGGTGGCATCGAACACCCACACTGCCGTGCCGCCGCCGTCTTGCATGAGCGCGGTGGTGGGCAACAAGATGGCCGGCACCCCTTGGGCCGAAAGCGCGGGCGGAACCACATTGACGGTGGCGCCAAGCTGCGGCGCGGCATCGCCCGCAATGGCGGCCTTGACGGCAAAGGTGCGCGTGGCTGGGTCGGCACTGGCCGCCACTTCGCGCACCGTGGCCGACAGCGGCGCACCGCCCGACCAACTGTGTACGGAGAGCACCTGACCGACCGCCATATGCCCGACCTTGTCTTCGGGCACGGAAAACACCACGTCGCGGGCGCCGTCGCGCGCCACGCGCACCACGCTGGCGCCAGCGGCCACCACTTGCCCAGGCTCTGCGTCAATGCCGGTGACCACGCCATCGGCATCGGCCAGCAGCCGGGTGTACGCGGCCTGGTTGCCTTGCGATGCCGCCTGGGCCTGCGCCTGCTGGAGCGACGCCTGCGCAGCCTTGAGCGAGGCCTCGCGGCGCTCCAGCTCGGCGCCGCTGATGAAGTTCTGCACCTTGAGCGCCTCGTAGCGCCTGGCGTCGGCAGCGGCCAGATCGCGCTGCGTCTGCGCCGCGCTCACCTGCGCCCGCGCCGCCGTGGCGGCAAGCTCGAAATCGCGCGGGTCAAGCTGCGCCAGCAACTGCCCGGCGCGCACCCGTTGGCCCAGCTCGGCCTGGCGCTGCAGGATCTTGCCGGGCACGCGAAATCCCAGGCGCGACTCGGTGCGCGCCCGCACCTCGCCGGCATATTCCAGCTGCGCGGTGAGCGGGCTGACCCCCACGGTCAACAACTTGACGGCGCGAATCGGCTCGGGCGGCGGCTCGCTGCGCGAGCACGCACCCAGCGCCAGCACCGAGGAGAGGAGCAAAAGCGCCGAGAAGCGCCCACGGTGAGAGGCGTGCGGATGCGTCATGGATGGGAATGCGTGTTGTTTGAGCTGCGCATTATTACTGACTGACTGGTTAGTTATCAATACCTTTGCGCAAAAACGGCAGGCGACAATCGCCGGGTGCCTCTCGATCCCCACCCAAACCACGCCCCCGCTCCGCCCGAGCGCCCCCCAGCTGCGCCCCTGCCAGTGACGCACTACGAGAACTTCCCCGTCGCCTCCTGGCTGTGTCCGCCAGCGCTGCGCGCCCCGATTGCGGCGATCTACGCCTTTGCCCGCACCGCCGACGACATCGCCGACGAAGGCGACGCCCCGCCAAGCGGGCGCCTGGCGGATCTGAACGCTTTCGAAACCGAACTGCTGGCCGTCGCCGGTGGCGCCGCGCCCGGCACGCGCTGGCCCGAGGTGTTTGCGCCACTCGCTGCGATCCTCAAGCGCCACGCCCTGCCGCTGCCTTTGCTGACTGACCTGCTCAGCGCCTTCCGCCAGGACGTCGAGCGCACGCGTTCGGCCGAGCCATACGCCGACCGCGCAGCACTGCTCGACTACTGCCGCCGCTCGGCCAACCCGGTGGGGCGGCTGCTGCTGCATCTCTATGGCGTGGCCGACGCCCAGGCGCTGGCGCAGAGCGACGCCATCTGCACCGCGCTGCAACTGATCAATTTCTGGCAAGACCTCAGCGTGGACCTGCCCCGCCAGCGCTGGTACGTACCGCAAGCCGACGCCGCTGCGCTGGGCCTGCGGGCGGAGGACTTGCTGGCGCAACCGCGCACCCCCGCCAGCGACCGCCTGGTGGCCGAGCTGGCCGGCTGGGCGCGGCGCTGCATGGTCGAAGGCGCGCCGCTGGTGCACCGCCTGCCCGGCCGCGCGGGCTGGGAGCTTCGCCTTGTGGTGCAGGGCGGCCTGCGGGTGCTGGACAAAATCGACAAGCTGCAAGGCGCATGCCTCACCCAGCGCCCACGCATCCGCGCCTGGGATGCCCCCTTGCTGCTGGCACGCGCCGTGGCGATGTAAGCAAGTTTCATGGGCAACAAGAGGACGCTGTTCGTGGCCAAAATTTTGAATTAAATTAGCCTCTAGCGCTTATCCCATAGGGGTAAGCAGCTATTTTTTATATAGCACTCTCTTTATCTGCGTCGAAGTTTGGCACGCGGCCCGCGTCGCGCCTCAGGGTAAGCGCGCATACCCGGCGGCGGTGGCGTGCGTACCGTGCGCGCACTGCCACTTTTTCACAGGCCAGCGTTCTGGCCCGTTCACTTCATGACCCACGATTGCGCGCCTGCAGACAGCTTTGTCAGCGTTTTTGATTTGTTCAAGATCGGCATCGGGCCGTCCAGCTCCCACACCGTCGGCCCCATGATTGCCGCGCGGCAGTTTGTCTGCCAACTGCAATCGGCGCTCGGATTGGCGCCGGTGCACGGCGTGCGCGTCGAGCTGTTTGGTTCGCTCTCGGCCACCGGCATTGGCCACGGCACCGATCGCGCCGTGCTGCTCGGCCTGGCCGGCCATGAGCCCGACCGCATCGACCCCGAAGCCATCGCCCCGGCCATTGACGCCATTCGCGGCTCGCAAAGCCTTTCTCTGCTGGGCCAGCACCCGGTGCGCTTCGTCGAAAAAGAGCATTTGCTGATGCGCCGCAAAAGCCTGCCGCTGCACCCCAACGGCATGCGCTTTGCGGCTCTGGGCGCAGCGGATGAGGAGCTGCTAATCAGCGATTTCTATTCGATTGGCGGCGGCTTTGTCGTGGACGCTGCGGGCCAGCGCGTGGTCAATGCCAGCGCCGACGCCGCCGCGCCCAGCACCGCGCCCGCGCTCTACCCCTTTGGCAGCGGCGCCGAACTGCTGGCGCAGTGCGCGGCCAGCGGCCTGTCAGTCGCGCAGCTCATGGCCGCCAACGAGGCGCAGCGGCAAAGCCCGGAGGCGGTGCGCAGCCGATTGCTCGCCATCTGGGCCGTGATGCAGGGCTCGGTCACGCGCGGCTGCGCCGCCAGCGGTCAGCTGCCCGGGCGCATGCAACTGCGCCGCCGGGCGGCCGAGCTGCACAAAAGCCTGTGCAGCCACCCCGAGGCTGCGCTGCGCGACCCGCTCGCCATGCTCGACTGGGTCAACCTCTACGCCATGGCGGTGAACGAAGAAAACGCCGCCGGCGGCCGTGTCGTCACCGCGCCCACCAACGGGGCGGCCGGGGTGATTCCGGCGGTGCTGCACTACTACCGCAACTTTGTGCCCGGCGCGAACGAGCAAGGCGTGCTCGATTTCCTCCTCACCGCCGGCGCCATCGGCATCCTGTACAAGAAGAACGCCTCGCTCTCCGGCGCCGAGGTCGGCTGCCAGGGCGAGGTGGGCGTGGCCTGCAGCATGGCGGCGGGCGCGCTCGCTGCAGTGCTGGGCGGCAGCCCGGCGCAGGTGGAAAACGCTGCCGAAATCGGTATGGAACACAACCTGGGCATGACCTGCGACCCGGTGGGCGGGCTGGTGCAGATCCCGTGCATCGAGCGCAACGCCATGGGCGCCATCAAGGCCATCAACGCCGCGCGCCTGGCGCTGCGCGGCGACGGCCGGCACGAGGTGTCGCTCGACCAGGTGATCCGCACCATGGTGCAGACCGGCGCCGACATGAAGAGTCGCTACAAGGAAACCTCGCGCGGCGGGCTGGCGGTGAATGTCATTGAGTGTTGAATTCGGGACTCCCCCCTGCGCGGCTTCGCCGCTTCCCCCTCTCTCGCAGCGCTGCGCGCTGCGGGAGGGGGACACCACCAGCGCTGCGGGGCGGCCCTTGCGCGGTGGTTGCTGGTCTTTCGCAGCGCCATGGGTTGCGGGCGGTGCTCAACACCACGGCACGTTGGAAACAAACAGCGCCCGCGAGGGGCGCTGTAGCAGTTCGTCGTGCGCTATTACCAGCGGTCGGAGCGCATGCGCAGCTCCCAGTTGCCGCGACGCAGCTCGTACACGCCCACCGCAGCGTAGCGCTGCTCGCCTTTTTCGTCCCACTTCATGGTGCCGGTGACGGGGGCGTAGCCGTTGATCTTGTGCAGCGCTGCCGTAATGTCTTCGGGCTTGGCTGATTTAGCCATTTGCAGCGCTTGCGAGAGCACGTACATGCTGTCGTAGGTGTAGTGACCACCGTACGCAGGGGGTTTGCCGAAGGCGGCACCGTATTTCTCAAGAAACTGAGGGCCGGCAGTGAATTCCTTGGCCTCAAGAATGGGCGATGTGGCGTAGATGCCGTCAATGATGCCGGCGCCCTTTTGCAGATCGGTGGTCTTTGCCGTGTCGCTCCCCAGCAGGCGCACAGTGGTGTAGTTGATCTTCTTGAGTTCCTCGAGCAGCGCCAGCACCTGAAAATCATTGAGCGCCGAGATGATGACGTCGACGTTTTCCGCCTTCAGCTTGGCGGCAAGGTCCGTAAAAGCCACCGTCTTGTCGTCAAACGACTGGCGCAGCACGACGCTCTTTTTTGCGGCTTCCAGGCGCTTGTTGGTGCCTTCGGCCAAGTCTTTGCCATAGGGCGTTCCGTCGTCCAGCGTAGCGTAGCGTTTGCCGCCAAGCTGATCGGCAGAAAACGAAGCAATCGCCGCCGCCTGCAGATTGTCATTGGCCACCATGCGCAGCGTGGTCGGAAAACCCAGCTCGGTGTATTTGGGGTTGGTGGAAATGGCAATCTGCGCAATGCCGTGGGCTGCGTAGATTGGCGCTGCAGGAATACTGACGCCTGAGTTGAGGTGGCCGATCACAGCGCAGATGCCCCCGTCAACCAGTTGCTGGGCCACCTGTTTTCCGACTTCGGGGTCCGACCTGTCATCCACTGTCATCACCTCCAGCACGACCCGCTTGCCGTCCACACTGAAATTGGCCGCATTCAGCTCCTTGACCGCCAGCATCACGCCGTTGAGCAAGTCCTGGCCCAACGCTGCAATCGGACCACTGAGTGGCTGCGCCACGCCAATGCGCACCGTGTCCGGCATGCGGTTGCAACCCGCGAGCAGGCCCCCAGCGGCCAGGGGCGCCAAAGCCACCCCTGCGGTGAATTGGCGTCGGTTCAAAGATTGGGTCATGCGGGCAACTCCGTCAGGTAAGGGTAATGTTTGTGACCAGAGGTATATAAGACCTCCTCCCGAATCTCTAGCGGGAAAGCCCTGCCATTAGCAAGTTTCAAACACCAAAAGCCCGTGCAATGACAAAGCGCAACTCCAAGGAGTGCGGATACAGGCACCGGCAAGACGCAAAAGGCGGCCGAAGCCGCCTCAAAATAGATGTGCCAGTCGGCTCATTGACCGGCGCGGGCCTTCTTCACCGCTGCCTGCACTTCATCCCACAGCGGCTGGCCGACGTTGGCGGCAATGCCTGCATTGACCGTGCTGAGCTTCTCGCGCATGCGGTTGGCCTCGGCAGGGGCAGCTGGTTGATCTCCATGCCCTTGGACTTCAGATCGGCCAGCGCCTTGTCGGCTTCTGCGCGCGTGTCCTGGCGCTCGAAGTCGCGGCTTTTCCTGGCGGCGTCCATCAGGATCTTCTGCTCGCTCTTGGACAGGCCATCCCAGTACTTCTTGCTCACCAGCACGATCCAGGGGCTGTAGACGTGGTTGGTCACCGTGAGGTACTTCTGCACCTCATAGAACTTGCTCGACAAAATGGTGTTGAAGGGGTTCTCCTGTCCATCCACCGTTTTGGTTTCGAGTGCGGTGAACAGCTCCGAGAACGGCAGCGGAACGGCGTTGGCGCCCAGCGTCTTGAAGCTGTCAATGAAGACGTTGTTCTGCATCACGCGCAGCTTGATGCCCTCCATGTCTTCAAGTTTGGTGACGGCGCGCTTGTTGTTGGTCAGGTTGCGAAAACCGTTCTCCCAGTACACAAGACCGACCAAACCCTTTTCCTGCAGCTTGTCCATGATCTTCTGGCCCACGGGGCCATCGAGCACGGCGTCAGCCTCCTTGCCGTTGTTGAACAGGAAGGGTGTGTCCCAGATCGCCATTTCCTTGGTGATGCCCACCAGCGTGGCGGTCGAGCCGACCATCATCTCCTGCGCGCCGCCGATCAGCGCCTGCTGCATTTGTACGTCCGACCCAAGAGCGGCGGCGCCGATGGCGCGGATCTTCATCTTGCCGCCGGAGTTTTTCTCGACTTCCTCGGCAAAGAGCTTGGTGGCGCGGCCCTGGTTGGACATTTCGTTCAGGCCATAGCCAAAACGAATGATGCGGTTCTTCGCGTCCTGCGCGTGGGCCATGCCAGCCCCCAGCGTGGTGGCGAGGGCAAGGCTGGCGGCGAGAGCAAGTTGTCGGACCTTCATGAAAATCTCCTTGGGAACAGGGAAAACAAAAGAAAAACCGCGCAGCCTCAAAACATGATTTTGAGAGGCCAGAGCACGATCTGCGGGAACAGGATCAATAGAACCAGGGTGACGAAATAGACCCCGAGAAACGGCATCACGCCGCGAATCACCGGCTCCATGCGCAACTGGCCGACGCCGGCCACCACGTTGAGCACCGTGCCCACGGGCGGCGTCAACAGGCCCAGACAGCCGACAAAGATGAAGACAAAGCCGAAGTACACCGGGTCGATACCCGCGCGCGCCGCCAGGGGCGCCAGCACCGGGCCCAGGATGAGGATCGTGGGCGTCAAGTCCATCACCATGCCCACGGCGAGCAAGAATGCGCTGACCACCGCCATGAACAGCATCGGACTGTGCAGCAGCGGCCCCATGCTGTGCGCCAGCTGGCTGGGCAGGTCGGCGAGCGTGATCATGTACGACGCCGCAGTGGCTGCGCCGCACAAGAACATCACCACGCCCGTGGTGCGCGACGCGGCCACAAACACGCGGTAGATGCCGGCCAGGTCCAGTTCGCGGTACACCAAGGTGGCCACCAGCAGCGCATACACCGCCGCAACCACGGCCGCCTCGGTGGGCGTGAACAGTCCGGCGCGCAGGCCCCCGATGATGATCACCGGCAAACCCAGCGCCCAGGCGCTGGTGACCAGGGCGCGCCGGCGCTCGGCCCACGGTGCCTTCTCGGCCACCGGCAAGGCCTTGGATTTCGCAACACCCCGCCAGACAAATACGAGGGCCACCGCCATCAGGATGCCCGGCACGATGCCGGCGAGAAACAGCTTGCTGATGGAGGTGTTGGTCGTCACGCCATAGATCACCATGGGCATGGACGGCGGCACGATGGGAGCGATGATGCCGCCGGCACCGATCAGCCCGGCACTCGACCCATCCGGGTAATTCTGGCGCCGCATCATGGGCAGCAGCAGCGTGGCAAGCGCGGCGGTGTCGGCAATGGCCGATCCGCTCATGGACGCCAGCATCAGCGAGGCCGCAATTGCCACATAGCCCAGCCCGCCTTCCACATGACCGACAAACGTACGCGCCAAATCAATGATGCGCCGGCTCAGGCCGCCCGCATTCATCAGCTCGCCGGCCAGGATGAAGAAGGGCACGGCCAGCAGGGGAAAGCTGTCAAAGCCGGCCTGGGTGTTCTGGGCCAGCAACTGCGCGTCGAAAAAATCGAGCTGCACCATCAGCGCCAGCGCCGTGAGCAACAGTGCAAAGGCAATCGGTACGCCCACCACCATGGTGGCAAAGAGCACGCCAAGAAACAGGGCGATGGTCATGCCGCATCCCCCTTGCGCCGGCCGCGCAGCTCGGCCCAGCACTCGGCCGCCAGGATCACCGCCATGCACACACCCATGAACAGAATGCCGCCCGCTCCCAGCGCCAGCGGGTAGTTCATCACCGGGCTGCGGCTGTCCATGCCCACCAACACCTGCTGCCAGGCGCCAACGATCAGGTAATACAGCGAAACGGCGATCAGCCCACGCGCGAGCCAGCGCGCAAACGCCGCCCGGCGTCCGTGCAGCCGGGCCGTGACCAGATCGAACCCCAGGTGCTGCCCCTCGCTGTAGGCCAGCGTGGCGGCCAGACTGACCAGCCAGACAAAGAGCAGTCGCGAGAGCTCCTCGGACACCACCCAGCCCGTGCCCCACAGGTAGCGCTGCACCACGTTGCCAAACACGGCAATCACCATGACGAGCAGGCTGAGCGCCATCAGCGCCTCCACAGCCCGCTGAAAGAATGTTGTCGTCCGCATCGCCTCAGGCCTCCACCGAGGCAACCAGCCAGGCGCAAACGGCATCGCAGAGGTCGGACAGGGGACGGGTGGCATCGAGCACCAGCACGCCGGGCTCGCCAAGGGGGTTCTCCAGTGTCTCGAACTGGCTGGCCACCAGGCTGGCGGGGAACACATGGCCGCGCCGTGCCGCAACGCGCTTGCGCGCTTCGCTCTCACTGAGCTGCAGAAAAACAAACCGCAAGCCGGGCGATCCGGCACGCAAGGTATCACGATAGGACCGGCGCAGCGCGGAGCAGGTCAGCACCAGACTGGCACCAGGCTGTGCAAGCTTCCGGGCCAGCAGCGCAAGCCAGGCGGCGCGGTCCGCGTCGGACAAGGGAACACCGCTTTGCATTTTTTCCAGGTTGGCAGGCGAATGAAAGGCGTCGCCTTCCAGCAAACGCAAGCCCAGGCGCTGCGCGCAGGCTTCGCCCAGGCTGGACTTGCCGCACCCAGCGACGCCCATGACGACAAAAGAGCCTGAGAAATGACTGGCTGGCATTTGGATAGCGCTGTCCGAAGTGATCAAAAAAAAATGGCCGAGGCGGTGAGCAAGGAATCCGGCAGAGCAAAACCCAAGCGCAAACGCTGCTCCGGTTTCTGAAACTTTCACACTTGCCGTCTCGGCGGGACAGCGCTATCCTACGAGCAAAATCCAACAATCCAATCACGGGAAAACCCTTGCCAACCCCCTCCTCCACTCGCCCCCGCGCCAGCGGCCGCGTCACGCTCGCCGATGTGGCGCGCACCGCAGCCGTCAGTCCTATCACAGCGTCACGCGCCCTGCGGGGTGAACGCGCGGTTGCGGCAGAGTTGGTGGAACGTGTCCGGCAGGCGGCCGACGCCCTCGGCTATGTGCCCGACCCCGCTGCGCGCGCCCTGGCCTCGCAGCGCAGTGTGCTGGTGCCGGTGCTGGTGCCACTGCTTTCCAACGCGCTGTTTGTCGACGTGCTCGAAGCCGTACAGCGCCAGCTGGCGCCCGAGGGCTACCAGATGCTCATTGGCGTGACGCACTACGACCCCCTGGAGGAAGAAAAGCTGCTGGCGTCCTACTTCGCCATGCGGCCCGCAGGCCTGTTGCTCACCGGTTTTGACCGCACCCCTGAGGCACGCCAGCGCGTGGCGGCCAGCGGCGTGCCCTGCGTGCACCTGATGGAAACCACGCGCGCCGATGACGTCTATTGCGTGGGCTTTTCGCAGCAAGACGCAGGCGAGTGCATGACGCAGCATTTGCTTGAACGCGGCTACCGCCGCATCGCCTTTGTCGCGGCGCAGCTGGACCCGCGCACGCTGCAGCGGGCCGAAGGTTATCGACGCAGCCTGCGGGCCGCAGGCCGGTACGACGCCGGCCTGGAACTGCTCAGCCCTGAGGCGTCTTCGCTGCGCGTGGGCGGCGAACTGTTTGCGCAGTTGCTGCGCGCCCATCCCGATGTGGACGCCGTGTTTTTCTGCAACGACGACCTGGCGCAAGGCGCCTTGCTGGCAGCGCCGAGGCTCGGCGTGGCCGTGCCAGGTCAGGTGGCCATTGCCGGCTTCAACGATCTGGCAGGTAGCGAGCAAATGCTGCCTGCCCTCACCACGGTGCGCACGCCGCGCAGCAGCATGGGCGAAGCCGGCGCGCGCATGCTGCTCTCTCTGATGCGCGGGGAGCCGGTGGCGCGAAACTGCGTCGACTTGGGATTTGAGCTGACGGTGCGCAGCAGCACCTGAGAGCCGCCGGCGCGGGTTGGGAGCGTACTTAGCGCACGTTGCCGCCGATGTAGTGCGTCATCTGCTCGATGATGAATTTCTGTTCGGAAATGATATCGGCCACCAAGTCGCCGATAGAGATCATGCCCACCAGTTGCTCGCCGTCCATCACGGGCAGGTGGCGCAGGCGCTTGTCGGTCATCAGCTGCATGCAGTCTTCGCTGCTCTGGGTGGGATGCACAAACATCACCGAGCGCGTCATGACCTCGCGCATCGGCGTATCGGCTGAACTGCGCCCCATGAGTGCGATCTTGCGCGCGTAATCTCGCTCGGTGAAGATGCCCTCGATATGGCCGTTCTGCACCACCAACAGCGCGCCAATGTGCTTTTCAGCCATGGTGCGCAAGGCTTCGAGCACCGTGGCGTCGGGGGTGATCGTCTGAACGGTGGCGTCCGGCTTGGCTTTGAGTATTTCTGCAACAACCGTCATCTTCCTGCTCCCTGATTAAGTCAACACGAGCATTTCAGCCTATCGCGTTGCCGAGCGCAACAGGACTTGGTCAGGGTTTGTGAGCAGGAGCAACAAAACCCGTCGAAGGCAGCCGAACGCGCGGAGCCACTTGCGGAAATTGTTCCGAATACCGGAATAGTCAATTCGTGACTACGTAGTTTTTATTTGTCCTGATGGGGTTTACAGTTCAACCCATCGATGAGCCGAACACAACAAGGCGACTCACCGAAACCGCTTTCAGGGAGCCAAAAGGCTCAGGCAGCGGGCCCATTTGAGTACGTTGAACCACTAAGGAAATCATCATGAACACCGCACGCATCCTCTCCATCGCCGCTGTCGCCGCTTTCGCTTCCATTGGCGCCCAAGCAGGTGAATTGAACGGCAACCTGTACGGTACGGACTTCGAAGCGCACGCACAGTCGGTCCGCAACCGCGCCGATGTGCGCGCCGAAGGCCAGCAAGCCCTGCCCAATTTCGCCAAGGGTCCGGTGGCCGACTATGCTGCTCGCGCCACCAGCACCCTTGAGCGCACCGCTGTCCGTTCGAACGCCGTGATCGCCGCCCGCGCTCACCAGATTGCCACCGGCGAACGCAGCTAAATCCGGGCACCGGGGCGCCAGGCGCCCCGATCCCCCAAGGCTCGCACCGTGCAAACAGTGCGGGCCTTCTTTTTGTGCGTCGAGCACGGCGCATGCACCGCCTGGGCCCTGCGCCCACAGCCTACCGCACTCCCATGGTGCTGAGAAGCGGGTCCTGCCAGCAAGCACACACGGTCTTCATCACTGGCACGCTCATTGCATTGCACTGCCTGTCGGCGCACTTTTAGGTGCCGATGTTTTGCAGTTTGTTGGCCCAAGGAGCGCTTCGATGAAAAAACCCAGGCTGGTCATGGTAGGCAACGGTATGGCCGGGGTGCGCACGCTTGAAGAGTTGCTCAAGATCGCCCCCGACCTGTACGAGATCACGGTCTTCGGCGCCGAGCCGCACCCCAACTACAACCGCATCCTGCTCTCGCCGGTGCTCGCCGGCGAGCAGACGGTGGACGAGATCGTCCTGAACGACCACGCGTGGTACCAGGAGCGCGGCATTACCCTGCACACCGGCTTTACCGTCACCGACGTGAACCGCGCGCAGCGCATGGTGAGCGCCACCAGCGCAGCGGGCGAAACACGCACTGCCGGCTACGACCGGCTGATCATGGCCACCGGCTCGAACGCCTTCATCCTGCCGATTCCGGGCAAGGACCTGCAAGGCGTGCTGGCCTACCGCGACATCGCCGACACCGAGGCCATGATCGACGCCGCGACGCGCTACCGCCACGCGGTCGTCATCGGCGGCGGCCTGCTCGGCCTGGAGGCCGCCAACGGCCTGATGAAACGCGGCATGCAGGTCACCGTGGTGCACGCCGCCGAATGGCTGATGGAGCGCCAGCTCGACAGCGTGGCCGGCAAGCTGCTGCAAAAGTCGCTCACCGAGCGCGGCATGCAATTCTTGATGCAGGCGCAAACCGCCGAGCTGCTGGGCAATAGCGCGGGGCGCGTGCGGGCCGTCAAGTTCAAGGACGGCGCCGAACTGCCGGCCGACCTGGTCGTGATGGCGGTCGGCATTCGCCCCAACACACAGCTCGCCGAAAAGATGCGCCTGCACGTGGACCGCGGCATTGTCGTCAACGACACGCTGCAGACCACCACCGACGCGCGCATCTACGCCGTGGGCGAATGCGCGGCGCACCGCGGCATTGCCTATGGCCTGGTCGCGCCGCTGTTCGAGCAGGGCAAGGTCTTGGCCAACCACCTGGCCGAGTTCGGCATTGGCCGCTACGTGGGTTCGCTCACCTCGACCAAGCTCAAGGTCACGGGCATCGACCTGTTCTCGGCCGGCAACTTCCAGGGCGGCGAAGGCACGGAAGAAATCGTGCTCTCCGACCCGTATTCGGGCGTCTACAAAAAGCTCGTCATCCAGGACGACAAGCTGGTCGGCGCCTGCCTGTACGGCGACACGGTCGATGGCAGCTGGTACTTCAAGCTGCTGCGCGACGGCCGCGCCGTGGGCGACCTGCGCGACAAGCTGATGTTTGGCGAATCGAATATGGGCGACGCGGGCCACCAGGGCCAGAACAAGGCCGCCGCCATGCTGGACACCGACGAGGTCTGCGGCTGCAACGGCGTCACCAAGGGCCAGATCTGCAAGGCCATCCGGGAGAAAGGCCTGTTCACGCTGGACGACGTGCGCAAGCACACCAAGGCCAGCGCGAGCTGCGGCTCGTGCACCGGCCTGGTCGAGCAGATCCTGATGGCCACGGCCGGCGGCGACTATTCCGCCACCCCAAAGACCAAGCCGGTCTGCGCCTGCACCGACCACGGCCACCAGGCGGTGCGGGACGCCATCGCGGCGCACCACCTGCTCACCAGCGAGGCCGTGTTTCGCTTCATGGAGTGGAAGACGCCCGACGGCTGCCCCACCTGCCGCCCGGCCATCAACTACTACCGCCAATGCAGCTGGCCGCACGAGGCGCAGGACGACCCGCAAAGCCGCTTCATCAACGAGCGCAGCCACGCCAATATCCAGAAGGACGGCACGTATTCCGTGGTGCCGCGCATGTGGGGCGGCGAGACCAGCGCCGCCGAACTGCGCCGCATTGCCGACGTGGTGGACAAGTACCAGATCCCCACGGTGAAGGTGACCGGGGGCCAGCGCATCGACCTCTTGGGCGTCAAGAAAGAAGACCTGCAGGCCGTGTGGCAGGACATCGGCATGCCCAGCGGCCACGCCTACGCCAAGGCGCTGCGCACCGTGAAAACCTGCGTCGGCAAGGAGTGGTGCCGCATGGGCACGCAGGACAGCACGCAATTGGGCAAGGACCTCGAGCGCGCCTTCTTCGGCATGCAGGCGCCGCACAAGGTCAAGTTCGCCGTCAGCGGCTGCCCGCGCAACTGCGCCGAGAGCGGCATCAAGGACGTCGGAATCATCGGCGTGGACAGCGGCTGGGAGATGCTCATCGCCGGCAACGGCGGCACCAAGACCGAGGTGGCGCAGTTCTTCGTCAAGCTCAAAACCGCCGAGGAAGTCATGGAATACACCGGCGCCTTCATGCAGCTGTACCGCGAGGAAGGCTGGTACCTGGAGCGCACGGTGCACTACGTGGCGCGTGTCGGCCTGGACCATGTGAAGAAAAAAATCCTGGGCGACCCGGCGGGCCGCAAGGCGCTGTGGGCGCGGCTGCAGCACGCGCTCGCGGGCACGCCCGACCCGTGGTTCGAGAGCCGGCGCGCGCAGGTGGACGAACGCCAGTTCATCCCGATTGCCATCGCCTGATGCCCCTTGATTTCACGAAACTTCAAGCAAAAACAGCCTCTAGCGCTTGTCCCATAAGCACCACCAGCTACCAAAGGAATAGCAATGACCCATTGGACCCCCATTTGCCGTGTGGACGACATTCCCCGCCTGGGCGCCCGCCGCGTGGGGCGGGCGCAGGGCCTGGACGTCGCCATTTTCCGCGGCGCCGACGACCAGGTCTTCGCCCTGCTCGACCGCTGCCCGCACAAGGGCGGGCCGCTGTCGCAAGGCATCGTCTTTGGGACCAGCGTGGCCTGCCCGCTGCACAACTGGACCATTGGCCTGTGCACCGGCCAGGCCGCCGCACCCGACGAGGGCTGCACGCCGAAGTTCGCGGTGAAGGTAGATAACGGCGAGGTCTTCCTCGACGCCGATGAACTGGCGCGCCACGCCACCACCGAGACGCGCCCGCTCGCCGGGCCCTGCCAGCGCACGCTTGCCGCCGCCTGAGACCCTCGACTCCCCACGAAAGCACGCCATGGCCTACCTTGCCCCTTCAGAATTCGTCACCAAGATGGTGGACGCCGGTGAATCCAAGATCTACATGTCCACCCGCGACACGCTGATCCGCGCGTACATGGCAGGGGCCATCCTCTCGCTGGCCGCTGTGTTCGCGGTGTCCTCCGCCGTGATGAGCGGTTCGGCGCTGGTCGGCGCCATCCTGTTCCCGGTGGGCTTTTGCATGCTCTACCTGCTGGGGTTCGACCTGCTCACCGGCGTCTTCGTGCTGGCGCCGCTGGCGCTGATCGACAAGCGCCCAGGCGTCACCATCGGCGGGGTGCTGCGCAACTGGGGACTGGTGTTCGTCGGCAACTTCCTCGGCGCGCTCACCGTCGCGTTTTTGATGGCCTTCACCTTCACCTACGGCTTTTCCGTGCCGCCCAACGAGGTTGGCATCAAGATCGGCCACATCGGCGAATCACGCACCCTGGGCTACGCCAAGTACGGCCTGATGGGCTGGCTGACCATCTTCGTGCGCGGCATGCTGTGCAACTGGATGGTCTCCACCGGCGTCGTCGGCGCGATGATTTCCACCACCGTGAGCGGCAAGGTCATCGCCATGTGGATGCCGGTGATGGTGTTCTTCGCCATGGGCTTCGAGCACTCGGTGGTGAACATGTTTCTCTTCCCCTCCGGTCTGATGATGGGCGGCAACTTCTCCGTTCTCGACTACTTTGTCTGGAACGAAATCCCCACCGTGCTGGGCAACCTGGTGGGCGGCATCGCGTTCACCGGCCTCACGCTCTACGTCACGCACGGCCGCACCGCGCCCAAGCGCAAGCTGGTCTGAAATCAGCATGCCAGACGCCCTGCAGGTCCGCATCGGCCAGTATTCGGACCGGGGCCGCAAGGCACTGAACCAGGATTTCCACGGCGCCTGCGTCCCCACTGGCGAGGCCCTGTCCCGCAAGGGCGTGGCGCTGGCCCTGGCCGACGGCATCAGCAGCAGCGAGGTCAGTCACTTCGCCAGCGCCGCCGCCGTGCATGCCCTGCTGCAGGATTACTACTGCACCAGCGACGCCTGGAGCGTTCGCCGCTCGGTGCAGTGCGTGCTGGCCGCCACCAACGCCTGGCTGCACGCCCAGACGCGGCGCAGCCCGCACCGCTTCGATGCGGATCGGGGCCATGTCTGCACCCTCAGCGCCCTGGTGCTCAAGGGCGCCACGGCGCACCTGTTTCACGTAGGCGACAGCCGCATCTACCGCGTGCAAGGCCAGGCGCTGGAGCAGCTCACTGAAGATCACCGCGTGGTGCTGGAGGGCGGCAGCAGCCACTTGAGCCGCGCGCTCGGCGTGCAGCCACAGCTCGATCTCGACTACCGCTCGGTGGCGGTGGATGCGGGCGACACCTTCGTACTCAGCACCGACGGCGTGCATGAGCATGTGCGCGCCGCCTTCATGCTGGAGGCCCTGCGCACGCACGCGGGCGACCTGGACGAGGCCGCGCGGGCCATCGCTCTAGAGGCCCTGCGCTGCGGCAGCGACGACAACCTCACCGTGCAGATCCTGTGCATTGACGCGCTGGCCGAGGACGCCGGCGAGGCACTACAGCGCCGGCGAGCAGACCTGCGCCTGCCGCCGCTGCTGGAGCCGCGCGCCGTGCTGGACAGCTACCAAATCGTGCGCGAGCTGCATGCCAGCCACCGCAGCCATGTCTACCTCGCCATCGACCAGGAGAGCGGCGAGCACGTGGTGCTCAAAACACCCGCTGTTGACCTGCAGGCCGATGAAGCCGCGCTGGAGCGCTTCCTGCTGGAAGAATGGATTGCCCGGCGCATTCACAGCCCGCACGTGCTGCGCGCGGTGCCCAGCCAGCGCCCGCGCGAACACCTCTTTGTGGCGCTGGAATACGTCCCCGGCCAGACACTGGCGCAGTGGATGACGGACCACCCGCGCCCGCAGCTCGCCGAAGTACGCGACATCGTCGGCCAGATTGCGCGCGGCCTGCAGGCCTTTCACCGCATGGAGATGCTGCACCAGGACCTGCGGCCCGAGAACGTGCTGATCGACGCCACCGGCACCGTAAAAATCATCGACTTCGGCGCCGTGCACGTTGCCGGACTGGTCGAATCGCAGGTGGCGGCACACCAAGCTGACATCCTGGGCACCCTGCAGTACACCGCCCCCGAGTATTTTTTGGGCGAAGCCGGAACACCCCGCTCAGACTTGTTTTCGCTCGGCGTCATCACCTACCAGATGCTCACCGGCCGCCTGCCCTACGGCGCCCAGGTGGCCCGGGTGCAAAGCCGCGCCCAACTGCGCCAGCTGCGCTACAGCAGCGCCCTGCACGACGAAAGTCGCCCCATCCCCGCCTGGGTGGACGCAGTGCTGGAGCGCGCTGTGCACCCTGACCCTCTCAAGCGCCAGGAAGCGATGTCCGAATTCGTGCACGAGCTGCACCAGCCCGGCGCAGCCACGCTGGCGCGCACGCGCACCCCGCTCGTGCGGCGCAACCCGCTGCTGTTCTGGCGCACGCTGTCGCTGCTGCTGGGCCTGGCGGTGGTGGCACTGATCGGCGTGCTGCACGCGCGCGGCTGATTCCGTGTGAGAACGGGCACGGCGCTTGCGTAGGTCTGACCATGACCGCAAGCACTCTCTCCGCCCGCCCCGGCCTGCCGCAGGAAACCCGATCCACCTGCCCCTACTGCGGCGTAGGCTGCGGCGTGATCATCGAAACCGAGGGCAGCGCCATCACCGGTGTGCGCGGCGACCCCGACCACCCGGCCAATTTCGGGCGGCTGTGCACCAAAGGCGCCACCTTGCACCTGAGCGCCAGCGCCAGCGTGACGCGCCAGATGCGTTTGCTGCAGCCCCTTAGGCGCCTGACACGCGGCGGCGAGCCCGAACCCCTGGCCTGGGATGCGGCGCTGGACCTGGCCGCCAACCGCTTCGCCGGCACCATCGCCGCGCACGGGCCGGATGCCGTGGGGTTTTACGTCTCGGGCCAGTTGCTCACCGAAGACTATTACGTCTTCAACAAGCTGGCCAAAGGCCTGGTGGGCACCAACAACATCGACACCAACTCGCGCCTGTGCATGAGCAGCGCGGCCGCCGGCTACAAAGCCACGCTGGGCGCCGACGCGCCGCCTGCCTGCTACGACGACGTGGCGCACGCCGACTGCCTGTTCATCATCGGCAGCAACACCGCCTGGGCGCACCCGGTGCTGTTCCGGCGCATCGAAGACGCACGCGCCGCGCGGCCGGACATGAAGATCATCGTGGTGGACCCGCGCCGCACCGACACCGCCGCCTGCGCCGACCTGTTCCTGCAAATCCAGCCCGGCAGCGACGCCATCCTCATGGCCGGCATGCTGCACCTGATGCAGCGCCAGGCCTGGCTCGATACCGACTACATCGCCGCGCACACCAGCGGTTTTGCCGCACTGCAGCCGCAGCTCGCCGCCTGCACGCCCGAGCGCGTGGCACGCGAATGCGGCATTGCAGTTGCCGACCTGCTGCAGGCGGCGCGCTGGTTTGCCGGCGTGGCGAGCGGCGCCAGCGCGCCGCGTGGCCGCACGCTCAGCCTGTACTGCCAGGGCCTGAACCAGAGCAGCGCCGGCACCGCCAACAACGCCGCGCTGGTGCACCTGCACCTGGCCACAGGGCAAATCGGCAAGCCGGGCGCCGGGCCGCTCTCGCTCACCGGCCAGGCCAACGCCATGGGCGGGCGCGAGGTGGGCGGCATGTCGAATTTGCTCTCAGGCCACCGCGACTTGGGCCTTCCCCAGCACCGCGCCGAAGTGGCCGCGCTGTGGGGATTGAGCGAGGTGCCTGCCAAGCCCGGCAGGACGGCGGTAGAGATGTTCGAGGCCGCGGCCGATGGCGAGATCCGCGCGCTGTGGATCGCCTGCACCAACCCGGCGCAGAGCCTGCCCCACCAAAGCGCGGTGCGCCGCGCGCTCGAGCGCGCCGAATTCGTCGTGCTGCAGGAGGCGTTTGCCCACACCGCCACCGCCGCCTACGCCGACCTGCTGCTGCCCGCCAGCACCTGGGGCGAGAAGACCGGCACGGTCACCAACAGCGAGCGCCGCATTTCGCGGGTGCGCAGCGCCGTTCCCGCTGCGGGAGCGGCCCGCCACGATTGGCAGATCGCGCTGCAGTTTGCACAGCGCCTGGAGCAGCACCTGCGCCCCGGCAGGCCCACGCTGTTTCCCTACGCCAAGCCAGGCGCCAGCGCCGAAGCCGCGACCGAGGCCATCTGGAACGAGCACCGCGAGAGCACGCGCGGGCGCGACCTGGACATTACGGGCCTCTCCTACGCCAGGCTGGACGCCGCCGGTCCGCAGCAGTGGCCCCTGCCAGAAGGGGCGACGCAGGGGCGCAAGCGCCTGTACGAAGACGGCGTGTTCCCCACGCCCGACGGCCGGGCGCGCTTTGCCGTGCTGGCGGCCCAGGGCCTGGCCGAATCACCGGGCCTGCGCTACCCCTTTGTGCTGACCACCGGGCGGCTGCGCGACCAGTGGCACGGCATGAGCCGCACGGGGACCGTGGCGCGCCTCTCGGGCCACGCGGGCGCGCCCTGCGTGCAGATGCATGCGGGCGACATGGCGCGCCAGGGCCTGCAGGAGGGCACGCTCGCCTGCGTCACCAGCGCGCGCGCCAGCATCGTGCTGCCGGTGCAGGCCAGCGCTGAAATAGCGCCCGGCCAGGCCTTCATCGCCATGCACTGGGGCAGCGAATGGCTGGGCGGGCAGTCCGCAGGTGGCCGGGCGCTGGCGGGGGTGAATGCCCTCACCACGCAGGAGCGCTGCCCTGTTTCGCAGCAGCCTGCGCTCAAGCACAGCGCCGTCAAGATCCTCAAAGTCGACTTGCCCTGGCAGCTCTGCGCCATGGCCTGGTTCCCCGAGGACGAGGCGCTGCGCGCCCGCACCGCGCTGGCCGCGCTGATGGACGCGTTCGCCTTCGCCAGTTGCACGCTGTTTGCGGCGCCATCCAGTGCCGACACGCCCCAGCGCACCGGCGTCTGCCTCACGGCCGCCGGGCACTATGCCGCGCCCGATGCTGTGCTCGAACGCATCGAGGGATTGCTGGGCCTGGCCAGCGAGGGCACGCTGCGCTACGCCGACCGGCGCCAGGGACAGCGGCGTGCCGCACGCCTCGTGCGCGGCGCGGCGCACAACACCCTGGGCGCCCTGCTGCTGGCCGGCGACACCGAGGCCCAGCACTGGCTCACAGGCGTGCTGCAGCACGCGCTGCCGACCGACCCCTATGGCCGCATGCTGCTGGCGCCTGGCGCCAAGCCGCCGCGCGGCACCCAGGGCGCAGTGGCGGGTGCACGCCAGGTGTGCAGCTGCCTCGGCGTGAGCGAAGGCGCCATTGCCGACGCGCTCGCGCGCCTGGCGGGCGATGCCGCTGCCCGGCTGAGCGCCTTGCAGGCGCAGTTGCGCTGCGGCACGCAATGCGGCTCCTGCGTGCCCGAGCTGCGCCGCCTGGTGCAGGGCACGCCGGCGCAGGCGCGCGCGGCTTGACGGCTACTGAGCAACAATCCCTGCTCCCTTCTTTTGCGAGCTTGCGCATGGCCATCAGCCACTACCTCAAAATCATCGCCCGCGGCGCCCAGGGCGCCCGCCCCCTGCCGCGCGAGCACGCCTGCGACCTGATGGGCCAGGTGCTCGACGGCAGCGCGAGCGATCTGGAGGTAGGGGCGTTTTGCATCGCCATGCGCGTCAAGGGCGAAACGCCCGAGGAGATGGCCGGCTTTCTCGACGCCGTGCACGCGCGCCTGGCGCCGCTGCCCGCGAGCACCCGCACGCTGGTGGTGCTGCCCAGCTACAACGGTGCGCGCAAGCTGCCGGTGCTCACGCCCTTGCTGGCGCTGCTGCTGGCGCGGGAGGGCTTGCCGGTGCTGGTGCACGGCACCGCCACCGAAGACAGCCGAATTTTTAGCCAAAATGTGCTTGCAGCGCTTGATGTACCTGCGCTTTCAGCTATTCAAACAATAGCACCTGGCAGCGTTGCCTTCGCGCCCACCGCCCTGCTGCTGCCGGGCCTGGCGCGCCTGCTGGCGGTGCGGCGCACGCTGGGGGTGAGGAACAGCGCACACAGCCTCGTCAAGCTGATGAACCCGCTGGCGCCCGTCGGGGGCCGCGCCCTGGTGGTGGGCAGCTACACGCACCGGGAATACGCCGAATCCATGGCCGCTACCTTTGCCCTGACGGGCGCCGACGCGCTGCTGCTGCGCGGCACCGAGGGCGAGCCGGTGGCCGACGCGCGCCGCATGCCGCAGATGGACGGTTTCGTTGCCGGCGCCGTCACCCGCCTGGAAGAGGCCCAGGGCGGCCCGCTTGCCAGCCTGCCCGAACTGTCGGCCAGCACCGACTTGGATGGCACCGCCGCCCTCACCCGCGCCATGCTGGACGGGCGCCTGCCCGTGCCGGACCCCATCGCGCGGCAGGTGGAACATATCTTGCGTCTGGTCCTGCAGATTGAATCTGCAAGGCCAGCACCGTGAAACCACCGCCCTCAGCCCTGACCTCCCCCGCCAGCTCCACCTCCTTCCCCGCAGGCAATCCCCTGCTGCACGGCCGCTGCACCCTGGTGGGCGCCGGGCCGGGCGACCCGGAGCTGCTCACGCTCAAGGCGGTGCGCGCCATCCAGGCCGCCAGCGTGCTGCTGGTGGACGACCTGGTCAGCCCCGGCGTGCTGGCGCTCGCCCGCCCCACGGCCCGCGTGGTCCATGTGGGCAAGCGCGGCGGCTGCACGAGCACGCCCCAGGCATTCATCGAGCGGCTGATGCTGATGGCCGTGCTGGAGGGCGAGAACGTGGTGCGCCTCAAGGGCGGCGACCCCATGGTGTTCGGCCGCGGGGGCGAGGAGGTGGCGCACCTGCGCGCCGCCGGCATCGCGGTGGAGGTGGTGAACGGCGTCACCGCAGGCCTGGCCTGCAGCGCCGCGCTGGGCACGGCGCTGACACACCGTGCGCAGGCCCACGGGGTGCTCTTCATCACCGGCCATGCCCACCCAGGGCGCGAAACCGATTGGGGCTTGATTGCCGGCACCGCCCATGCCGCGCGCCTGACGCTGGTGATCTACATGGGCGTCAGCCGCCTGGCCGACATCGAAGCAGGCCTGCTCGCCGGCCTGCCCGCCCACACACCCGCCGCCATCGTCGAGCGCGTCAGCCTGCCGGAGCAGCGCGTGGCCCGGTGCACGCTGGCAAGCCTGCACGCCAGCGCCCGCAGCGAAGCCCTGGCCAGCCCGTGCATCATCGTCGTGGGCGATGTGCTGCGCGGCGTCGCGGCGGCCACGGGGCATCAGGCCCCGGCACTACACTCGTC
Source organism: Simplicispira suum (assembly GCF_003008595.1). GTDB lineage: Bacteria > Pseudomonadota > Gammaproteobacteria > Burkholderiales > Burkholderiaceae_C > Simplicispira > Simplicispira suum. The sequence continues at coordinate 2,806,856 of NZ_CP027669.1, read as the reverse complement.
CTTCGCGGCGCAGGGCTGAACCGGCGCCAGTCTTCAAGCTTTCTTTTTCGTAGCATCTAGCGCTTACAGAACAAGCGCTGGCGCCCTCTTTTCATGGAAATATTTGACGCCGTCGTCATCGGCGCCGGCGCCGCCGGCCTGTTCTGCGCCGGCCAGGCCGGCCAGCGCGGGCTGCGCGTGCTGCTGCTCGACCACGCCGACAAGGTGGCCGAGAAGATTCGCATCTCGGGTGGCGGGCGCTGCAACTTCACCAACCGCGATCTCGACCCGCGCGCGCCGCACAAGCACTTCGTCGGCCAGAACCCGCAGTTCTGTCGCTCGGCGCTCTCACGCTACACGCCCCAGGACTTCATTGCCCTGCTGGAGCGCCACGGCATCGCCTGGCACGAGAAGCACAAGGGCCAGTTGTTTGCCGACCGCTCGGCCGAAGACATCATCGCCATGCTGCTGGCCGAATGCGCTGCGGGTGGCGTAACGCACTGGCAGCCCTGCAGCGTCAAAAATATAGTCTTTTCTGCCCCTAGCGCAGATGGGACCTGCGCTGGCAGCTACAAAATTGATACTGATCGCGGCGCCGTGAGGGCGCGCAGCCTGGTGGTGGCCACGGGCGGTCTGTCCATCCCCAAGATCGGCGCCACCGATTTCGGCTACCGCCTGGCGCAGCAGTTTGGCGTGCCGCTCATCGAGCGCCGGCCTGGCCTGGTGCCACTGACGTTCGACGGCGCGGCCTGGGCACCGTATGCGCAGCTCGCCGGCCTGGCTCTGCCGGTTGAGATAAGTACAGGAGCCAAGAAGGAACGCACAACGTTCCAGGAAGACCTGCTGTTCACCCACCGCGGCCTCTCGGGCCCGGCGGTGCTGCAGATCTCCAGTTACTGGGAGCCGGGTGCACCGCTGTCCATCCACCTGGCGCCGGGCGTCGACCTGCTTGCAGCGCTGGCAGACGCCAAACTGCGCTCACGCAAATTGTTGGCCAACGTACTGGCCCAATGGGTGCCCAGCCGGCTCGCCGATGCCTGGGCCGCGCAAAGCAGCGATTGGCAGCGCCCCATGGCCGAGGTGCCCGACAAGGCGCTCGTGCGGCTGGCCGAGCGCCTGACGCGGTGGGAATTGGTTCCCACAGGCAGCGAGGGCTACAAAAAAGCCGAGGTCACGCTGGGCGGCGTCGACACCCGCGCGCTGTCGCAGCAAACCATGGAGTGCAAGGCGCAGCCAGGGCTGTATTTCATTGGCGAGGTGGTGGACGTCACCGGCTGGCTGGGGGGCTACAACTTTCAGTGGGCCTGGGCCAGTGCAGTGGCCTGCGCGCAGGCGCTGCCCACACGCTGAACGCGCTTCAATCGCCAGCCACTTCGCGCCAGCGCTCCAGGCCCAGCCAATCACGCATCGCTACCGCACCCTTGGGGGAAATGGCGAGCGCGCGCGTACCGGCGCCGCGCAGCAACCAGCCGCTGTCCAGAGCATGGCGACAAATCAGCAAGCCCAGCCGGCCCGCCAAGTGCATGCGCCGCTCGCTCCAATCGAGACAGGGGCGGCACGCGGGCCGGCGGCCGCCCTGCCCCGTGAGCGTATCGGCAGCGATACCGAGGGGGCGCAGCGTCGCATCAAGTTCGGGCGTCACGTGTGCCGCCGCACCATCGACGTCGAGGTGTACCGCCCCGCAATCGAGCAAATGGCTGGCGATGGCGACGCCCAGGCGCCCGGCCAGGTGGTCGTAGCAACTGCGCGCCGTGCGCAGCGCAGCGTCCGCAGGCCCGGTGGCCACGCGGCGCGTTGCCTGCGGAGCGGCCAGTTGCATCAGGCCTTCGAGCATCTGCGCCACTTCGGCAGAGGCCAGGCGGTGGTAGCGGTGCCGCCCCTGCGGCTGCACCTGCAGCAAGGCCGCCTCGACCAGCAAGGCCAGGTGGCGGCTGGCGGTGGCCGGGGCGATGCGCGCGGCGTCGGCCAGCTCCCTGGCGGTGAGCGCGCGCCCATCCATCAGCGCCAGCAGCATGGCGGTGCGCGCCGGCTCTCCGACCAGGGCGGCAACATGGGCGATGCGGTTGGTGTTCATGGTGGCAGTGTGCGGCAAGCGGCGGCGGCACGCTTCGCTCCAGAGCGAAGCGTGAAGACGGCACTGCGGCCCAGCATCGGGGCTTGTTCAACCCCATCGCCCCCGGAGCACACCCGATGACCCTCACCTGCTTTATCCGCTACGAACTCGACCCGTTCCAGATCGACGCCTTCCGCGACTACGCCGGGCACTGGGGCCGCATCATCCCGCGCTGCGGCGGGCATTTGCTGGGTTACTTTTTGCCCTGCGAGGGCAGCAACTACGAAGCCTGGGGACTGATCGCGTTCGACAGCCTGGCCGCGTACGAGGCCTACCGCACCCGCTTGCGCGCCGACCCCGAAGGCCGCGCCAACTTCGAGCGCGCGCAGCGCCAGCGCTTCATCCTGCGCGAGGAGCGCAGCTTCACCGAGGTGGTGGACGGCACCCTGGGGCGCGCCGCACTGACCGAAGGTGCCACGCCATGATTGCCGTGATCTTCGAAGTCCAGCCCAGCGCTGCGGGGCGCCAGGCCTATCTGGACACTGCCGCCGCCCTGCGCGCCACGCTCGAATCCATGGATGGCTTCATCTCGGTGGAGCGCTTTGAAAGCCTCAGCCAGCCCGGCAAGCTGCTCTCGCTGTCGTTCTGGCAGAGTGAGGCGGCCGTCGCCCGCTGGCGCGCCCTGCCCGCACACCGCCAGGCGCAAGCTGCGGGCCGCGCCGGGGCGTTTACCGACTACCGCCTGCGCGTGGCCAGGGTGCTGCGCGACTACGGACTGACCGAGCGCGCCGGGGCACCGGAAGACTCGCGCAGGCACCACGGCGAATCGCTATAATGCTGGGCTTTGCTGGCAATACCCCGTCGGCCAATACTAGTTATAGACGGGGAAACCGCTTCACATGGCGCCTGGGCCCGATCTCCCGCGCACCCTCTGGGGGCACCAAAAATTGGAAACATTAGCTGATGACAACCGTCCGTGTAAAAGAGAACGAACCCTTTGACGTAGCACTGCGCCGCTTCAAGCGCACCATCGAAAAGCTCGGCCTGCTGACCGACCTGCGCGCCCGTGAGTTCTACGAGAAGCCCACCGCAGAGCGCAAGCGCAAGAAGGCTGCTGCCGTCAAGCGCCACTACAAGCGCGTGCGCAGCATGCAGTTGCCCAAGAAGATGTACTGATCTTCGGATCTGGAGCCTCTTCCAGATTGCAAGAACCCGCGCCAGGGACGCCCAGCGCGGGTTTTTCATTTTGGGGGCTGCAAACAGTTTCTCTTGCTAGACGCCTGCTCCAACGTCAGCGGCCCCGCAACGACAAGAACGCCAGTGCGCCTTCCCCGTTCCAGGGTTTGCCAAAAGGCGTTCTGGCTAGGCGCAGCGCCGAAGGCAGTAGCATCGCTACGACAAGGCGCTGCAACGACGCCAGAGCGTCTTTTGGCAAACCCCCACTCCAAAAGAAAGGACACGTCATGAGCCTCAAAGACCAGATCACCGAAGACATGAAAACCGCCATGCGCGCCAAGGACAGCGAGCGCCTGGGCACCATCCGCTTGCTGCTGGCTGCCTGCAAGCAGCGCGAAGTCGATGAGCGCATCGTGCTGGACGACGCTGCGGTGGTGGCCATCGTCGACAAGCTCATCAAGCAGCGCAAGGACAGCATCACGGCCTTCGAGGGCGCGAACCGCCAAGACCTGGCCGACAAGGAAAAGTCCGAAATGGCGGTGTTGCAAGCCTACCTGCCCGAGCGCATGTCGGCCGAGGAAACCGCCGTAGCGGTGCAAGCCATCGTGATCGAGCTGGGCGCCAAGGGCCAGGGCGACATGGGCAAGGTCATGGGCGTGGTCAAGACGCGCCTTGCGGGCAAGGCCGACATGGGCCAGGTGTCCGCCGCCGTGAAGGCTGCGCTGGCGGGTTGAACCCGGGGCCGGAGGGGTGGACGCTACGATGGTGGTTTGAGCGCTCTGCCTGAACCCACCACACCACCATGCCCGCCCACAACCCCTTCAAATCCGCCCTGGCCGCAGGCCAGCCCCAGATCGGCCTTTGGCTCACCATGGCGGACGCCTACCTCGCCGAAGTGGCCGCCACCGCCAGCTTCGACTGGCTGCTGATCGACGGCGAACACGCCCCCAACGACCTGCGCAGCACCCTCGCTGCCCTGCAGGCCATTGCACCCTACCCTTCGCACCCGGTAGTGCGCGTGCCGCTGGGCGACACGGCACTGATCAAGCAGGTGCTCGACATTGGCGCCAAGTCGCTGCTGGTGCCCATGGTCGACACGGCCGAGCAGGCCCGCGCCGTCGCCGCCGCCACGCTGTACCCACCGCAGGGCATGCGCGGCATGGGCAGTGCGGTGGCGCGCTCGTCGCGGTGGACGGACCGCACCGACTACCTGGACATTGCCGACGACGAAATCTGCCTGCTGGTACAGGCCGAAACCGTGACGGCCATGAAAAATTTGCCGGATATCTGCGCCGTCGACGGGGTGCACGGCGTGTTCATTGGCCCGGCGGATCTATCGGCCTCCATGGGCCACCGCAGCGACCCGGCGCACCCCGACGTGCAGGCGGCCATTGAGAACGCCATCGACACCATCGTCGCCAGCGGCAAGGCGGCCGGAATCATCACGCCCGACCCGGCGCTGGCGGAACACTACCTGCAGCGCGGCTGCAGCTTCGTGGCCGTGGGCGTGGATGTACTGGTGTTCGCCAACGCTGCGCGTCAGTTGCGCGCGCGCTTTGGCGCCGATGGAGTGTCCGCCATGGGAGTGCCCGCCAAGGAAAATGCCACCCGCAGGGCCTACTGATCGCTCCTGCCCATCAGGTACGAAGTACGACACCGTGTGGATTACTATTGAAACAATAGCTGCTAACGCTTACTGGATATGCGCTAGAGGCATTTTTTACTGATATTTCGTACCCAAAGACCTGGAAAGACCCGCAATGACCCAGACCCCAGCGTTCAAGATCGCCGCCATCGCCGGAGACGGCATCGGCAAAGAAGTCATGCCCGAGGGGCTGCGCGTGCTGCAGGCCGCCGCACAGCGCTTTGGCCTGCAGCTGGACATCACCCCCATCGCCTGGGCCAGCTGCGACTACTACGCCGCCCACGGAAAAATGATGCCGGACGACTGGAAGGCCCAGCTCGCTGGCATGGACGCCATCTTCTTCGGCGCCGTGGGCTGGCCCGCCACCGTGCCCGACCATGTCTCGCTGTGGGGGTCTCTCCTCAAATTCCGCCGCGAGTTCGACCAGTACATCAACCTGCGCCCCGTGCGCCTGTTTGAAGGCGTTCCCTGCCCGCTGGCGGGCCGCAAACCGGGCGATATCGACTACCTGGTGGTGCGCGAGAACACCGAGGGCGAATACACCTCGCTCGGCGGCATCATGTACGAGGGCACCGAGCGAGAAATCGTCATCCAGGAATCGGTCTACTCGCGCCACGGCGCCCACCGTTTGCTGAAATACGCCTTCGACCTGGCGCAAAGCCGCCCGCGCAAACACGTCACCCTGGCCACCAAGAGCAACGGCATCGCCATCAGCATGCCCTGGTGGGACCAGCGCGCCGAGCACATTGCCCAGGGCTGCCCCGAAGTCACACTGGACAAGCAGCATATCGACATCCTCACCGCGCGCTTTGTGCTGCAGCCGGGCCGCTTCGACGTGGTGGCCGCCACCAACCTGTTTGGCGACATCCTCTCCGACCTGGGCCCCGCCACCACCGGCACCATCGGCCTGGCGCCGTCCGCCAACCTGAACCCCGAGCGCCTGTTCCCCAGCCTGTTCGAGCCCGTGCACGGCTCGGCGCCCGACATCTACGGCCAGAACATCGCCAACCCCATCGCCATGATCTGGTCGGGCGCGCTGATGCTCGATTTTCTGACCCACGGCCAGGGTGCCGGGCGCGCCGCGCACGATGCCATCGTGGCGGCGATGGAAGAAGTCATCAAAAACGGACCGCGCACGCCGGATTTGGGCGGCACGGCGAATACGACGCAGGTGGGGGAGGCGATAGCAGGGGTGGTTGCCCAGCATAAGAAATGAAGGCAGCGCCACAAACCATCCAGCAGGTGCTCGGAGAAGGGCAAGAGCCCACCGTCGCGTTTATTGAAGAATTTCATGCTCTCAACGAAGCACCCGAACTCTCTGATGAAGACTTGGAGCGACAAGCACTATCCGCCCCAGGCGACGATGGCGATGTCCGCACTCCGGAGTGAATCCACAACGAATCAGCGCTTTGATTCGTCACTCGCCTGCCATCCCCCCGGCCCTCAGCTCCCCGCCACCTTCATTCGATTCACCAGCACCGAGCCCACCGTCTTGGCGCCGTAGTTGTACACATCCGCGCCCACGGCTTCGATGCCCTTGAGCATGTCGCGCATGTTGCCGGCGATGGTGATCTCGTGCACCGGAAAGGCGATTTCGCCGTTCTCCACCCAGAAACCGCTGGCGCCGCGCGAGTAGTCGCCCGTCACGTAGTTCACGCCCTGGCCCATGAGTTCGACGACGAAGAGGCCCGTACCCAGCTTTTGCAGCATGGCGGCCAGGTCGTCGTCTTTCCTGGTGCGGCGGGACGTGAGCACCAGGTTGTGCGAGCCGCCTGCGTTGCCGGTGGTCTTCATGCCCAGCTTGCGCGCCGAATAGCTGCTGAGGAAGTAGCCCTGCACGCGTCCGGCGTCCACCACCTTGCGGGGCTGCACGCGCACGCCCTCTTCGTCAAAGGGCGAGCTGCCCTTGCCGCGCCGGACAAAGGGGTCTTCGAGCAGATCGATGTGCCTGGGAAAGACCTGTTTTCCCAGCGAGTCGAGCAAAAAGCTGCTCTTGCGGTACAGCGCGCCGCCACTGACGGCCTGCACAAAGGCGCCGAGCAGACCAGCGGCCAGGGTGGACTCAAAGAGCACCGGGCATTCGGTGGTGGGCATCTTGCGGCTGCCCAGGCGTGAGAGGGCGCGTTCGGCGGCGTAGCGGCCTACGGCTGCGGGCGCAGCGAGTTCCTGCGCGTCGCGCATGGAGGTGTACCAGGCGTCGCGCTGCATGTCGCCGCGCTTGCCGGGGCTCTTGGCAATGGGCGCGCAGGAAAGGCTGTGGCGCGAGGTGGCGTAGCCGCCGCGAAAGCCGCGCGTGTGGGCGGTGAAGAAATGGCTTTGCTGCGCCGATACGCCGGCGCCTTCGCTGTTGGTGATGCGCCGGCTGGTGGCGAAGGCAGCCGCCTCGCATTCCAGTGCAATGCGCGCCGCTTCCTCGCTCGTCAAGGCCCAGGGGTGGAACAGCTCCAGATCGGTGCGGTGCGTCTCGGGCGGGGCGATGTCGGCTTCGTCGGGCAGGCCGGCCATGGGGTCGGCTGCGGTGAAGCGGGCAATGTCGTAGGCCGCTTGCACGGTTTGCTCGATGGCGGCGCGCGAAAAGTCCGACGTGCTCGCATTGCCGCGCCGCTGGCCGACGTAGACCGTGACGCCCAGCGATTTGTCGCGGTTGCGCTCCACGGTCTCCAGCTCGCCCTTGCGCACGCCCACCGACAGGCCGCTGCCTTCGGAGGCTTCGGCTGCGGCGTCGGTGGCGCCGAGCTTTTTGGCATGCTTCAGGGCCTGATTGACCAGCTCCTCGAAGAAAGGACGGGAATAGCTGAAGCCGGTGTCGGCGCGGGTGTCTGTTGGGTTCATGGCGAGGGCTATGATACTTGCGGCCACCGCACCCGCTGGCTTGCCCCTGCTAGCACGAGCGGCCCCACCCCCCGGATTTCCACATGTCACGCAAACCCAAAAAAGGCTACTACGTGCGCGGCCAGTTCGTTGCCGAAGGCAGCGAACTCGACGTCGAACTCAAAGCCGAGCTCAAAGGCACGCCCGATGCGAGCCGCACCGATCTCAAGCGCGAGAGCGATGCCCTGCAAGATCTGGGCAAAGAATTGCTCACGCTGCGCGCCGACCTGCTCGCCGGCCTGCAACTGCCCGACAAGCTGCAAGACGCCCTGCAGGAGGCGCGGCGCATCACCAATTTCGAGGGCAAGCGCCGGCAGATGCAGTTTGTCGGCAAGCTCATGCGCAAGCTTGACGAGGCCACCGTAGAGGCCGCCCGCGCCGCACTCGACGTGCAGCACAGCGGCTCGGCCCAAGAGAAGATGGCGCTGCACCAGGCCGAGCAGTGGCGCGACCGCCTGATCGCCGAAGACGCCGCGCAGGCCGAGTGGATTGCCCAGCATCCCGACACCGACATCCAGCAACTGCGCGCACTGATCCGCCAGGCACGCAAAGACGCGCAGAGCGCCCACGACGCCAAAGTTGCCGAGTCCACAGGCGCTGCGCCGCGCAAGGGCCGCGCCTACCGCGAGCTGTTTGCGCTGGTGCGCGCCCAGCTTGGCGGCACGGACCATGCCGGCGACGAAGCCCCCGACGAAGACGAGCCCAATGACTGACCCCGCCCTGCCCCCACCCGAGCCGGTGAAGATCGGCATCGTTTCCATCAGCGACCGTGCCAGCAGCGGCGTCTATGAAGACAAGGGCCTGCCGGCGCTGCAAGACTGGCTGGTGCGCGCATTGCACAACCCCATCGAGTTTGTGCCGCGCCTGATTGCCGACGAGCAGCAGACCATCAGCGACACCCTGGTGGCTCTGGTGGACGCCGGCTGCAGCCTGGTGCTGACCACCGGCGGCACCGGCCCGGCCCCGCGCGACGTGACGCCCGAGGCCACGCTGGCCATCGCGCACAAGGAGATGCCGGGCTTTGGCGAGCAGATGCGCAGCATCAGCCTGCGCTTTGTGCCCACGGCCATCCTCTCGCGCCAGGTGGCGGTGGTTCGCAGCCAGAGCCTGATCATCAACCTGCCCGGCCAGCCCAAGGCCATTGCCGAAACCCTGGAAGGCGCCCGCGCCGCCGATGGCAGCCTGCTGGCCGCCGGCATTTTTGCCGCCGTGCCGTACTGCATCGACCTGATTGGTGGACCGTACCTGGAGACGCGCGAGGCGGTGTGCAAGGCGTTTCGGCCCAAGACGGCGCAACGGCCTTTGCGCGACTAGGGCCTGTTCCCTGATTTTCACCCCTTTGCACCGATGCCCATTTACCGCTGTAACCAATGTGGCCTTGTGGCCGAAGGCGCCCTCCTTCCTGTGGGTGCGCAAACCCCATGCTCGCGCTGCGGCACACCCAGCACCGTCTTTGGAACGGTGTTCTATGTCGAGAAGCTCGTGGAGCGCTACTTTGCTGCGACGCGCGAACTCACGGCGCTGCGCGCCAGCGAAAGCGCCGAGCCGCCGCCTGAGCAGTCAGAGGATCAGCCAGGCCAGGAAAGCACTGCGCCCTACCTGGATGTGGATCTGCACAACACCAGCGCGCTCGCAACGCCCGAGCAGCACGCACCCCTGCAAGCCTGGTTCGCTGCGCGCCAGATTGAGGCGCGCTTTGATCCATCGCTCATCGATACCAGCGGCTTTTTCGACGATGCCGCCCGCCTGATCGGCGACGGATACGCGCTCTTTGGCGAACTCATGGAGCGCATTCGCTTCGCCTATCGCAAGAGCCACAGCTGGGTGAACCTGGAGCTGGCAAACCTGTCACAAAAGGATGCGCAGGCCATCAACACCCTGTGCCGCCAGCTCTACAGCCACACGTTTTTTGCCCGCTACCACTACCAGAAGGCAGAAAAGATCGTTCGCCTGACGCTGCAACCGGCACCTGCGGTACGCCAGTTTTTCGACGGCGGCTGGCTGGAGTGGTATGTCTTCATGCTGCAACTGGAGCGTGCCAACCAATCGGGCGGGCCGTTCTCTTGCGCCCGTGGCGTGAAAGTTGTTTTCCCCAATGAAGACCTGCATGAGCTGGACGTGCTGTGCCTGCCGCAAGGCGGCACGCCGCTGTGCATCGAGTGCAAGTCGGGGGAATTTCGCCGCGACATCGACAAGTACTTGCGACTGCGCAAGCGCCTCGGGCTGCCACGAAGCCATTTTGTGATCTGCGCCACCGATCTCGATGAGGAGCAGGCCGCAGGGCTGACGGCCATGTATGAACTGACCTTCCTCAGCCTCAGAGCGCTACCCAAACATCTGAAAGAGATTCTTCGGCCCGCATGAAGCAGCGAAGAACTGGCCCGAATAGCAAGATCACTGAAACACCCTGCGGCAGCCTGCGAATCCCCGGAAAGCAGGCCTCTCAGCAAGGCTGCGCTCAACAGTCCGGGATTGGAGAACGAGTTTTGTTGCGCAAAATCGTTATCCAACCCCAATGCCTGCGCCGCGCTCTCTGTTCATCACCCTGCCGAGCGCAGCGATGGCGTGAAGGTTCATTCGCTAGCTATTTGCCGATCAAATCATTGAACTTGCCCGCCTCGAACTGCTCTTTCAGCGCCGCGTCACCCGGTACACAGCTCTGGGTGTGCTGGCCAGCCGATAGTTTTTCAATGGCTTGCCAGAGCAGTGCAATCTGGTGCTCCTGCGAGCCGGCGCTTTTCACCAGGCCGCGCATGGCCTGCGAGAGCGGGTCGTCCTCTTGCGTGATGCCGTAGGCCGTGAACTTGGGGGCCTGGGGTTCGGTCACGTCGGCACTCTCGCCTGCCTTCGACGGAATGATGCGCGCCGGAATGCCCACCGCCGTGGCGCCTGCGGGAACGGGCTTGATGACCACGGCGTTGCTGCCAATTTTTGCGCCGTCGCCAACCTCGAAGCCGCCCAGCACTTTGGCGCCGGCGCTGACGACCACATCCTTGCCCAGCGTGGGATGGCGTTTGGCCCCCTTGTACAGCGAGGTGCCGCCGAGTGTGACGCCCTGGTAAATGGTGCAGCCGTCGCCGATTTCGGCGGTCTCGCCCACCACCACGCCCATGGCGTGGTCGAAAAACACGCGCTCGCCGATCTTGGCGCCGGGGTGGATTTCAATGCCGGTGAACCAGCGCGCCAGGTGCGAGATGAACCGGCCCAGCCACTTCAGGCCATGGGTCCAGCACCAGTGCGCGCGCCGGTGCAGCCACAAGGCGTGCAGGCCGGGGTAGCAGGTGAGCACCTCGAACGTGCTGCGCGCGGCCGGGTCGCGCTCCAGGATGCATTGGATGTCGGAGCGCAGGCGGGAGAACATGGAGAACGAGAGGGTGAAGCAGGCGGGCAGCCAGTTTAGTGCTTTGCCTGGGCGGCGGTCTGCAGCATGGCTTTGGCGACACCGCGCAGGATGTGGATTTCCTCCTGCGTTGGCTGCGCGCGGTTGAACATCTGGTTCAGGCGCGGCATCAGCTTTTTGGGCGCGTCCGTATCCAGGAAACCGATCGCAGCGAGCGCCTGTTCCCAGTGCGCCAGCATGCCAGCCACTTGCTGGGCGTCGGCCTGCTGCGCCGGCGGCGTGCTGCTGTGCACGGGAAAGCCGCCCAGTGCCTGGCGCCATTCGTAGGCGATGAGCTGCACCGCTGCGGCGAGATTGAGTGAACTGAACTGCGGATTGGTGGGAATGGAGAGCGCCACGTGGCAGCGGTAGACGTCTTCGTTGGCCATGCCAAAGCGCTCGGAGCCAAACAGAAAGGCGACGCCTGCCTGGGCGACTGGCTCGGCCAGTGGCGTCTCATTGGATGCGATATTTAAAGTGTTTTTGGCCTCCAGCGCTTGCTGACTATGCGTCATAAGCTCACTTTTCAATAGCGATTCAAAATGCGCACGGGGCGCCACCGTGGGCGGTCCAAAGTCGCGCGGGGTCATGGCGGTGGCGCAGAGGTGGCTCACGCCATCGAGCGCTTCATCGAGCGTGGCGACGATACGCGCGTTCTCCAGCACATCGAGTGCGCCGCTGGCGCGCTGGATGGTTTCCTCGCGCCGCAATACGTTGGGCCAGCGCGGAGCCACCAGCACCAGGTCGCCAAAGCCCATGGTTTTCATGGCACGGGCGGTGGCGCCGACGTTGCCGGCGTGGCTGGTATGGATCAGGACGAAACGGGTTTTCATGGCACGGTCGCGGACGGCTCAAGAGCCGGACGCGTAAAATCGAGGGCTTATTGTCGCTGCCCGCATCGCCGGCTGGTGATTTCCAGTTCCTGCTCCCTGTGCGCCGCGCCGCTCTGGCACGCCGCCCACCCGCTAAAAAATTCCATGTCGTCCCCCAATCTGCACCCCATGCTCAACGTGGCCATCAAGGCCGCCCGCGCCGCCGGCGCCATCATTAACCGCGCGGCGCTCGACGTGGAATCGGTGCGCATTTCGCAAAAGCAGATCAATGACTTTGTCACCGAAGTCGACCACGCCAGCGAGCGCACCATCATTGAAACGCTGCTGACGGCCTACCCAGGGCACGGCATCATTGCGGAAGAGTCGGGCAGCGAGCATGGCGCGAAAGATTCGGAATACGTCTGGATCATCGATCCGCTGGACGGCACCACCAACTTCATTCACGGCTTTCCGGTCTACTGCGTCAGCATTGCGCTGGCGGTGCGCGGCAAGATCGAGCAGGCCGTCATTTACGACCCCAGCCGCAACGACCTGTTCACGGCCACCAAAGGGCGCGGTGCCTTCCAGAACGAGCGCCGCATTCGCGTCTCCAAACGCACGCAGCTCAAGCAATCTCTGCTCTCCACAGGCTTCCCGTACCGGCCCGGCGACAACTTCAAGAACTATCTGAACATGATGGGCGACGTCATGCAGCGCACCGCTGGTCTGCGCCGCCCCGGCGCTGCAGCACTGGATCTGGCCTATGTGGCTGCAGGCTACACCGAAGGTTTTTTTGAAACCGGCCTGTCGATCTGGGACGTGGCGGCGGGTTCGCTGCTGGTCACCGAGGCCGGCGGCCTGATTGGCAACTTCACCGGCGAAGCCGATTTTCTGGAGCAGCGCGAATGCTTGGCCGGCACGCCGCGCATCTACGGGCAGCTGGTGCAAATTTTGGGCAAATACAGCAAGTTCGCCACCGCAGGAGAAAAGGCCGCCGTGCGCCAGGCCGAGCAGGCGCTGGCGCCGCAAGAAGACGAAGGCGAGGCTCCCGCTCAGGTCGAGGGCAGCGCGCCGCTCTAAGCGTCCGCAGGCTCAATCCGGAAAGCGCAGCGCAATGCTGCGAAACTCTTCGGCAACGTCAATGAAGGCGTCGACCATGTCGGGATCAAACTGCGTACCCCGCCCTTTGACGATGGCCACGCAGGCCTGCTCGTGTGTACCGGCACTTTTGTACACCCGCTGGCTGATGATGGCGTCGTAGACATCGGCCAGCGACATCAGCCGCGCCGGGATCGGAATCGCGTCGCCGGCCAGGCCTTCGGGGTAGCCTGCACCGTCCCAGCGCTCGTGGTGGCTGCCGGCCATTTCCTTGGCCACATTCAAAAATGGCACCCGCATGCCCAGGCGGCGCTCGGCACTTTCGATGGCCTTGCGCCCCAGCCGGCTGTGCTGTTTGACGGTCTCGAACTCGCTCTCGGTCAGTTTGCCGGGTTTGAGCAGCAGGTAATCTGCCACACCGATCTTGCCGATGTCGTGCAGCGGGGCAGACTTGTAGAGCAGTTCGATCATGCGGCTGCTCAGCACGCCTTCGAACCGGGGATGCGAACGCAGCCGCTCGGCCAGCACCTTGACATAAAGCTGGGTGCGGCGAACGTGGTTGCCGGTTTCGTCGTCGCGCGTCTCCGCGAGGGACGCCATGGCCATGATGGTCACATCTTGAATCGCCTGCACCTCCAGGGTGCGCAACGCCACCTCGCGCTCCAGATAGGCGCTTTTGTCGCGCAGGAAATCGGCCGTGGCCTTGAGTGCCAGATGGGTTTGCACGCGCGCCAGAACGATCGGCGGACTGATGGGCTTGGTGACGTAGTCCACCGCACCCAGCGCGAAGCCTTTGCGCTCGTCCTCGGTATCGGCGCGTGCGGTGAGGAAAATCACCGGGATGTCGCGGGTGGCATCGTCGGCCTTGAGCTGGCGGCACACCTCGTAGCCGTCCATGTCCGGCATCATGATGTCGAGCAGCACCAGGTCGGGCACCGGCGCAGCCTGCGCCGCTTTGAGCGCCCGCGCTCCGCTGTTGGCCACCTTGACGCGGTAATGCTCGCCGAGCAGGGAAGACATGAAGACCAGGTTGTCTGGCGTGTCGTCGACCACCAACACGGTGGGCAACTGGCTGACCAGCCGCTCGGCGGGCAGTTGAACAACTTCGTCACGTTGCATGGCAGCTTCCTGTAGGGGGGCACGCATCAGGCGGCCCGGATTCCCCGGTGAATTGGTCGAGCCACAAGTTCAGCGTGGCCAGGGCACCTTCATAGTCGAACCGGTCAATAGGGCTCTGCAAATCTCGCAGGGCCGGGCCCAAGGCCGGCTTCAGTAGCCGGCCATTGTCTTGCAGAAATGTCCGCGCGTCCGGGTCATCGCGCTGCAGCAGCGTTTGCAACTCATGCAGCAAGCTGCGCACGGCGTCTGCGCAAATGCCGTCCTCTCCGCCACCGGGCCTCGCACTGGCGGCATGGAGGGGTTGCCTGCGCCAGAGCTGCAGCGCATCCAGAAGCGTATCGAGCGCGCGCCGCAACGCATCAAGCAAGGGCGGCACCACGGACGCGCGCCCAGAACCAGCCCGCAGCGCCTCTTCCAGCTCGCCTGCGCAGGTCTGAACGGCCACCGCGCCCACAGTGCCGGCGAGGCCGCGCAGCGTGTGGGCCTCCCGCAGGGCCAGTGCTGCATCGCCTGCTGTCAGCGCAGCGGCAATGCGCTCGGCGGCGCCTTCCTGGCTGTGCAGAAAGCGCCGCAGCGTATCGGCATAAAGAGCGGGCCGCCCCATGGCGTGGCGCAGGCCTTGTGGGAGATCAATCTCTGCTGCAGCCGGGAGCACGGTGTTCTCGGCATCCCGATCACTCGCTGCGCCGGGCAGCGCGGCGGCGGGCCGTATCCAGTGCTGCAACACCGCCCACAGCCGCTCCGGAACGATGGGTTTGGCCAGGTGGTCATTCATGCCGGCATCCAGGCAGCGCTGGCGCTCCGATTCCAGCACGTTGGCCGTCATGGCAACAATGGGCAAATGCGCCAGATGGGGTTCGGCCCGCAGTCGGCGCGTGGCCTCCAGGCCATCCATCACCGGCATTTGCATGTCCATCAGCACCAGGTCGTAGGGCGCAGTGCAGGCCCGCTCCACCGCCTGCTGACCATCGACAACAACATCCACGTCCACACCCACCTCGCGCAAGAGCTCCTGCGCCACCTGCTGGTTGAGTTCGTTGTCCTCTACCAGCAGCACGCGGACTCCTTGCAGGGAGAAAGCGGGGTCGGCAGGTCTGCCCTGCGGTTCTGCCAAAGCGGCCTTGGCCTGTGCAAGCCCTTCGCCCAACACCAGCATGACGGTATCAAACATGACTGAGGCGCTCACCGGCTTGATCAGAACCTCTTCGATGCCCTGCTGCCGGGCCGAGCACAGCACGTCCTCGCGGCCGAAGGCCGTCACCATGACCCGCCGCGGCACTTTGGGCAGGCGCATCTCGCCAATGCGCCGACCCAGCTCCAGTCCGTCCATGCCGGGCATCTGCCAATCGAGCACCACCAGGTCAAAGGGTTTCTTCTGGGCGGCCGCCTGCTCCAGCGCCGCCAGGGCCTCGGCGCCGGAATGCGCCTCGTGTGCGTCAAAGCTCATGGCCTGCAGCATTTCAGCAAGCACGGCCGCCGCATGGAGGTTGTCATCGACCACCAGCACGCGCAGACCACGCAGATCCGGCCGAGGCAACAATCGGCGCGCCGGCACGCCGCGCTGCAGCGGCACCGTAAACCAGAAGGTGGAGCCCTGACCCGGCTCGCTGCGCACCCCCACTTGGCCGCCCATCAGCTCGGTCAGGCTCTTGCTGATCGCCAGGCCCAGGCCGGTACCGCCATAGCGGCGCGTGGTGGAGGCATCGGCTTGCTGGAAGCTCTGGAACAAGCGCTCGATCTGCTCTGCCGAGAGGCCGATGCCGGTGTCGCTCACTTCGAAACGCAGCAACACCTGCTCGCCTTGGTCTGCCTGAACGCGCACCACGATGCCGATGTCGCCCTGCTGCGTGAACTTGATGGCATTGCTGGTGTAGTTGATAAGGATTTGGCCGATGCGCAGCGCGTCGCCCAGCAGGTTCTGCGGCACATCGGGCGCCACGTCACAGATCAGCTCCAGCCCCTTGGCGCTTGCCTTGTGGCTGACCACGTCGACAACGCCATGGAGCACCTGCTCCAGCACAAAGGGACGCGGCTCGATCTGCAGCTTGCCGGCCTCGATGCGCGAAAAATCAAGAATGCCGTTGATCACGCCCATCAGGTGCTGTCCCGCCTGCTGGATCTTGCTCACATAGTCGTGCTGGCGCGCATCAAGCCCCGACTTGAGCGCCAGATGCGACATGCCGATGATGGCGTTCATGGGCGTGCGGATTTCGTGGCTCATGTTGGCCAGAAAATTCGACTTCAGCGCGGTGGCTTCCTCGGCCACCTCCTTGGCGCGGCGCAGTTCCTGCTGCATCTGCTCGCGTTCGCTGATATCGACAAAGGTGCCAATGACCCCGCCGGGGGCACCATCGGGCCGCCGAAACGCCTGCAGCCAGAACAGGGTGTGGTGCATCTGGCCGTCGGCATAGGGCATGAGCACCTCGCGGTGCACTGCCTGCGTGCCATGCAATGCGGTCAGTGCATCGTGCTGGAAGCAATCGCGCTTCTCCTGAGACAGGTGGGCCAGATCCTGGACTGTCTTGCCCAGAAAATCTTCGCGCCGGATACCAAAGGCCTGTTCGTACGCGCGGTTGAAACCCAGGTAGCGGCCCAGCTCGTCCTTGTAGAAGATGGGCACCGGAATGGTGTCCATCAGCACCTCCTGAAACTGCACCTGGGCTGCCACCTGGTCTTCCAGCTTCTTGTAGGCGTCGATGTCCACATTGACACCCACCATGCGCTCGGCTTCGCCCGTTGCATTGCGCAAAATGCGCGCAGTACAGGCATACCAGTGCACGCCGCCTTCGAACCGCTGCAAGCGCCAGGCATCGCTGAAACTGGTGACCGCGCCTTGCAAGGCGGCCTGCATGCGCTCAATGGCCGGCGCACGATCGGCCGGGAGCAGGCGCTCTTTCCAGGCGGCAAGCCAGTCGTCGAACACGCGCTCAACAATGCCGTCTACCCCAGGGTTCTTCTGGCGCCAGATGCAGCGGCCCGTGCGCAGGTCGACGTCAAACACGCTCATCTTGCCGGCCCCCTGGACCAGCTCCAGCCGCTCGCTGGTCTCGCGCATGGCCGCCTCGATGCGGCGCGCTTCGGTGACATCTTCAATGATCCAGAGCGCCGCTTGGGCAAACCCCTCCACCTGCACGCTGCGCGCCGAAATGCGCACTTCCATGCGCACGCCGTCCAGACGCTGCACCGCCCAGTGTTCCCGCACCGCCAGCCCCTGCGCCAGTTGCGGCGCCACCCGCGCGGAAAACGCGGCATGCTGCTCGGCGCCGCCAAAGAGCAGGCTGACGGGCTGGTCCTGCAGTTGCGCCGCCGTGCCACCCGCCAAGGCAACAAAGGCCGGGTTGAAACGGCGCATGAGGCCGTCACAAGTCAGCAATACCGGGGGCGCGTTGTCAAAAATGGCGTTCTGCTGCTCCAGCAGCTCTTTGAGACGGCGTTCGCTGCGTCGCAGCCGTTGCTGCTCTTCCATGCGCGCGGAGACGTCCAGATGCAGGCCCACCATGCCAATGCAGCGTCCCTGTGCATTGAGCACCGGCGAGAGCGTGGCGGTCTCCTGGTATTGGGTGCCGTCCTTGCGCCGGTTGATGAACGTCCCTTTCCAGGGATGGCCTGTCAGCATCGCGGACCACATTTCGTGGAAGCTTTGCACCGGCGTCTTGCCGCTGGCGAGCAACGAGGGTTTGCGGCCCTGCACTTCGGCCAGGCTGTAGCCGGTGTTGCGTTCAAATTCGGGGTTGACCCATTCGATGACGCCCTGGGCATCGGTGACCACCACGGAAACCGGGCTGTTCTCCAGGGCGGTGCCCAACACCTTCAAGCGTTGGCGCGACGCGGCCATTCGGGCCCGGCCGCGCAGCAGCTCAAGCAGCAACAGGCCGAGGAGGAAAAAGAAGACAAAGGCCGCGCTGCCGTAGCGCAAGCGATCGAACAGAGGCAATATTTGTGAGACGTCTTCCAGTACCACCAGGGACCACGGCCCGTTCGGATCGCTCCATTCGACAGCGTGGCGCTCAATGGCGTGCTCTGCACCATTGAGCAGCACCTGCGACGCATTCTGTGCAAATGGCAGCTCCGACGCACCGCCCCGCTCAAAATGGCGGCCAAACTGACGCACGCGTGCGATGTCCTCCATGCGCTGCTGGGTCAGCGGCGGCGCCAGTGCATAAAGCCATTCCGGTCGGGTGGCCGCCATGACCACGCCCTGGGGCGACAGCAGCAAGCTGGGCAGACCGGTGCGCGCCAGCACGGAATCGATGGAATCAAACGGCATCTTGAGCATCACCGCGCCCAGGACCGGGGTCTGCACGGTATCGCCCGCATACAGCGGCGCAGCCACGTAGAAGCCACGCTCGTTGGTCTGCGCACCAACGGCTGCGTAGACACTGACCTGCCCCTGCAAAGCCTGCTGGAAGTAGGGGCGGAAGGCGACATCCAGACCCGTGGACCGCGTGCCCACCGTGTCGTGGGCGACGACAATGCCGTCGGCGTTGATGACGTAAGCGCCGTCCAGGGCAAATCGCTTGCGGGCCACAGCCAGGGCAGCCAGCGCAGCAGAGGCGTCGGGTGCCTGCGCGCCACGGGCCACTGCTTTGAGCAGGGGCTCGCTCAAACCCAGCAAGGTCACGGCGCCCACCAGCGCGCTGCGCGTTGTCTGCCCGGCCAGCGCTGCGCTGGTGCGCTCAAGCAGTTCCTGCCGCCGTGTCTGGTGCTCAGCCGCACGCATGTCTGAAACCACGTCCAGGACCGCGAAGGCCGCCGCAACGGACAGCAGCAGCACAAGCAAAAGCCCCCTGAACAAGGGCACGCGCTGCTCGGGTGGGGCGCCCATCAGCATGGGCATGGCAGCCAGCTCCTGCCGAAGCGTTCAGGCGCCTCCATCAAGCAGCGCCTCCACGCCGCCCACCGGGCCGGGGCGGCCAAACAGGTAGCCCTGGAATTGCACGCAACCGTGCAAACAAAGGAAACCCAGTTGCTCCACCGTTTCCACGCCCTCGGCCACCACGGTCAGGTCCAGGCTGTCTGCCAGGGCCAGCACCGTGCGCACAATCGCTGCATCGTTGGGGTTGGTCAGCACATCGCGCACAAAGCCGCGGTCAATCTTCAATTGGTCGAGCGGCAGGCGCTTCAGGTACGCCAGGCTGGAGTAGCCGGTGCCAAAGTCGTCCAGCGCAAAACCCACACCTTCGCGCTTGAGTTCCTCCATGCGTGCCACCGTGCCTTCGATATCTCCCAGCAAAAGGCTCTCGGTCAGTTCGAGCCGCAGGCGCCGGGGATTGGCGCCGGTTTCGCGCAAAATCTGCAGCACCTGGGCCGCAAAATCAAGCTGGCGAAATTGCCGCGCGCTGACGTTGACCGCCATGCTTAGATGCGCCGTTTGTTCACTGGCGGCCCAACGCACCAACTGCTCGCAGGCCGCACGCAGGATTTTCTCGCCCAGAGGCAGGATCAAACCCGTCTGTTCGGCCAGTGGAATGAACTCCACGGGGCTGATGGCACCGCGCTCCGGGTGGTTCCAGCGGGCCAAAGCCTCTACGCCATGGACCTTGCCCTGCGGATCCACCACCGCCTGGTAGTGCGCAAACAGCTCGCCGTTGGCGAGCCCTTGGCGCAGATCGATTTCCAGGCTGGAGCGCGCGTGCAGCGCCTCCTGCATGCCGGGGTCAAAAAACCGGTGCGTATTGCGCCCGGCCGCCTTGGATTCGTACATCGCCAGATCGGCGCGTTTGAGCAGTTCGTCCACGCTCAGGCGCTCCTGACCGAACAAGGTCAGCCCGATGCTGGGGGTGCTGTAGTGCTGCTGGCCGGCCAGCTCAAAGGGCTTGTTCAGGCTGAGCAGCAGCTTGATGGCGACCGCGTCGGCCTGCACGCGGGCCTGCGCCAGACCCTCGTCCAGGCCATCGATCAGCACGACGAATTCGTCGCCGCCAAAGCGGGCCACGGTGTCGCATTGGCGCACGCTGCCCACCAGGCGCGTGGCGACCTGGCTGAGCAGCTGATCTCCCATGTCGTGGCCCAGGGTGTCGTTGAGGTCCTTGAAATTGTCCAGATCAATGAACAGCAGCGCCCCATGCTCGTGATTGCGCTGGCTGCTGAGCACCGAGCGCTGCAGACGGTCCAGCAGCAAGCGGCGGTTGGGCAACTGGGTGAGCACGTCATAGAACGCCAGGCGCTCAATCTCCTGCGCTGCGTGCTTGCGGTCGGTAATGTCAATCGTGTAGCCGTGCATCAAGACCGTGCCGTCGGTTTCGGCCTGCAAGGCGGCGCTCGTCATATGCCAACGCACCGTGCCATCGGGGGCTGCGACGCGGTATTCACAATGCCAGGGCCGCAGCGTGCGCACCGCGCGGACCAAAGATCGGCGCAGCATGGGAAGGTCCGCTGGCAAGACATTGCGCTCCAGCGCCTGCGTGTCCTGGCGCACCAGCTTGTGCGACACACCCATCAGTTCATTCACCGCATCGCTCACATACGGCAGGCTGTGGCTGCCGTCCGGATGAACGCGGCATTGGTAGATAAAACCTGGAATGCTGCTGGCAATGCTCTGAATGAAGTCGAGCTGATCGCGCAGCCGGGCCGCAGAGCGGTGCTCCTCGGTCACGTCCTGCACCACGCCCATTTCCACCAGCACGCCACCTTCCTGTGCCGAGCGGCGCGTGCGCGAGCGCATCCAGCGGATCTCGCCATCGGGCCGGCGCCAACGGTATTCGATGTCGCTGCCGGGCTCGCCTGCGGGGGCCGATGCGACCAGCTCTCGATCTTCCGGCAACACGCCGCTGAGCGCGCGCTCGGTGCCGATCCACTCCTGGCGCTCGAACCCGGCGATGTCGCACAGCCCCGGCGACCACAGCAGCACGGATTCGCCCTCGTCCCGGATCCGGCGCCAATAGCCGGTGCGCGCCATGCTCTCCATGGTGCCGAACACTTCGGTCTGCTCTTGCAGCTCAAGCCGCGTGTCTTGCAACACCGCCTCGGCATCGGACAGCGTGTAGCGCAGTTGCTCCAGCTCGGAAATATCCTGCAGCGTCACCAGAATGCTGCCCAGGCCGGTGCAATGCGCCTGGATTTTCCAGGCCAGCACCAGACGCCCCTGTTCGCGCAGCACATGCCGGCAAGTGAGCGCCTCGCCCGTGCGCGCCACAGACTCCAGTTGTTCGACCAAGAGTGTTCCGGCCAGTTGAACGAACACCTTGGCTGCAGAAACGCCCGGTGCAAGTGCGGCCCAGAGCCCCTGCATCTGGCGCGCCGCCGCATTGGCCGAGACCAGACACAATTGGCTGCCGCGCAGACGAAACGCCAACAGCGCAACGGGCACTGCGTCCAGTGAGGCCTGCAGCGGCGGCATGTCCGGGGGCAGCACAGAGCGCTCCGCCGGCTCACGAGCAGGGTCTTGAAGCACTGACGGGATTTCGGTCACGCAAAAATCTCCCGCAAACAAGGCAGACGGTACGTTTTGCACTGAAACAAGCGCCGTAGATTAAACGAGGCACGCCAAACCATAGTATGTCAAAACGTAACGAAACGACCAAACCATTCGCCTCTGCTGGTGATGCGCTGGCGCAATCCTGGAACGCCTTGGCTCGATCAGGGACAATGCGAGCCCCAAAGAAGAAGGGCCTCTCGGCAAAGCCCGTCGCAACCTGTCGCACCGCATGACCGACACGCCCCACACCCCCATGATGCAGCAGTACCTCGCCCTCAAGGCCGGGTACCCCGACACGCTGCTGCTCTACCGCATGGGCGACTTCTACGAGGTCTTTTTCGCCGATGCCGAGAAGGCCGCCCGCCTGCTCGACATCACGCTGACCCAGCGCGGCCAGTCGGCCGGCCAGCCGGTGGTGATGGCGGGCGTGCCGTTTCACGCACTTGAGAACTACCTGGCACGCCTGATCCGCATGGGCGAATCGGTGGCCATTGCCGAGCAGGTGGGCGACGTGGCCACCGCCAAGGGGCCAGTGGAGCGCAAGGTGGTGCGCGTGGTCACGCCCGGCACGCTGACCGACACCGAATTGCTGTCCGACAAGCAGGAGTCCACCTTGCTCGCGGTGCACGCCGGCAAGCGCGCGCGCTGCGGCCTGGCGTGGCTGAGCGTGACGCAGGGCTGCGTGCTGCTGGCCGAATGCGCGCAGGACGAACTGGGGGCCTGGCTGGCCCGTATTGCGCCCAGCGAGCTGATCTACAGTGCCGGCGTTACCGAGCGCTTTGAAGACCACCTCAAAACCCTGCGCCAGCAAGGCGCGTTTGGCTGCCCCGTGGCGCCGCGCCCGGACTGGCAGTTCGACACCGCACTGGGCGAGCGCACGCTGCTGGCGCACCTGCAAGTCGCCACGCTTGAAGCCTTTGGCGCGCACGAACTGCACGAGGCCCATGCCGCCGCGGCCGCGCTGCTGCACTATGCCGAGCACACCCAGGGCCGGCCGCTCACACACATCCACAGCCTGCGCGTACAGCGGGGCAGCGAGCTGATCGACCTGCCCGCCAACACCCGGCGCAACCTGGAACTCGTCAAGACGCTGCGCGGCGACGACGCGCCGACGCTGTTCTCCCTGCTCGACACCTGCATGACCGGCATGGGCAGCCGCCTGCTGCGGCGCTGGCTCTTGGAGCCCGAGCGCGACCGCGCCCCGGCCCGCGCGCGCCTGTCGGCCACGACTGCGCTGCGCGAGGGCGGCAACTGGACGCGCCTGCGCGCCGCGCTCAAGGGCGTCTGCGATGTGGAGCGCATCACCGCCCGCATCGCACTCGGCCAGGTGCGCCCGCGCGAGTTGCTGGCGCTCGGCCAGACGCTACAAAAAACAGAGCTGCTAGCGCAATCAGGACAAGCGCTAGAGCCCTATTTGACTCATATTTTTGCTGCCCTCACGCCGCCCGCCGATTGCACCGCCCTGCTGGCGCGCGCCATCGCCCCCGAGCCGGCCGCGCTGGTGCGCGATGGCGGTGTCATTGCCAGCGGCTTCGACGCCGAGCTGGACGAGCTGCGCGCCATCCAGACCAACTGCGACGCCTTTCTGCTCGACCTGGAAGCGCGCGAGCGCGAGAGGAGCGGCATCGCCAACCTGCGCGTGCAATTCAACAAGGTGCACGGCTTTTATATTGAAGTCACGAGCAGCCAGCTCGCCAAGGTGCCCGAGGACTACCGGCGCCGCCAGACGCTGAAGAACGCCGAGCGCTTCATCACACCCGAGCTCAAGGCGTTTGAAGACAAGGCGCTGTCGGCCTCTGAGCGGGCCCTGTCGCGCGAGAAGTGGCTTTACGACCAGGTGCTGGCCCAGCTCCAGCCCCACATCCCGCAGCTGACCCGCCTGGCCGAGGCGCTGGCCACGCTCGATGTCCTCTGCTGCCTGGCCGAGCGCTCGCTCACGCTGAACTGGTGCGCGCCGCAGTTTGTGGCCGAGCCCTGTATCGAGATCGACGCCGGTCGCCACCCGGTGGTCGAAGCGCGTCTGGCAGAAACATCGAGCGGCGCCTTCATCGCCAACAGCACACGCCTCAACGCCAACACGCGCATGCAGGTCATCACCGGCCCCAACATGGGCGGCAAATCGACCTACATGCGCCAGGTGGCGCTCATCGTCCTGCTCGCCAGCATCGGCAGCCATGTGCCGGCGGCCAGTTGCCGGCTGGGGCCCATCGACGCCATCCACACGCGCATTGGCGCGGCGGACGATTTGGCCAACGCGCAGTCCACCTTCATGCTGGAGATGCTGGAGGCCGCACAAATCCTGCACGCCGCCACGCCGCACAGCCTGGTGCTGATGGACGAAATCGGCCGCGGCACCAGCACCTTCGACGGCCTGGCGCTGGCCGGCAGCATTGCCACGCAACTGCACGACAAAACCCGCGCCTTCACGCTGTTTGCCACGCACTACTTCGAGCTGACCGAACTGCCCGCCAAGGCGCGCCACGCCGTCAACATGCATGTGAGCGCGGCCGAATCGGGCAGCGACATCGTCTTCCTGCACGAGATCTCCCCCGGCCCGGCCAGCCGCAGCTACGGCATTCAGGTGGCGAAACTGGCCGGCATGCCGGCCACCGTGCTCAACCATGCGCGCCACGCACTCGAAGCCCTGGAGGCGCGCGCCGGTGAAGGCAAGCTGCAGGTGGACCTGTTTGCCCCGCCGCCAGCCCCCGAAATGAACGCGCCCAGCCGCGTCGAAGCGGCCTTGGCGGCCCTCGACCCCGACAAGCTCAGCCCGCGCGAGGCGCTTGACGCGCTGTACCAGCTCAAGGGCGCGCTGCCGCGAACTTGACCCGCCAATTTTCATGCCGCATGATGGCATGACGCGCAACAGGAGCCATGCCATGTTGAAGGAAGTCGGCGCCAGCGGCCAGATATCGCTGGGCAAGAAGTACGCCGGGCAGTTGTTTCAAGTCGAGACTCTGGCGGACGGCAGCATCGTGATGCGCCCCGTCAAGGTGGTGCCGGCCACCCCATCGGTGCAAGAGGAGCCCGCCCGCTACGGCGCGAAGCCCGTGCCCACCGCGCACACCGCGCAATGGGCCGAGCAGCACGCCGAGCAAATTGCCCAATACAACGCCTGGGCGACTGAGCGCGAGCCTTACTCTCAGCGCGTGCGCCGCTGGCGCAGCGAAGGGGTATGAGTGGCGCGCTTCGACATCTACCCCAACCCCATAGAGCCCGACCGGGCCGACTTCCCCTTTGTGCTGGAAATCCAGAGCGATCTGCTCTACCAATTTGCCGAGCGCGTCTGCGTCCCGCTGGCCCGGCCCGGCGCCTTCCCGGGCATGACCGCGCGCTTCAACCCGGCCATTGTGGTGAGCCACCACACAGTGCACCTGCACCCTCTGGGCATTGCCGTTTTCTTGCAGTCTGAGTTGCGCCAAAGCTGCAACAGCGCCAAAGCGCAGATGCTGGAAATAGAGACCGCACTCGACATGCTGCTGCGCGGCTATTAATTCAAAACCTGCCCCGCCATGACCCCTCAAGACTTCATCGCCAAATGGGGAACGCCCGGCGGCGTCCCCGGCCCCGCCTACGCGCTCAACGAAGAGCAAGGCGCGCAAAGCCACTTTCTCGACCTGTGCGAGCTGCTCGATGTCCCCAAGCCCGGCAGTGCCGAGGGCTACCGTTTTGAAGAAAAAAGCGCGGTCATCGGCGGCAAGACCGGCTATGCCGACGTCTTCATGCGCGGCGTGTTCGCGTGGGAGAACAAGGCGCCCGGCAAAAACCTGGACGCAGCCCTCAAGCAACTGCTCACCTACAGCCTGGCCCTGGCGAACCCGCCCATTTTGGTGGTGTCCGACCGGCTCACCATTCGCATCCACACGCAGTTCACCGGCCACCCGAGCGAAACGCACGAAGTACGCATTGCCGAGATGGACCAGCCCGAAAACCTGGCCCTGCTGCGCCGCATCTGGCTGAACCCCAAAAGCTTCAAACCGCGCCAGACCAGCCGCGACATCACCGAAGCCGCCGCGCGCAGTTTTGCCGCCTTGGCCGAAGGCCTGCGCCAGCGCGGCGGCGCA
Organism: Simplicispira suum; assembly: GCF_003008595.1. Taxonomy (GTDB): domain Bacteria; phylum Pseudomonadota; class Gammaproteobacteria; order Burkholderiales; family Burkholderiaceae_C; genus Simplicispira; species Simplicispira suum. The sequence goes on along the minus strand of NZ_CP027669.1, from coordinate 2,781,243 downwards.
CCCGGCGCTGCCGCGCCCGCCGTGCAGCAGCGCGCCAACGAAGTCGCCCACTTCCTCACGCAATGCCTGTTCTGCTTTTTTGCCGAAGACGTGGGCCTGCTGCCCAGCCGCATGTTCGAGCGGCTGCTGAACAACAAAACTGCCACGCCCGAGCGCCTGAGCCAAGGCCTCACGCAGCTGTTTGCCGCCATGCAAAGCGGTGGCCTGTACGGTGTGGACGACATCCCGTGGTTCAACGGCGGGCTGTTTCAGACCATCGCCGTGCCCCAGCTCAGCGCGCCCGACCTGGCCGAACTGCGCCGCGCCGCCGAACTCGACTGGAGCGCCATCGACGTCTCCATCTTCGGCACCCTGTTCGAGCGCGGGCTTGACCCGGCCAAACGCAGCCAGCTCGGCGCGCACTACACCGACCCGGCCACCATCGAGCGCCTGATCGACCCGGTTATCCGCAGGCCTTTGCTACAAGAATGGGAGCTGGTTGCGCAGCAAATACAAGCGCTGGCGGCCAAAATAACCAAAAAAGGCGACAAACACTACCGCGCCGCGCACCAGCACTTCATCACCTGGCTCGACCGCCTGAAACACTACCGCGCGCTCGACCCGGCCTGCGGCAGCGGCAACTTCCTCTTCCTGGCCCTCAAGTGCCTGAAAGACATCGAGCACCGCAGCCACCTGCAAGCCGCCGAGCTGGGCCTGGACCGCGAGGCCGACCTCGTCACCGGCCCGCACAACGTGCTGGGCATCGAACTGAACGAATACGCCGCCGAACTCGCCCGTGTCACCATCTGGATTGGCGAGCTGCAATGGCGGCTGGCGCACGGCTACGAATTCAAGATGAACCCCGTGCTCGACGCTCTGGAACACATCGAATGCCGCGACGCCCTGCTGGCCTGGCCCGCCGAGCCGGCAGGGTCTGACCCAAATTTCCCGCACGGCACCGCGCAGGCTTTGAGCACCACCAGCGCGGCGCAGGCTTTGGGCGCCACCAGCGCGGCGCAGGCTTTGAGCGCCACCAGCGCGGCGCAGGCTTTGAGCGCCACCAGCGCGGCGCAGGCTTTGGGGTCGGATCCCGATTTCGCGCAGCGAAACTCGGGCTCCGACCCCAAACCCGGACCACAGGGCACCACCACCGCCAAACCGCACGAAGCCTCCTGGCCGCGCGCGGACGTGGTCATTGGCAACCCACCGTTTCTGGGCGACAAGAAGATGCGCGCCGAGCTGGGCGACGCCGCCACCACTGCCCTGCGCGCCACCTACGCAGGCCGCGTACCCGGAGGCGCCGACTTGGTGTGCTACTGGTTCGACAAGGCCCGCGCGCAGATCGCCGCCGGGGAGTTGCAGCGCGCCGGCCTGGTGGCGACCAACTCGATTCGGGGAGGCGCCAACCGCAAGGTTCTGGACGCCATCTGCACAGAGACGCGGATTTTCGAGGCTTGGAGCGATGAAGCGTGGGTGAACAACGGCGCGGCGGTTCGCGTGTCGTTGCTCGCATTCGGAAAGTCAGAACAAGCAGCGCAGCTAGACAGTGCAAAAGTCAGCAGCATCCAGGCCGGTCTGACTTTCAACGCCGAGCAAACGGGAGACCTCACGGATGCGCAGCGCCTGCCGGAAAACGGGCGCACCAGCTTTCAAGGCCCGGTTCTAGTGGGCAACTTTGATGTGGAAGGATCTGTCGCCAGGCAATGGCTGGCGATACCCAACCCACACGGAAAATCGAATAGCGAAGTCGTCCGCCCTTTGACCAATGGAAAGGACATCACCAGCCGATCGAGAGGCGTGTGGGTTGTGGACTTCAACGCCCTTTCGCAAGCAGACTCATCTTTATATGAACAACCGTTTTCGCATGTTGAGACCCATGTGAAACCTGTCCGCGAAACAAATAGAGATGAGTCGAGGCGTCTGCGCTGGTGGCTACATGGACGCTCGGGAAAAGATTGGCGCGAATCCACTCGCTTGATTTCCCGCTATATCGCTACCTCTCAAGTCTCAAAGCACCGCAACTGGGTGTGGCAACACACCCAGACATGGCCTCATCAAACCGTGATCGCCATCGCCCGCGCCGACGACACCACTTTTGGCATCCTCCACAGCCGTCTCCATGAGCTCTGGTCCATGCACATGGGGACGTGGCTAGGCGTCGGCAATGACGCCCGCTACACCCCCACCACCTGCTTCGAAACCTTCCCCTTCCCCGCCGGCCTCACCCCGCTCGACACCGCCCACCAGCGCACAGAAGCAGTCGCAGGCGGCGCGCTGATTCCAGCCGGGCTACCCGGCGCCACGCCCGAAGCCCCCGGTGCACCTAGCACGCCCAAAACTCAGAATTTTGAAGAAAATCAGCCTCTAGCGCTTATGGGAGTAGCGCAGCCAGCTATCGAAACCATAGTATTGCGACAGCACGCCACCGCCATTGCCCAGGCCGCACACCGCCTGAACACGCTGCGCGAAGCCTGGCTGAACCCGCCCGAATGGACAACCCGCGTGCCCGAAGTGGTGCCGCTGGGCATGGACGCGTCGCCCTACCCCGACCGCATCGTGGCCAAGGCAGGGTTTGAAAAGGAGCTGGCCCAGCGCACCCTCACCAAGCTCTACAACCAGCGGCCCGCCTGGCTGGCTGCGGCGCATGGGCAGCTCGACGCGGCCGTGGCGGCGGCCTATGGTTGGGACGACTACACGCCGGAAATGCCGGACGACGAAATCCTGCGCCGCCTGCTGGCGCTGAATCTGTCGCGCAGCGCCTCTGAGAACCCCTGATTGAGAAACCAAACGGCATGTCAGCACCTGCCCACCCGCCCGAAGGCCGAGCCGACGACGAAGACCGGGCCGTGGACGTGCACGCCCCCGAAGTGCCCGCCAGCGTGCGCCAGGCGGTGCTGGCCATCGCGCAGCCTGGCGACCAGCTCTGGCGCTGCCCCAGCCGTTCAGCCCCGCGCGGCGCGCTGGGCATTCTGGGCGTGGGGCGGCGCGGCGTGGTGATCGAATGGTGGCTGCTGGATGCCAAGGGCGATCTGATCGAAGCCTTCTGGGAAACCGATTAGCCCCAACAAGCCAAACCCCCATGCGCAGTGCCACTGTCGGTCTTGGCCGACAGCCATGCGCTGGTGCAAGGTCTAGCATGGTTGCCGCACCTGAACCCTCACACGCTCGGGTGCTGCCACGTTTGACTGCCCACCTTCCCGTGCCGACGACAGCTGCGAACGCATAGAAAACCCCAGTCGACGCGGAAGAACAGGACGATGGCATGCAGCTCGGAATGATTGGATTGGGACGCATGGGGGCCAGCATGGTCACCCGCTTGCTGCGCGGCGGGCACGATTGCGTGGTGCACGACCACAACCCGCAGGCTGCAAAGGATTTGGTGGCCCTGGGCGCTACGGGCAGCACCAGCCTGCAAGATTTTGTCTCTGCGCTCAGCGCGCCGCGCGCGATCTGGCTCATGGTGCCGGCTGCTGTGGTCGATGGTGTGCTGGACGATCTGCAGCCGCTGCTCAGCCCCGGCGACACCGTGATTGACGGCGGCAATTCGTACTACCACGACGACCTGCGCCGCGCCGCTGCGCTACAGGCCAAGGGCATCCACTACCTCGACGTCGGCACCAGTGGCGGCGTGGCGGGCCTCACGCGCGGCTACTGCCAGATGGTGGGCGGCGAGGCAGAGACGGTGGGCCGCCTGGCCCCGATTTTCGAAACACTTGCGCCCGGCGCCGGCGCCATTGCCCCCACGCCCGGCCGCAAGGCGGGCAGCGGCACGGCCGAGCGCGGTTGGCTGCACTGCGGCCCGCACGGCGCCGGGCACTTTGTGAAGATGGTGCACAACGGCATTGAGTACGGAATCATGGCCGCCTACGCCGAGGGGCTGAACATCCTGCACCACGCCGATATTGGCAAACGCGATCACGCGGTCGACGCCGAGACCACGCCGCTGCGGCACCCCGAGCATTACCAGTACGCACTCGACCTGCCCGAAATCACCGAACTGTGGCGGCGCGGCAGCGTGATTGGCTCGTGGCTGCTGGATCTGACCGCCGAGGCACTGGTTGCCGACCCCAAGCTCGATGGCTTCGCAGGGCGTGTGTCGGACTCCGGCGAGGGCCGCTGGACGGTGCAGGCCGCCATTGACGCTGCGGTGCCGGCACCGGTGCTGAGCGCTGCGCTCTACGCCCGCTTTGGCTCGCGCGGCGAGTCGGACTTTGCCAACCGCGTGCAATCGGCCATGCGGCACGAGTTTGGCGGGCATGTGGAAAAGGACGGCCCCGCCACGCCAAAGGGAGGACATTGACATGGCAGAGGCCGACACGCATCCACACACCCACGCCGACGCTCTGGTGGTGTTTGGCGCTACCGGGGATCTGGCGCACAAGAAGATTTTTCCGGCGCTCTACGCCTTGCATTTGCGCGGCGAGCTGAAGCTGCCGGTCATCGGCGTGGCCTCGTCGCCCTGGAGCCAGGACGAGTTTCGCGAGCGTGCACGCTCCAGCGTGCAGGCGGCGGGCGTCGCGGCCCAGGCCGACGCAATGGACAGCTTCCTCGCGCAGCTGCAGTACGTCAGCGGCAACTACAAGGAAAGCGCGACCTTTGATGCACTGAAGAAAGCGCTGGGAGCCGCCAAGCGCCCCGCCCATTACCTGGCCATTCCGCCCGCCCTGTTCGCCGTGGTCATTCGCAGCCTGGGCGCCGCAGGTCTTGCCAAAGACGCCCGCGTCATTATCGAAAAGCCCTTTGGCCGCGACCTGGCTTCGGCCCGTGCCCTCAACACCGTGGCGCGCGAAGTGTTCCCGGACGACGCCATCTACCGCATTGATCACTTCCTGGGCAAGGAAGCGATCATGAACTTGCTCTACTTCCGGTTTGCCAACGCCTTCCTGGAACCACTGTGGAACCGCCAGCATGTCAAAAGTGTGCAGATCACCTTGGCAGAAAGTTTTGGCGTGCAAGGGCGCGGCAGTTTTTACGAAAGTGCCGGGTGCCTGCGCGACGTGGTGCAAAACCACTTGCTGCAAATCGTCGCCCTGCTGGCGATGGAGCCGCCCGGTGGCCAGCACTTCAGCGCGGTGCAGGCGGAAAAATTCCAGGTCCTGAATGCCATACGGCCGCTCAACCCCGACGACCTGGTGCGCGGCCAGTACGAAGGCTACCGCGATGAGGCGCAGGTGGCGGCAGACTCTGACGTGGAGACGTTCTGCGCGCTGCGGCTGCACATTGATTCGTGGCGCTGGGCCGGTGTGCCCTGGTTCTTGCGCTCCGGCAAATGCCTGCCCACAACCGCCTGCGAAGTGCTGGTGCGGCTACACCCCCCACCAGTCGGGCTGTTTGACGACGCCGTCTCCGGTGGCACCGACGTGAACCACCTGCGTTTTCGCCTCTCGCCGCATTCGGTGATCGCGCTGGCAGCGCGCGTCAAACGTGCGGGCAAAGCCTTCACCGGCGAGCAGAAAGAACTGGTGCTGGCCGAAGAAGAGGCAGGCGAACAAAGCCCCTACGAACGCCTGCTGGGCGACGCCATGGCGGGCGACCCGGCCTTGTTCGCCAGCGAAAACGCCATTGAGGCCGCCTGGCGCGTGGTCGACCCGGTGCTCACCAAGCATGCCCCTGCAACACCCTACCCACAGGGCAGCTGGGGCCCCGCCGCCGCCGATGCGCTCATGGCGCAGCACGGCGGCTGGAACAACCCGATGGCGAAAGCCGTTGACGCAAAGGACACGCTATGAACCCGACCCAACAACTGCACGAGCTGGGCCAGAGCCTGTGGCTCGACAACATCACGCGGCCGCTGATCGACAGCGGCGCGCTGGCGCGCTACATCACGCAATATTCGATCACCGGGCTGACCTCGAACCCGACCATCTTCGAGCATGCCATCGGCAAGTCGGACGCCTACGACGAGGCCATCGCACGCGGCAGTGCCAAGGGCCAGACCGGGGAGGCGCTGTTCTTCGACCTGGCCATCGCCGACCTGCGCCGCGCCGCCGACCTGTTTCGCCCGACGTTCGACGCCACCGATGGCATGGACGGCTGGGTGTCGCTGGAGGTATCGCCCCTGCTCGCGCACGACGCCCAGGGCACGGTCGCTGCGGCCAAGCACCTGCACCAGTTGGCCGACCGGCCGAACCTGTTCATCAAGATTCCGGGCACCCCGGAAGGCGTGGTGGCAATCGAAGAGTCGATCTTTGCCGGCGCTCCGGTCAACGTCACCCTGCTGTTCTCGGCGGCGCAGTACCAGGCTTCGGCAGAGGCCTATTTGCGCGGCATCGAGCGGCGCATCGCCGCAGGGCTGGACACAAAGGTGCGTTCGGTCGCCTCGCTTTTCGTCAGCCGCTGGGACGTGGCTGCCAACAAGACGCTGCCGGAGCCGCTGCACAACCGCCTGGGCATCGCGGTGGCCGCGCAAACCTACCGCGCCTACCGGGAGCTGCTGGCCTCGTCGCGCTGGCACCGCCTTGCCGCCGACGGCGCGCAGGTGCAGCGCCTGCTGTGGGCCAGCACCGGCACCAAGGACCCGGCGGCCCCCGACACCTTGTACGTGGAGGCGCTGGCTGCGCCCGATACCATCAACACTTTGCCGGAAAAGACCTTGTTTGCCTTGTCAGACCATGGAAAGGTCCAGCAGCACCTGAGGAACGACGGCGGGGATGCCGACGCCACGGTTACCGCCTGCCGCGAAGCAGGGGTCGACGTGGACGCTCTGGCCGAACAATTGCAGCGCGAAGGGGCGGCGTCGTTTTCGCAGTCCTGGAGCAAGCTGCTGGAAAACCTGCAAGCCAAGGCGAAACCACTGGGCAGAACATCACAGCCATGAACGATTTCTTGAGCGAAGCCGCGTCCGCAGATCTGACGCGCACCCCTGCCTGGCAGGCGCTTGGCGCACACCACACGCATGTGCGCGCGCAGCACCTGCGCGAGCTGTTTGCGCAGGACCCGCAGCGCGGCGAGCGCCTGACGGCGGAAGCGGCAGGCTGGTACCTCGATTATTCAAAACAGCGCGTGACAGACGAGACGCTGCGCCTGCTGCTGGCGCTGGCCGAGCAGTGCGGCCTGCCAGCGCGCATAGCCGCCATGTTTCGCGGCGACGCCATCAACACCACCGAGCACCGCGCCGCCCTGCACACGGCCTTGCGAGCGCCCGAGGGCACGCAGATTCTGGTGGACGGCATTGATGTGGTGCCCGAGGTGCACGCCGTGCTGCGCCGCATGGCAGCGTTTGCCGACGCAGTGCGCAGCGGCGCCTGGCGCGGCCACAGCGGCAAGCGCATTCGCAACATCGTCAACATCGGCATCGGCGGCTCGGACCTCGGGCCGGTGATGGCGTACGAGGCGCTGCGCCACTACAGCCAGCGCGATCTGTGCTGCCGTTTTGTCTCGAACGTGGATGCGACGGCGCTGGCCGAGGCCACGCGCGACCTGGACGCCGCCGAGACGCTGTTCATCGTCTGCTCCAAGACTTTCACCACGCTGGAAACCTTGACCAACGCGCACGCGGCGCGCGCCTGGTGCGTGGCGCAGCTGGGTGATGAGGCAGCGGTGGCCAGGCATTTCGTGGCGGTGTCCACCAACGCCGAGGGCGTGGCCAAGTTCGGCATTGCTCCCAAAAACATGTTCGAGTTCTGGGACTGGGTGGGCGGGCGCTACTCGATGGATTCGGCCATTGGTCTCTCGCTCATGGTGGCCATTGGTCCCGAGCAGTTCCGCGACATGCTCGCCGGTTTTCACGCCATGGACCAGCATTTCCAAAGTGCCCCGCTGGCACAGAACCTGCCGGTGCTCATCGGCCTGCTGGCAGTGTGGAACACCAACTTTCTCGGTGCGCAGACGCAAGCCGTGCTGCCTTATGCGCAGTACCTGAGCCGCTTTCCCGCCTACCTGCAGCAACTCACCATGGAAAGCAACGGCAAGCACATGACGCTGGACGGTGCGCGGGTGGGCTACGCCACGTCGCCGATCGTCTGGGGCGAGCCAGGCACCAACGGCCAGCACTCGTTCTACCAGTTGCTGCACCAGGGCACGCCCATCGTGCCATGTGACTTCATCGGTTTTTGCCAGACGCTCAACCCGCTGGCCCCAGACGCCAGCGGCAGCGACAGCCAGCACAACCTGCTGATGGCGAACTGCTTCGCGCAGACCGAGGCACTGGCGTTCGGCAGGACCTTGCAGCAGGTGCTGGCGGGCGGTGCCGACCCTGCCGTAGCGCCGCACCGCAGCTTCGAAGGCAACCGCCCCAGCAGCACGCTGCTGGCCGAGCGACTGACGCCGCACAGCCTTGGCGCGCTGGTGGCGCTGTACGAGCACAGCGTGTTCACGCAGGGCGTGGTCTGGAACATCGACTCGTTCGACCAGTGGGGCGTGGAGCTGGGCAAGGTGCTGGCCGGCACCACGGCAAAAGAACTGGCCGCCTTGGACGCACCGCAGCTTGCGCACGACAGCTCGACCAATGCGCTGATGCAGCGCTACCGCAAGCTGCGCAAGGAAACACCATGACCGCCCCCGAGACAAAAACAGCGCCAGCCACCAAGCTGGACCAGTTGTGCATCAACACGCTGCGCACGCTCGCCATCGACATGGTGCAAAAGGCCGAGTCCGGCCACCCCGGCACGCCCATGGGCGCGGCGCCCACGGCCTACTGCCTGTGGCAGCGCTACCTGAGCTACGACCCGCACGCGCCCGCCTGGCCGAACCGGGACCGCTTCGTGCTCTCGCCGGGCCACGCCTGCGCCCTGCTCTATGGCCTGCTGTTCCTCTGCGACGTGCAGCCCGGCAGCGGGGACGATGCACCCGGATCGCTTGGGAAACCAGTCACGCTCGACGAGATCAAAAGCTTCCGCCAACTCGGCAGCCGCTGCACCGGCCACCCCGAGCACGGCTGGACCACCGGGGTGGAAACCACCACCGGCCCGCTGGGCCAGGGCGTAGCCACGTCGGTCGGCATGGCGATTGCGCAGGCCTGGCTGGCCGCCACCTACAACCGGCCCGGCTTCTCGCTGTTCGACCACAAGGTGTACGCCCTGGCAAGCGACGGCGACATGATGGAAGGCGTCAGCGCTGAGGCGGCTTCGCTGGCAGGCCATTTGCAGCTTGCCAACCTGTGCTGGATCTACGACAGCAACCACATCAGCATCGAAGGCGCCACCGGCATCACATTCACCGAAGACGTGGGTGCGCGCTTTGAGGCCTATGGCTGGCGCGTGCTGCATGTGCAGGACGCCAATGCGATCGAGCAGCTCTCGGCTTGCCTGAATACCTTTGTGACTGCGCCGAGCCTGCCCACGCTCATCGTCGTGCAAAGCCATATCGGCTATGGCGCGCCGCACAAGCAGGACACCAAGGAAGCGCACGGCGAAGCGCTTGGCGAGGAGGAAGTGCGGCTCGCCAAAGAGTTCTACGGCTGGGACCCGGATGCGAAGTTTCTGGTGCCGGACGCAGTGCCCACGCATTTCCAAGCGCAGTTCGGCCAGCGTGGCGCAGACGCGCACGCAGCGTGGAAGACGCTCTTCAAAAAATACCAGGCGCAGTACCCAGACTTGGCGCTGCAAATTGCCCACATGCAAGCCAGCATGCTGCCCGAAGGGTGGGACGCGGCATTGCCAAACTTTGAAGCCAATGCCAAAGGCGTCTCCACCCGCGACGCGGCGGGCAAGGTGCTCAATGCGATTGCCAAGCAGGTGCCTTGGGTGCTGGGCGGCGCGGCAGACCTGGCGCCCTCGACCAAAACCACGCTGAGCTTCGACTTTGCCGGCGTCTTCGAACCAGGGTCGCTTGCAGACAGCGGCGAGCCTGCGAGGGCCGACGCTCGCGGTTACGCCGGACGCAACTTTCACTTCGGCATCCGCGAGCACGCCATGTGCGCGGCCGTGAGCGGCATGGCGCTGGCCGGGCTGCGGCCGTTTGGGGCGGGTTTTTTGATCTTCACCGACTACGCGCGCGGCGCAATGCGCCTGGCCGCCATGATGGGCCTGCCGGTCAACTATGTGTGGACGCACGACTCGATTGCCCTGGGTGAAGACGGCCCCACGCACCAGCCGATCGAGCAACTCGCCTCGCTGCGCGCCATGCCCGGCATGGTCGTGCTGCGCCCGGCAGACGCGAACGAGACGGTGGAAGCCTGGCGCATTGCCATGCAGACGAGCGACTGCCCGACCAGCCTGGTGCTCTCGCGCCAGGCCTTGCCAACGTTGGACCGCACGCAGTACGCAAGCGCGGCTGGCGTGGCCCAAGGCGCCTACGTACTGGCCGATTGCGAAGGCGGCAGGCCTGACGTTCTGCTGCTGGCTACTGGCAGCGAAGTGGCGCTGTGCATCACCGCTTTCGAGCAACTGAAGAAGGACGGGGTGCGCGCCCGTGTCGTCAGCATGCCGTCGTGGGAGCTGTTCGAGCGCCAGGACGCAGCCTACCAAGAGAGCGTGCTGCCCGACGCGGTGCAGGCGCGCGTCTCGGTAGAAGCGGGCTCGGGCCTGGGCTGGGAGCGGTACGTGGGCCGGCACGGGGCCATTCTGGACATGCACTCGTTTGGCATGTCGGCGCCGGGCAAGGACGTGATGGCGCATTTTGGATTCGACGCCGCGCATGTGGTGCGCGCTGCGCAAGAGCAGCTGCACCGCCACACAGCCAAGTCGTAGGCCATGGGTACGCACCAAAGCCCCCTGGCCGGTCAACCCGCACCCGCGTCCGTTCTGATCGATGTGGACAAGCTGCTGGCCGCCTATTTTTCGGAGCGCCCCGACCCCAGCGTGGCGGCGCAGCGCGTGGCGTTTGGCACCTCGGGCCACCGTGGTTCGTCCTTCGACGTATCGTTTAACGAATGGCATGTTCTGGCCATCACACAGGCCATTTGCGACCACCGCCGCGCGCGGGGCATTGCCGGGCCGCTGTTCCTGGGCATCGATACGCACGCGCTGTCCCAGCCCGCCTGCGACAGCGCGCTTGAAGTGCTGGCTGCCAATGGTGTGGACGTGATGCTGGCGCCGGGCGGCGAGTTCACCCCGACACCGGCCGTGTCGCACGCCATCCTTGCGCACAACCGCAGTGGCAACACCAACACCGCTCAAGCCGACGGCGTTGTCGTCACGCCCTCGCACAACCCGCCGCGCGACGGCGGTTTCAAGTACAACCCGCCACACGGCGGCCCGGCCGGATCGGACATCACCCAGGCCATCGGCGCGGCGGCGAACCGTTATCTGGAGCAAGGGCTGCAAGGCGTGCGCCGCATACCGCTTGCACAGGCGCTGCGGGCCAGCACCACGCACCACCATGATTTTTTGCGCCATTACGTGGACGATCTGGACAAGGTCATCGACATGGAGTGGATTCGCGCTTCGGGCCTTCGCCTTGGGGTGGACCCGCTGGGTGGCGCCGGCGTGCATTACTGGCCGGCGATTGCCGAGCGCTGGCAGATCGACCTCTCCGTGCTAAGTACGGTGGTAGACCCGCAATTTGGCTTCATGACGCTGGACTGGGACGGGCAGATTCGCATGGACCCGTCATCGCGCTTTGCCATGGAGCGGCTCATTGCGGCGAAAGACCGCTTCGACATTGCCTTTGCCTGCGATACCGACCACGACCGGCACGGCATCGTCACGCCCGGCGCGGGCTTGCTGGCGTCCAACCACTATCTGTCGGTGGTGGTCGACTACCTCTTTTGCCACCGGCCGCAATGGAGCGCCCACGCGGCCGTCGGCAAGACGGTGGTGACCACCGAGCTGATCGAACGCGTGGCCGCGCGCCTGCAGCGCCAGGTGTTCGATGTGCCCGTGGGATTTAAGTGGTTCTCACAAGGTCTGCTGGATGGCAGCCTGGGTTTTGCCGGCGAAGAGAGCGCCGGAGCCGCCTTCTTGCGCCGCGACGCCACGGCATGGACAACGGACAAGGACGGCATCACTGCCGCCCTGCTAGCCGCTGAGATGACCGCCGTCACCGGCAGCGACCCAGGCCACTTGTACCGGGCATTGACGGCAGACTTGGGAGAGCCTTTCGCAGACCGCGTGGAAGCCCCGGCGAACGCGCAGCAAAAGCAGGCGCTGGCGGCCCTTTCAGCAGATCAGATCACCGCCACCTCGCTGGCCGGAGAAGCCATCACCGCCGTATGCACCCAGGCGCCCGGCAACGGCGCCGCCATCGGCGGCATCAAGGTGAGCGCGCTCAGCGGCTGGTATGCCGCGCGGCCCTCCGGCACGGAAGACATCTACAAGATTTACGGCGAGAGCTTTCGCGGGACCGAGCATCTGGCGCAGATTCTGGCCGAGGCACAAAAGACGGTGGACGCCGCCTTGCAGGCAGCAAGCAGCTGAAGCTACAGGCCCTGCGCCACGGCGCCAACGCGCCCCAGCATGAACTCCACAAACGGCGGCACGCAAGGAATGTGGCCTGCCGGCGTGGCTTGGCAGTCGGTGAGCGAAACCAGGTCGCCCACACCCTGTTTCCGCATGGCTTGCAGGGTGTTCACCGAGCTGGCGTAAGGAACGGTCTGGTCGTCCCGGCCATGGAACATGGCCACCGGCACTTGCGGGCGCCAGTCGTGGACGCTGCTGCTCTGCGCGATGGCGCGCGTGTCGTCGGCAAAGAAGCTGTCGAGAAAGCGCGTGTCGTAGACCACGTCGGCATCGCCCGGAATCAGCTGACCCAGCACGGCCCGACGCACCTCGCGCTGCACACTGCCGCCCAGATAGCGCAAGAAACCCGGATTGATGAGCGCGCCCAGGAGCGGCTGCTTGTCGCGCACCACGTCAATCAAACCATCGAGCGTGGTCTGCACGTCGTACGGCCCGGCGCCGACCACGGCCATGCGCAACTGGGCCAGATGCGGCGAGCCGGTGGCCTGGAGTTCACGGTGCGCTGCCATCGTGGCGTAGCCGCCTTCGGAGTAGCCCGCCAGGAAGAGCTGGCCGTTGTCCTGCACCCCGCTCAGAGCACGCCAGTAGGTGGCCGCTGTGATGAAGTCATTGACCGCGGCTGCGGTAGGCGCAGCCAGCAGATACGGATGCGGCGTGCCGCGAGAGACGCCAAATCCGACATAGTCTGGCGCCAGCACCACATAGCCGAGCGACGCCAGCACCACCGCCACTTCGCCCGCCACCGCGTGCATGCTGGGCGTTTCCTCGTCACGAAAAATGGTGCCGTGCTGGTAGCTGAGCACCGGGCTGGCGCTGCCCGCAGGCTTTTGCGGCACGCTGACCAGGCCGGAAGCCCGCACTTCGCGGCCATCGGCGTCGATGGTCGTGTATTCGAGTCGCCAGGAGGCCACCGCATAACGCGGCACCGCGTTCTGCACCCGCGAGCCATCGTCTGCCAGCGCGGCAGCGATTTCTGTGGCCGCCACAGTGCCCAGTGGCGCACTGGCCTTGAAGCTGCCGCGTCCCACCGGGTTGACCGGGGGCGGTGGTGGTTGGACGGCGGCCTCATCGTCGTCTTTGCCGCCGCCACAGGCCGCCAGCAGGGCGAGGACAGCACCACAAAGCACCGCGCGCAGAGCAGGAGCAAGGTGCGAAGGCAAAGACGGGACGGCAAGTGAACGGGTAGAAAGCATCCGGACCATCATAGAAGCGCCAGCAGCGCGCCGCAGGGGACACTACACTTTGTGGTCTTTCGCTTCGCCCATTTGCATTCATGACGTATTGCGTCGCCATCAAACTCAACGCCGGACTGGTGTTCCTGTCCGACTCGCGCACCAATGCCGGGCTGGACCAGATCAGCTCGTTTCGCAAGATGATGATCTACGAAAAGCGGGGCAGCCGCTTCCTGGTGCTGTTGTCGGCCGGCAACCTGTCGATTGCGCAGTCGGTGCGCGAGGCATTGCAAACCACGCAAATCGTGGACGAAGAGCACTGCGGCGAACCCACAACCATCTGGAACGCCAACAGCATGTTCGACGCCGCACGCGTACTGGGCTGCGCCGTGCGCAATGTGCACGAGCGCGACGGCGAATCGCTCCGGCAGGCGGGCGTCGAGTTCAACGTGTCGCTGGTGCTGGGTGGACAGATTCGGGGCGAGCAAATGCGTCTGTTTCAAGTCTATTCGGCAGGCAATTTCATCGAAGCCACCGACGAAACGCCCTACTTTCAGGTCGGCGAGTCGAAATACGGCAAACCGGTGCTCGACCGCATCCTCACGCCCGACACATCCCTGGACGACGCAGCCAAATGCGCGCTGGTGTCCATGGACAGCACGCTCAAGTCCAACCTGTCAGTGGGTCTGCCGCTGGACATGGTGCTTTACGAAAACAACCGCTACGAAAGCGACAAAATCGTGTGCATTGACGAAGGGAATCCCTACTTTCGCATGCTGCACGACCGCTGGGGTGCCGAATTGCGCAATGCCTTTGACACCATCGAGAGCCCGCACTGGGACGCAGAAAGGCAAACCTGCGCGTCGCCCCTGCACGCGCCCGGTTGCCGCTACCAGCCACTGCGCAAAACTTCAGGCCCGTTTGATCGCTGAGGCGCTTGGGCTGGCGCACCGTTTTCAGGCGCCGCAATGACCCGCGCGACCTCCATCTGGCGCACCCGCCTTTCCTTATCTATGCCCCACATCGTTTTCTCCCACGGCAACAGCTTTCCGGGTGGCACCTACAGCGTGCTGTTCAAACAACTGCGCGCGCGCGGATTCAGGGTGAGCGCTATCGACCGCTTTGGTCACGATCCGCGCTACCCCGTCACCAGCAACTGGCCGCATCTGGTGCAGCAACTGGCCGACTTTGCGCAGGCGCAAGTGCAAGAGCACGGCGAACCGGTGTTTCTCGTCGGCCATTCGCTGGGCGGCATTGTCAGCGTGATGACTGCCGCCCAGCACCCAGAGCTGGCGCGCGCGGTGTTGATGCTGGACTCGCCGCTGATCAGCGGCTGGAAGGCCAATGCGGTGAGCGTTGCCAAGCGCACGCAAATGGTGGGCGCGGTGTCCCCTGGCCGCGTGAGCCGCCAGCGGCGCAACCGCTGGGCCAGCGACGACGAAGCACTGCAGCATTTCGCGCGCAAGAAGGCCTTTGCGCTCTGGGACCCGCAGGTGCTGCGCGACTACATCGCGCACGGCCTGGAAGACCACGAGGGACAGCGGGTTCTGCGCTTTGACCGCGCGGTGGAGACGGCCATCTACAACACGCTGCCACACAACCTGGCCACGCTGCTGCGCAAGCACCCACTCGCATGCCCGGCCGCCTTCATTGGCGGGCTCTCGTCGGTCGAGATGCAGCAGGTGGGCATGGCCATGACCAACCGCATAGCGCGTGGACGCGTGAGCATGCTCGACGGAACGCACCTGTTCCCCATGGAGCAGCCGCACACCACGGCGGCGGCGGTGGAAGCTGCGCTGCTGAACATGGCGACTCTGGCACCCATCGATTCGAACCAAGGCGTGTAAAGCCGTGCACAGCAGAGGACGCCTTTTGGCGTCCCTGCCCACCGGTACGCAGCAGGGCGCTCCACTGTGCATTGCCGGCCGAGCACGCCGCCGCTTGTAAGGCAAATACCTACAGACGGCCTCCCGAAACCAGACGCGCCGCGCAGCCAGACGCCGACTTAATTTCCTTTTGGGCCCGTTTCACAATCCATTTCACCGGATCACCAAAGCACGCATAAGGCATGCAAGGTGCCCTCCACCTGAAAAGGAAAGTGCCATGAACCACGAACAAGTGCTCGCAGAAATCCGCGAAGCCAACCTGACCTACCTGATGCTGGCGCAGACGCTGATCCGCCAGGACAAGGCCGAGGCGGTGTTCCGTCTCGGGCTCAACGAAGAAGCGGCCGACCTGCTGGTTTCGCTCTCTGCGGCGCAGGTGATGAAGATTGCGTCGCGCAACACCTTGCTGTGCAGCTTCCGCGTGGACGACAGCCTGGTCTGGGGTCTGCTGACCAACCACGACACGCCGCGCAAAGTGGGCAACGAAGCCACCAACACCTTGCACGCCAACATCCTGATGGCCAGCCGCGTCTCCGAAGTGCTCTGAGCAACCGGCCCTTCGCTCTCCACCTCACCTGACAGAGAACGCCATGACCACAACGACCGACACCACCGTCAGCACCCCCAAGCGCGCCGCTCCCAAGAGTGTGCTGAACGAATCGCGCCAGATCGAACGCGCTGCCCTGCTTATCGGCATGGGCGCACGCATGCAGGTGCTTGAATCGGAAACCACGCTGTCCTACGAGCGGCTGATCCGGCTCTACAAGGAGATCGCGGGCAAGTCGCCATCCAAAGGCCAGCTGCCGTTCTCGACCGACTGGTTCCTGACCTGGCAGGAAAACGTCCACAGCTCGCTGTTCCTCAACATCTACGAATACCTGGGCAAGGGCATGGAGCTGGACTCGGTCGAACTGCTCACCAAAGCCTATCGGCTCTACAACGAGCAGATCGAGATCGCCCAGGTAGAACCCCTGCTGTCTTTCACCCGCGCCTGGCGCCTGGTGAAGTTTGTCGACGCCGGCATGCTCACCCGCACCCAATGCAGCGACTGCAAGGGCCAGTTTGTCACCGAGCTGTACGAGAACCGTGGTTACGTCTGCGGCCTGTGCAACCCACCGGCGCGCGCGGGCAAAAGCAAGACCAGCGGCGCCTTGATGCTGCACTGAAAATTTCAATTAGTTTTTGGCTCTGGCGCTTATTCAGCAAGCGCTTTCAGCTATCAAAATAAGAGCAAATTCGGCGTATAACGGCATCACCGCATCACCGCATCACCGCATCACCGCATCTCCGCCGCCGGACTTTTGCCTTTTTCTCAGCGCAAGCCGAGCAGACTGCGCAACTCCTCGTCCAGCACCAGGGCGTAGTCGTGCGCGGCAATCGTCAGGTTGCCTTCTGGCCGCACGAGCTTGAGGCTCACAAAAACCTGCCGGCTCGACACCGCGTAGGTTCCGACCACCACGGCCTGCGCCGCGTGCGCGCGGCTGACCTCGCGCAGCTCGCGCGAGAGCAGCAGCGCACCCTCATGCGGCACCAACGCCACGGATTCGCGCAGGCGCAGCTCCGGCACGGGCAGACCGCGCTGCGTGAGGCGCCCGGCCATCTGCTCGGACACCACGCGGCCAAAGCGCGACGACGCACCCAGGTGGTCCAGATCGACCAGCGTGGTCACCAGCACCGGCGCACGCGCATCCAGCGGCGCGTTTTGCAATAGGGCATCGGCGGCGGCGTAGCTGCTTCCCACCATGTCGGCGTGGGGCGACAAGGCCAGCGTCGGACCGTACTTGTCGCCGTAGTAGTAGCCGGCGCAGCCAGTGAGCGCGCCCGCCGCCAGCACGGCCAGCGCCAGCGCCGCAAGGCTCCGGGGCGCCATCAAGACCCCCGGCTTCATGGCTTGACCACCAGCCAGGTTTTGACCGGGGTGGGAGGCGGTGCAGGTAACTCAGGCTGGTACAGCACGGCATCGTCCCGCTCTATGTAATACATGTCTGCCGAGCCTGCCAGATAGCGGTCGTGGCTTGTGAGGGTGGTGGTAATCAGCACCTCGGTGCGGGTGGGGCCGCCTGCTGCTGCGCCCTGCGTATAGAGATGCGCGATATCCAGGGCCAGGCCCGCGCCAATACCGATGGCGGTGGCGGCGCCAGGCAGCAGCACGCGGTTGGAGTAATGCTCCTTCCAGTCACGCCATACGCCCACGCCTGCCCCCAGCATCGTCCCGCCCAGGGGAATGGGCAGGCTGCGCGGCACATCGGCACCGTGTTGCACCAACTGCGTCTGAACCTGCAATTCGACCGCCGTCGGCACGGTGGACAGGACTACGCCCCGGTCGAGCAGCTGCACCCGCAAGAGCTTGAGAAAACCCTGGTTGAAACTGGAGTTGTCGGGCACGGTGACATGAATGGGGTAGTCGCCCTTTGGCCATTCGGATATTTTCTCCACCACCCGCGTGGCCACGTCGCCGGCCAGTACATCCCAATGGTGCACGGCGCGCGCCTTTTTCTGGCCGGTGGCAGGGTAGTTGTCGGCACGCGGCACATCAAGGGTGCCGCAGCCAACCAGCAGCGCGGCAGCCAGCAAAGGCGCGAGTGCCCGGAGGTGGGGGATGGGTGGAGGCATGCGACCCATGGTAGCCACCTGCAGGGCCCGCAATCGGCGCAACAAACTGGTGTTTCCCAACCAGAAGCGCTTTTTCGCAGCGACGCCAAGGACCAACAATCCCTCACAATGGCATGAAATACAAGGAGAAGGAATGCACCACCGCACACACCCCAAAAGCCACCTCGCCGCAGGCCTGCTGGTTCTGACCGCCGCATTGGCAGGTTGCGGGGGCACCACCGAGCCGGCGCCTCCTCCGTCGCCGCCACCCGGCCCAATCAGCGTGAGCTTCAGCGGACCTGCAGTGGACGGTAGCGTGCACGATACCAACACACCCATCAACCTGCAGGTGACAGTGACCGTGGATGGCAAAAGCGCTCCCGACGGCACGCTGGTGACGCTCAGCGCCAACCGCGCTACCGCCCGCCTGACGCGCCCCGTGACTGCCACGGTGGCCGGTACCGCAGCCTCGGAGATGCAAGACACCCAGCCGGGCGCCGTGCAGGTAGATGCCGCAGCCACCAGCAACACACACTCGGGCAGTGACCGCGTGACCCTGTTCATCCGCCCGAAACCAAAGGATCTGGAGCTGCTCGTGCCCGCCTTTTTCAGCGCTGCGGCAGGCTCCGCCTGGGAAACGCTCACCAGCGGCGCCACCAGCTACCCGGACGTGAAGATCACCGCCGTTGCAAACGCCAGCAACGGCATCCTGACCAGTGCCAGCAAGGCCGACACCGATCTCCTCGGTGCCATCACCCTGTTCAAGGCCGTCAAGCCAGGCAACCAGAAGGTGGTGGCCTACGTCTCCACCGCCTACGGCAGCGGCACGCGCTCGGTGGTGGATGTCAAAGCCACCATCGACAAATACATCGAGCTCTATCCCGGTCTCCTCGACGGCTTTTTCCTTGGGGAAATGGCGGCCGGGAGTGACCGGCTGGCGTTCTATACCGACCTCTACACCTACATCCACGGCAAGGGCCTCAGCGTGATTGGCGACCCAGGCAGCTTCCCGGACGCAGGCTATGCCGCCGCCGCCGATGTGCTGGTGACGTTCGAGGGCAACGCGGCCGCCTACCAGAACATTGACCCGCAGCCCTCCCACACCTGGGTCTACAACCAGGACAACACCAGGCAGGCCATGCTGGTGCACAGTGCCAGCGCTTGCACCACCATGCAAAAGGCCGTGGAAACCGCCAACAAGGCGCGCAGCAACACCGGTCTGGTCTACGTCACCGATCTCGTCGGCACGGGCAGCCCCTGGTCCGGCCTGCCTACCTACTGGACGAAACTGCTGGGCACGGTAGACGCACACAACAACGATCGGGCCTGGCCCGCTTGCTGAACGCCCGGCGCGGCGCGCGCAGCAGATTCCCACATCCATTGACTCATCCGCTCCCTCACCGAAGCGGATGAGCGCCTACAAGGGCGCGCCAGCGGAGACGCCACAATCCGCCGATGACCGAACCTGCCACCAGCGAGCCAATCCCACAGCCCCCGCCGTGCGAAGCCGATGCCAGCGTGGTGCTCACCCCCACCGAAGCTCCCGCTGAACCCGTGGCGGTCCATGTCCCGGTGGGCGTGCGCAGCGCTTCGCTGGCGCTGATTGCCCTGTGCGCCGCGCTGGCCGTGCTGCACTGGGCGGCTGCAGTGTTCATCCCGATCGCAATGAGCGCCTTGCTGATTTGCGCCCTCTCGCCCGTAGTGGGCTGGCTGCACCGCCACCGCGTGCCACGCGGCGTCTCAGCGGCGGTGCTGCTGCTGGCCCTCACGGGCGGCCTGGCGGGCACCGTGTACCAGTTGAGCGACGGTGCTTCGCAGGTTGTGGACTCGCTGCCCAAGGCCGCATCCAAAGTGCGCGACAAGATGCGCGAACGCGCTCGCCAGCCCAGCCCCATCGAGACAGTGCAAAAAGCGGCTTCGCAGATCGAGCAGGCCGCCGCCGAAACCACCGCGCCCTCCGTGGCCCGGCGCGGTGTGCAGCGGGTACAGATCGAGCGCAGCCCGCTCAACATCCGCGACTACCTCTGGAGCGGCACCATGGGGCTGATGTCGGTGCTGGGCCAGTTGACGATCGTGCTGTTCCTCAGCTTCTTCGCGCTTGCCGCCGGCAACAGCTTTCGCCTCAAGCTCATGCGCATTGCCGGCCGCAGCCTGGCGCGGCGCAAGGTGACCCTGCAGGTCATCGACGAGATCAACGGCCAGGTGCAGCGCTACATGCTGGTTCAGTTGGTCACCAGTGCCGTGGTGGGTGTCGCCACGGGCCTGGCGTACGCCGCATTGGGACTGGAGAACGCCGCCGTCTGGGCCGTCATCGCCGGGGTCCTCAACCTGGCGCCCTATATCGGCTCGCTCGCCGTCACCGGCGCCTCGGCGCTGGTGGCGTTCCTGCAGTTCGGCACCCTCGACATGGCCTTTGCCGTGGGCGGCGCCTCGCTGGTGATCCACACCCTGGTGGGCAACCTGCTCACCCCCTGGCTCACCAGCCGCACCAGCAGCCTGAGCCCGGTGGCCGTTTTCGTCAGCGTCCTCGCCTGGGGCTGGCTCTGGGGCCTGTGGGGGTTGCTGCTGGGCATCCCCATCATGATGGCCGTGAAAGCGGTGTGCGACCGCGTGGAAGACCTGCACGCGGTGGGGGAGTTGCTGGGGAACTGAAATTTTATTAAAAAATACGCTCTGACGCTTATCTGATAAGCGTTAGTAGCTATCACTTAAATAGCAATCACCCCGTATTCCGCAACCCCGCCGCAATCCCGTTGATCGAAATGTGAATCCCGGTCTGCACCCGCTCGTCGCCCTGCCCGGCGCGCCAGCGGCGGATCAGCTCGACTTGCAGGTGGTGGAGCGGGTCGATGTAGGGGAAGCGGTGGCGGATGGAGCGTGCCAGCGCGGTGTTGTGCGCCAGGCGCTGCTTGTCGCCGGTGATGCGGGTCAGCACGTCGGCCGTGCGGTGCCACTCGGCCTCGATGGCGCCGAACACTTTTTTGCGCAGGCGGGCGTCCTGCACGAGCTCGCTGTAGCGCGACGCCAGCGCCAGGTCGCTCTTGGCGAGCACCATGTCCATGTTGGACAGCAAGGTGCTGAAGAACGGCCATTCGCGCACCATCTTGCGCAGCAGCGCGAGCTGGGCTTTGGGGTCTTTGCCGGGGGCACTCAGGAACGCTTCTACGGCCGAGCCAAAACCGTACCAGCCCGGCAGGGTGAGGCGGCACTGGCCCCAGCTGAAACCCCAGGGAATGGCGCGCAAGTCTTCAATCTTCTGGCTGGGCTTGCGCGACGCCGGGCGCGAGCCGATGTTGAGTTCGGCGATCTCGCGGATCGGGGTGGAATTGAAGAAATAGTCGGTGAAGCCGGGGGTCTCGTACACCAGGGCGCGGTAGGCCGCCATGCTGGCCAGCGACAACTGCGCGGCGGCGTCCAGAAACGCCGGCGTCGCCGGTTTGGTGGGCTGCAATAGCGTGGCCTCCAGGGTGGCGGCCACCAGGGTTTCCAGGTTGCGCCGGCCGATTTCGGGGTTGGCGTACTTCGAGGCGATCACCTCGCCCTGCTCGGTCAGCCGAATCTGGCCGCGCACGGTGCCGGGTGGCTGCGCCAGGATGGCCTGGTAGCTCGGCCCACCGCCGCGCCCCACGGTGCCGCCCCGGCCGTGGAACATGCGCAGGCGGATGGGGGTGGTGGCCGCCAGCTCGTCGAAAAATTCCACCAGCGCGATCTCGGCGCGGTACAGCTCCCAGTTGCTGGTGAAGATGCCGCCGTCCTTGTTGCTGTCCGAGTAGCCCAGCATGATGTCCTGCTGGCCGCCCGAGCGCTGCACCAGCGCGGCGATGCCGGGGGTCTGGTAGAAGCCGCGCATGATGCTGGCGGCGCTCTGCAGGTCTTCAATCGTCTCGAACAGCGGCACGACGATGAGGTCGGCGCGGGCTTCGGGTGTGCCCAGACTGCCCTGCATCAGCCCGACTTCCTTTTGTAGCAGCAGCACTTCGAGCAGGTCGCTCACCGTTTCGGTGTGGCTGATGATGTAGTGAATGATGGCGTCGTGGCCAAAGCGCTGGCGCATGGCGAGCGCGGTTTCAAACACCGCAATCTCGCCCAGGGTATGCGCGCTGTACTGCGCGCCCATGACGCGCAGCGGCCGGGCGTCCTGCAGCAGTTGCAGCAGCAAGGCGCAGCGAGCGGGTTCATCCAGCAGGGTGTAGTCGGGCGCCACGCGCGCTGTGGCCAGCAGTTCGGTCAGCACGCGTTCGTGCTGGTCGGAGCTTTGCCGCAGGTCCACCGTGGCCAGGTGAAAACCAAACACTTCCACCGCGCGGATCAGCGGGTGCAGGCGCTGCGCGCCCAGGGCTTCGCCGTGGTGCGTAGCGAGCGACTGGGCAATGGTGCGCAGCTCGGCCAGAAACTCCTGTGCGTGCGGGTAGGCGTTTTGCGGCGCCACGGCATGGCGGGCCGCCTGGCCGCCGGTCAGCTCGGCCAGCGAGGCCGCGAGGCGCGCGTAAATGCCGGTGAGCGCGCGGCGGTAGGGCTCGTCCTGGCGGTGCTCGCTGGTGTCGGGCGAGCTTTCTGCCAGGCGCTGCATGTCGCTGGACACTTCCACCAGCCGCGCAGAAAGTGAAAGCTCAGCGCCCAGCAAGTGCACTTCGGTCAGGTAGTGGCGCAGCGCCACTTCGCTTTGCCGGCGCAGCGCTTGCACCAGGGTGTCGGCGCCGACGTTGGGGTTGCCGTCGCGGTCGCCGCCAATCCATTGGCCCATGCGCAGAAAGCTGGCCACGCTGCCCTGGCCAAGCGATTGTTCAATTTCCGCATAGATTTTTGGAATCTCCCGCAAAAACGTGGCTTCGTAGTAGCTCAGCGCGTTTTCAATCTCGTCGGCCACGGTCAGCTTGGTGTAGCGCAGCAGCCGTGTCTGCCACAGCTGCGTGACGTGGGCGCGCAGTTGCGCCTCGTTGCTCGCCAGTTCGCGGGGTGTGAGGGCGTCGCGGGCGCTGTTGTAGAGCTGGGCGCGCTCGGCCAGGTCGCCGCGCGCGGCCAGCAGCTTGGCAATGGCGCGCTCGGCGTCCAGAATGCTTTTGCGCTGCACCTCGGTGGGGTGGGCGGTGAGCACGGGCGAGACGTAGCTGCCGGCCAGGGTTTGCGCCACGGTGCCGGGCGCAATGCCGGCCCAGCGCAGGCGCGCCAGGGCGACGTCGATGCTGCCCTCCTGCGTATCGCCCGCGCGCTCGCGGATGGTGCGGCGGCGAATGTGGTGGCGGTCTTCGGCCAGGTTGGCCAGGTGCGAAAAATAGGTGAAGGCGCGGATCACGCTCACCGTCTGATCGGCCGAGAGGCTTTTGAGCAGCTTCTTCAAGGCGCGATTGGCCTCGTGGTCGGCGTCGCGTCGGAAAGCGACCGAGAGCTGGCGCACCTGTTCGATCAGATCAAAGGCGGCAGCGCCCTCCTGCTCACGGATCACGTCGCCCAGAATCCGGCCGAGCAGGCGGATGTCGTCGATGAGGGGTTGGTCTTTGTCGTTCTTGCGCGTGCTTGCCATGCCTTGTCTCCGAAAGGGTGTGCGCCGCGCGGCGAACGCTGCTGCGGCGCAGCATGCTAGCATCCCCGGCTCGAGTTTCTCCTGTGCC
This sequence comes from Simplicispira suum, assembly GCF_003008595.1. Classification (GTDB taxonomy): domain Bacteria; phylum Pseudomonadota; class Gammaproteobacteria; order Burkholderiales; family Burkholderiaceae_C; genus Simplicispira; species Simplicispira suum. The sequence continues at coordinate 2,757,667 of NZ_CP027669.1, read as the reverse complement.
CGCGCCGTGAATTCCAAACCCCTGAACATCGTCATCGCCACACGCGAAAGCCGTTTGGCCCTGTGGCAGGCCGAGCATGTACAAGCCCTGCTGGCAGCGCGCGGCCACCAGGTCAGCCTGCTGGGCATGACGACACTGGGCGACCAGATTCTGGACCGCACGCTCTCCAAAGTGGGCGGCAAGGGGCTGTTTGTCAAAGAACTGGAAACCGCGCTGGAAGACGGCCGCGCCGACATTGCCGTGCACTCGCTCAAGGACGTTCCCATGGAACTGCCCGAAGGCATGCTGCTGGCCTGCGTGATGGAGCGCGAGGACGCGCGCGACGCCTTTGTCTCGCCGCGCCATGCCCGCCTGCAAGATTTGCCCCAGGGCGCCGTGGTGGGCACGTCCAGCCTGCGCCGCACCGTGCTGCTGCAGGCGCTGCGCCCCGACCTGCGCATTGAGCCGCTGCGCGGCAACCTCGACACCCGGCTGCGCAAGCTCGACGAAGGCCAGTACGAAGCCATCGTGCTGGCCGCTGCGGGACTCAAGCGTCTGGGGCTGCAAGAGCGCATCCGCTGCGAGTTTGACGAAGCCCAGATGCTGCCCGCCGCCGGTCAGGGCGCGCTGGGCATTGAGGTGCGCGCCGGCCGCAGCGATCTGATCGAAGCCCTGGCGCCATTGGTGCACCAGCCCACCTGGCTGCGCGTGGCGGCCGAGCGCGCCGTCAGCCGCGCCATGGGCGGCAGTTGCTCGATGCCGCTGGCGGCGCACGCGGTGCTGAAAGGCGAGCATCTGCACATCGCCGCCGCCTGGGGCGACCCCGAGGCGCGCACGCCGCTGGTGCGCGCCAGCCAGAGCGGCCTTGCAACCACACTGGAACAGGCCGAAGCGCTGGGCCAGGCCGTGGCCACTCAGCTGCGCGAACGCGGCGCGCACTGACAGGGCGGCGCAGCATGTCGGCCGCCCCGCCCCGCGCCCTCATCACGCGCCCCGAACCCGAGGCCTCGCAGTGGGTGCAGGCGCTGCAGGCGCGCGGCATTGCCGCCTCCGCCCTGCCGCTCATCTGCATTGCCGACACGCCCGACCCGCAAGCGCTCGCACAGGCCCGGAAGGGTTTGAGCGACTACGACGCGCTGATGGTGGTGAGCGGCAGTGCCGCGCGCCATTTTTTTGAATCAAATGAGGCTCTAGCGCTTATCCAGCAAGCGCTACCAGCTATCAAAACAAGAGTATGGGCACCCGGCCCAGGCACCGCTGCCATGCTGCAGGCGCTGGGCGTTCCCGTGCGCCGCATTGACCAGCCCGCCGCCGACGCCGGCCAGTTCGACTCCGAATCGCTGTGGCGCAGCGTGGGCGCCAGCGTGCGGACGGGCACCCGCGTGCTGATCGTGCGCGGTGGCGAAGCCGGCAGCGGGCAAACGGGCAGCGGCCGCGACTGGCTGAGCAGCCAGATTCGCGCCGCAGGCGGGTCGGTGGATTTCGTCGTCGCCTACACCCGCGCCGCGCCGCCCTGGAGCGCAGCGCAGCGGGCGCTGGCGCAGGCCGCCGCCACCGACGGCACGCTGTGGGTGCTGAGCAGCGCGCAGGCGCTGGGCCACCTGTGCGCCGCGCTGCCAGACCAGTCCTGGGCCGGCGCACGCGCTCTGGCCACGCACCCGCGAATTGCACAAGCGGCGTTGGCTGCAGGCTTCGGGCAGGTTTCAGAGTGCCGGCCCGCTCTGGCGGACGTGGCAGCGTCTATAGAATCTGCGCCATGAGCACTTCTGTGGATTCCACTGGCGCAGCCACCAGCACTGCCGCTGCCCCGGCGAGCAGCACCCGCCTGCTTGGCTGGGCCCTGGCGCTGGTGGCCGTGCTGGCCGTCATCGGGCTCACGGGCAGCATGCTGCTGTGGCAAAAGCTCGGCAACATCCAGCAAGCGCTGGCGCAGCAAAGCCAGGATGCCGGACGCCAGGCCATTGAAGCGCGGGCCCTGGCACGCCAGGCGAGCGAACTGGCACAAGAATCGGCCGCGCGTCTGGCGGTGCAGGAGACGCGCCTGAGCGAAGTCGCCCTGCAGCGCAGCCAGCTCGAAGAATTGATGCAAAGCCTCTCGCGTTCGCGCGATGAGAACCTGGTGGTGGACATCGAGGCCAACGTGCGCCTGGCGCAGCAACAGGCCCAGCTCACCGGCAGCATGCAGCCGCTGGTGGCCTCCATCAAGAGCGCGCAGCAGCGCATCGAACGCGCCGCCCAGCCGCGCCTGGCTCCGGTGCAGCGCGCCCTGGCGCTGGACCTCGAACGCCTGTCCAGCGCCAGCGTCACGGACACCGCCGGCCTGCTGGCGCGGCTCGACGAACTGCTGCGCCAGGTGGACGAACTGCCGCTCAAGAACGCCGTTGCCCAGGCGGCCGCCACGCGGCGTCTGGCGGCCAGTGCGCGGCCCACAGCAGCCTCTGGGGCCGCAGCGGGCGAAACAGCCGATCTGCCGGCCTGGATGGCGCCGCTGCAGCGCGGCTGGGACGCGGTGAAGGACGAAATGCGCGGCCTGGTGCGCGTGCGCCGCATCGACCAGCCCGAGGCCATCCTGATTTCCCCGGACCAGGCCTTCTTCCTGCGCGAAAACCTGAAGCTCATGCTGCTCAACGCGCGCCTGGGCATTCTGGCGCGCCAGCTCGATGCCGCGCGCTCCGATCTGCTCACCGCCAGCGCGGCCCTCAACAAATACTTTGACCCGGCTGCGCGGCGCACGCAAACCGCCGCCACGGCGATGCAGCAGATCCAGGCGCACCTCAATACCGTTGAGACCCCGCGCCTTGACGAAACCCTTTCCGCGCTCGCCACAGCGGCGGCGGGCAGATGATGAATCACCTCCCTGTGCGGCTGCGCCGCTTCCCCCCGCACTCGCAGCGCCAGGCGCTGCGGGCAGGGGGACGCCACCGGTGTTGCAGGGCGGTCCTTGCACGGTGGCCGCTGGTCTGGGCCGCGTGGTTCCATGCCTTGCAGGTGGCGCACAGCGCCATCGATCACTGAGATGCGCGCAACGCTCTGGCTCCTGGCGCTGTTTGCCGTGGCAGTGGCGTCGGCCCTGTTTGCCGGCAACAACCAGGGCACGGTCACCGTCTTCTGGCCGCCCTGGCGGCTCGACCTGTCACTGAACTTTGTGCTGCTGGCGCTGGCGCTGGCGTTCACCACGCTCTACGCCGCCTTGCGGGCCCTGGCCGCACTCGTCGCCCTGCCCCGCCAGGCGCAGCGCTGGCGCCTGCAGCAAAAGGAGCGCGCCATGCACGGCGCCCTGCTGGACGCGCTGACCCAGCTCATGAGCGGGCGCTTTCTGCGTTCGCGCAAGGCAGCGCAGGCCGCCCTGGAGCAGGAAGCCAGCCTGCGCGGCGGCGGCACCTATCTGCCCCAGGGCGAGGCGCTGCGCGTGATGTCGCATCTGGTGGCGGCCGACGCTTCCCACGCCCTGCAAGACCGCAGTGCCCGCGAGCAGCACCTGCAAGACGCCTTGACCCCCCCGGAGAAAAGCGAAGCTTCGCTGCAACAGGATCTGCATGAAGGCGTACAACTGCGCGCCGCGCGCTGGGCCCTGGACGACCGCGAACCTCTGGCTGCACTTGAAGGGCTCGCTACGCTGTCGCAGGGCGCGGCGCGGCGCACGCTGGCGCTGCGTATCAAGCTCAAGGCCACGCGGCTGGCGCAGCAAACGCAGGAAGCACTGGAAACCGCACGCCTGCTGGGCAAGCACCGGGCGTTTTCTCCGGCGGCGGCGCAAAGCATCGTGCGCGGCCTGGCCAGCGAACTGATCCGCAATGCCCACGACCCCGAGCAGCTCAGCGCCACCTGGCTGGCGCTTGACCCGATCGAGCGCGACATGCCCGAACTGGCGATTCACGCTGCGCAGCGCCTGGCCGAGCTCGGTGGCGAGCCAGCGCAGGTGCGCCGCTGGCTGGAACCGGTATGGCAGCAATTGGTGGACCGCCCCGGCGAACTTGACGAACTGGACGCACGCCGCCTGGTGCGTGCGCTGGAAACCGCGCTCGACAGCCTGGACGCCCAGTGGCTGGCGCGCATTGAAGCGGCGCAGCAAGCCAATCCGCGCGACGCGCGCCTGCAATACCTGGCCGGCGTGGCCTGCATGCAGCGCCAGCTCTGGGGCAAAGCCCAGCAATTGCTGACCCAGGCAACGCCCAGGCTGCAAGACACCGGCCTGCGCGCCAACGCCTGGTGCCACCTGGCGCAGCTGGCCGAGCAACGCGGCGACCTCGAAGCTGCTCTGGCGGCCTGGAAAAGCGCGGCGCAGTCCAAGAGCTGAGGCTCGGCATCCAGGAGCCCGTGCAGCGCCCGCAGGTGACGGCGCGGCCAACGGCTTCTAAACTGCGCTCTTTTGCCTGGAGTTACCCCATGCGCCTTGCCTATGCCGCTGCCTTGCTCGTGACCGCTGGGCCCGCCCTCGCCGCCCAGTACGAGATCGACCCCCACCACACCTATGTGGCCTTCGAGATCGGCCACTTCGGCACTTCGACCAACCGCGCCCAGTTTGAGAAAACCAGTGGCAGCATCGACTTCGACCGCGCAGCGAAAAAAGGCAAAGTCGACGTGCGCGTGGACACCACCTCCGTGCACAGCGGGTCGGCAGAGTTCGACACACATCTGCAAGGCACCGACCTGTTCAACACGGCCAGATACCCGGAAATGCGCTTTGTCTCCGACCGCTTCGAGTTCAATGGTGACCGGGTGGCCAAGGTGCACGGCCAGCTCACGCTGCTGGGCAAGACGGGGCCGCTGGTGCTCAGCGCCACGCAGTTCAACTGCTACCAAAGCCCGATCCTCAAGTCCGAGGTCTGCGGCGGCGATTTCGAAGGAAGCATCGACCGAACGCAGTGGGGCATGGACTACCTCGTCACCATGGGCATGCCCAAGCAGGTGCGCCTGGTGGTGCAGATCGAAGCGGCGAAACGATAGGCCTGCGGGCCAGGCGATATGCTCTTGAAATGAGAGCTGCAAGCGCTTGCTGCATCAGCGCTAGAAGCTATTTTCTTTCTGTTTTTTGATACTGCGCTGGCGACTGCCCGGTCCAGCGGCGAAAGGCCCGTGAAAACGCGTTCTCGTCGCAAAAACCCAGGGCCTCGCTGGCCGCAGCAATCTTCTGGCCGTCCCTGAGGGCCTGCAGCGCCATGTCGTGCAGCAGGGCCTCGCGCAGACCCTTGAAGGAAATGCCCTCCAAAGCCAGCTTGCGGTTGAGGTGGCGCCCGCTCATCCCCAGTTGCTCGGCAATGCGCTCCTTGCCCCAGCGGGGGTGTGCGCGTACCCATTGCTGGACCCGCGCCGAAGTTCCGTCCTGCGCAAGCGACGCGAGCACACCGTCGGCCAGGCTGCGCAGGTGTTGTTGCAGGCTGCTTCCCGCCTGCACCAAGGTGTGGTTCAGTTCGCAGGCGTCCATGCAAACGGCGTTCACCGGCTGGCCAAAACGCACCGGGCAGCCCAGCAACGCCTCGTAGGCCGCAGCGTCGGTGCGCGCAGCGTGGGCCAGCAGCACCTCGCGCGCCCGAAAGCGGCCACTCGTCATCCAGCGCGCCAGGCTCACCACGCAGCCGAGCGTCGCCTCCACCCGCTGCTGCTGGTACAGCACATAGCCTGGCACATAACGCAATTGCACTGGGTCTGCCAGCACAGCCACCTCGAAATGGGCGTTGTCGCCAATGATGGGCGCGTATTCGGTCAGCACCTCCAGGCCGTCGCCCAGGGTGTCGCAGCTGAGCAGCAGCATGCCCACGATGTCCAGGTGCCCGGCCTGCAGATCCGTGCCCAGGCGCAGCGCGGCCAGCGGATCGTCCGGACAGGCCTCGACGAACAGCGCCCAAAGCGCCTCCTGGCGCGCCATGTCCACCCGCCCCTCCTGCGTCCTACCCAGCCGCAAAGCCTCGGGCACTTGCCCGCCCTGGCGTGCAATGGCATCGACCAGGGCCTGGGCGAAGCGCGCCGTGACGCTGAAGCTCTCGCGCTGCATGGTGTTCGTTTGCCTTCCGGTCATGAATTGACGCCCCAGTGTCCCGGATGACCCGAGACGCCGTCCAGTGATTCCCCTACAGTGGCCCGAAAAATCCAGGAGATGGGCGGACGCATTCTGCCCATTGCCCGAGAACAACCAGGAGACAAACCATGGCGCCCATTGACCAGGTGCAACTGCATTTCAACCCGCAGACGCTGCAGATTCTCAACGCCGTGCTGGGGCTGGTGATGTTCGGCGTGGCGCTGGACCTGCGGGTGGAGGATTTTCGCGTCGCGCTCAGAACGCCCAAGGCGCTGGCCCTGGGGCTGCTGGGCCACCATGTGCTGTTTCCGGCCATGACCTATGTGCTGGTCTGGATTCTTCAGCCCCAGCCCAGCATTGCGCTGGGCATGATTCTGGTGTCGTCCTGCCCGGCGGGGCATATCTCCAATTTCCTCGTGCATTTCTCGCGCGGCAATACGGCGCTGTCGGTGAGCGTGAGCGCACTGTCCACACTGGCAGCGCTGGTGATGACGCCGCTCAACTTCGCCTTCTGGGGCAACCTGAGCCCGGTTACCAGTGGCCTGATGAAACAGGTGGCCATGAGCCCCTGGGAGATGCTCCAGGTCGTCGTGCTGCTGCTGGGGGTGCCGCTGGTGCTGGGCATGGGCGTGGCGCACCGCTACCCCGGCTTTGCTGCACGCATCCGCAAGCCCATGAAGTGGCTGTCCCTCCTGGTGCTGGTGGGCTTCATCGGCGGCGCGCTGGCGGCCAACTTCCAGCATTTTCTGGCCTACATCCAGTTTGTCGTCTTGGTGGTGTTCATCCACAACCTGCTGGCGCTGGCCACCGGCTATGGCCTGTCGGCCGCGCTGGGGCTGCCTGAGCGCGACCGACGCGCCATCACCTTCGAGATGGGCATCCAGAACTCGGGCCTGGGGCTGATCCTGATTTTCAACTTCTTCGACGGTCTGGGCGGCATGGCCATCGTCACGGCATGGTGGGGCATCTGGCACATCGTGGCGGGCATGACGCTGGCCCTGTACTGGAAGCGCCGCGACCCTGGCGGCGCCCCGGTAGTCCAGGCCGCTGGGGCCGCGCCATGACGGCCCACCGCGTGCTGGTAACAGGGGCCAGCGGCTACCTGGGCCGCCAAGTCATCGCTCGCTTGGCCGATCCGGACCAGCCCGACCGCCCGGCACACATCGTGGCGCACGACATCCGCTCGCCCGCCGAACGCCTGCCCGGCGTGGTCTACGAGGAGGCCGACATCCGCGACCCACGCATCGCAGACGCCCTGGCAGAACACGCCATCGACACCGTGGTGCACCTGGCCTCCATCGTGACGCCCGGCAAGGGAAGCCGCCGTGATTTCGAATACGACGTGGACGTGAACGGCACCCGCAACCTGCTGCAGGCCTGTGTGCAGCGGGGCGTTCGACGCATCGTGGTGTCCTCCAGCGGCGCCGCCTACGGCTACCACGCCGACAACCCGGCCTGGCTGACCGAGGACATGCCCGTGCGCGGCAACGAGGTGTTTGCCTATGCCCACCACAAAAGGCTGGTGGAAGAAATGCTGGCCGAGTACCGCCTGAGCCACCCGGCGCTGGAGCAGGTGGTGCTGCGCATCGGCACCATCCTGGGCACTGCGGTGCACAACCAGATTACCGACCTGTTTGAAAAACCGCGCCTGCTCGCCATTCGGGGCAGCGACAGTCCCTTCGTCTTCATCTGGGACCAGGACGTGGTGGGCATCATCCTGCGCGCCGTCTTCGGCGGCCCGCCGGGCATCTACAACGTGGCAGGCGATGGCGCCCTCAGCATCCACGAGATTGCAGCGCGCCTGGGCAAGCCCACGCTCGCTTTGCCGGCCTGGCTGCTGCAGGCGGCATTGGCCGTGCTCAAACCGCTGGGGCTGACCCAGTACGGCCCTGAGCAGCTGGACTTTCTGCGCTACCGCCCGGTGCTGCTGAACACCCAACTCAAAACCGCGTTTGGCTACACGCCCACCTACACCTCGGCCGAGGTGTTCGAGTTGTATCGACAGGCGCGCATGCATGCCAGAGAGGAAGGTGTCTGAGCGTGCGCAGTTTTGCAGGGCGCTCCGTCGTCATCACCGGCGCCGCCGGTGGCCTGGGGCAGGCGCTGGTGGCGGTTTTCCTGCAGGCCGGCGCGCGCGTGCTGGCGCTCGACTGCAACACGCAGGCACTGATTGCCTTGCGGGAGGCAATGCCTCCCCACGGCACGGACAAGGCCCCCACGCTGGCGACCCTGGTGTGCGACATCACCCAACCCCAGGACTGCGAAGCGACCATCGCCCAAGCCGTGGCCCTATGGGGCGGGGTGGATGTACTGGTCAACAACGCCGGCATCTCCCACCGCAGCCTGTTCGAAGACACCGACCCGGCCGTCCTGCGCAAGGTGATGGAGGTGAACTTTTTTGGCGCCGTGCACATGACGCACGCGGCCCTGCCCCAGTTGCTGGCCCGGCGCGGCGTGGTGGCCGCCCTCTCCAGCGTGGCGGGCTACGCCCCTTTGCTGGGCCGTACCGGCTATTGCGCCAGCAAGCATGCGCTGCATGGCTTCTTTGACACCCTGCGCACCGAGGTGCAGGAGCGCGGCGTGCAGGTCACGCTCATCTGCCCGTCCTTTATTGCCACCGGCATCGGCGCGGCGGCGCTGGGCGCCTCGGGCGCAGCGGCCACGACACCGCGCATCACCACCGGCGGTGAATCTTCACCACACGACATTGCCCTGCGCATTCTGGCCGCGCTGGCGCAGGGCAAAGGGCAGCTGTTGCCCGACCGCACCTCGCGCCTGGCCTGGTGGGTCAGCCGACTGGCACCCAACTGGTACGCCCACACCATGCAACGCCGCGTGCGCGCGGAATTTGAACCATGAACACCCTAGGAGAGGACACCATGCACGCTCGCATCCAACACCACGCAGCAAAAATGGCTGCGGCCGGCATGGCCTGTGCCGCACTGCTGGCCATGCCGGCCAGCGCCGTGCCCATCACCGTACAGGACGCCACTGGCAAACCCTTGCCCACGGTGATGGTCAGCCGCCAACCCGTCCAGGCGGCGGCTGTGGACACCTCGGACAACGGCTACCCGGCCAGCGGAAAGCCGCAGCAAGCCTACGTGGAGTTGGCCCGTTTTACCGACGCCCAGGGGCAGGCCGACATTCCAGCGGCCGAGCATCCTTGGAAAATTCGTTTGCGCAAACCCGGTTACCAGGACCAGAGCCTGCTGGCGGCTGATTTGGGCAGCAAACCCATCGTCATGGCAGCCGAAAGCGATCCCGCCGCCCTGGCCGAGCAGCAACCGGCCAACGCCTGGTCGTCCACCATCGATTTTGCGAATGCCGCCTTGAAAAAAGAGTTCATGCTGCAGTGCAACTTCTGCCACCAGCAAGGCGGTGCGATGCTGCGCCGGGAACGCTCTGCCGACGACTGGGACAGCGCCATCAAACGCATGGTGCGCTACGGCGCCCGGCTCTCGACCGAGGGCCAAAAGACGATTCCCGCCCTGCTGGAGGCGCACTGGAAAAAAATCCACGCCAACCCCGCTCTGGTGCCCGCCGGCACACCCTGGAACCCCGCACTGGCGCAAGCGACGATCCGCGAGCTGCCCATTGGCGACAGCATGTCGCAAATGCACGACTTGCTGCTGCACACCAACGGCATGGTGTACGTGGGAGACAACCTGCAGGACCGGGTCTACGAAGTGGACCCTGCGACAGGCAAATACACCGTCTACAAAATTCCGCCCCGGCCGGGCGACCAGCTTGGCGGACTGCTGGCGGGACGGCTGCGCGACTTCCCCAAGCACGAAACCTACCAGGGCATCCATTCGCTGGCCGAGTCACCCAAAGACGGGCACATCTTCATCACGCCCTCGTACCAGCGGCGTCTGATCGAGTTCGACCCCCAAACCAAGGCTTTTCGCTACCACGAGATGGACAGCGGCTTTTACCCGCACACCCTGCGTTTCGACGCCAAGGACCGCGTGTGGTTCACGCTGGCCCTGAGCAACCAGGTCGGCATGTACGACCGTGCAGCAAACAAGTTCACTCTCTACGATCTGCCGTTTCGCAGCCTGATGGAACGCATCACGGTCAAGCTGACACCGTTCATCTTCAAGCTGCTCGGCTGGGGGATCCCGGTCGCCAACTACGTCAAGGTGGATCACGTTTCCACCGGCGTGCCCTTACCCTACGGCATTGATATCACCCCCGACGGCAAGGCCTGGATTGCACGCCTGCATACCGACGAGATTGCGTCGGTGGACCCCGACAGCGGCAAAGTGACCATGATCAAAACGCCATTCAGCGCGCCCCGGCGCCTGCGCAGCGACCGCGACGGCAATTTGTGGATCGTGGCCTTCAACGCGTCGCAAATTGCACGCTATACCCCGAGCACCGGCGAATTCCTGCGCCTGGATCTGCCCGTCGTGCCCAAGGGCAGCGACACGCCGTATTCGCTCAACGTGGACCGCTCGCGCCACCAGGTGTGGGTCAACGGCACCAATTCCGATTCGGTCTATCGCTACGACATTGCCACGCAGGCCTGGAGCATGTTCCCGATGCAGCGCCGGGTGGCCTTCACCCGGGACGTGGAGATTTCGCCCAAAGGGCAGGTGTACGTGACGAGCGCCTCCTTCCCCAGCTGGCACATCGAGGACGCGCAGCCCACCCTCATCGAGATCACCCCGCGTTGAGCGGCCACCCACCCGGCATGCTGCGCTTTTATCTCTCCTGCCTGCTGGCGTTCACCGGCGGGCACATGGTCAACTACACCGTCATCCTGTACCTGCAGGAGAAGGTGGGTTCGGACTGGTTGTCCGGCGTGGGGTTTGGCCTGTCGTTCGGCAGCTCGCTCGTGTTTGGCTGGTTTGCCGGAGTGCTGTGTGACCGCATTGCGCCGGCACGGGTGATCCACGGTGCCCAGGCCCTGTTTGTGCTGTGCCTGGCCGGCCTGTGGTGGACCGACGCAGCAAGCACCGGCCAGAGCCGGGTGATCTGGACCCTGTTTTCGGCGTTTCTGGGCGGCCTGGCCTGGTCGTTTGTCGGCCCGGCCCGGCTCACCACCCTGGGGCAGATTGCCCCTGCGGACAAGCTCAAGCCCGCGACCATCGTCTTCAACCTGCAGGTGCTGCTGGGGTTTGGCCTGGCGCCCGTGGTCATTGGCGTGGTGCGCAGCCACGCTGGCTGGCCCGCTGTGTTCGCCACCGGCATGGCCTTGTTTGTCGCCTCGTCCCTGCTGCTGCTGGGCACACGCACGCACGGCAGCGACCGCCCCAGCCTGGGCGTGGTGCGCGAGCTGCGCGAGGGATTTTCCGCCGTGGGTGCCAACCCCTTGCTGGCGCAGCTCATCGTGGCCGCCATCGTGGCCTACGCCATGACCGGCCCCATGCAGATCCTGTTACCGAAGCTGGCGCGCGAAGTGCTGGGCCTGTCCGAACTGCAGCGTGGCGGCTACCTGGGTCTGATGGCGCTGGCGCTGATTTCCGGGGGCGTCGCCGCCTTGCTTCTCGGCAAGCACCTGCACCACGGCGCTGCCATCTTCGTGGGCACCGTTACGGCCAGCCTGCTGTTTGCGTCGCTCAGCCACTGGAACGCCGCCGCCGCATCAACCACCGCACTGGGCGGCATGGGCTTGCTGGGCGGCATGGTCATCAGCTTCGTCATCGCGGGCATCCAGGGCCAGGCACCCGACGCGCTGCGCGGGCGCATCATGGGCATTTATTCCATCATTTCGCAGGTGGTGCCAGCCGCCTCGGGCGTGGCAGCCGGTGCGCTGGTGCGCAGCACCGGAGTCACCAGCGCCATCGCCATGGCGGGCTTAGGCTTGGCTGGCATCGCATTGCTGTCGGCGCTGGCAATGCCCCAGCTGCGCCGCATGCGGACTTGATGCTGTTGCGTTCGCATAAAATTGCCCGCACCTCCCCCACACTGCCACGCCCTGTGGCCCAGCGGCATCCCGAGGGATGCCGTTGTGTTTTTCTGAAGACCGCCCCAGCCATGACCGACCCCGCCAGCCAACCCGGCCTGCAATCCTTGTCCAAATCCTTCGAGCCCGCCGCGCTGGAAGCGCACTGGGGCCCCGAATGGGAAAAGCGCGGCTACGGCATGGCCGGCGTGCGGGGCACTGGTGTACCTCAGGCGGATGCGCCCTCGTTCGCCATCCAGCTGCCGCCGCCCAACGTCACGGGCACGCTGCACATGGGGCACGCGTTCAACCAGACCATCATGGACAGCCTGACCCGCTACCACCGCATGCGGGGCTTCAACACGGTGTGGGTGCCGGGCACCGACCACGCCGGCATTGCGACGCAGATTGTGGTCGAGCGCCAGTTGCAGGAACAAGGCATCAGCCGCCACGACATGGGCCCGACGCCGGATGTGGCGCGCAAGAACTTCGTCGCCAAGGTGTGGGAGTGGAAGGAGCACAGCGGCAACACCATCACCACGCAGATGCGCCGCATGGGCGACAGCGTGGACTGGAGCCGCGAGTACTTCACCATGGACGACAAGCTCTCCGTGGTGGTCACCGACACCTTCGTGCGCCTGTACGAGCAAGGCCTGATCTACCGCGGCAAGCGCCTGGTGAACTGGGATCCGAAGCTCCAGTCCGCCGTGTCGGACCTGGAAGTCGAGAGTGAAGAGAAAGACGGCTCGCTCTGGCACATCGCGTACCCGCTCTCCGACGGCTCGGGCCAATTGGTGGTGGCTACGACCCGGCCCGAGACCATGCTGGGCGACGTGGCTGTCATGGTGCATCCGGAGGACGAGCGCTACCGGCACCTGATCGGCAAAACGGTGACACTGCCGCTGGTGGACCGCGAGATTCCCGTCATTGCAGACGACTATGTCGACAAAGAATTCGGCACCGGCGTGGTCAAAGTGACGCCTGCGCACGACCAGAACGACTACGCCGTGGGCCAGCGCCACAAGCTGCCCCTCGTGACGATCTTGGAGCTTGATGCAACGATCTCCAAGGCTCCCCTTCTGTCAATGCCAGTAGGCACCAAGTTCTACATGCCTGACGGCAGCCTGTGGAGCCAAGGTGGCGACGACCAATACAAATCGCACGATGAGCATGGCTCTTTGTACAACTGGATTGGAGAAAATCGTCCTGATCTGATGCCTGAAAAATACCGCGGCATGGACCGCTTTGTCGCCCGCAAAGCCGTAGTGGCCGACCTCGAAGCCATTGGCGCGCTGGTCGAGGTGAAGAAGCACAAGCTCATGGTGCCCATCTGCACCCGCACCGGCCAGGTGGTGGAACCGATGCTGACCGACCAGTGGTTTGTCGCCATGAGCAAGGTCGGCGAGAACGACGCCACCGGCAAGAGCATTGCGCAAAAGGCCATCGACGCCGTGGCCAGCGGCGAAGTGACGTTTGTGCCCGAGAACTGGGTCAACACCTACAACCAGTGGATGCACAACATCCAGGACTGGTGCATCAGCCGCCAGCTGTGGTGGGGCCACCAGATTCCGGCCTGGTACGACGAGGACGGCAAGGTCATCGTGGCGCGCAACGAGGCCGAAGCGCAGGCGAAGGCGCCCGGCAAGAAACTCCGCCGCGACGAAGACGTGCTCGACACCTGGTACTCGTCGGCCCTCGTGCCCTTCTCCACCATGGGCTGGCCAGACGCGGTGCCCGAGCCCAGCCAAACCAAGGACTACGACCTGTACCTGCCCAGCAGCGTGCTCGTCACCGGCTACGACATCATCTTCTTCTGGGTGGCCAGGATGATCATGATGACCACGCACTTCACCGGCCGCGTGCCGTTCAAGCATGTGTACATCCACGGCCTGGTACGCGATTCGCATGGCAAGAAGATGAGCAAGAGCGAGGGCAATGTGCTCGACCCGGTGGACCTGATCGACGGCATTGCGCTCGAACCCCTGCTGGGCAAGCGCACCACCGGTCTGCGCAAACCCGAGACCGCACCCACCGTGCGCAAGAACACGCAAAAGGAGTTCCCCGAGGGCATTCCCGCCTATGGCGCTGATGCGCTGCGCTTCACCTTTGCCGCGCTGGCCAGCCTGGGCCGCTCCATCAACTTCGACAGCAAGCGCTGCGAGGGCTACCGCAACTTCTGCAACAAGCTGTGGAACGCCAGCCGCTTCGTGCTGATGAACTGCGAAGGCCAGGACTGCGCGGTGAATGCAGCGCCCGCAGAGTTGCAACTGAGCGCTTGCGACCGCTGGATTGTCTCGGCGCTGCAAAAGGCCGAGGGCGACGTCGCCAAGGGCTTTGCAGAATACCGCCTGGACAACGTTGCCAACACGATTTACGACTTCGTCTGGAACGAGTTCTGCGACTGGTATCTGGAAATCGCCAAGGTGCAGATCCAGACCGGCGACACCGATCAGCAGCGCGCCACGCGGCGCACGCTGATTCGGGTGCTCGAAGCCATTCTGCGGCTGGCGCATCCCGTCATTCCCTTCATCACCGAAGCGCTGTGGCAGAAGGTGGCGCCGGTCGCCGGCCTGGCCGGTGAATCGGTCAGCATCGCCCGCTACCCCGAGAGCCAGAGCGAAAAAATCGACCCCGAGGCCGACGCCCATGTCTCGCGCCTCAAGGCGCTGGTGGACGCCTGCCGCACGCTGCGCGGCGAAATGAACGTCTCGCCCGCCACGCGCCTGCCGCTCTTCGCGCTAGGCGACTCCGAGTTCCTGCGCACATCCGCCCCGGTGCTGCAAGCGCTGGCCAAACTCTCCGAAGTGCGCGTGTTTGACCAGGAGGCGGCCTGGCAAGCCGCCGCCCAGGCGGCCCCGGTGGCGGTGGTGGGCAGCGCGCGCCTGTGCCTGCACATGGAAATTGATGTCGAAGCGGAGCGCGCGCGTCTGACAAAAGAAGCCGCCCGCATTGAAGGCGAACTGGGCAAGGCCCGTGCCAAACTGGCCAACGAAGCCTTCGTCGCCAAGGCGCCCGCTGCGGTGCTCGACCAGGAGAGGCGACGCTTGACCGACTTCACCAGCACGCTCGATCGTCTGCAGGAGCAGTTGCAGCGACTCGGCTAGGCCAAGCACCCCATTGAAGAACCAGCAAAGGATTGTCATGACCCCCTCAGCACACGCCACCGTTCGCAAAGCCGTTTTCCCCGTGGCTGGCCTGGGCACGCGCTTTCTGCCGGCCACCAAGGCCAGCCCGAAGGAAATGCTGCCGGTGGTCGACAAGCCGCTGATCCAGTACGCCGTGGAAGAAGCCTACGCCGCCGGCATCCGCCACATGGTCTTCGTGACCGGCCGCAGCAAGCGCGCCATTGAAGACCATTTCGACACCGCCTACGAGCTGGAAAGCGAACTCGAGTCAGCCGGCAAAACCGATCTTCTGGAACTTGTTCGGTCGGTACAGCCCCATGACATGGACTGTGCTTTTGTGCGCCAGCCGCGCTCGCTCGGCCTGGGGCATGCCGTGCTCTGCGCCGAGCCGCTGATCGGCAACGAACCCTTTGCCGTGTTGCTGGCCGACGATCTGATGCGCGGCCCGGTGGGCGGCATGCCCGTGCTGGCGCAAATGGTGCAGGCCTTTCGCCAGCAGGGCCGCTCGGTGATTGCGGTACAGGAAGTGCCCGAAGAACAGGTCAACCGCTACGGCATCGTGGCCGGCGAGCCGGCCGGCGGTCCGCTGATCCGTATTGACCGCATTGTCGAAAAACCGGCCCCCAAAGACGCGCCATCCCGCATGGGAATTGCCGGCCGCTACATCCTCACGCCCGCCGTCTTCGAGCAGATTCGCTCCCAGCCGACCGGCGCGGGCGGCGAGATCCAGCTCACCGACGCCATCGGGCGCTTGATGGAGCACGAGGCGGTGTACGCCTTCCTGTACGAAGGCAAGCGCTACGACTGCGGTAGCAAGGAAGGTTTCCTACAGGCTACGGTAGAACTGGCGCTGGAGCACCCGGAAGTGGGGGCTTCGTTTCGGGACTACTTGAGAGCGCTGAGCCTCTGAGCCTCCATTGCCCACTTCAGAAGGGGCCGAGGCATGGGCCTTGCCCTGCCGCCTCAGCGCCGCCGCAACAGGTGGATGTATTCGTCGCCCACTGTCTCCTGCCCCACCAGCTCGTTGCTGGTCTGCTTGGCAAAGGCCTGAAAGTCGCGCACCGAGCCGCTGTCGGTGGCCACCACCTTGAGCACCTGGCCGCTGTCCATGTCGGCCAAGGCCTTTTTGGCCTTGAGGATGGGCAGCGGGCAGTTGAGCCCGCGGGTGTCGATTTCTTTGTCGATGTTCATGGCCTTGCGTCCTTTGGCGGCAGATCGAGCCCACGGCGTCGCTCTGCATTTTCTTCGTCAGTGAAAAATACCGGTTCGTGTCCCCGCGTGCGCAGCCAGTCGGCCAGCGCGTAGCCCGTACCCGCCGGCCAGCATTTGAGATCTTTCAAATCGTACAGCCGGTAGTCCACCAGTTCGGGCGACAACCGCACCTGCCCCGTGGCCACCACATGGTAGGCAATGATGATCTGGTTCATGCGCAGAAATTCGTAGGCACCAATCAGCGTGCTCGCACGAACGTCAAGGTTGGTTTCCTCCTTGAGCTCGCGCGCAATGCCGGCCTGGGGTGACTCGCCCGCTTCCATGAAGCCGGTGATCAGTGCAAACATCTTGCCAGGCCATGCCGCATTGCGCGCCAGCAGCACCTTGCCGTCGATCTCCACCACGGCAGCAAGGACTGGCGTGGGGTTGTTCCAGTGCGTCCAGCCGCAGGCCGGGCAACGCAGTCGCGCCACGTCGCCGCTGTCCTCGGCCTGAACGATCATTGCCAGCGGCGTGGCGCAGTGGCTGCAAAAACGCGTTTCGTACTGCATCACTTCCTTTTTGATAGCTGCTTGCGCTTACTGGGTAAGCGCTAGAGGCCTATTCATCCAAAATTTCAGGCGGGAAAAACACCCGTGGAGAGGTAACGATCACCGCGATCGCAGACCACAAAGGCGATCGTCGCATCGTGCTCGCGCTGCGCAATCTGCTGCGCCACCCAGCAAGCACCCGCCGCCGAAATGCCGGCAAAAATGCCCTCTTCGCGCGCCATGCGCCGGCACATGTCTTCGGCGTCGTCCTGGCTGACCAGTACCAGCTCGTCGATCGCCCTGGCGTCATAAATGGCGGGCATGTAGGCCTCGGGCCATTTGCGGATGCCGGGAATGCGCGAACCCTCTTGCGGCTGTGCGCCGATCACCAGAATCTTCGGGTTCTTTTCCTTGAGAAAACGCGAAACGCCAGTGATGGTGCCGGTGGTCCCCATGGCGCTAACGAAGTGGGTAATGCGCCCCTCGGTCTGCTCCCACAGCTCGGGGCCAGTGGTCTCATAGTGGACACGGGGGTTGTCGGCGTTGCCAAACTGGTCCAGCACGCGCCCCTTGCCCTGCTTTTGCATGCTGACCGCCAAGTCGCGCGCGTATTCCATGCCCCCGCTCTTGGGCGTGAGAATCAGCTCGGCGCCGAACGCCTTCATGACCTGGGCGCGCTCGGCCGAACCATCTTCGGGCATGACCAGCACCATGCGGTAACCACGAATGGCCGCCGCCATCGCCAGCGCAATGCCGGTATTTCCTGAAGTGGCCTCAATCAAGGTGTCGCCGGGCCGGATCTCGCCCCGCTCCTCGGCGCGCCGGATCATGGACAGCGCGGGACGGTCTTTCACCGAACCCGCCGGGTTATTGCCTTCGAGCTTGGCCAAAACCACATTGCCGCGCTCGGCGTTGTCCTTGGCAGCAATGCGTTGCAGGGCCACCAGCGGCGTGCGCCCAACAGTGTCCTCGATCGTGGGGTAATTCATGCACGCTACTGTGCCATAATTTGCGGCTGCACCTGTTGCCCGGGTGGTGAAATTGGTAGACGCAGGGGACTCAAAATCCCCCTCCGAAAGGAGTGCCGGTTCGATTCCGGCCCCGGGCACCATCGGCAACTTCAAACCCGCATGTCACTGCGACATGGCGGGTTTTTTGTCGCCAGCGCAGACTGCCAGCTCAGCGCCAAGTCGGACTCAACCGTCCTGGCGTTTGATCAGCGCCCGACCCTTGGATGTGATGGCGAACTCGTTGCGGGCGTCGTGCTCCACGTAGCCGTATTCGAGCAACCGCCCTGAGAGGTGCTGGTGCAGGGCCTCGGGCAAGGTCAGTACGTCGCCCATTTCCAGTCGCTTGAGGGCTTCGAGTTCGTCCACGGTAGGGGCGTCGTGTACAGGGGTGGGTGAATGGTTCATGGTGCTTCTCCTTCCAGACGCTGAGTTCAAAAACGCGGCAGGTCGCGCAGGCCGGGGACATTGGACTCCTCCGGAAATCCAATGCTCTCTTCCCAGCCACCGTGCAAGCTGTCTTGCACCTGCAGGTGCGCCGGTCTACTGTGCACCAGTTTGCCGCTGGCGTCCTCCCGCACCGCCACAATGGCGTCGCCTTCAAGCAGGCGATCAATCACTTCGATGAGCGGGACCGGCGCCGGTGCCATTTCCCAGCCATGCGCTTCGGGTGCCAGCAGGCCCATCAAAACTTCCTGGATGCGCGGAGCCCCTGAGGCCTCAAACCGCACCGCCGTAATTCCGTACATTCGCGTCCTTTTTCTAAGCTGGCTGTCGATGGGATAGGAAACGAAGTACCCGCGTTCCCCACGCATCGGTCCACCCCAGCGTAAGCGGGCGCTTGGCGCGGCGCTGTAGGAAGACTTGCCGTTTGGTGCGCTGCCAGGGCGATTCAAGACGCTGCCTGGGCCTGCAGCCAGGGAAGAAATGTGTCCAGCACCGGGGCGCGGTCCTGCAAGGGGCTGAGAAGGTAGTAGCCGCGTTCGCCGCGCAGCGGCTGCTGGCATGCGATCACCAGTTCGCCACGCGCCAGCTCGGCCTCAATCAGCAAGGGCGGCATCAGCGCCACGCCCAGGCCATGCGCAGCTGCCACAGCAAGCATGGAAAACAGCTCGTAGCGCGGCCCTTCAAGCGATCGCGACGCGCTCGTTCCCTGGGCCTCAAACCACTGGCGCCAGCCGTAGGGGCGCGTGCTTTGCTGCAGCAGCGGCAGCTCGGCCAGCACCTGTGGCGAGACACCGACGTGCGCCCGCCCCCGCCCGCGTTGCGTAGCTGCTTCGAGCAGATGCGGGCTGCACACCGGCAACACGTCTTCGTGCAGCAGCAGATAGGCCTGCGTGCCGGGCCACTGCGCCACCTGTTCGGGCGTGCCGGCGTACAAGGCCGCGTCAAAACCGGTGTCGGCAAACAAAAAGGGACGCGTGCGCGTGTCGATGTGCACCACGATGTCGGGGTGCCGCGCGGCAAACTGCGGCAAGCGCGGAATCAGCCAGCGCGTGGCAAAGGTGGGCACCGCCGCCAAGGAGAGCGCGCCGCCGTGCCCCTGGTGCGCCATGGCGTCCAGCGTGTCGCGCTCCAGCGCCTGCAGGCGCGGACCGATCTGGCGGGCGTAGCTGCGGCCGGCGGGCGTCAAGGCGACACCGTGGCGGGTGCGCCGAAACAGCGCCACGCCCAGGAAACTCTCCAGCGAAAGAATCTGGCGCGACACCGCGCTTTGGGTGAGCGCCAACTCGTCGGCAGCGCGGGTGTAGCTTTCGTGGCGGGCAGCAGCGTCAAAACAGGCCAGGGCCTGGGTAGAGGGAAGGGTGCGGCGCATGGGCGAGGAGCGAGGGTTTGGCGCCCGTATTCTGGGGCAAACTGGCCTCTTGTATGACACAAGCGCATAACTGCGTTCCATATTCTCGCTTGCAGCGTATGGCACAAGGCTCCTACCATGGTGCAGCATTCGCATTCAATGCGTTTTTTGCACATCAACCCCCCACCCAGCACGCACCGGAGACCGCCATGGCCCACGCCACTTTTCATTGGGACGACCCCTTTTTGCTCGACCAGCAGCTGAGCGACGACGAGCGCATGGTGCGAGATGCCGCTGCCGCCTACTGCCAGGACAAACTGGCGCCCCGCGTGCTCGAAGCCTTCCGCCACGAGCGCATGGACACCAGCATCTTTCGCGAAATGGGCGAAGTGGGTCTGCTCGGCCCCACCATCCCCGAGCAGTACGGCGGCCCTGGGCTCAATTACGTGGCCTACGGCCTGATTGCCCGCGAAGTCGAGCGCGTCGATTCGGGCTACCGCTCCATGGCCAGCGTGCAGAGTTCATTGGTAATGGTGCCGATTTTTGAATTCGGCACCGAGGCACAGCGCCAGAAATACCTGCCCAAACTGGCCAGCGGCGAATGGATCGGCTGCTTTGGCCTGACCGAACCCGACCACGGCTCGGACCCCGGCAGCATGGCCAGCCGCGCGAAAAAGGTGGCGGGCGGCTATGAGCTTTCGGGCAGCAAGATGTGGATCACCAACAGCCCCGTCGCCGACGTGTTTGTGGTCTGGGCCAAGGAAGTGAGCGAGGCCGGCGCCGTCGGCCCGATTCGCGGTTTCATTCTCGACAAGGGCATGAAGGGCCTGTCGGCGCCCGCCATCCACGGCAAGGTGGGCCTGCGCGCCAGCGTCACCGGCGAGGTCGTGATGGACAAGGTGTTCGTGCCCGAGGAAAACGCCTTCCCCGAAGTGCAGGGCTTGAAGGGCCCGTTCACCTGCTTGAACAGCGCGCGTTACGGCATCGCCTGGGGGGCCTTGGGCGCAGCCGAGTTCTGCTGGCATACCTCGCGCCAGTACACGCTGGACCGCAAGCAATTTGGCCGTCCGCTGGCTGCCAACCAGCTGATCCAGAAAAAGCTGGCCGACATGCAGACCGAGATTGCGCTGGGCCTGCAAGGGTGTCTGCGCCTGGGGCGCATGAAGGACGAAGGCACGGCTGCTGTCGAAGCCACTTCGATCATCAAGCGCAACAGCTGCGGCAAGGCACTCGACATTGCCCGCATGGCGCGCGACATGATGGGCGGCAACGGCATCAGCGATGAGTTCGGCGTGGCGCGGCACCTGGTGAACCTGGAGGTGGTGAACACCTACGAGGGCACGCACGACGTGCATGCGCTGATCCTGGGGCGCGCACAGACCGGGATTGCGGCGTTCTCCAACTGAAAATTTTAAGCCAAATTGGCCTCTAGCGCTTATTCCATAAGCGCTTTCAGCTATCTTTTTGAAAGCATTATGAGCCTTTCTCCACCCTCAGCAGGCGCCCTGGACGGCATCCGCGTGCTTGATCTCTCGCGCGTGCTGGCAGCCCCCTGGTGCACGCAAATACTGGCGGACCTGGGCGCCGATGTGGTCAAGATCGAGCGTCCTGGCGTCGGCGACGACACGCGCCACTGGGGCCCTCCCTTTCTGAAGGACGCCGCCGGCCACGACACCGACCAGGCCAGCTACTACACCGCCTGCAACCGCAACAAGCGCTCGGTCACGCTCGACATCGCAACACCTGAGGGCCAGGAACTGATCCGCCAGATGGCGCTACAGGCCGACGTGCTGGTCGAGAACTTCAAGGTCGGCGGTCTGGCGCAGTACGGCCTGGACCACGCCAGCCTGATGGCGCTGAACCCCCGCCTGATCTACTGCTCGGTCACCGGCTTTGGCCAGGACGGGCCGTACGCCGAACGCGCCGGCTACGACCTGATGATCCAGGCCATGACGGGAATGATGAGCATCACCGGCCGGCCCGACGGCGAAGCTGGCGGCGGTCCGCTGCGCGTGGGCGTGGCGCTGACCGATCTGTTCACCGGCGTCTACGCCAGCACCGCCATCCTGGCCGCTCTCAACGTGCGCCACAGCACCGGGCGCGGTCAGCACATCGACATGGCCTTGCTTGACGTGGGAATGGCCATTCTGGCCAACCAGGCTGCCGGCTTCCTGGCAACGGGTGTAGCCCCCGCCCGCCAGGGCAACAGCCACCCCAGCCTTGCGCCCTACCAGGACTTCCCTACGCTGGATGGTTCGATGCTGCTGGCCATCGGCAACGATGGCCAGTTCGCGCGCTTCTGTGAGGCCGCTGGCCGCCCGGAATGGGCCAAAGACCCCCGCTTTGCCAGCAACACCTTGCGCGTGCGCCACCGCGGCGAACTGATCCCGGCCATGGAAGTGGTGACGCGCACGCGCAGCACCGCCGACTGGGTTGCGCTGCTGGAGAAAAAGGCCGTTCCCTGCGGTCCCATCAACACCATTGCCCAAGCCTTTGGCGACGCCCAGGTGCAGGCGCGCGGCTTGGCCGTTGTGCTGCCCCGCTGGCCCGAGGACGACGCGCCCGACGGAGTGGCCACCATCACCGGTGTCGCCAGCCCGCTGCGGCTCTCCAACAACCCGCCGATGCTGCGCAACGCACCGCCCGCCCTGGGTCAGCACACCGAGGAAGTGCTTGCGCAGTTGGGACTGGACACCGCGCGCATCGAACGATTGCGCGCTGACGGGGTGATTTGACCGGGTGTCGTGAGTTGGATGCACCTGCCGTTGCCGCGGCCAGAGTGCCAGGCAAGGCCCGACGACCCGGTCGGCGCCTACCCGCACGGGGCAGCAAGTCCGCATGGCGCCCTGAGCGTGGTGCTGGCGGGTGCATGGCGTTCTCACCCATGTGGTGAAGATCGTCAAAGCCAGCGCCGACGGGTTTCATGTGGCTGGCAAGAGATGCAAAGCGGTCAACGGCCGTTTCCAGGTTGAGGTCCCGGTTGCGGGCTTCGTCACGCGAACTCAGTGGTAGGAAGGCGGTGGATCGACCACAGGCGGTTCGCCCTCCCCTGGCGGAGTGGGATCGGTGATCGGCCTCTCACCCGGCGGAGCCGGCGGGTCCACCACCGGAGGCTCCGGCAGCCAGTCCGGATGCGGCGGTTGCTCACTGGGCGGCGTTTGCAGGGGAGGCAGCGGTTCGGGCACAGGGGCCTGAGCTGGCAGGGGCATGGGAATCCTCGTTGTTGGGTGGTGAACGGCTCAAGCTACCACCCGGTGGCACTCGCACCTGCCAGACAAGACCGCGTCAAGCGCTCGATCCGTTGCGTGTGCGGACCTGGCTGCCTAGCATGGCCTGCTGTACGCCACTCAGGAGAACGACATGCCTTCGACCTTCAAAGTGGGTGACCACGTGCGCTGGAATTCTGAAGCCGGGCACGTCAGCGGCCACATCACCAAAGTGCACAAAAAGGACTTTGGCTACAAAGGCCATACGCACCGCGCCAGTGAAGACGAGCCGCAATACGAGATCAAGAGCGACAAAACCGACCACATCGCCGCACACAAGGGTGCAGCGTTGACAAAGATCTCGTAGAGCCGTCAGCGCGGGCGCTCAAACCCGCCTTGTGCCCACTGCAGGGCGCTGTCCACCGTCAGCCTGAAGGTGGGCGGGGCGGGCACCCTCGCCAGTTCTTCGCCCAGGGCATCCTGCGCGCTCAGGGTGGCAGTCGCGCCCTCTTCGTCGGGAACGATCGCCAGCATGACCCGCACGCGCTCGCCACCGACCGTGACGGTGACATTCTTGTTCAACTGCGCGTACAGCTGCTGCTCGTGGCGGCGCAGCACCTCGCTGGCGGTCTTGACCAGGGTGTTGAAGGCGTTCACATCGAGTGGCTTGGGATTTTTCTTGTCGCGTCCCATGGTCCAGGGGCCGACGAGAGCGGGCTCGTCCTCGCCTTGCAGCGTCATGGCCACGGCCCAGCCATCGTCGTCTTCGTTTTTCTGCACGCGTGCAGTCCAGCGGCCATCGCTCCACAATCGGGCGTCTTGCACGCAGGCGTCGGGGGTTTCGTCAATCATCGCGGCACATCCATAGGGTCAGGCCACCAAGCATACGGCGCGGAACCCTGCGGCACTGGCAAGCGGTCTGCAATGCGGTCTGGCAACCGCTCTGGCCCGAAAAGTTGATAGAAATAGGTCTTTAGCGCTTATCCATCAAGCGTAGAAAGCTACACTTTTTATAGTAAACAAAGGCAATGCCATGGCCCAGTACTCAGCCACCATTGTGTGGGAACGCGGCGAACAGGACTTTTTGAGCCAACGCTACAGCCGCCGCCACCGCATCCAGTTCGATGGGGGCGCAGAGATCGCTGGCTCATCGTCCCCGCATGTGGTGCCGCTTCCCTGGTCCGACGCCTCGGCCATGGACCCTGAGGAGGCCTTTGTGGCGTCTCTGTCGAGTTGCCACATGCTGTGGTTCCTGTCGATCGCGGCTCGCCGCGGCTTCTGCGTGGACCGCTATGCCGACGCCGCCCACGGCGTCATGCAAAAGAACGCCGAGGGCAGGATGGCCATGACGGTGGTAACGCTGCGCCCCAAGGTCCACTTTTCCGGCACCCCCCTGCCCACGCGCGATCAAATCAACGCCCTGCACC
Source organism: Simplicispira suum (assembly GCF_003008595.1). GTDB lineage: Bacteria > Pseudomonadota > Gammaproteobacteria > Burkholderiales > Burkholderiaceae_C > Simplicispira > Simplicispira suum. The sequence continues at coordinate 2,733,480 of NZ_CP027669.1, read as the reverse complement.
ACGAGGCCCACGAATCCTGCTTCATCGCCAATTCGGTGAAGACCGAGCTGCGCTGCGAGCCGGTCCACGACGCAGCGTAGCGGATTCTCTAAAAATCTACTGAAATTCATCCCTGGCGCTGATCCCGACTGGCTTGTTCGCTATCAATTTGAAGAATGGCGCTTGCCAACTTGCACGCGAAGCGCCGCTGCAGCCCGGACATACCTGGGTATTGCCTGAGAATCTCCCGCGCTGGCTGTGGCTGGCGCCTCTAGAATTTGCCTATCCGCGCCCGTAGCGCGAGAAGGACGTTTCCCATGAAGACAGCCCAGCAAGAAATCGACGAGCGAACCAACCTCACCAGCAGCAACAAGTTCGAGCTGTTGCTGTTTCGTCTGGGCACCGACAGTGCGCTGGGCCAGTCGGAGTTGTTCGGCATCAACGTGTTCAAGATCCGCGAGATCGTGGCCATGCCGGCGATCACGCCCATCGTCGGCGCCACACCGCATTCGCTGGGTGTCGTCAACCTGCGCGGCCAGGTCATTCCGGTGCTCGACTTGCCGTCCATCGTTGGCTGCACCCCCAAAACGGGGCTCAACATCATGCTGGTGACCGAATTTGCGCGCACCACGCAGGCTTTTGCGGTGGAGTCGGTGGAGGACATTGCCCGTCTCGACTGGAACCAGGTGATGTCGGCCGAGTCCAGCGGCTCGGCCGGAAAACTCGTCACCAGCATTGCACGGCTGGACGGCAACACCGACAACACGCGCCTGGCGCAGGTGCTCGACGTCGAAGCCATCCTGCAAATGGTCTCGCCGTCCGATGAGCACCAGGTAGATCCGCAGAAAGTGGGCTCGCGGCTCATCCTCAAACCCGGCACCATCGTGCTGGCGGCCGACGATTCCTTTGTTGCCCGTTCGCTCATTGAGCAGGAGCTCAAGGTGCTGCAGGCTCCCTACCAGATGACCAAATCGGGCAAAGAGGCCTGGGACCGGCTCAATGCTCTGGCCGACGAGGCCGAGGCCGAAGGCAAGACGGTGCACGACAAGGTGGCCCTGGTTCTCACCGACCTGGAAATGCCGGAGATGGATGGTTTTACCCTCACGCGCAACATCAAGCAAAGCGCACGCTTAAGTGGCCTCCCTGTGGTGATTCACTCGTCCCTTTCCGGATCAGCCAACGAAGACCATGTGCGCAGCGTGGGAGCCGATGGCTATGTTGCCAAGTTTGTTGCAGAAGACCTGGCCAACACGCTGCGCAAGGTGCTGCTGCCCTGATACATCCGGCTGCAACCACAAAGCGCAGGCAAAGAACGTGCAATGTAGGCTTTGACCGTCAACGGACCTGTCGATCCACGCGTATAAGCAGGGATCAGACCCGTCGCATCCCCTGCGACGGATACCAAGACCGCGCACCAGCCCGCGCCGCAGGAGCCCCACATGCTATCGAAGCACCTCCCGAAAATCGCCGCCGCCACCGTGCTGCTTGCCGCCACCGTTGGTTGCGCCACCGCGCCTGGCGACCCGTATTACTCCGGCGCCTATGAGCCGACGCCCGTGTACGGCGGCGGCATCATCTACGACACACCGGCCTATTCAACCTATCCGGCCTACCCGGTCGTGCGGCGGGACAGAGACCGCTGGGAAGACATGCGTGACGACCGCGAGCGGCGCGCGTGGCGGGAACGCCAGGCAGCGCGCGAGCGCAGCGAACGCGACCGCCTTGAGCGCGAACGCGATCGCGCCCAATGGGAACGTGACCGAGCACGCGATCAGAACCGTGCCCAGCGCGAGCGCGAAGAACGCGCCCGCAACGATGCACAGCGCCAACGCGACCAGTGGGAGCGCGAGCGGCGCGAGCGCGAACTGGCGCAGCGCCAGCGCGAGCAGCGAGAACGTGCCGGCCGCAACAACCGCAATTCCGACGGCAGTCCGCGCACCGACTACGACCGCTACAACCCCAAGACCGGCCAGTTCTTGCCGCGCTCGGAAGACATGCCCTGAGGCCTGCCATGTACAGCGCTTTGGAACGCTGGACGTGGCGGATGGGCGCAGCACTTTGTTGCGCCTGCGCCGCCCTCGCACTACCGGCACAGGCCCAGGTGCTGCGCTGCACCGATGCGCGCACGGGCAAGGTGACGTATACCGATTTGGCGTGCGACGCGGGCGATCGAAGCCACGAAGTGGAGGCGCGCAAAAGTGCCGAGGAATTGGCGCGCGAACGCGCTGCAAGCGAAGAAGCTGCGCAGCGCTTGCGCGAACGCCTCGCGGCCGAGGCAGAAGCCACCGAGCGCCGCGAAGCGCGGGAGGCGCAAAAAGCACGCGATGAGCAGCGCGCACGGCAGAGCGCCCCGCTCGACTATGCCAATTCGGCTGCGTGTGCCAACGCCCGGCGCCAGTTGAACAGCGTGGCCGGCAGCATTGCGCGCACTGCGCAGGAGCAAGCCGCCCGACTGGAAGCTGCGCAGCGCCAAATGGATTTTTCCTGCCTGGGCCCCGAGGCCTACGCACAGGCTGAGGCGGCCCGCGCCAGCCGCCCGCAGATAGTGGTTGTGCAGCCCCCCGCATGGCCGGTGCGTCCTGTATGGCCCAGGCCACCTCACACCGACCGGCCTGAGCGCCCGCACATCAAGGAATGCACGTCATTTACCTGCACCGACAGCAACGGCAAGCGCTATCCGCGTACCGGGCGCGGAAGCTTTCAAGAGCGCTGACCGTGCCCGTACCAGCCGCGCGGAGAGCGGCGCGTTCTCAAGCGTTCAATCCAGGTTTTTCTCCAACATGTACTCCACGCGCCAGTCTTCGAAAGACTGGGTGTCAGCCGCCTCAATGGCCTTTTGCGCCTCCCAGGACGCTGCCGCCATGGCTTCAAAGCGCGCCTGATTCTCAGGACTCCAGGGCAGGGCCAGCAGTGCGTCGCGCGCGCGTGCCGAACACGCGGCAGCAAACCCCACAAATCCGCGCTCCGGCTGCTGCGCCATCGCCTGAAGAATGCGCGCCGAGGGCGTCGTCTCGGGTGCAGCAAGGGTCGCGCGGGCGTTGGCCAGTGCTGTGGCATAGCCCGCTTCTCCGTGCGTTGCGTCGAGGGCCGCTGCATACGGAGTGCATGCCTCCAGCACTTCGGCCGCCCATTCGACCAAAGGCACCGAACGCCCGCCGCGCAGCAACCACAGTCCCGGCTCGCGCCCCCGCGCCGCCGTCAGGTGCTGGTTGTGCTTGATCTCGGTGATCTCGTCCGGCGTGTCGTGCGGACTGTCCGAGAGCAGACAGTGCAGCAAAAACACATCCAGCAGCCGCATGGTCTCGGCCGTGATGCCGACCGGAATGAAGGGATCGAGGTCCATCAAGCGCACTTCGACGTATTCGACGCCGCGTTCGCGCAGGGCATGCAGCGGACGCTCGCCGGGACGGATCACCCGCTTGGGACGGATGGTGCCGTAGAACTCGTTTTCAATCTGCAGCAGGCTGGTACCCAGCTGGTTGTAATCACCACCGGGATTGCGTATACCCACCGCCTCGTAAGCGGGATAGGGTTGGGTCAGCGCCTGCTGCAGCGATTGCGCATAGCCATCAAGCCCGTTGTAGCTCACCGCCAGCGTGGCCTGCGCGTCGCTCTGGTAACCCAGGCGCCCCATGCGCAGCGACGTGGCGTGCGGCAGAAACAAAGCGTCGGGCTCGAGCGGCTGCAGGGCGTGCGGCCGGCCCTGGGCAAAGCAGGAGCACAGCGCGGGCGACGCACCAAACAGGTACAGCAGGACAAAGGCGTGTCGGCGGAAATTGCGGATCAGCGCGAAATACTGCTCGCTGGTAACCCCCGGCATGGACCAGTTGTAATGAATGCCGCAAATGGTCTGCATGCGCCGCCCATAGCGGTGGCCCAGACCCATTCGGTAGACGCTCTTGGCGCGTCCTACGTTCGAGCTGCCATAACGCGCCAGCGGAATCGTCTCATCGGTGGGCAATCGGCATGGCATGCTGGACGCCCACAGGCGTTCGTCGCCCATGGCCGCCAGCGTGTGGTGCACAAACTGGTGGATGCGCGTCAACTCACCCAGGCAATCGTCAATGGCCAGGTGCGCGCCGGTTACCAGCTCAATCTGCGATTCGCAGTAGTCGGTGGTGATGTGCGGGTGGGTGAGCGCCGAGCCCAGCTTGGCCGAATGGGGCGTCAGTGCCAGCTCGCCTGTGGGCTGCACGCGCAAACCCTCTTTTTCAATGCCGCGGCGAATGCCGGAGAGTGGCTGCGCGCGGATTGCGTCCTGGAGGGAGCTCATGAAATTACGTGCCGTTGGCTGTTTTTTAAGTGCGCAGAACTTAGCACGCTGCCCGGCTCCGCGCTGCGGCAAGGAAATTCGCGCCCTCGATCGGTTCAGCTGCGCGCTGCCATGGCCTTCTGCACCTCCAGCGCGCCCTGAGCGGCACCGCTGCCGGGGACGGTGTCACCAGCGCGTGCCGTCACTTCGGCCAGGCGGGCGGCGAGCTGCTCAGGCGCGTCGGGTCCGGTGCCGACGAAAATGCCCTGCGTCATCGTGACGTGCGCGGCCTCGAAGCTGCCGGCACCGGCGCACAGCGTGGTGCGCGTGGGCGCCGTCTCGTGCGCCAGCACCAGCATGGCCGGGACGACCGCTTCGGGCTGCAGCATGGCAAGGATTTCTTCGGGCATCAAGCCCTCGGTCATGCGTGTGGCGGCCGTGGGCGCCAGGGCGTTGACATGGATGTGGTGCTTGGCCCCCTCCAGCGCCAGCGTCTGCATGAGGCCGACGAGCGCGAGCTTGGCCGCGCCATAGTTGCTCTGGCCAAAGTTGCCGTACAGACCGGTGGACGAAGTCGTCATCACAATGCGGCCGTATTCCTGCGCTGTCATGTGGGGCCAAACCGCCTTGCAACAGTGGACCGCGCCCATCAGGTGCACATCAAGCACGGTGCGAAAGTCCTGCAGGTCCATCTTGGCAAAGCTCTTGTCGCGCAGGATGCCGGCATTGTTCACCAGCACATCCACCCGGCCCCAGGCATCAATGGCCTGCTGCACCATGGCCTGCACGGCGTCAAAGTCGGTGACTGAGGCGCCATTGGACAGCGCCTCACCGCCAGCGGCATGAATCTCCTGCACCACCGCCTGGGCAGCGCTCACAGAACCTCCTTCGCCATGCACCCCGCCACCCAGGTCATTGACGAGCACGCGTGCGCCGCGTGCGGCCAGCGCCAGCGCATGCGCGCGCCCCAGACCGCCGCCCGCTCCGGTCACGATGGCCACTCGGCCTTTGAAATCCAACTGCATTGCTTTTTCTCCTGATCGACAATTTGTATCAAGGCGTACTTTACGTGGAAAAAGGTGCGGCACCGGTTGCCGTGCGAGACTGTGCGCTTTGATCCCCCCTGCCGCATGCACGCTGCCCCACCTACCAGTCAGGAATCTCCACGCGACTCAGCCAGCGTCGTGCTGCTGCAGGACGGCGCTGCGGGCATGCAGGTGCTGCTGCTGCGGCGCCATGCCAAGGCGTCAAACATGGCTGGCATTTATGTTTTTCCCGGTGGCAAGCTTGAGCGCGAAGACCATTTCGCCGATGGCTCGACCCATCTGGACCAACCCCTTTCCACCCTGGCGCAGCAACTGAGCGAGGACGGCACCACGCCCGCAACCGCAGTTGCCTTGTACGTGGCGGCATTGCGCGAAGCACTGGAGGAATGCGGCTTGCTTCTGGCCGAACCCCAGACCGCAGACCGGGTTCTTGACGCCAGCGATGCGCGCAAGCGCCTGCGCGGCGGCCAGGCCTTCACCAACATGCTGGAGACCCTGGCCCTGCGCCTGCAGACGCGCGCTCTGCGGCCCTGGTCCCGCTGGATCACGCCCGTGGCGCCCAGCATGTCGACCCGGCGCTTTGACACCCGCTTTTTTGTGGCACGCGCCCCTGCCGGCCAGGTGGCACGGCACGATGACGAGGAAACCGTGGACACGCTGTGGATCGCGCCTCGCACTGCGCTGGAGCAATACCGCGATGGCGCCATCGACCTGGCCCCGCCCCAGATCATGAGTCTTGCCCACCTGGCTCGGTACGCCAGTGTGGAGCAGGTGCTCGAAGCGGCTTCGTGCCGGCGTCCGCCCACCATCCTGCCGCAGGCCTTTGACGATGGCGAGACACGCGTGATCTGCTACCCCGGCGATGCCCGCCACGCGGTGCGTGAACGCGCCCTGCCCGGCCCCACGTGCCTGCAGTACCGCGAGCGACGTTTCTTCCCGGAAAAAGGCTTCGATGCCCTATTTGATTGAACCGGAATCCGTGTAATCGATGACGCGGCTGTAGCGCGGATCGCGGTGCCAATCCCAATAGGTGCTGAGCAGCTTCTGCGTCACCGGGCCCACCAGGCCGTCGCCCACGGGCCGACCATCGATGCGGGTGACGGGCAGCACGCCGCCACCCGAGCTGGTGACGAACGCCTCGCGCGCGCCGCGCAGTTCCGGCACGGGCAGGGCTCGCTGCTCGATCAGCAGACCGGCCGCCTGCGCAATTTCGATCACCGTGCGCCGGGTGATGCCTTCCAGCACGCCCTCGGCGGGCGTGACCAGCGCGCCCTGCGCGTTGACGCAAAACAGGTTGAACCCCGGCCCCTCCACCGCATTGCCGGCGCCGTCGGTCAGCACCACCGTGTCACCCCCTGCATCCAGAGCGCCCAACAGCCCCATGGTCAGGTCGTTCCAGTGGTAGTTCTTGGCGCGCGGATCGACGCTGCTGGCCGGGATGCGCTGCACCTCGCTGACCATCAGATTCAAGCCGCGCTCGCGCTGGGCGTCATTGGCAATCCAGACGTAAGGCACAGCAAAAGCGTAGAACTGGTTCACCGCCTGGCGCGGATCGCGCGAACCCCAGGGGGGCTGTCCGCGCGTGGCAATCATCTCGACATAGGCGCTGCGCAGCCCCGAGAGGCGCACGCAGTGCTCCAGCACACCGGTGATCTGCGCGGGTGAGAGGCCGGGGTCGAGGCGAAAACTCTGGCAGCTGCGCGCAAAGCGTTCCAAATGGGCGTCGAGCCGAAAAAACGCCCCCTCCCACACCGTCACTACGTCGTAGGTGGCGTCGGAGCGCAGGAAGCCCCAGTCGGTGATCGGAATGGACGCCTCGGCAATAGGCAGGTACTGGCCACGCACAAAGGCGGCGCCTTGGGAATAATCAGCTAAGGTGGTCATGCGGGCATTCTGGCAGCATCCCCGCCACGGCGTCACACGGTGTCGCCCAACCGTTTAGTACATCACCGCAGCCCTGCGCTGCCCCAAGGAGCATCATGAAAGCAGTCTGGAACGGCGTGACCGTTGCCGAAAGCGACGACACCGTGCTGGTGGAAGGCAACCACTACTTTCCCGAATCGGCGCTCAAGCGCGAACACTTCGGATTCAGCAACCACAAAACCATGTGCCCGTGGAAGGGCCAGGCCACCTATTTCTCTCTTTTGGTGGACGGTGAAATGAACCCTGACGCCGCCTGGACCTACGCCGACCCCAAGCCCGAAGCGGAGCAGATTCGCGGGCGCGTGGCGTTCTGGAAAGGTGTGACCGTCGCGCCGTAAAGCACTGCCTTCCTTGTCCCTGTAAAACTTGGACAATCGTGTGGATAAGCCGGGATAGGCACTGTACGAATCTCATAAGCCGTTGATTTTTAACACTATTTATTACGGCGCTGAAAATTTACGCACCCCGGCAAGCATCTGGAGCCGCCACTTGTCCCCGCGTTCAAGGGACAATCCTGGGGATAACTTGGGGTAAGCCCGGTATGGGGCGCGCAAGTGGGTGCTCTGCATGGGTTTCTTTGTCAGCGCCTGTTTTTTGCGCAGCAAGACGCCCGATGTTCACGCTTTACCCGCCCATTTAGCTATGCTTTATATAGCTATATTCCTTTTACTACATTGCGCTAGAGCCGGTTTTTATTGGTATTTATGAGTTTGCCGCAATACAGTCCAGCCGCTGAGCGCAACAGCGCCCCCATCCTGGAGCGGCTGCATGCTTTGCTCGCTCCCAGCGGCGAGGCGCTGGAGATTGCCAGCGGCACCGGCCAGCACGCCGCCTGCTTTGCTGCGGCCCTGCCTGGCTGGCGCTGGCAGCCCAGCGACTGGCAGGAAGATGCTTTTGATTCCATCCGTGCGTGGGCAGCGCAAACCGGAGCAGGCAATGTGCGCGCGCCGGTGCAGCTCGACGTGCGTGCACCGCACTGGCCCGCCCAAGGCCCAGCCTTCACGCAGCCCTTCGACCTGATCTACTGCGCCAACATGCTGCACATCGCCCCCTGGGCCTGCTGCGCAGGCTTGATGCAGGGCGCCGCGCGCCACCTTGCCCCGAACGGCCGACTCGTCACCTACGGCCCCTACCTGGAGGACGACGTGCTCACGGCGCCCGGCAACCTCGCCTTTGATGCCAGCCTGCGCGAGCGCGACCCCGCCTGGGGACTGCGTCGACTGCAAGAGGTTCGCCACGAAGCGCAGCGGGTCGGGCTTGAACTCCTGCAGCGCCACGCCATGCCAGCCAACAACCTGCTCCTGGTGTTCGGCCGCGCGCCTTGAACCTCTCGTTTTCCGCTGCCCTGCTGCAGCGCCCGTACAGCTCTGCCGCATGACCACTTCACTGCTTCCACCCCAGCTTCCGTTTTTCACCGCTCAGGTGCTCCCCGAAGGCGCCAGTTGCGACGCCTGGCCCGAGCAGCCGCTGCTGCTGTCCATCGAGCAAGGCGGAATCGACTGGCCGAGTTCGTGCCGCAGCGGCACCTGCCGCACTTGCATCGGCCATTTGGTGGCCGGCGAGGTGCGCTACGCGATGGAATGGCCGGGCCTGACCACCGAAGAGCTGCAGGCGGGCTGCGTTCTGCCTTGCGTGGCCTATCCGATGTCCGACATAGAGCTGGAACGGGGCGAGCCGCAATGAGCCCCTGCGCCACGGCGGCGCGCTTCCCGTAAAATTCCGGGTTTTCCCGGTCGTCTGCCTTCACGCTCGGCGGCTGGCCCATTGTCGGCAGCGCCGCAGCGCATGTTCTCTGGAGATCGGCTTGCCGGCCCGGCCTCCCCAGGACCTGCTGCATGCGGCCCCTGCCACGCTCCACCTTCGAAAGCCTCCGATGAACGCCCCCCTTCCTGGCTCAGCCATCGCACCGATCTCTCCGGTGCAAGACATCGTCGAAGAAATGCGCGCCGGGCGCATGGTGATCCTGGTCGATGAAGAAGACCGCGAGAACGAAGGCGACCTGGTGCTGGCCGCCGACCACGTCACGCCGGAGGCCATCAACTTCATGGCCCGCTTTGGCCGTGGCCTGATCTGCCTGACGCTCACCCGCGAGCGCTGCGAGCGCCTGCGCCTGCCGCCCATGGCGACACGCAACGGAACAAAAATGGGAACGGCTTTCACCGTCTCTATCGAAGCGGCCGAAGGGGTGACCACCGGCATTTCGGCGGCCGACCGCGCGCGCACCGTGCAGGCCGCCGTGGCTGCCCAGGCGCAGGCCGACGATCTGGTGCAACCCGGCCATATCTTTCCGCTGCAAGCCGTGGATGGCGGCGTACTGATGCGCGCGGGCCATACCGAAGCCGGCTGCGACCTGGCCGCGATGGCCGGCTGCAGCCCGGCCGCCGTGATCTGCGAGATCATGAAAGACGACGGCACCATGGCCCGCCTGCCGGATCTGCAGTTGTTTGCTGCCGAGCACGGCATCAAGATCGGCACGATTGCCGACCTCATCGAACACCGAAGCCGCACCGAATCGCTGGTGCAAAAAGTCGGCACGCGCAGCATGCAGACCGCCTTTGGCGAGTTCACCGCCCATGCCTTCCGCGATGGCCCGAGCCAGGCTGTGCACATCGCGCTGGTGCGCGGCCAGTGGCAGGAGGGCGAATCGGTCCCGGTGCGCGTGCACGAGCCGCTGTCGGTGCTCGACACGCTGGAGGTGAACCGCGCCATGCACTCCTGGGGACTGGACACCAGTCTGCAGTACATCGCCAGCCAGGGGCGCGGCGTGGCCGTTCTGCTCAATTGCGGTGAGAGCGCCGAGCAGCTGCTGGCCCAGTTCGATGGCACGGCCCGCGCCGCCCACGCGCCCGAGCGCGGACGCATGGATCTGCGCACCTACGGCGTAGGCGCCCAGATCCTGCGCGAATGCGGCGTCGTGCGCATGCAGCTCATGGGCCAGCCGCGCCGCATGCCCAGCATGGCGGGCTACGGACTCGAAATCACCGGTTACATCCCAAAAGAATAGGAAGAACACCATGTTCGGCGCAGACAAAGGAAATGCAAACAAGCAGGATGGCAGCAAACTGCACGTCGCGATGGTGCAGGCACGCTTCAACGAAGGCATTACCACCGCCTTGGCCGAGGCCTGCCGCACCGAGCTGCTGGCGCTGGGCGTACAAGAGAAAAACATCCGCCACGTCACCGTGCCCGGCGCGCTTGAAGTGGCCACCGCGCTGCAGGCGCTGGCCGAGCAGGATGAATACGACGCGCTGATTGCGCTGGGCTGCATCATCCGCGGCGAGACCTACCATTTCGAACTGGTGGCCAACGAATCGGCAGCTGGCGTCACGCGCATCGGGCTGGACTACCACCTGCCAGTGGCCAACGCCATCCTGACCACCGAAAACCTGGAGCAGGCCATCGCCCGCCAACACGAAAAGGGCCGCGACGCGGCACGCGTGGCCGTTGAAATGGCCAATCTGCTGGAGGAGCTTGAATGAGCGGCTCTACCCCTGAGGGTCAGATCGAGCCAGGCGTCACAGCCGATGCATCCGCTGCGACCTCGTCCCCGATTCCGGCCGCCCCCCACACCGGAAAACTCACCAGCACCGGCGGGCGCAAGGCCTCGGCCAAGTCGGCGCGCAGCCGCTCGCGCGAATTCGCGCTGCAGGCGCTGTACCAGCATCTGGTCGGCCGCAACGACGCCACCGCCATCGACCTCTTCACGCGCGACCTGGCCGGCTTTCACAAGGCCGACTCGGTGCATTACGACGCGCTCTTGCACGGCTGCATTGCGGGGGCGGAGCAACTCGACGCACTGATCGTTCCGCTGCTGGACCGCAAGCTGGCCGAAATCTCGCCGATCGAGCGCGCGGTGATGTGGATGGGCGCCTACGAATTCCAGCACTGCCTGGATGTGCCCTGGCGCGTCGTGCTCAACGAATACATCGAGCTGGCCAAGGATTTCGGCGGCACCGACGGCTACAAATACGTCAACGGCGTGCTTGGCGGCCTGGCGCCGTCCCTGCGCCCGGCCGAAGTCGCGAAGGACCAGGGCAGCACGCGCGCCCCAGGACCGCGCCATGAGGGTCTCTGCACGCGCTCAGCGCATCGAGCCTTTCTACGTGATGGAAGTGGCCAAAGCAGCGCAAACCTTGGCGCATGCCGTGGCAGGCAGTGCCGAGCCGATGATTTTCCTCAACATCGGCGAGCCCGACTTCACCGCGCCGCCGGCGGTAGCGGAGGCTGCCACCCGCGCCATTGCCGACGGCAGCACCCAGTACACCCAGGCGCTGGGCATGCCCGCGCTGCGCGAACGCATCAGTGGCTGGTACGCAGAGCGCTTTGGCGTGCAAGTGCCGGCGCGGCGCATTGTGGTCACTGCCGGCGCGTCGGCCGCGCTGCAGCTCGCATGCCTGGCGCTGGTCGAAGCCGGCGACGAAATGCTGATGCCCGACCCGAGCTACCCCTGCAACCGCCATTTCGTCAGCGCGGCGGAGGGCACGGCCATACTGATTCCCACCACAGCCCAAGAGCGCTATCAGCTCAGCAGCGACAAAGTGCGCGCCGCCTGGGGCAAAAAGACGCGCGGCGTTCTTTTGGCCTCCCCTTCGAACCCCACTGGAACCTCGATCGCACCCGAGGAGCTGCGCCGCATCCACGAAGTGGTGCAGGCGCACGGCGGCATCACGCTGATCGACGAAATCTACCTGGGCCTGTCCTACGAAGAACAGTTCGGCCACACCGCGCTGGCCATTGCCGACGACATCATCAGCATCAACAGCTTCAGCAAGTACTTCAACATGACGGGCTGGCGATTGGGCTGGATGGTGGTGCCCGAGCAGCTCGTTCCCGTCATTGAGCGGCTGGCGCAAAACCTGTTTATTTGCGCCAGCACGATCGCCCAACACGCCGCGCTGGCCTGCTTCGAGCCGGAGAGCATCGCCGAATACGAGCGCCGCCGCGCGGCCTTCAAGGCGCGGCGCGACTACTTCATTCCCGAGCTGCAGCAGCTGGGCCTCCATGTGCCGGTGATGCCCGATGGCGCTTTTTACGCCTGGGCCGATGGCACCCAGGCCGCGACCCGCCTGGGCGTGCAAGGCAGTTGGGATCTGGCCTATGCCCTGATGGACCGCGCCCACCTGGCGGTGACGCCTGGGCGCGACTTCGGCACGCACGAGCCCGAGCGTTTTCTGCGCTTTTCCACCGCCAGTTCCATGGACCACCTGCAGGAAGCCGTGCGCCGGCTGCGGGCGCTGCTGGCTTGAAGCACCATGGTGTTTGAGCACCCGGTACGTGTTTATTGGGAAGACACGGATGCCGGCGGCATCGTGTTTTACGCCAATTACCTCAAGTTTTTCGAGCGCGCCCGCACCGAGTGGCTGCGCTCGCTGGGGATCGGCCAGCATGGTTTGCGGGAACAAAGCGGCGGCATGTTCGTCGTAAGCGAAGCGCGTTTGCGCTACCACGCCCCAGCTCGGCTGGACGACGCACTCATTGTTACCGCAGAACTGATAGAAAAAGGCCGCGCATCCTTGACAATAAAGCACCAAGCGCTATTAAATAATGAGCGATCGGTGAGCCCAACCGGCTCGCTGCTTTGCGCCGGAGAGGTTCGCATTGGCTGGGTGGACGCCCACAGCCTGCGCCCATCACGCATTCCCTCGGCCCTTCTGGAAGCTATTTCATGAATTCGCAAGACATGTCCATCGTCACCCTGGTGCTGCACGCGAGCTGGGTGGTGCAGTTCGTCATGCTGCTGCTGCTCGGCGTGTCGGTGGCCAGTTGGGCCGCGATTTTTCGCAAGCTGTTTGGTTTGAAACGTGTCAAGGCGTTGAACGAAGACTTCGAGCGCGAGTTCTGGTCGGGCACCAGCCTGAACGACCTGTACGCCAGCGCGGCGCAAAGTGTGCAGGACATCGGCCCCATGGAGCGTATTTTTGCCAGCGGCATGCGCGAGTTCCAGAAACTGCGCGAACGCCATATCCAGGACGCCGGCACCCTGCTCGACGGAGCCCGCCGCGCCATGCGCGCCAGCTTTCAGCGCGAGATGGACGTGATCGAGTCCAGCCTGTCCTTCCTGGCGTCGGTGGGCTCGGTGTCCCCTTACGTGGGCTTGTTCGGCACCGTGTGGGGGATCATGCACGCCTTCACCGGTTTTGCCGGTATGGAGCAGGTGACGCTGGCCACCGTGGCGCCCGGCATTGCCGAGGCCCTGGTGGCCACGGCCCTCGGCCTGTTTGCCGCGATTCCCGCCGTGGTGGCCTACAACCGCTTTGCGCGCGATATCGACCGCGTCGCCAACCACCAGGAAACCTTCATTGAAGAGTTCTCCAACATCCTGCAGCGCAACCTGGGCGCCCATCCGCCGGTTCCGGCCGCAGGTCACTAAAGGCGCCGCCCCATGTCTGCCATCGCATCACGCGGCCGCGGCCGCCGCACCATCAACGAGATCAACATGGTCCCGTTCATCGACGTGATGCTGGTGCTGCTCATCATCTTCATGGTGACGGCTCCCATGCTCACCCCAGGGCTGATTGACGTTCCCAGTGTGGGCAAGGGCAAAAACGTGCCCAAGGTGGTTGCGCAGGTGATCGTGAGCAAGGATGGTTCGCTGCAACTCAAAACGCCTGATGCAACGCGCAGCATGAACACGCGCGAGATTGGACTGGCGGCGCTGGCCTGGCAAAACGACCAGAGCAAAGACACGGCGGTGGTCATCAGCGCCGACAAGGGCGTGCAGTACGAGTCCGTGGTCAAAGCCATGGACGCGCTGCAAAAGGCCGGCGTTCAGCGCGTGGGCCTGTCCGTCAAACAGGGTGGCTGACGCCACTGCTGTTCCGTATTTCTAAGCCGCATGCACGCCCACGACGACCGCGATCAGTTCACCCCCCCAGCAGTCCCTGGCCGGGGCCGGGCGATCGCGCTTGCCGTGCTCGCGCATCTGTTTTTGATCGCCGCACTGACCTGGGGTGTGGCCTGGAAGAGTGGCAGCGACCAACCGGCCGTTGTTGCCGAACTCTGGTCTGCCGTTCCCCAGCAGGCTGCGCCGCGCGCCGTGGAAACCCCAAGCCCTGCGCAGCCACCGACGCCGCCCAAACCCACACCGCCTGAGCCTCCCGTGGTGCCTTCGCCGCCCAAAGTGACCCCGCCGCCACCCCCTCCACCGCCCCAGCGCGCAGAGCCGGATCAGCGTGAGGCCGACATTGCCATTGAGCGCGAGAAGCAGCGGCTGGCCAAGGAAAAGCGCGAGCGCGAAGACAAGGAAAAAATCGAACGCGAGAAGCAGCGCAAGGAGCAGCAGCGCATCGAGCAGGAGAAGAAAGACAAACTGCAGAAGGAAAAGGCCGAGCGCGAGAAAGCCGAGCGCGAAAAGGCAGAGAAAGAGCAAAAAAGACTCGCCGAAGAAAAGCGCAAGAAAGACGAGGCCATCGAAAAGGCCAACGCCAAGGCGGCCGAAGAGCGCCGCCAGGAGAACATCCGCCGCATGCAAGGGCTTGCCGGCGCCACCGGCGCGCCCACAGCCACGGGAGCTGCCCAGCGCGATTCCGGCCCCTCGGGCGGCTACGGCGGCAAGGTGGCTGCAAAGGTCAAACCCAATATCGTCTACCCTGACGTGGTCGACGGCAACCCACGTGCCGAAGTCGAAGTGCGCGCCGCGCCTGACGGCACCATCACGGGTACGCGCCTGACCAAGTCGTCCGGCAACCCAGCCTGGGACGAAGCGGTTGTGCGGGCGCTGCAAAAAACCGCCACGCTGCCGCGTGACATTGATGGCCGTGTCCCGCCGCTCATCATCATCGGTTTTCGTCCGCAGGATTGATATTTCCCTGCAAGCCCCGGTGCGCGGCCTTGGCGCACCTCCAGCCAAAACTGCTATCGCAGGAGCCCCATGACCCGCCCCGCCCCCGAACTCCTTCTGCCCGCCGGCTCTCTCGAGCGCATGCGCGCCGCCTACGACTTCGGCGCAGACGCGGTCTACGCCGGCCAACCGCGCTACAGCCTGCGCGCGCGCAACAACGAGTTCCGCATCGAGCAAATTCAGACCGGCATCGAAGAAGCGCACGCGCGCGGCAAGAAGTTCTTTCTGACCAGCAACCTTCTGCCGCACAACGACAAGGTGCGCACCTACCTGCGCGACATAGCACCCATCATCGCCATGGGCCCGGACGCGCTCATCATGGCCGACCCCGGCCTGATCATGCAGGTGCGCGAGAAGTGGCCCGAGGTGGCTATTCATCTCTCGGTGCAGGCCAACACCACCAACTTCATGTCGGTCAAGTTTTGGCAGAAAGTGGGCATCACACGCATCATCCTGTCGCGCGAATTGAGTCTGGACGAGATCGAGAAAATCCGCCAGGAATGCCCCGACATGGAGCTGGAAGTCTTCGTGCACGGCGCCCTGTGCATCGCCTACTCGGGCCGCTGCCTGCTGTCGGGCTACTTCAACCGGCGCGACTCCAATCAGGGCGCCTGCACCAACGCCTGCCGCTGGAACTACGCCACGCAGGAAGCTGCGGTGGACCCCAACACCGGCGAAGCCATGGCAGTGCGCATGGAGGGCGACTTCAACTTCAACAAGGCGCAGGAAGACGACAACGCCGCGTTCTCGGCCTGTGGCGACGGCGCGCGCCACCCCAAGGCCGACCAGATCTACCTGCTGGAAGAAAAGGAACGCCCCGGCCAGCTCATGCCCATCATGGAAGACGAGCACGGCACGTACATCATGAACAGCAAGGACTTGCGCGCAGTCGAGCACGTGCAGCGTCTGGTCGCCATCGGCGTCGATTCGCTCAAGATCGAGGGCCGCACCAAGAGCGCGTACTACGTCTCGCGCACCGCGCAGGTCTACCGCCGCGCCATCGACGACGCGGTGGCCGGCCGCCCCTTCAACCCCGAACTCATCACCGAACTCGAAGGCCTGGCCAACCGTGGCTACACCAGCGGCCTGCTGGAGCGCCGCCCGGCCCACGATTACCAGAACTACGAAACCGGCAGTTCCGAATCGAAGCGCAGTCAGTACGTGGCGCAGGTGAAAAGCGCCGCCGACGGCTGGGCCGAGGTGGAAACCAAGAACCGCTTTGCCGTGGGCGACCTGCTGGAAATCATCCACCCCAGCGGCAATCGCACGGTGCGGCTCGCCGAGATGCAGAGCCTTGAAGGTGAGGCGCTGGAGGTAGCAGCCGGCAGCCCGCTGCGGGTGCGGATTGCGTTGGCCGGGAATGTCGAAGGCGCCCTGCTGGCGCGGGTGTTTGAGTCGGAAAAAGCTTAGGTTAAATTGGCCTCTAGCGCTTATTGTTAAAGCGCCATAAGCTCACTTTTCAATAGCATTTGGCGCACGCTTCACCGTCACCACTGCGCGCCAAACACTTCGCGCAGTTCGGCCAGCTGCGCCGCGTTGAGTGCGGCCGGCTTGGGCGATGTGCCGGTATCTCGCCTCACACGGTAGTTCTGGCACGCCAGCGTGGCAGCACAAACCGCGTGAACCGGCGCATTCCTGCGGCCTTGATGCGCTCTTACTCCAGTTCCCCGATCCATCAATCTCCGCGCCGTCATCCGGCGGCAAGCTGTCTGCCGCCCCGGGAGAGCGAGCTAGCGCGCAGGCCCATCCACTGCAAGTCCGCCAGCAACACCACCACCACCGCCTGCACCAGCACCCAGGCGACGCCCAAGGCGCTCAAATTCAGGGCTCCGCTCAACAGCAAGGCACCACAGCCCACGGCCCACAGCAGATTGCCCAGCACCACGAGACCAATCGCCCGCCGCGGTGCGGATGCACGGCTCGCCATCCACGCCGCAGCCGCTGCGTAGGCCAGCAAGAACCAGCCCGTACCCACCAACAGGGCGTTGGGCAGGCCCGTCCAGCGGGCCAGGGCATCGCCAGGCAGCAGCTGCAGAGCGCCGGTGGCGGCACAAGACGCAGCATCGAGCCACATCACGCGGGATAGAAATTGAGGTGATGCAAAAATCGACATGAAAGACTCCTTGTGGGTAAATCTGTGCAGGCCTTCCTGCGCAGCGGGTCCCATGGTCCTGCTGCGCCTCCATGGAGTCGATAACGTGCAAGGTTATGGTCTTGGCGCGCACTGCGCTTTAGGCTTGCCTGTCGAATGCGCCTCGGGCCGGTTCAACACCAGAGGCCTGCGGCAACCCCGTTTTTCTGGAGCCGCTCATGCAGACTGCCGCACTACCTCCCTCCCCCGTTCGCCCTTTGGTGCGCACTTGCGCCATTGGCGGCAGCACCGCCACCTGAGCCAACAAGGTCTGGCGCTGGAAGCAGACATTTCCACCCGACATCTGAGTTATGTGGAAACCGGTCGGGCCTTGCCCAGCCGCGATATGGTGCTGCGGTTGGCCGAGCGGCTGAGCGTGCCGCTGCGCGAGCGCAACGCCCTGCTGATTGCCGCCGGCTATGCGCCTATGTACGCTGCGCGCACGCTGGACCACCCCGACCTGGCGGCGGCGCGAAAGGCGGTGGAGCGCATCTTGAAGGGGCACGAACCCTTTCCCGCGCTGGCCATTGATCGCCACTGGAACATGGTGACGCACAACGCAGCCGTGGCGCCGCTGCTCGCTGGCGTGGCGCCGCATTTGCTGGAAGCACCCGTCAACGTGCTGCGCCTGAGCTTGCACCCGGAGGGACTTGCGCCGCGCATCACCAATCTGGCGCAATGGCGCGACCACCTGTTGGCGCGTCTGGCCCAGCAGATTGCTGCCACGGGCGACGACGCCTTGCGCGCACTACGGGACGAGTTGGCAGCGTACTCCGCACCGGCAGCAGCGGCAGCGCATGCGCCGGTGGACGACGAACTGGCGGGCGTGGTGGTTCCCCTGCATTTGCAAACGCCGCGCGGTGTGCTGCGCCTGATCAGCACCACCACCATCTTCGGCACCCCTGTGGACGTCACTTTGCAGGAACTGGCCATGGAGGCCTTCTTGCCCGCCGACGCTGCGACGGCCCATCTGCTGGCTGCGTTCGCACAAGCGTAAACGCCATTCAGAAAAATATGGTGAAAATGGCCTCTAGCGCTTATTCCATATGGAAAGCTTGCTATTAAAAATAGAAAACCCGCAGACGCCTTCGCGCTGCGGGTTCGAAGAGCAGGCGTACGGGCGTGGGCCCGGCCAGCGTGCAGTGTTTAGGCGTTCACGCCGTCAGCCACTTGCTGGTACTCAGCAATCTGGTCGAAATTAAGGTACTGATAGATCTTGTCGCCGTTCTGGTTGACAACGCCCACGTCGGCCAGATACTCCTCCTTGCTGGGGATGCGGCCCAGCTTGGAGCAGATGGCCGAGAGCTCGGCCGAGCCCAGGTAGACGTTGGTGTTCTTGCCCAAACGGTTGGGGAAGTTGCGTGTGCTGGTGGACATCACCGTCGCACCCTCTTTTACCTGCGCCTGGTTGCCCATGCAAAGCGAGCAGCCGGGCATTTCCATGCGGGCACCGGCGGCGCCGAAGACGCCGTAGTGACCCTCTTCGGTGAGCTGCTTCGCGTCCATCTTGGTGGGCGGTGCCATCCACAGCTTGACGGGCATGTCCTTCTTGCCTTCGAGCAGCTTGGAGGCGGCGCGGAAGTGCCCAATGTTGGTCATGCACGAGCCGATGAACACTTCGTCAATCTTCGCGCCGGCCACGTCGGACAGCGTCTTGGCATCGTCCGGATCGTTGGGGCAGCAAACGATAGGCTCGGTGATTTCGGCCAGATCGATTTCGATGACGGCGGCGTACTCAGCATCCGCATCGGGTGCCAGCAACTGCGGGTTCGCGAGCCAGGCTTCCATCGCCTGGATGCGGCGGCGAATGGTGCGCGCGTCTTCGTAGCCTTCTGCAATCATGTTCTTGAGCAGCACGATGTTCGAGTGGATGTACTCGATGATCGGCTCCTTGTTCAGGCGCACCGTGCAGCCAGCGGCTGAACGCTCGGCCGAGGCGTCGGACAACTCGAAGGCCTGCTCGGCCTTCAGGTTGGGCAGGCCTTCGATTTCGAGAATGCGGCCAGAGAAGATGTTCTTCTTGCCCTTTTTCTCGACCGTAAGCAGTCCGGCCTTGATGGCGTACAGCGGAATCGCGTGCACGAGGTCGCGCAGCGTCACGCCCGGCTGCATCTGGCCCTTGAAGCGCACCAGCACCGATTCCGGCATGTCGAGCGGCATGACGCCGGTGGCGGCGGCGAAGGCCACCAGGCCGGAGCCTGCGGGGAAGCTGATACCCACGGGGAAGCGCGTGTGGCTGTCGCCACCAGTGCCTACGGTGTCGGGCAGCAGCATGCGGTTGAGCCAACTGTGGATGATGCCGTCGCCTGGCTTGAGCGAAATACCGCCTCGGTTGCTGATGAACTCCGGCAGCTCGTGATGCATTTTCACGTCCACGGGCTTGGGGTAGGCAGCGGTGTGGCAGAACGACTGCATCACCAGGTCAGCCGAGAAGCCCAGGCAGGCCAGGTCTTTCAGCTCGTCGCGCGTCATCGGGCCGGTGGTGTCCTGCGAGCCCACCGAGGTCATGCGGGGTTCGCAGTAGGTGCCGGGCAGCACGCCCTGGCCTTCGGGCAGGCCGCAAGCGCGGCCGACCATTTTCTGTGCCAGCGTGAAGCCCTTGCCGGTAGCGGCAGGCACTTGCGGCAGGCGGAACAGCGTGGACGGCGGCAGGCCCAGCGCTTCGCGCGCCTTGGTGGTCAGGCCGCGGCCGATGATGAGGGGAATGCGGCCGCCGGCGCGCACTTCGTCAAACAGCACGTCGCTCTTGAGTTCGAACTCGGCAATGACCTTGCCGTCCTTCAGTGCCTTGCCTTCGTAGGGGCGCAGCTCGATGGTGTCGCCCATGTTCATCTGGCTGACGTCAAGCTCGATCGGCAGAGCACCCGCGTCTTCCATGGTGTTGTAGAAGATGGGGGCGATCTTGGAGCCCAGGCAGACCCCGCCAAAGCGCTTGTTGGGCACGAAGGGAATGTCTTCGCCAGTGAACCACAGCACGCTGTTGGTGGCCGACTTGCGGCTCGAACCGGTGCCGACCACATCGCCGACATAGGCCACCAGGTTGCCCTTGGCGCGCAGGTCTTCAATGAATTTCACCGGGCCGCGTTTGCCGTCTTCTTCTGGCGTGATGCCGTCACGCTTGTTCTTGAGCATGGCCAGCGCATGCAGCGGGATGTCGGGGCGGCTCCAGGCGTCGGGCGCGGGGGAGAGGTCGTCGGTGTTGGTTTCGCCTGTGACCTTGAGCACCGTGAGGGTGATGCTCTTGGGCACTTCGGGGCGGCTGGTGAACCATTCGGCATCGGCCCAGCTTTGCACCACGGCCTTGGCAAAAGCGTTGCCCTTGTCGGCCTTTTCCTTCACGTCGTGGAACTGGTCGAACATGAGCAGCGTCTTTTTCAGCGCTTCTGCGGCTACGGGGGCCACGGCCGCGTCGTCCAGCAGATCAATCAGCGGCGTGAGGTTGTAGCCACCCAGCATGGTGCCCAGCAATTCGGTGGCCTTCTCGCGGCCAATCAGGCTGCATTTTTCGGTGCCGTGCGCGACGGCGGCCAGGTAGCTGGCCTTGACCTTGGCGGCATCGTCCACGCCCGCAGGCACGCGGTGGGTGATAAGTTCCAGCAGTGTGGCCTCTTCGCCAACAGGCGGATTTTTCAGCAGCTCGACCAAGGCAGCGGTCTGCTTGGCGGTCAGGGGCAGGGGCGGAATGCCCAACGTGGCGCGTTCGGCCACATGGTCTCGGTAAGCTTGCAACATCGACTTCTTTCTAGGTTCAACTCAATTCGTGGGAACGGGCGCAATTACTTTGCCGGTTCGTCCAGCAGGCTGCGCGCTGGCGCCTTTTTTAGCCCTTCGGCGGCAATGACCTGGGCGGGACTTTTGCATTCATCTGCCAGGCGTTGGCCGCGCTTTTGATCCATCAGCATGGACTTGTTGGCGATTTGCAGCCAGACAGCGCCGCCGTCGCGGTCCTCAAGGCGAATCGCACCGGTGGTCGTGGCCACGGGCGACATGCGATAGCGAAAATCCTTGCCATCGAGCTGGAAATAGCCCGGCGCCTTCGGATCGGCAACCACATTCACATGGGCGCCGAGCTCGCAGGGGATTTCCCCGACGTAGACGCGCTCGGCAATTGCCAACTCATCTGGCCCCAGCGCAGCCTCGGCTGCACGCACACCGCTGGCCACCTGGCTCGCCGCGCTCTTGAGCCGCGTGCGGCTCGAGGTGGCACTGCTGTCAGCGGCCGGTTTGGCCTTGGCGGCGGGCTTCGCCTTCGGCTTTGCGCTGCTGGACTTGGCGTCCGCCTTTTTTTGCGCGACCTTGGGGGCTTCGGTCTTGGCCTGCGCACTCTGCGCAAAGACCATCACCGGAACCAGGGCCAACCAACCGGATACAAGCAAGGCTTTCATCGAATGACTCCTGCAAAGAACGTATGAATCAATGGGCAATGGCGCCAGCATCCTCGAACCAATGTCGAACGCTGTCGGGAATGGCCCTGCCCGTGCGCTGCGCACGAACCAGAAGCTGCCAGAAATAGCGGTAGCTTGCACGATCATGCAGCACACCATGAAAGTTGATCGGCGCCCAATCGGCTTGTGCGGCGGCCAGGAGAACCTTTGCGGCCGCATCGATGTCGTCGGCTGCGGGTGCAAACGCCTCCAAAATGGGGCGGATCTGCGCAGGATGAATACTCCACATGCGCGTAAATCCGAACCGACTGGCCGCCAGTCCAGCGGCACTGCGCAGGGCGCCAAGATCGGAAAATTCGGTGACAACGCAATGCGAAGGCACCTTGCCGTAGGCATGACAGGCCGATGCGATCTCCAACTTGGCGCGCACCACCAACGGATGCTCGAACTGGCCCGGCGATCCCATTGCAGTGGCGGGGATCGCGCCTGCGTGGGCCGAAACGAAATCCATCAATCCAAAACTGAGGCTTTGCACACGCGGGTGCGCAGCGATCTCAAACGCCTGTTGCACTGCAGCGGGAGATTCGATCAGCACATGCAAGGGCAAGGCGTGGGCGCCTGCTCGCTCCAGGGCGCGCTCGGCAGCAAGCACGTCGTCCACCGATTCGCACTTGGGAAGCATCAGATGGCACAGTCGGTGCCCTGCCTCGCCGGCAATGGTGGCCACGTCACCGGCAAAGGCCGCATGGTCCACCGGATGCACCCGCGCCGCCACGCGGGCTTCGGCCACAGCACTCTGCGCCAGCCTCGCCACCAGCGCCGCGTGCTCCGCCTCGCTGCCTACGGCGGCACCGTCTTCGCAGTCCAGCGTCACATCAAAAACGCAGACGCCGAACTCGGCACTCATTGCGGCCTGCAGCTGCAGACTCTTTTGCATCCGCTCGGGCGTGCCACTGTAGTGGTCGCACACCGGAATGGCCGTTGCAGCGGCCTGCGGGCCCTGCAGAACGTCGCGCGGATGCTGCACTTGCGCTTGCCGCTTACAGAAGGTGAGCGACGCCAGCCTGCTCGTCGGTCAGTTCTTTGAGCGTCTTGTCGATACGTTCCTGGCTGAACGCGTCAATGTCCAGACCTTCTACGACCTTGTACTCGCCGTTTTCGCAAGTGACCGGGAAGCCGAACATCACGTCCTTGGGAATGCCGTACTGGCCATCCGAAGGAATGCCCATGGTGACCCACTTGCCGTTGGTACCCAGCGCCCAGTCGCGCATGTGGTCGATGGCCGCATTGGCCGCCGACGCAGCGGATGACAGGCCCCGCGCTTCAATGATGGCCGCGCCGCGCTTGCCGACCGTGGGCAAGAAAGTGTTGGCGTTCCATTCCTGATCGTTGATCATCTTGGCAACGCTCTCGCCGTTGATGGTGGCAAAACGGTAGTCGGCGTACATGGTGGGCGAGTGGTTGCCCCACACAGTGAGCTTTTCAATATCTGCCACGGGCTTGCCGGTCTTGGCAGCGAGCTGGCTGGCGGCGCGGTTGTGGTCCAGACGCAGCATGGCGGTGAAGTTCTTGCGCGGCAGGTCCGGAGCGCTCTTCATGGCGATATAGGCGTTGGTGTTGGCGGGGTTGCCCACCACCAGCACCTTGACGTTGCGGCTGGCCACCGCGTTGAGTGCCTTGCCTTGCTGGGTGAAGATGGCGCCGTTGACCGCAAGCAGCTCGGCACGCTCCATGCCGGGACCACGCGGACGCGAGCCCACCAGCAAGGCATAGTCGGCGTCCTTGAACGCGGTCATCGGGTCGCTGTGCGCGGTCATCTCGACCAGCAGCGGGAACGCGCAGTCGTCCAGTTCCATCATCACGCCCTTGAGCGCTTTTTGCGGGCCTTCGACCGGAACTTCAAGCAATTGAAGAATCACCGGCTGGTCTTTGCCCAGCATTTCGCCCGAAGCGATGCGAAACAGAAGGGCGTAACCGATTTGGCCTGCGGCGCCGGTAACGGCAACGCGAACGGGCGTTTTGCTCATGGTGAACTCCGATGGATAAAGAAACAGAAAACGAGCGCAGTGGCTGCCACCTGCTTTCTGTCCCCCGCAGCGTGCGCCCCGCAAACAGCCTGTGATTTTACTGCGGTTTTCCGCACTGCGTCAATTTGTCTTATGTCTTATATAAGATATGATCTCATCGCTCGGTACACACTGGCAGGCTTGCGCAGAGCACTCCGTTCAAGCGATGCCGCTCGCTGTATCGCAGGCCTTTTTTATGTCGTCCATCCCACCGACCGTCCCTGAACTGGCCCCGCCGCTCGCTGCGGGCGGCCTGCCAGCACCGGCATTCAGTCCGCTGTACCAGCAGATCAAAGGTCTGTTGTTGCAAAGCCTGGAGTCAGGCGAATGGAAACCGGGCGAGTCCATCCCCAGCGAAATGGATCTGGCGGCACGCTTTCGCGTCAGCCAGGGCACGGTGCGCAAGGCGATTGACGAGCTGGCGAGCGAAAATCTGCTTGTGCGCCGCCAAGGCAAAGGCACTTTTGTGGCCACGCACGCAGAGCAGCACGTGCAATACCGCTTTCTGAAGCTGATGCCCGACCGCGGCGATGCCGATACGGAGGGCCCAGCCGAGCGCCGCATCATCGACTGCCGGAGCAGCCGCGCCAGCGCAGAAGTCGCTCGCGCCTTGGGGCTGCGCAGTGGCGAATCGGTGATCCAGGCGCGCCGGGTACTGGCGTTTCGCGGAGTACCGACCATTCTTGAAGATTTGTGGCTGCCTGGCGTCACGTTCAAAGGCCTGACGGCCCAGCAAATGAGCGACTATCCGGGCCCGACCTACGCCATGCTGGAACTGGAGTTCGGCGTTCGCATGGTGCGGGCGGATGAAAAAATTCGCGCCGTGCTGCCCGATGCCGAGCAGTCCACTCTGCTGCAAGTGACACCAGCCACCCCTTTGCTCAGCGTGGTCCGTACCTCCTACACCTACAACGATGTTCCCATGGAGTTACGCCGTGGCTTGTACCGCACCGACACCCACCACTACCGCAACGAATTGAGCTGAACACCGCCCCGCCACTGGCCGGAGAATCTCCAATCAACGTCCGTTTCACTTGCATCAAACGCAGTCATGTTGCATTGCAATAGAATTTTGCGTTCCGTTGCAGCGAAAATTACAACGCAGTTACATCCCACGAAAGCACTCTCATGACCGAAACAGCGAAGAAGCGACCCGAGTTTCGCAACATCAACGCCTTCAAGGACCTCACCACCTATCGCATGACGGCGGCGGCGTGGACCTCGATCCTGCATCGCGCCAGCGGCGCAGTGATGTTCCTTTTGTTGCCTTTGGTGATCTGGTTCTTCGACACATCGGTGTCTTCCGAGGTGTCGTTCGAGCGATTCACCAGCGCGTTTTCCTCAGGCCTGGGAATCGTTCCTGGTTGGCTGCTCAAGCTCGTCAGCCTGGGGCTGATCTGGGGCTATCTGCACCACATGTTTGCCGGAATCCGGCATCTGATCATGGACATTGACCACCACGCGGTCAACAACCAGTTCGGCAAGACCTCGGGGCTGACGGCCATCGGGTTGGCCATTGTGCTGACGCTGCTCTTGGGCGCGCGGCTTTTTGGTCTGTACTGAAACCGGATTTGCAGGGCGTCGGCACTACATAAAACGAGGAAACACCCATGATCGACTACGGAAACAAGCGCACCATTGTCGGTGCCCACTATGGCATGCGCGACTGGCTGAGCCAGCGCGTCACTGCGGTGCTGATGGTGCTGTTCACCATTGCCTTGATTGCCCAGGTGCTGCTCAAGCCCGGCCCCCTTGGCTACGACCTCTGGGCGGGTATTTTTGCTGCGCAGTGGATGAAATTCCTGACCTTCGTGGTCATTTTTGCGCTGGCATACCACGCCTGGGTAGGTATGCGCAACATCTGGATGGATTACATCAAGCCCGCAGGCCTGCGCCTCGTGCTTGAGGTTTTCACCATCGTCTGGTTGCTGGGCTGCGTGGGCTGGGGCATCCAGGTCCTGTGGCGTCTGTGAGCGCGGGCTCCGTTTTTGCGATTAAGGGCTAAATTTCATGAGCTATACCAACGCCAACATCACCAAGCGCAAGTTCGACGTCGTCATCATCGGGGCCGGCGGCTCCGGCATGCGCGCGGCGCTTGAACTCTCGCGCGCAGGCCTTAACGTGGCCTCACTGTCCAAGGTGTTTCCCACGCGCTCGCACACCGTGGCAGCCCAGGGGGGCGTGTCGGCCTCGCTGGGCAACATGAGCGAAGACAACTGGCACTACCACTTCTACGACACCGTGAAAGGCGGCGACTGGCTCAGCGACCAGGACGCCGTGGAATTCATGTGCCGCGAAGCACCCAACGTCGTGTATGAGCTGGAACACTTCGGCATGCCGTTCGACCGCAACGCGGACGGCACGATCTACCAACGCCCCTTCGGCGGGCACACCGCCAATTACGGCGAGAAACCCGTGCAACGCGCCTGCGCTGCGGCCGACCGCACGGGGCATGCCATGTTGCACACCCTGTACCAGCAGAACGTCAAGGCCAAGACGAATTTCTTCGTCGAATGGATGGCACTGGATTTGATCCGCGATGCCGACGGCGACGTGGTCGGCGTCACAGCGTTAGAGATGGAAACGGGTGACTTGTACATCCTGGAAGCCAAAACCGTGCTCATGGCCACGGGCGGTGCCGGCCGCATCTTTGCCGCATCCACCAACGCTTTCATCAACACCGGCGACGGCCTGGGCATGGCGGCACGCGCCGGCATCCCTCTGCAGGACATGGAGTTCTGGCAGTACCACCCCACCGGCGTCGCCGGCGCCGGCGTGCTGCTCACCGAAGGCTGCCGCGGCGAAGGTGCCATCTTGCTCAACAGCAACGGCGAGCGCTTCATGGAGCGCTACGCGCCCACGCTGAAAGACCTGGCCCCGCGCGATTTCGTTTCCCGCTCCATGGACCAGGAAATCAAGGAAGGGCGCGGCTGCGGTCCCAACAAGGATTACGTGCTGCTCAAGCTCGATCATCTGGGGTCCGAGACCATCCACAAGCGCCTGCCCTCGGTGTACGAAATTGGCATCAACTTTGCCAACGTGGACATCACCAAGGAACCCATCCCCGTGGTGCCCACGATCCATTACCAGATGGGTGGGGTTCCCACCAATATTCACGGCCAAGTGGTCACGCACGACGGCACTTCCAGCCACATAGTAAATGGCCTGTACGCAGTGGGCGAATGCTCCTGCGTGAGTGTGCACGGCGCCAACCGGCTGGGCACCAACTCGCTGCTGGACCTCCTGGTGTTCGGCAAAGCCGCTGGCCGCCACATCGTTGAATTCAACGCCCGCAACGCAGAGCACAAACCACTGCCGAAGGACGCCGCCGACCGCACGCTCGAACGCCTGAATCAGCTGCAGAACTCCACCGGCGGTATTTATTCGCAAACCTTGGCAGGCGACATTCGCTCCACCATGCAACAGTACGCGGGGGTGTTCCGTACCCAGGCCAGCATGGACGAAGGCGTACTCAAGGTGGCGGCTCTGCGCGAGCGTGTTGGCAGCGTTGAACTCAAAGACAAATCCATGGTGTTCAACACGGCGCGCATTGAGGCGCTGGAGGTCGACAACATGATTGAAGTGGCGCAGGCCACCATGGTTTCGGCCGCAGCGCGCAAAGAGTGCCGCGGCGCGCACATGGTGGACGACTACGAGCATCCGGCCGATCACCCCACAGCGCCGTTGGGCCGCGACGATGTGAACTGGCTCAAACATACGCTGTGGCACAGCGCGAGCAATTCACTTACGTACAAGCCCGTCACCCTCAAGCCCCTGACGGTCGAGAGCATTCCGCCCAAAGTCCGGACCTTCTAAAAGTCGGCCGCCCCACGAGAGAAGCACCATGCAAAAACGCACTTTTCAGATTTATCGCTACGACCCGGACAAGGACACCAAGCCCTACATGCAGACCATCGAGGTCGAGCTCGACGGCCATGAGCGCATGTTGCTGGACGCCCTGATCAAACTGAAGGAGCAAGACCCAGCGCTGTCGTTCCGCCGCTCCTGCCGCGAAGGCGTGTGTGGCTCCGATGCCATGAACATCAACGGCAAGAATGGTCTGGCTTGCCTGACCAACATGAACACGCTGCAAGGCACGATCGTGCTCAAGCCGCTGCCGGGTCTGCCGGTGGTCCGCGACCTGATCGTGGACATGACACAGTTCTTCAAGCAGTACCACTCTATCAAACCCTATTTGATCAACGACGACATTCCTCCAGAGAAGGAGTTTCTGCAGTCGCCCGAGCAGCGCGAAGAGCTCGACGGACTGTATGAATGCATCCTGTGCGCATGCTGCTCCACCGCCTGCCCCAGTTTCTGGTGGAACCCGGACAAGTTCGTCGGTCCCGCTGGCTTGCTGCAGGCCTATCGTTTCCTCGCCGACAGCCGCGATCAGGCTTCGGGTGAGCGGCTCGATAACCTCGAAGACCCGTACCGTCTGTTCCGCTGCCACTCCATCATGAACTGCGTCGATGTGTGCCCCAAGGGTCTGAACCCAACGCGCGCTATCGGCAAGATCAAGGAACTGATGGTGCGTCGCGCCCTCTGATGCCCGGTATGCAAGCGTTCCCCGCCAGCCACCCATCGCCCGTGCTCGACGCGCGGGCCCTCAGCAAGCTGCACTGGCGCTGCCGACGTGGTCTGCTGGAAAACGACCTGTTCATCGAACAATTCTTTTTGCGGCACGAAGGCGAACTGACCGTCTTTCACGCGGAAGGCATGGGCGCCCTGATGGATTTGGCGGACAACGATTTGCTGGACCTGCTGCTGCGCCGCAAAGAGCCCAGTGGGGCACTGGATTTGCCCGCCGTGCATACGGTGCTGGGCATGCTGCGAGACAGCGGCGCCATACCTGCCCACGGGGTCTGATCCCTACGAAAACCCTGACCGATCAAAGCAATCTCTCCAAAGGAATCAAATAATGAAGCTCGCTGACAACAAAGCCACCCTGTCCTTCAGCAATGGTGGCCCCAGCGTGGATTTGCCCGTATACCAAGGCACCGTCGGTCCGGACGTCGTGGACATCCGCAAGCTCTACGCGCAGACGGGGATGTTCACCTACGACCCAGGGTTTCTGTCTACAGCAGCCTGCCAGTCGGCCATTACCTACATCGATGGCGACAAGGGCGAACTTTTGTACCGCGGCTACCCTATTGAGCAACTCGCGACGCAGTGCGACTACCTCGACACCTGCTACCTGCTGCTCAATGGCGAACTGCCCGATGCTGCTCAGCGCGGCGACTTCCACAAACTCGTTCTGCACCACACCATGGTGGCCGAGCAGATGCAGTTTTTCCTGCGCGGTTTTCGGCGCGATGCGCATCCCATGGCCATCCTGACTGGCCTGGTGGGCGCGCTTTCGGCCTTCTATCACGACAGCACCGATATCAACAATCCACGCCACCGCGAGATTGCCGCCATCCGCATGATTGCCAAGCTGCCGACGCTGGTAGCCATGGCCTACAAGTACGGCGTCGGCCAGCCATACATGTACCCTCGCAACGAACTGTCGTACGCCGGCAACTTCCTGCGCATGATGTTCGGCACACCCTGCGAAGACTATGTGGTCAACCCGGTGCTCGAGCGCGCGCTCGACCGCATCTTCATCCTGCACGCCGACCACGAGCAGAACGCCTCCACTTCCACGGTGCGTCTGTGCGGCTCGTCGGGCACCAACCCGTTCGCGGCCATTGCCGCTGGCGTGGCCTGCCTGTGGGGCCCGGCACACGGTGGCGCCAACGAAGCCTGCCTGAACATGCTGGAAGACATCCAGGCGCAAGGCGGCATCTCCAAGGTCGGCGAGTACATGGAGAAGGTCAAGGACAAGAACTCCGGCGTCAAGCTGATGGGTTTTGGCCACCGCGTCTACAAAAACTACGACCCGCGTGCCAAGCTGATGCAGGAGACCTGCAACGAAGTTCTGGCCGAACTGGGCCTGGAAAACGATCCGCTGTTCAAGCTGGCCAAGGAAGTCGAGCGCATCGCCCTGGAAGACGACTACTTCGTTTCGCGCAAGCTCTACCCCAACGTCGACTTCTACTCGGGCATCGTGCAGCGCGCCATCGGTATTCCGGTGAACCTGTTCACCGGCGTGTTCGCGCTCGCACGCACCGTGGGCTGGATTGCCCAGCTCAATGAAATGATCAGCGACCCGGAGTACAAGATTGGCCGCCCGCGCCAGCTCTACACGGGCTCGGTGCGCCGCGATATTGGCGCCGCCAAATAAGCAAACACACCCCCGCAGTGCCCCAGAAAAGCCCGCCGCGCCCCGGCGGGCTTTTTCAATGGGGCTCTCAAATGGGCTTTCAATGGGCTGTGCCAGCCCCTTTGCCACCAAAGCGCTCGCGGTAAGCCTGCGGCGCAATACCCAGCCTTCGCACGAACAGCTGACGCAGCGCCTGCTCGGACCCTAGCCCCACGCGCGCAGCAACCGTCTTGAGCGGCAGGCCCAGTTCGGACTCCAGCAACTGCTTGGCGGCCTCAAGCCGGGCCGACTCGACAAATGCCGAGGGGCTCTGACCGGTCTCTTGCTGAAAAACGCGGCGAAAGTGCCGCTCGCTCATTGCGGCCTGCGCCGCCATCTGCGCCAGGTTGAGCCGCTCATCCAGGTGCGCCAGCACCCATTGCTGCACCGCCCTCACGCCGCCGTGCGCGGTACTCTGCGTGGCCAGCGGCACGCTGAACTGCGACTGTCCGCCCGGCCGCTTGAGGTACACCACCAGGTCGCGGGCAACTTCAAGCGCCAGAGCATGGCCAAAATCCTCTTCCACCACGGCCAGCGCCAAATCAATGCCAGCCGTGACACCGGCCGAAGTCCAAAGATGGCCGTCGCGCACATAGATCGCATCGGCATCCACCGCGACGCGCGGATGGCGCTGTTGCAGTGCTGCGGCCACGCTCCAATGCGTGGCCGCCCTTCGGCCGTCAAGCAGACCAGCGGCGGCAAAGACGAAGCTGCCCGAGCACAGCGCAATCATGCGCGGCACCTTGGGCGCTACGCGCGCTGCCCAATTCACCAGTTCGAGGGAAGACGCCAGTACCTGCTCGATGTTGCGCGCCCCCACCAGCACCACCGTGCAGCCGGCGTCGCCGGCTTCAAGCTCTGCCAAGGT
Organism: Simplicispira suum; assembly: GCF_003008595.1. GTDB lineage: Bacteria > Pseudomonadota > Gammaproteobacteria > Burkholderiales > Burkholderiaceae_C > Simplicispira > Simplicispira suum. Next base: position 2,702,746 of record NZ_CP027669.1, on the reverse strand, counting down.
GTGGGTCGCGTCGAGCGCCATGAGGGTATCGGATGGCACGGCGCCGCGGCGGGCTGCGACCACGCGCACGGTGTAGCCGTCGGGGCGTCCATGCTGGCGCAAATGCACGTTGGCGTAGTCGAACACCGACATCGGCCCGACAGCCTCAAGCGCCTTGAAGCCTGGATAAACGACGAGGTCGACGCGGTGCAGGCCGGGATGGTGGTGGTCCATGGCGTTGGGCTTGTGGAAGGTAAGGTGGAGAGAAGCGCCGGCGATCAGGCTGCGGCCTTCGGCTGCGTGCTGCACGTGGCCGAGCCCCATTGTCCGTTCATATCCGGACAAAGCGGGCCGCTCAGCGGCCACAGCCTTCGCTCAGAGGCCCCCAGGGCGTACAGTGGTCTCATCTTGCCCTGTATGCATCGGCGCCACCGCCGCTCATGCAGCGGCCCTTCCCCCAACACCTCCCGAAAGAACGCCATGAAATCCCGCGCCGCTGTTGCCTTTAAGGCTGGAGAACCCCTGCAAATCGTTGAAATTGACGTCGCCCCGCCGCAAAAGGGCGAGGTACTGGTCAAGATCACCCACACCGGCGTCTGCCATACCGACGCCTTCACCTTGTCGGGAGACGACCCGGAAGGCATCTTCCCCGCCGTACTGGGCCACGAAGGCGCGGGCATCGTGATCGAAGTGGGCGAAGGCGTGACCAGCGTGCAGCCGGGCGACCATGTCATTCCCCTCTACACCGCAGAGTGTGGCGAATGCCTGTTCTGCAAGAGCGGCAAAACCAACCTGTGCGTCGCGGTGCGCGCCACCCAGGGCAAGGGTGTGATGCCCGACGGCACCACGCGCTTCAGCTACAAGGGCGAGCCTCTCTACCACTACATGGGCTGCAGCACCTTCAGCGAATACACGGTGGTGGCTGCGGTCTCGCTGGCCAAGATCAATCCACACGCCAACCCCGAGCAGGTGTGTTTGCTGGGCTGCGGCGTGACCACGGGCCTGGGCGCCGTCAAGAACACCGCCAAGGTGCAGGAAGGCGACAGCGTGGCCGTATTCGGCCTGGGCGGCATTGGCCTGGCCGCCATCCAGGGCGCAAAGCTGGCCAAGGCCGGCCGCATCATCGCCATCGACACCAACCCCGCCAAATTCGATCTCGCCCGCACCTTTGGCGCTACCGATTGCGTCAACCCGAAAGACTATGACAAGCCGATCCAGCAAGTCATCGTCGAGATGACCGGCTGGGGCGTGGACCACAGCTTCGAGTGCATCGGCAACGTCGAAGTCATGCGCGCCGCGCTCGAGTGCGCGCACCGCGGCTGGGGCCAGTCGGTGGTCATCGGTGTGGCGGGCGCAGGCAAGGAGATTTCCACCCGCCCATTCCAGCTGGTCACCGGCCGCAAATGGCTGGGCTCAGCTTTTGGTGGCGTCAAGGGCCGCAGTGAACTGCCCGGCATGGTGGAAGACGCCATGAGCGGCAAGATCCAGCTGGCGCCCTTTGTCACGCACACCATGGGGCTTTCGGACATCAACAAAGCCTTTGATCTCATGCACGCAGGCAAGTCGATCCGCTCCGTTGTCATCTATTGAACTGGAATCGGGCTGGAATTTTCAGTAATTTTTATAGCAAAAAGGGCCTCTAGCGCTTTATCCATAAGCCTCTCAAGCTATTATTTTAGGAGTCTTCATGTCCAACCCCACCCTTGAATTGCTCAGTGCCCACGCCTGCTTTGGCGGCGAGCAGCGCTTCTACCAGCACAGCTCGCGCGAGATTGGCCTGCCGATGAAGTTCTCGGTTTACCTGCCGCCGCAGGCGCTACAGGGTGAAAAGGTGCCGGCGCTGCTGTATCTGGCCGGCCTCACCTGCGACGAGAAAACCTTCATGGAGAAGGCAGGCGCCCAACGGCTGGCGTCCGAGCTGGGCCTGGCTCTGGTCGCGCCCGATACCAGCCCGCGCGGCGCCAACGTTCCGGGCGAGGCCGATGCCTGGGATTTCGGTGTCGGCGCCGGCTTCTACCTCGACGCGACGCAGGCGCCCTGGAAGCAACACTGGCGCATGGAGAGCTACCTCGCAGGCGAGCTGATGCCACTTCTGAGCGCGCAATTGCCGATCGACAAAGCACGCATCGGCATCTTCGGCCATTCCATGGGCGGGCACGGAGCGCTCACGCTGGCACTGCGCCACCCCGGCATGTTCAAAAGCCTGTCGGCGTTCGCACCCATTGCCGCGCCGACGCAGTGCCCCTGGGGCCGCAAGGCATTCGGCGGCTACTTGGGCCGTGACGAGAGCGAATGGCGCAAGCACGACGCCAGTGTGCTGATGGCATTGCAGGAAACTCCGCCCTACCCAGGTGGCATACTGATTGACCAGGGCCTGGCCGACAAATTTCTGCTGGAAATGCAGCTCCTGCCGGAAACCTTTGAAGCCGCCTGCGCCCAGGCCGGCCAGCCGCTGACGCTGCGCCGCCAAGCCGGCTACGATCACGGCTATTACTTCGTGCAGAGCTTCGTCGAGGACCATCTGAACCACCACGCGCAGCAGTTGCGCTGAAAGCAGTGCAGGCAGCACAGTGGCGGCCGTAGCGCCACCGGGCGCTGCGGACGGCTTGCTGCCGGGTGGCGACTGTTTAAGGCACGCTTAATTCATCTCCCCGAGAATCCGGTCCATGGAATTTTTGCTGCGCCTGCCTGCGCCGTTTCGTTTTGCCTTGCGCCGTCCATCGGCCGCCTTGCCGCCCGCTTTCGTCGTTCTTGCCATTGCGCTATGGATGGCCTCTTTTGGCAATTGGCCCCTTTGGCGCGCACTGGCAGATACACAAGCACCGGGCAGCGCCCCGCACGGCTGGGCATTTGTATTGGGTTTTGGCGTGCTGATTGCAGCCGGCAATGCGGCCTTGCTGATGCTCTTCGCCTGGCGCTGGACGCTCAAGCCCATCGCCACGCTGCTGCTGCTCATTACGGCGTTTGGCGCCTACTTCATGCTCAACTACGGCATTGCCATCGACGCCAGCATGCTCACCAACGTGTTGCAGACCGATGTGCGTGAAGCCGGTGACTTGCTGAGCTGGCGCATGCCCGCCGTGGTGCTGGCGCTGGCTGGTGCCCCGTTGTGGTGGCTGTGGCGCCAACCCGTGGCAAGGCCCACGCCCTTGCGCTCGCTGGCGCAGAACGCCGGCTGGTTGCTGCTTTTTCTGGGCGTGGCGGTGGCCAGCGTGATGGCGATGTTCCAGGAGTTTTCCTCGACCATGCGCAACCAGCCCCAGCTTCGCTACCTGATCAACCCGCTCAATAGCGTGTATGCGCTGGGCCGCATTGCCACGCAGCCTTTGCGAATGGACACGCACACTCTGCTGCCTTTTGGGCGCGATGCCCATCTGGGCGCCAGTTACGTCAATCAAACCAAGCCGCCCTTGTTGGTACTGGTGGTGGGTGAAACCGGGCGCAGCGGCAATTTTGGGTTGAATGGATACGCTCGCGCCACCACGCCGCAGTTGTCCGCACGAAACGACTTGGCCAGCGCAAGCAACGCGTGGGCGTGTGGCACCAGTACCGCCACCGCCCTGCCCTGCATGTTTTCCGGCCTGGGCAAAAGCGGCTACGAAGCCCGGAAAAGCAACTACGAAAATCTCCTGGATGTGCTGGCGCATGCCGGTCTGGCGGTGCTGTGGCTGGACAACCAGTCGGGCTGCAAAGGAGTGTGTGATCGCGTCGCTTCCGCCAGCACCACCGCCAGCACGAATCCCAACTGGTGTACCGGTGGCGAGTGCCTTGACCCGGTCATGCTCGCGGGACTTGACGAACGCCTGGCTGCCCTGCCGGCCGATCAACGTGCTCGCGGCACCGTGCTGGTGCTGCACCAGATGGGCAGCCACGGACCTGCCTACGCGCGCCGGTCTGCGCCCGCGCTAAAGAAATTCACACCGGAGTGCCAGTCGAACGCCCTGCAGGAATGCAGCCAGGAAGAAGTCGTCAATGCCTATGACAACAGCATCGTCCAGACCGACGCCTTTCTGGGCGCGACGCTGCATTGGCTGGAGAACAAGCAGGCAGAGTTTCAACCGGCCATGATGTATGTGGCCGACCACGGAGAATCGCTGGGGGAGAACAACATCTACCTGCACGGTCTGCCCTACGCGATTGCACCCGATGTGCAAAAGCATGTGCCCTGGATCACCTGGCTGTCGCCTGCCATGCAGGCGCGCTCCGGCGCGAGCACCGCCTGCCTGCAAAAGGAAATGGCCACGCGCCGGATCAGCCAGGACGACTATTTCCATTCGGTGCTGGGGCTGCTCGATGTGCAAACCACCACCTACCAAGCCGCCAACGACCTCTTTGCCCCCTGCCGAGCCAAGGGCTGAATGCGTTACTCCATTTCCAAATCATTTGTGACGCGAAGATGGGCCGCAGACGTTGCTGCAGCAAGGCGAAGTCGACAATGTGACGGATGATTTAGAAAGGGAATTACAGGCTCTGCGCCAGTCCCACCAGCCAGCCAGCACCCAGCAGCCGCGCCTGCCAGCGCAGCGCCCGCACTGCGGTGGCCGCCGGGCGTTCCACCTTCTCGTAGAGCAGCCAGCCGGCCACAATGGACGCTGTGAATGCCACCCAAAGCCCCACGGCGTGAAGCCAGGCTTGCCCCGGCCAGAGCGCCGAAAATGCCGCGTTCACCGCCAGGCATACGGGGAAATGCACCAAGAACACGGAGTAAGAGCGTTTCCCCACCCAAGCGAACGGGAACGCGGCGCGCTCCGCAAAAGCTGTGCGCGAAGGCGTTGGCCCCAAGGCCAACCAGAGCAGAAAAATGGACGTAGCGAGCGCCAGCGCCACACGCGGGCGAACCTCCAGCGCCAGCGCGACTGCACCAAGCGCTGCAAGCACCACGAGCCAGCGCGTCGGCCGCGCACTGCGCGTGGCCCAGTAAGTGGCCATGCCCAGACCATAAGAGCCAAAGAAATAAATTCCCCAGACGTCCAGCGCTGCATTGCGATTGAAGAACCACAGTGACGCTGCGCACAAGCCCAGTACGCCGGCCTGCCCCCACGCCACTGCCGCGCCAGGAGTTCGCCCGATACGCCGGGCAAACGCCAGCCACAGTGCCGCGATGGAAAACAGCTGGAAGTCGATCGCCACGTACCATACGCCAGCAGACAGCGCGGGCTGCCCCAGCACATCCTGCAGCATGAGCGCGTTGGCCAGCAGCTGCGTCAGATGCGGTGCTTCCGGGACGCTGGCATCGGCCAGCCAAGGGCGAACCACCGCCGCTGCGGCCACGGCGGTCAGCAGCGCCGCCGCGTAGGGAACGGCGAGGCGCACGAAGCGCCGCCCGATCTGCGAGGTGGCGTTCTCGAACGTTGCCAGCCCCGTGGGCGCGAGGCTTGCCGCCGCCAGATACCCCGCCACGACGAGGAAAATCTGCACCGCCATGCGCGCATAGTCGTACAGCCAGGCCATCAGCGTCGGCGCGAGCGGCCAAACCGTGTTTGCCAGTGGTCCGTAGGCGGAGAGGTGGTGCCAGACAATGGCCATGCAGGCCGCCCCCTTGAGTACATCGATCCAGGGGCTGCGGGGGAAGAAGACGTCATGCGATGCGAAACAGGAGAATCCCAGGCACAGAGCGCGGCGCTGGGCAGACATCCTTAAGTGAAAACCGTGCCTTGGCGTTGACTTGGCTTTGCAAGTATTCGTGCTTGACCAATGCCAATGCCTGACAGTGCGGCATGGCCACAGAGCTACACTGGGGGATTCACCCAAATCATAAGAACGGTCTGCGGCATGTCCAAACCTCCTATCACTGTCTCGTCGCTGGATCTTGAGCGGCTCGAATCCCTGCTTGAAACTCCGGCTGGTGCCAGTTTTCCGGGCCGAACGCAGTTGCAGGCAGAGCTCGATCGCGCCGAAATTGTCGAACCCGCCAACATGCCGCCCCATGTCGTCACCATGCATTCGAAGGTGAAGTTCTCCATTCAGGAGACCGGCAAGGACTTCTGCCTCACGCTCGTCTATCCGCGCGATGCCGGGAGCACAGAGAACGCCATTTCGATTTTTGCGCCCGTGGGCAGCGCCTTGCTGGGGCTTTCCGTGGGCGACGAACTCGCCTGGCCGGTGCCTGGTGGTGGCAGCATGACGGTGCGGGTCGCCGAGGTGATGTACCAACCCGAGCGCGCTGGCGAACTGCACCGCTGATGCGATAACCTGGGTGTAGCCGTGCACATGAATCTGATGAATTCAACAGACCCCGGTGATTGCGAGACGCTTGTGCGCATCGACGCGCAGGGCGCTGTGGAACCATTCGATCCGCACTCAACCAGCGCGTTTCAGCGGCGTCTGGACCGCGCGCCCGCCTGGTTTTGTTCCTTTCTTGCAGGAAATACCCGCGAAAAGACGCGATTTCGCACGGAACTGGCAACCATGCGAGGATCCGTCGTATGGCTCATCCGCCAGCGCAGGCAAGGTGCGTGGACCGTTACCGAGCGCGCCCACCTGCGCGACGTGATGCGTTCGGCTTCATCGGTAAGCCCCTATCTGGTCATCTGGGTGGTGCCAGGATCCATGCTGCTACTGCCATTTCTTGCATGGTTCATTGACCGTCGCCGCAGGCGGCCCAAGCGGGCCTGAGGGTAGGCGGCCGTCTATACCACATTTTGTAAAACCAGTATTTATACTCAGATAATCGTAATTTGTATAATTTGCGGGTGCTTTACAACCTGATTCGCAGGTAATCATTCATTTTGCTTCGTTGCGCAGGCTACGGAACATTTCCCAGCACGCTGTAGGCGTGCTTTTTTGTTTCTACCGTTTTGCCGTAGGACATGGGACGTTCAAACTCCCTGCGCTTTTCTTGGACTCCGCTCTGCGCGAGTGGCTCCAGACAGGGCAGAGCCTTTTGCGGCCACGTGCAGCGTGCGCCCGCTTCCATCTGATCCGACCCACAGCGCCTGTACTGGCAGTGGGCGCCGACACAAGGAAATCCATTCATGGCCAAGCAGATATCCATCGAGCACGCCTTCAAGGTGTTTGGCGATGCGCCCGAAGCCGCCCTCGCCCTGGTACGTGAGGGCCACAGCAAGAACGAAATTCTGGCGCGTACCGGGCAGTCCATTGGCGTGTTTGACGCCCATTTCGACATTGGGGCCGGCGAAATCTTCGTCGTCATGGGCTTGTCTGGCTCCGGCAAATCGACGCTGGTGCGCATGCTCAATCTTCTGATCGAGCCCACCGCCGGGCGCATCCTGGTCGACGGCGTCGACTTGGCCAAGCTCTCTGACAGCGAGTTGCGGGCGCTGCGCCGCAAGGACATCAGCATGGTGTTCCAGTCGTTTGCGCTCATGCCGCACATGACGGTGCTGGACAACACCGCACTCGGTCTGGAACTCGCCGGTGTGGCGCGCACCGAGCGCCAAAGCCAGGCAGCACAGGCCCTGGAACTGGTGGGGCTCGCTGGTTGGGGAGCAAGCTACCCCGACGAGCTGTCCGGCGGCATGCAGCAGCGCGTCGGACTGGCGCGCGCACTGGCATCTGACCCGTCGATCCTGCTGATGGACGAGGCCTTTTCAGCGCTCGACCCCATCATCCGCACCGAAATGCAGACCGAACTGCTGCGTCTGCAGGAGATTCGCCGCCGCACCATCGTCTTTATTTCGCACGACCTGGACGAAGCCATGCGCATTGGCGACCGGATCGCGATCATGAAGGACGGTCATGTGGTCCAGGTGGGCACGCCCGACGAAATCCTCCGCGCCCCTGCCGACGATTACGTGCGCAGCTTTGTGCGCGGCGTCGACGCGGCTGCCGTGTTCAAGGCCGGCGACATCGTGCGCAAGCCGCTGACCATCGTCTCCGAGCACACCGACCGGGGTTCTCGCGCCGCGCTCAAGCTCATCGAGAACGACGACCGCGACTTTGCCTACATCGTCAGCTCCAAAGGCAGTTATCTGGGCACGGTGTCTGCCGACTCGCTGCGCACTGCGCTGGACGGCCACAACGGCCCGCTCGGCCTGCAGCATGCCTATCTCTCGGGCCTGGATCCGATTGCGGCCGACGCTCCCGTGGCCGACCTGTTTGGCCAGGTCGCGCATGCCCCCTGCGCCGTGCCGGTGCTCCACGGCGACGGCCGCCTGGCAGGCGTGATCAGTAAGACCACGCTGCTCAAGTTCCTTGACCGGGACACCCCACACATCGAAGCGCCCGCCAGCCCGGCCGCACAAGCCACTGCCCTGGCTGCCTGAAAGACATTCTCATGACCGACACCACGCTCCATCCACTGGTCGCCCAGGCGGCACCAGCAGAGACCAACCCCTGGGCCAGCAGTGGCGATACAGCTCCCGCTTCGCCATCGCCCTGGGATACTGCCGCCACCCCACCCGCCGCGTCCTCCTCTGCGCCGGCCGGCACCGACGCCTGGGGAACGGCCGCTGCAAGCCCCGACCCGGCAGCCGCCAGCGGCTGGCTCGACGCCCCGCACGCACTTGCTGGACAGACCGATGCCGCAGGTCACTCAACCGGTTTCGCATTGCACCAGTTGTGGGACGGCTCGCTTCCCATCGAGATCTGGATCAACCACGGCCTGGCCTGGGTGGTGCAGAACTTCCGCCCCTTCTTCCAGACCGTACGCGTGCCGATTGACGAGACTCTCTCATGGGTCGAAGGCCTGCTGACCAGCATTCCTTCGCTCGCCATGATTGTGCTGATGGGCGTTCTCGCCTGGCAGTTCGCCGGACGACTGATTGCGGTGGGCGCCGTGGTCTCATTGCTGGTCGTCGCCATGCTGGGCATCTGGCCCGAAGCCATGGTGACGCTGTCGTTGGTGCTCACTTCGCTGGTGTTTTGCATCGCAATTGGCCTGCCGCTGGGCATCTTCCTCGCGTCCAGCGACCGGGCACAACGCGTGATGCGTCCGTTCCTTGACGCCATGCAGACCACCCCGGCCTTCGTCTACCTGGTACCCGTGGTCATGTTATTTGGCATTGGCAACGTGCCCGGCGTCATCGTCACCATCGTCTTTGCTCTCCCGCCACTGGTGCGCCTGACCAATCTGGGCATCCGCCAGGTGCGGCCCGACCTGATTGAGGCGGCCCGTGCCTACGGCGCCTCGCCGATGCAGATGCTGCTCAAGGTGCAGCTGCCGCTGGCCATGCCATCCGTCATGGCGGGCATCAACCAGTCGCTGATGCTCTCGCTGTCCATGGTGGTCATTGCCTCGATGATCGCCGTGGGCGGCCTGGGCCAGATGGTGCTGCGCGGCATTGGGCGGCTCGACATGGGCCTGGCCACCGTGGGCGGCCTGGGTATCGTGCTGCTCGCGATCACGCTCGACCGCATCACCCAGGCCATGGGCCAGCCACGCCGCGGCGTGCGCCACTGGTGGCAGACCGGCCCGGCCGGCATGGTGTTGCGCCTGGTGCGTCCTGCCCAGGCCGCGACACCGACGGCCGCTTCCACCCCCGAGCCTTCGTCCACCACCCAAGGATGAAAACCTGTTTCCCTTTCCCTTTCCACAAGCAAGGAGCTTCCCGCATGCAAAAAAACACCCCGTACAAAATCCACACCCTCCTGGCCGCCGCCGCACTCGCTTTCGGCCTGAGCGGCACCGCCGCCTCCGCCGACTCCATGCCTGGCAAGGGCGTGGAAGTGCAACCGCTCAAGAGTTCGATTGCCGAAGAGACCTTCCAGACGCAACTCGTCATGAAGGCGCTGGAAAAGCTTGGCTATGACGTGAAACCCATCAAGGAAGTCGAATACCCCACGGCCCATATCGCGATTGCCAACGGCGATGCCACCTTCATGGCGGATCACTGGAACCCCATGCACGCCGACTTCTACAAGAACGCCGGCGGCGACGACAAGCTGGCGCGCAAGGGCGTGTATTCGGACAACGCCGCGCAGGGCTACCTGATCGACAAGAAGACGGCCGACAAATACAAAATTACCAACATCGCCCAATTCGCAGATCCCAAAATCGCCAAGCTGTTCGATGCCGATGGCGACGGCAAGGCCGATCTGACAGGCTGCACCCCCGGCTGGGGCTGCGAAGCGGTGATTGAGCACCAACTCACTGCCTTCAAGCTGCGCGACACGGTGACGCACAACCAGGGCAGCTACTCGGCGCTGATTGCCGACACCATCACCCGCTTCAAGGCCGGCAAGCCCGTCTTCTATTACACCTGGACTCCGTACTGGGTCAGCGCCCAGCTCAAGCCCGGCAAGGACGTGGTCTGGCTGGAAGTGCCTTTCTCCTCGCTGCCCGGCGAACAAGGCAAGCTCGACACCAAGTTGCCGAACGGCAAAAACTACGGCTTCGTGGTGAACAAGCAGCAAATCGTGGCCAACAAGGCGTTCACCGAGAAGAACCCCGCCGCCGGCAAGCTGTTTGAAGTGATGCAGCTGTCCATCAACGACATCAACTCGCAGAACAACCGCATGGCCCAGGGCGAGAACAGCGCCGCCGACATCGATCGCCACACCGAAGGCTGGATCAAGGCGCACCAGAAGACGTTTGACGGCTGGCTGGCCAAGGCCCGTGCCGCAGCAAAATAATGGTGAAAATGGCCTATAGCGCCCGTCAGTAAAGCGCTAAAAGCTATACTTTCAGTAGCAAAACCGGCGTTCCGCAAGGGCGCCGGTTTTTTTGTGCCCCAACGGCGTGCAGAGATGCACGTTGCTGGTGCGCCTGCGGGCAATGGCTGTGCGGCACGGTGCAGTGGTGGTGCAGTGGTGGCGCGCAAGCCTGGCTCCAGGTTGGCGCATTTTTTGCTCAAAAGCGTGCATGGCGCTTTCGCGAGCGCTCCCCACAACCCTCCTTTTCCGCACCGAAGGATTCCATGGACGCCAGCCACCAGGGCACCGACACCCTCTTCCTCTTGCTTGGCGCCGTCATGGTGCTGGCCATGCACGCCGGCTTTGCCTTTCTGGAACTGGGCACCGTGCGCAAAAAGAACCAGGTCAATGCGCTGGTGAAAATTCTGGTGGATTTCTCGGTCTCCACCGTCGTGTATTTCCTGGTGGGCTACGGCGTCGCCTATGGCACGCACTTCTTCGTGGGCGCCGAAGAATTGGCGCAGCAACACGGGGTGGACCTGGTGCGCTTTTTTTTCCTGCTCACTTTTGCTGCGGCCATTCCCGCCATCGTGTCCGGGGGCATTGCAGAGCGCGCACGCTTTTGGCCGCAACTGATCGCAACGGCCGCCATCGTCGGCTTTGTCTACCCCTTCTTCGAAGGTATCGCCTGGAACGGCCACTTCGGCGTGCAAGCCTGGATTGCGCGCATCACCGGTGCCGAGTTCCACGATTTTGCCGGCTCTATTGTGGTGCACGCCGTCGGCGGCTGGATTGCACTGCCCGCCGTGCTGCTGCTTGGGTCCCGCGCCAACCGCTATCGCAAGGACGGCGCGATTTCCGCACACCCGCCCTCGAACATTCCGTTTCTGGCGCTGGGCGCGTGGATTCTCATCGTCGGCTGGTTCGGCTTCAACGTGATGAGCGCGCAGAGTTTGAACAAAATCTCCGGCCTCGTGGCCGTCAATTCGCTGATGGCCATGGTCGGTGGCACGCTGGCGGCGCTGGCGCTGGGCAAAAACGACCCAGGCTTCGTGCACAACGGCCCGCTCGCCGGGCTGGTGGCCGTCTGCGCCGGCTCGGACCTGATGCACCCACTCGGGGCATTGGTGGTCGGCGCCGTGGCCGGGGCCTTGTTCGTCTCGATGTTCACGCTGACGCAAAACCGCTGGAAGATTGACGACGTGCTCGGCGTGTGGCCGCTGCACGGCCTGTGCGGAACCTGGGGCGGTATTGCAGCCGGCATCTTCGGCAGCAAGGCACTGGGCGGCCTGGGCGGCGTCGCCTTGGGTGCGCAATTGCTCGGCACCGGTCTGGGCGTGGCCTGGGCCGTGCTGGGTGGCACGCTGGTGTACGGCGTGCTCAAGGCCACGATGGGCCTGCGCCTGACGCGCGAGCAGGAATTCGCTGGCGCCGATCTTTCCATCCATCGCATCGGCGCCACCGCTGAGCGCGAAGCGAGCTGGTAGGTCAAGCGCGCCGGCGCGTGCGGCGCGACGTCCGACGCGCCAGCGCAGGCTGAGCAGCTACGCTTACACCGGGTAACGTGGCTCGGTGGTCTGAAACCCTTGTTTCTCCGGCGCTGCGCAGTCTCCATCAACATGAAGCTTCGTCCCCTTTTCGCTACCGCCGGACTGGCCTGCGTGCTCAGCGCCTGTTCCGGCCTGCCAGAGAACGTCGAGCGGCCGGTATCGCATGCGCTGGCAACGCCTGCCAGCACCACGCTGAGCAGCATGGTGACGCAGCGCCGCGACCAGGCGCGGGCCCGCAGCAACTCGGGCTTTCTCCTGCTGAGCGGCCCGGACGACGCCTACGGCAGCCGTCTGGCGCTGACCGAAGCCGCAGAAAAGACGCTCGACCTGCAGTACTACGCCATCCACGCCGACGCCAGCACGGCACGGCTGCTGCGCAGCGTGGTGCAGGCGGCGCGGCGCGGCGTGCGCGTACGCGTGCTGCTGGACGACTTCCACAGCACCGGGCGCGACGCCCAGGTGATGCGCCTGGCGTTTGAGCCCAACATCGAGATGCGCATGTTCAACCCGGTGGCCGGGCCGCGTGCTTCCAAGATCGGCCGCATGTTCAGCGCCGTGATGGATTTTTCGCGCGCCCAACAGCGCATGCACAACAAGCTGTTCATTGCCGACAACGCGATGGGGGTGACCGGCGGGCGCAATCTGGGCGACGCGTATTTTGGCAACGCCGAGGCCGGCAATTTCGTCGACCTCGATGTGCTTGCTGCAGGTCCCATCGTGGCCGACCTCTCGCGCAGCTTCGACAAATACTGGAACAACAAGCGCGCCTACCCGGTGGAATCCCTCATCAGCAAGGAAGAGCTGCTCAAGATGCGCGAGAAAATTCGCGCCGAAGATGCGGCCCAGGCCGACGAGCCTGCGCAAGACGCGACGCAGGAGCAGGCCCAAGCAGTGAAGCAGGCGAAAACAGCGAAGGCGCGGGTGGCAGCGATAGCGCCGGCCTCGGCGGCCGAGCCCGGCAACGGGACCGTGACCAAACAAGACGTCAAGGAAGTCCAGAAACAGCACGCCGCGCAGTTCGAGCCCATGGACCTGGCGCATGCGCGCTTCGTCTGGGCACCTGCCGTGATGCTGGCCGACGAGCCCGCCAAAATTGCCGCAGAAAGCAGCCCCGGCCCCGCACCCCGCGAAAACGCCGTACCCGCCAAGACCGCCACCCTGGCTTCAGGCAACGCACAGGGCGAGCCCGACGCCGAAAGCGCGCAAAAGGCGCCCCCGTTTTCCGAGCCACCGGGCGAAACCGTGGTGGATGGCCTGCTGCAGCTCATGGGCCAAGCCAAGCACGAATTGCTCATCGTCTCACCCTACTTTGTGCCGGGCAAAAACATCATGCAAGCCTTCGAGGAAGCGCGTGAACGCGGCGTGCGCGTGCGGGTGCTGACCAACTCACTCGCTTCCAACGACGCACCGATTGCGCATGCCGGCTACATGGGCCACCGCAAGGCCATGCTCGACTTGGGACTTGAGCTCTACGAGATGCGCAGCGAGCAGGCAGGGCTGCGCAATGCCTTTGGCTTGTCGGGCTCGGGTGGCAGCGCCACCGGCAGTTCCCGCGCCATGTTGCACTCCAAATTTCTCGTCATGGACGGCCAACTGCTGGCCATTGGCTCCATGAACCTGGACCTGCGCTCCGAGCTGCAAAACACCGAAATCGCCTTGCTGATCCGCAGCCGCAAGCTCGCGGCCATTGCCGGCAAGCAAATCGAAGCCGGCATGCGTGATCTGGCCTGGCATGTAGAACAAGACGAGCAAGGCCTGATCTGGCACGCCCCCAAGGGGAGCGACTTGGAGGACACGCGCTCGGAGCCCGACACCAGCTTCCTGCTGCGTCTGCTGATGAACGTGCTGGGCCCTTTGGCGCCCGATCACCTGCTGTGAGGTCTTACTGATCCGCTTCGTCGGCAATGCGCCGCAGGGCCACGCCCACTGCTGCCTGCTCGGTGAGCACGCGAACCGTGTCGTAGGCCGTTTGCGCTTGCGGGTAGCGTCGGCGCAGCAAATTGAGCCACTGCTTGAGCCGCCCGGCGCGCTGGCGCGGCTCCAGCTGCGCGCACACCAGCTCCCAGAATTCGAGCAGGTGCGGCACCAGCGCGCTCCAGGGAAGGGGTGCAGGTGCGCCGCCGAGCTCGTGTGCACGCAGCGCCAGCGCCAAGCCGGGATCGGCCACCATGCCCCGCCCCAACATCAACGCATCGCAGCCAGACATGGCACGGCAGCGAAGCGCATCCTCCACCGTCCAGATTTCGCCGTTGGCCACCACCGGCACACGCACCGCCGCACGGATGGCGGGAATCTGTTCCCAGTAGGCCGGCGGGCGGTAGCCGTCCTGCTTGGTGCGCGCGTGCACCACGATCTCACAAGCCCCCGAATCCGCCATCGCCTGCGCGCAGGCCACCGCAAGCGCGGCATCGTCGTAGCCCAGCCGCATCTTGCAGGACACCGGCATGGCCGCCGGCACGGCGCGGCGCACTGCGGCCACCACCTGCGCCAAACGCTCGGGTTCGCGCAGCAGCGAAGCGCCGCCGCCGTGGCGGTTGACCACGCGGGCCGGACAGCCAAAGTTCAGGTCAATGCCCTCAGGCCCCAGTGCCGCCAGGGCGGCGGCGTTGTCCGCCATGCTTGCCGGGTCTGAGCCCAGCAGCTGCGCGCGCACCGGCGTTCCCGCCAGCGTGCGACCACCGTTGCGCAGCTCAGGCAGGTAGCGAAAAAAGACCTTGTCGGGCAGCAGCGTGCCGGTGACGCGAATGAACTCGGAGACGCAGCGGTCCACGCCGCCCACGCGGGTCAGAATGTCGCGCAGCACAAAATCGAGCAGCCCCTCCATCGGGGCCAGCAACAGCATGGGCGGGGTTGTAGCGGACACGAAGTTTTGTGTCAAATCGGCCTCTAGCGCTTATCCAGCAAGCGCAAGCAGCTACAAATTCAGGAGTTGATTATTCGGCCGCCGCTAACCGCCAGAGCGAGGTCACCTCGGCCGAGCGCGCCGCATACAGGGCGTCGCTTGCGTCCTGCGCCTTGGCGTGGTGCGGGCGCACGTCGCTGCGGCCCAGCACCCGCAGGCCGGCAGCGGCTATCCAGCCCAGCAACTCTTCGCGCGAGCGCAAACCCAGGTGCTCCGCCAGGTCCGACAACAGCAGCCAGGCTTCGCCGCCCGGAGTGAGGTGGTCCGTCAAGCCGGCCAGAAAACCGCGCAGCATCTGGCTGCCTTCGTCGTAGATGGCGTGCTCCAGCGGCGACGCGGGCCGCGCGGGCAACCAGGGCGGGTTGCAGACGATGAGCGGGGCGCGGCCGGGTGCGAACAGGTCGGCGCTGTGCAGCTCCACCTGCTTGGTCAAGCCCAGGCGCTGCAGGTTGTCCTTTGCGCAGGCCTGCGCGCGTGGCGCGTTTTCGGTTGCCACGACCCGCTTGATGCCCCGGCGCACCAGCAAGGCGGCCAGCACCCCGGTGCCGGTGCCAATGTCAAAAGCCAGCGAGGTATCGCCAGGCAAGGGCTGCTGGGCTACCAGGTCCAGGTATTCACCTCGAATAGGCGAAAACACGCCGTAGTGCGGGTGGATGCGGTTGCCAGGAGCTTCTCCCAACAGGGGAATCTCGACGCCCGTTTTGCGCCATTCGTGGGCCCCGACGACACCCAGCAGCTCGCGCAGCGAAACCACCGTGGGCTCGCCCGTCGGTGCGCCCCAGGCCTCGGTAATGGCGACGCGCCAGTCGGGTGCGCGGCGCAGGGCAATCGAGTAATCGGGCTCCAGGGCGATGAGCAGCGTGCCCAGCGTGCGCGCGCGCTGCGACTGCGCCTGGCGGTGCAGGTTGAAGCGATCCAGCGGGCTGGCAGCGGCCGCCTTCTCGGCAGCGCGGGCCGCCGCCTTGGCAGGCTTGTTGTCCGCGCGGCGCGCCAGTGCCTGCAGCAACTGGCGGGCGTTCTGGAAGTCGCCGCGCCACAGCATGCCGGTGCCGGCACACGCCAGGCGGTAGGCGCTGTCAGCGCTCAAGGTGTCGTTCGCCAACTCGACGCGGCGCGGCGCGCTGACACCCGCCTCGCTGTGCCAAGAGGCGCTGGCAGCCACGCCCTTGGAAGTGGTCCACGCAATGGTGGGGGCGGCGTCGCTGGCAGAAGCAGGGGTCATCAAGGAAGAGGTCTCGGTAAAGCGCAGAAGGAAATCCGCCGAAAAGCAGCCGGCAATCAGCCGGCAATGGCACGCTTGAGGCGCACTTCCTCGATCTTCACGCTGCCGACCACGGCCGTCTTGGCAGTGGACATTTCGCGCTTGAAACCCGCGAGCTCGTGAAAGCGGATGGCGCGCTCGTTGCGCAGCGGCACCCAGGCGGTGACGTTGGTACAACCTTCTTCCTGCAGCCCGTCGCGTGCGGCGTCCCACAGCGCCAGGCCCACGCCCTTGTTCCAGTGCGTCGGAGCAGCGTAGATGGCCCAGATTTCACCGGTGGTGGGGCGCGATTTTTCGTCGCGCGAGCGGTCGTAGCCGACGAAGCCGATCACCTTCTCGCCCTCGACGGCCACCTGCACCTGCGGCTCGCAGTATTCGATGGCTTCGCGCCAATAGGCCTGGCGCTTTTCTACCGAGAGGGACTTGAGCTGCTCGTCGGGAACGATGCCTTGGTAGGCCTCTTGCGCGGCGATGGTATGGATTTGCGCGATGGCTTTGGCATCGCGAAGCGTGGCGGGGCGGACCTGAATACTGGACATGAAAAAACCAACCGAAACGGACAACGGAAATTGAAAAAGGAGCGGCATTGTCGCCGCAAACGGGTTTTCCCTCCCCGGCGCCGGCCTGCGCGTGCCAAGGTCACACCTGCGCCGTCCCGCTGAAACGCCTAAATAATGCGGCGCAACATTTTGAGCGTGGCGTCAAGCCGCGCACCATAAGGTGGATAGAACACCGAGCCCAGCGACCAGCGCGACTGAATCAGCACCGACTTCTGGTGGCAAAAGCGCAGGAAGCCCTGCTCGCCGTGGTACGCGCCCCAACCGCTGTCGCCCACGCCGCCAAAGGGCAGGTTGTCATGGGCAATGTGCATCAGCGTGTCGTTGACGGTGACGCCGCCGCTCACCGTGCGCGCCAGCACGTCATCGCGCACGCTGTCGCTGTTGCCGAACCAGTAAAGCGCCAGCGGACGTGGGCCGGCGTTGATGTGGGCCACCGCGTCGTCCAGCCGGTCGTAGGAGATCACAGGCAGGATGGGGCCAAAGATTTCTTCCTGCATCAGCTGCATGTCGGATGTGGCGCCCAGCACCAGCACGGGCGCCATCTGGCGGCTGGTGGCGCCATCAAGGGTGGACGCGCCCGGCGCCACGGATTGGCCCGTCAAAGGGTCCATGGAGAGCACCTGCGCGCCCTGTGTCTGCGCCTGCTGCAGCATGGTGCGCAGGCGGGCCAGGTGGCGCGGGCTGATGATGGAGGCGTAATCGTCGTTTCCGGCGATCGTCGGGAACAGCTTGGCCACCGCCGCCTTGTAGGCATCGGCAAAGGCCCCTTCGCTGCCGCGCGGAACGAGCACGTAGTCGGGCGCAATGCAGGTCTGGCCGGCGTTCAGGAGCTTGCCGTGGGCGATCTTGAGTGCGGCGTCTTCCAGCCGGCAATCCGCGTCGATGATGCAAGGCGACTTGCCCCCGAGTTCGAGCGTGGTCGGCGTGAGGTTGGCAGCCGCCGCCTGTGCCACCTTGCGGCCCACAGCGGTGGAGCCAGTGAACACCAGGTGGTCAAACGGCAGCGCGGCAAAAGCACTGGCCACGGCCGCATCGCCCTGGACCACGCAGACTTCGTCGGGCGTGAAAAACTGGGCCAGCAGGCGTTCCAGCTGCGCCGAGGTGTGGGGGGTGAGTTCGCTCGGTTTGATCATCACCCGGTTGCCCGCAGCCAACGCCGTAATCGCTGGCGCCAGGGCCAGCTGAATGGGGTAGTTCCAGGGCGATATCACGCCCACCACGCCGAGTGGCTGGCGCTCGATGCGGGCGCTGGCGGGCAACAGGTACAGCGGCGTGCTCACCTTCTGCGGCCGGCTCCAGCGCGCCAGGTGCTTGAGCGTGTGGCCAATGAGGGTGTGCAGCACGAACAGGTCGGCCACCTCGGTCAGGCGCTGCGAGCGCACGCCGAAATCGGCCTCGACCGCCGCCGCCAAGGTGCCGCTGTGCTCGTCGAGGAGTTTGCGCATGCGCAGCAGGCGCTCGCGGCGCACCACCAGGGGCACGGCCACGTGCTCGCGGCTGGCTTGGTACTGGGCATCAAAGAGGGCGCGCAGGTCGGTAGAAGTCATCGTTGCATCATAGTGGCCGGCCTGGGCCGGACTTAGGGGAAGCGCCTTAGTCCTTAGGGCAGTGCTCAATCGCTCTTGGGGGCACGCGGCTGCACGTCGGTCACGTCTTCGGTGCCGGGCAGCGGGCGCATCAAGGGCCCCGCAGCGCCCGTTTGTGGCGGTGTCGGCGGCTGTTCGGGTTCGGCTGGTGCCTGACCCTGCCGGCGCCAGGCACCACGGCTGGCTGCAGCGCGCCAGGCGCTTCGCGGATCGACGCCCATCACCCAGGGGGTCACCGGCCGACCAGTGATGCGCGCCCACAGTGCGCGCAGGCCCCATAGCGCGGCCAAAAGCAGCACTGCCGTCAGCAGGCTGAGAAACACCACCAGCCCCGCCACAAGCACCACGGCGCGCAGCAGCCAGCCGGCAAGTCGGTTCAACACATCGTCCAAAACGAATCCTGGTGAATGATCATAAAAAAACCATCAAAAATCGGCGCCAGCGCTTATTCATAAAGCGCCGGCAGCTATCTTTTTCATACTACTGAGGCACATCTTCCGCTTGCGACTGCCCGCTGAAGTGAAACACGCCCGGCGCCTGCACGGGGTCGACATCCACCGCAATCACGCTCTTGGGCGGGAACTTGCCCTCCAGCAGCAGCTTGGACAGCGGGTTCTCGATGCGCTGCTGAATGGCGCGCTTGAGCGGCCGCGCACCAAACACCGGGTCGAACCCGACCTTGGCGAGCTCGGCAATGGCCGTCTCCGAAACCTGCAACTCCAGCTCCATCCTTGCCAGCCGCGCCTGCAGGATCTGCAGTTGAATGCGCGCGATGGACTCGATGTGCGCAGCATCCAGCGCGTGGAACACCACGGTTTCGTCGATTCGGTTCAGGAATTCGGGTCGGAAATGGTTCTTGAGTTCCCCCCAGACCGCATCCTTGATGTCGTCCGAGTCCTGCCCCACCATGGCCTGGATCAGGTGCGAGCCGATGTTGCTGGTCATCACGATCACCGTGTTCTTGAAGTCCACGGTGCGGCCCTGGCCGTCGGTCAAACGGCCATCGTCAAGCACCTGGAGCAGCACGTTGAACACGTCGGGGTGCGCCTTTTCCACCTCGTCGAGCAACAACACGGCATAGGGCTTGCGGCGCACGGCTTCTGTCAGATAACCGCCCTCTTCGTAGCCCACGTAGCCGGGCGGCGCACCGATGAGGCGGGCGACCGAGTGCTTCTCCATGAATTCGCTCATGTCGATGCGGATCAAATGGTCTTCGCTGTCGAACAGAAAGCCCGCCAATGCCTTGCACAGCTCGGTTTTGCCGACGCCCGTGGGGCCAAGGAACAAAAAACTGCCCGTGGGGCGGTTCGGATCGGACAAGCCCGAACGCGAGCGGCGGATGGCGTTGGCTACAGCGGCGATCGCTTCGTCCTGGCCCACCACGCGCTCGTGCAGCTTGGCTTCCATCAGCAGGAGCTTGTCGCGCTCTCCCTGCATCATCTTGGAGACGGGGATGCCCGTGGCGCGGCTCACCACTTCGGCGATTTCCTCGGCGCCGACTTGCGTGCGCAGCAGGCGATTGGGCGTGTGCGCGCCGGCGCCGGACTCCTTGTCCTGCGCTTCCTTGAGCTGCTTTTCCAGCTCCGGCAGCTTGCCGTATTGCAGCTCGGCTACCTTGTTGAAGTCGCCCTTGCGCTTCCACTCCTCAATCTGCAGCTTTGCAGACTCCAGCTCTTCACGCACATGCTGGCTGCCCTGGGCCTGGGCCTTCTCCTGCTGCCAGATTTCATCCAGATCGGCGATTTCCTTTTGCAGGGTGACAATTTCTTCCTCGATCAGGCCAAAGCGCTTTTGCGAGGCTTCGTCTTTTTCGCGGCGCACCGCTTCGCGCTCGATCTGCAGCTGGATCAAACGGCGGTCGAGCCGGTCCATGACTTCGGGCTTGGAGTCGATTTCTATCTTGATCTTTGCCGCGGCCTCGTCGATCAGGTCAATGGCCTTGTCGGGCAGAAAGCGGTCGGTGATGTAGCGGTGTGAGAGTTCGGCGGCGGCCACGATCGCCGGGTCGGTGATCTCCACGCCGTGGTGCAACTCGTAGCGCTCCTGCAGGCCGCGCAGGATCGCGATGGTGGCTTCCACCGTCGGTTCACCGACGATGATTTTCTGAAAACGCCGTTCCAGCGCAGCGTCTTTCTCGATGTACTTGCGGTACTCGTCCAGCGTGGTCGCGCCCACGCAGTGCAGCTCGCCGCGTGCGAGCGCGGGTTTGAGCATGTTGCCTGCGTCCATCGCGCCCTCGGCCTTGCCGGCGCCGACCATGGTGTGCAGCTCGTCGATGAAGACAATGGTCTGCCCTTCGTCCTTGGCCAATTCCTTGAGCACAGTCTTCAGGCGCTCCTCGAATTCGCCACGAAACTTGGCGCCCGCCAACAGCGAAGCCATGTC
This sequence comes from Simplicispira suum, assembly GCF_003008595.1. Taxonomy (GTDB): domain Bacteria; phylum Pseudomonadota; class Gammaproteobacteria; order Burkholderiales; family Burkholderiaceae_C; genus Simplicispira; species Simplicispira suum. Next base: position 2,681,990 of record NZ_CP027669.1, on the reverse strand, counting down.
CAGCGAGAGCACGCGTTTGCCCTTGAGCGACTCCGGAACTTCGCCGGCAATGATGCGCTGCGCCAGGCCTTCGACAATGGCCGTCTTGCCGACGCCGGGCTCGCCAATCAGCACCGGATTGTTCTTGGTGCGGCGCTGCAACACCTGAATGGCGCGGCGGATCTCGTCGTCGCGGCCAATTACCGGGTCCAGCTTGCCGGCGCGGGCGCGCTCCGTCAGATCGATGGTGTATTTCTTCAAGGCCTCGCGCTGGCCCTCGCCCTCGGCGCTGTCCATCTTCTGGCCGCCGCGCACGGCTTCGATGGCGGCCTCCAGGCTCTTGCGCGTCAAGCCGTTTTCCTTGGCAATGCGCGCGGCTTCGCCCTTGGAGTCTGTCAGCGCAAGCAAAAAGAGTTCGCTGGCAATGAAATTGTCGTCGCGCTTGATGGCTTCTTTTTCGGTCGCCTGGAGTACACGTCCGAGTTCGGGCCCGCCCTGAACTTGGTCCTGCCCCGTCACCTGCGGCAGGCGCTTGACCGCAGCCTCGGCCGCTGCCAGCAGGCCGGACACGTTGGCGCCGGCACGTTCGAGCAGTGCACGCGGGCCGTCCTCCTGGCGCAGCATGGCCACCAGCAGGTGCACGGGTTCGATGTAGGCGTTGTCATGCCCCAGCGCAAGCGATTGCGCATCGGACAGGGCTTCCTGAAATTTGGTGGTGAGTTTGTCAAGACGCATGGGTGCATTCCTCCAGATTGCTCAGAACGTGGGGCGAAGTCGAGCGTATTTCAAGCGGCCCACAGACCGAGGATTTGCGCCACGTCATGATTTACGCAGGCGTGGATGGCGCGCAATTACTATTAATTAAATAGCGGCTTGCTCTTTATGGTCGTGCGTTAACGGCGATTTCTGCAATATTTTTCGACACGAATTGCTTCAGGCCGCTGGCGCAGTCGCCGCCGCGCTCCAAGCGAGAGGCGCGGGGGTTTTCAGCGCCGTGCTGGCAAGCGACAGCAAGTCGTTAAAGCGCTGCCCCTGTACCAGCACATGCTGGCGCGCGGTCTGGGCTGCGGCCTCGCCGTCGCCCCTTTGCAAGGCGTCCACGATCTCGCGGTGTTCCTGCAGGGACTGCCCCATGCGATGGCGCAACTGCAGCTGCAGGCGGCGGTAGGGTTTGAGGCGATTTTTCAGCGCGAGGGTTTGCTGCACCAGAAAAGCGTTGCCGCAGGCCTGGTAGATCAGCCGATGGAATTCCTCGTTGGCGTAGTAGTAGGCGTTGATGTCCTGGGTTTCGCACTGTAAAGTGCAGGCGGCCAGCGCGTCTTCCACCTCGTGCAGCACCACGGCCGTTGCGCGCCGCGCTGCCAGGCGCGCGCACATGGCTTCGAGTTCGGCCATCACCTCGAACATCTCGATCAACTCGGCAATGCCGATCTGCGTCACAAACGTGCCGCGCTTGGGCTGCACGGCCACCAAGCCGCTGATCTCAAGCTGCTGCAAGGCTTCCCGTACGGGAGTGCGGGAAACGCCAAAGCGCTCCATCAACTGCTCGATCTGCACCTGCTCGCCGGGGCGCATGCGGCCATTGACGATGTCGTCTTCCAGCTGGTCGCGCACCTGCTGAACGCGGGAGCTTGCGGATCGGTTCGACTTCATGGCGAGGCGCGGGTAATTCCTAGGCTGTACATGCGGTCTGATAAATATAACATCGCAAAACATTTATACAACAGCTTCGCCACCCGTCACAGGAGACAAACCATGACCCCGCATTTCACGCCCCGCCTGACTGCCCTTGGAATCGCCGCGCTCATTGGCGTATGCGGTGCAGCGCACGCCGAAACCGTGCTCAAGCTCTCTCACCAGTTCCCTGGTGGCAAAGGCGACGTGCGCGACGAAATGGTGCAAATGATGGCGCGCGACGTGGCCGCAGCCAATGTGGACTTGACCATCAAGATCTTCCCTGGCTCCAGTCTGGTCAAACCCCAGGAACAGTGGAAAGCGATGCTGACGGGACAGATCGACATGGCCTCGTTCCCGCTTGATTACGCGTCGGGATTTCACGCACAGTTTGGCGCCACGCTGATGCCTGGCCTCGTCAAAAGCCACGCCCACGCCCGGCGCATCAACGACTCCGATTTCATGAAGGACATCAAAGGCATCATTGAACAGGGCGGCGCCAAAGTCCTGGCCGATGCCTGGTTGGCCGGTGCTTTCGCCAGCAAGGACCAATGCATTCGCAAGCCCGACGATGCCAAGGGCCTGAAAGTTCGCTCGGCCGGCGCAACCTTCTCGCAGATGTGGGCCGGAGCAGGTGCCTCGGTGGTGTCGATTCCGTCAAGCGAGGTCTACAACGCGCTGCAACAGGGCGTGATCTCGGCGACCGACACGTCCACCGGCAGCTTTGTCTCCTTCCGCCTGTACGAGCAGGTCAAATGCATCACGGCGCCGGGCGACAACGGCCTGTGGTTCATGTACGAGCCCGTACTCATTTCGATGAAGAGCTGGAACAAGCTCAACGACGCGCAGAAAAAGGCGCTGACCGCAGCATCGAAAAAGGCGGAAGACTATTTCGAAGGCGAGTCCAAGAAACTTGACGACAAGATGGTCGAGACGTTCAAGGCCAACAAAGTCGAGGTGGTCACGATGAGTGACGCGGACGCCGATGCCTGGCGCGCGGTTGCCCAGAAAACTTCCTACAAAAACTTCTCAGAGAAGGTTCCAGGCGGCAAGGAGCTGATCGAGAAGGCGCTGAGTGTCAAGTAATTCGGCACTGCCAAGCCGCTCTGCCGCGCCAGCGCCGCTGTGGGTCACTGCAGTCGAATTTGCGTCGCGCCTGTTTGGCGTGGTGGCAGCCGCCATGATTTTGGTGTCGGTAGTCGTGGTGTGCCAGATGGTTTTCGTGCGCGCAGTGCTGCACGAATCCACCATCTGGCAGACCGAGTTTGTGATGTACCTGTTGGTGGCGGCAACCTTCATTGGGGCACCCTACATCTTGCTCACCCGCGGGCATGTGGCGGTCGACGTTTTGCCGTTGATGGCGCGCCCTGGCATGCGTGTGGTGCTGCACGCTGCGGGCACGCTCATCGCCTTGGCGTTCTGCGGTTTTTTCCTTTATGCCTCAGTGCCCTGGTGGCACGAAACCTGGGTGTCCGGGCAGACCACTTCTTCCCTTTGGCGGGCCCGCGTCTGGATTCCCTACCTTTCCGTCCCGGTGGGCCTTGCGCTGCTGTGCCTGCAATTGCTGGCTGACTTGTGGATGGTGCTGACGCAACGCAGCCATCCGTTTGGCCTTTCGCCCGAAGACGTGCTTTGAACCCCGTGGAGACTTCATGAGTGCACTCACCATTGGGCTGCTGATTTTTGTCGTCACGGTGGCGGTGCTAGCGACAGGTATTCCGATTGCGTTCGGCCTGGGCGCAGTTGCACTGCTATTCATGGTCGCATTCGACGGCTGGAGCAGCATCAATTTCGTTCCCGAAACCATTTTTGCCGGACTGAGCGATTTCACACTGGTGTCGCTGCCGATGTTCATCATCATGGGCGCTGCTGTGGCCAGCTCGCGCGCCGGCAGTGACCTGTACGAGGCGCTGTCGCGCTGGTTGCACCGCGTTCCGGGCTCCCTCGTGATCTCCAACATCGGTGCCTGCGCGCTGTTCTCGGCGCTGACCGGGTCGTCCCCCGCCACCTGCGCAGCCATTGGAAAAATGGGCATTCCAGAGATGCGCAAGCGCGGCTACGACGCCGACCTGGCCACGGGAGCGATTGCAGCAGGCGGCACGCTGGGCATTCTGATTCCGCCCAGCATCACGATGATTCTGTACGGGATTGCGTCGGAAACCTCCATTGGCCGCCTGTTTCTGGCGGGCGTGTTGCCAGGCCTGATGCTTACCGGCCTGTTCATGGCATGGGCACTGTTCATCAGCTGGAAACGCGGCACGGTGCTGGTGGATGCCGACCGCATCTACAGCATGAAGGAAAAGTTCGAACTGCTGCCCCGGCTTCTGCCGTTCATTGCCGTCATCGTCGGTGTCGTGTATGCGCTGTATGGCGGCATCGCCACACCGTCGGAGGCAGCAGGCGTCGGCGCTGCGCTGTGCCTGGCGATGGTGGTCGTGATCTACCGCGTATGGCGACCCATGGACCTGTGGGCCATACTGCGCGACGGCCTGCGCGAGTCGGGCATGCTGATGCTGATCATGGGCACGTCGATCCTGTTCGGCTACATGATGTCCTCGCTGCAGGTGACGCAGTCGGTGGCGCAGGCGATCGGCGAGATGCACGCCAATCGCTGGCTCATTCTCGCCGCCGTCAACTTGCTGCTGCTGGTCGCCGGCATGTTCTTGCCGCCGGCCGCCATCATCCTGATGACCACCCCCATTCTGATGCCGGTGATCACGGCCGCGGGGTTCGACCCAATCTGGTTCGGCGTCGTGCTCACCATCAACATGGAGCTGGGCCTGATTACGCCGCCGGTGGGCCTGAATCTCTTTGTCATCAACGGCATCACGCCCGACGTGCGCCTGCCCACCATTCTGAAAGGTGCGTTTCCTTTCATGCTGTGCATGGTGGTAGCGATCCTGATCCTGTGCGTGGTGCCCGAGATTGCCACTTGGCTTCCCAAGGCACTGATGGGCTGAAACGCCTTGAATGCCATGCTTGAAAAATTGCTTCGCCTCGCTCGCAACGCGGTCAACGACCGCACCATCGAGCCCCTTCTGGTGTCGTGCAGGCTGCTGGTCTCCGAGCGCGGCCAAGCAAACGTGTACGCGCTGGCCAAGCGCGTCATTGACGGCTACCGCAGCCTGCCTGCGCCACGGCGCGAGGCCTTTTTTGCCGCCTTGGCTACTGAGTTCGGCCCCGATCCACAGGCTGTGCTCGACATTGCCACGCAGTATGCGCAGGCGCCCACCGCGCAAAACCTGGCCAGTTTGACCAAGCTCGTCGAACCGCTGCGGCAAGAACTGCTGCGGCGCATCAACCGCGCACCTGGAGGCACGGCCATGCTGCTGGCCATGCGCAACGACCTGCTCGGGCTGCGCAAGAACAATGCCGAGCTCGCAGCAGTCGACGCCGACTTCCTGCATCTGCTCAGCTCGTGGTTCAACCCGGGCTTTCTTCGGCTGGAACGTGTGGACTGGCAATCAAGCGCTGCCCTGCTCGAAAAGCTCATGCAGCATGAGGCGGTGCACGAAATCAAAGGTTGGGACGACCTGCGTAGGCGCGTGCAAGCCGATCGGCGCTGCTACGCCTTCTTTCACCCGCAGCTCGGCGATGAGCCGCTGATTTTTGTCGAGGTGGCCTTGGTCGACAGCATGGCCGACGCCGTAGCGCCCTTGATCGAGTCGGAATCGAGGACGCCGCTTGTCGACAGCGCAAAAACCGCCGTGTTCTATTCCATCAGCAATTGCCAGCCGGGCCTTAAGGGTGTGTCGCTCGGCAATTTCCTGATCAAGAAAGTTGCGGACGAGCTCCAACGAGAACTTCCGCAAATCAAGACCTTCTGCACGCTCTCGCCAGTGCCGGGCCTGAGTCGCTGGCTGGCCGACATGCCGCAAGAGGGCGCCAAAGACAACCCCGCACACAAGCGCGTCGCTGCGTGGAGGCAGTCCCACCCAACCCCAAGCGCACAGGATGTGCAGTCCATGGGCAAAGTCTTGCAGGCCGACTTGGTGAGCTTGTGCGCACAGTTCCTGGTGCACGCTACGCACACGCCTTTGGCCGACCCCGTAGCCCGCTTTCACCTGGACAACGGTGCGCGGCTGGAGCGCGTCAACTTCGCCGCCGATCTGTCTCGCAAAGGCGTGCGGGAGTCTCTCGGACTGATGGTGAATTACCTCTACGAGATCGACAAGGTGGAAGCCCGCCACGAACAGTTCGCGCGCGACTCCATCAGCCATTCACCAGCCGTCAAGCGCCTTTTAAAGCCCGCCTGACTTCACTCTCTTCACCGCCATGCCTGCACAAAACCTCTACGCCCTGTTTCAACAAGCCTTTGCCGACCACCTTGAGCGCACCGCCATTCAGACCGACACCGGTGCCCGCTACAGCTTTTCCGACCTCGACCAGCAATCTGCCCGCATAGCGCGTTGGCTGCAGAGCATCGGGCTGCAAAGGGGCGACCGCGCCATGGTGCAGGTGGAAAAGTCGGTGCCCGCACTTGTCTTCTACCTCGCCTGCCTGCGCAGCGGCGTGGTGTACGTGCCGCTGAACACCGCTTACCAGTCGGCTGAGCTGGCCTACTTCATGGAAAACGCCGAGCCCCGTGTCTTTGTGGCCGATCCGTCGCGTGCAGACGCGCTGCGCGACCTGGCTGCCGGGCTGGGGGTGGAGCACCTTGTCACCCTTGGCGCCGATGGGAAAGGCAGCCTGATCGACGCTGCGGCAGACCATGGTGGCGAGCACGCAATCTGCGAGCTCGCGCCCGATGCGCTCGCCGCCATCCTCTACACCAGCGGGACCACGGGCCGAAGCAAAGGCGCACAGCTCACCCATGGCAATCTGATCTCGAACGCGCAGGTTCTGCATACGCTGTGGGCTTGGGTGCCGGGCGACGTGCTGGTGCACGCGCTGCCGATCTTTCACGTCCACGGCCTGTTCGTTGCGGTGCACTGCGCGCTGCTCAATGCCAGCACCATGCTGTGGATGGGCAAGTTTCAGCCCAGGCAGGCTCTGGAATGGTTCCCGCAAGCCACTGTGTTTATGGGCGTGCCCACGCTGTACGTGCGCATGCTTCAGGAAGCAGATCTCAGCCCAGAGCGCTGCGCCCACATGCGCTTGTTCATCAGCGGCTCCGCACCGCTTCTGACCGAGACCTTCAAGACCTGGCAGGAACGCACTGGCCACACCATTTTGGAACGCTATGGCATGAGCGAGACGCTGATGCTCACCTCCAACCCCTGCCGGCCCGAAGCGGGCTCGCGCGTGGCCGGCACTGTGGGCCGCCCCTTGCCCGGCACCGACCTGCGTTGTGTGGACGAGGATGGGAAGCACTGCGGCGCCGGCGAGATTGGCGGCATCGAAGTGCGCGGGCCCAATGTGTTTCCCGGCTACTGGCGCATGCCGGAGGCAAACGCCAAGGAGTTCACCGCCGACGGCTGGTTCAAGACCGGCGACATGGGCCAGATAGACAGCCTGGGCTACGTCACCATCGTCGGGCGCAGCAAGGACCTCATCATCACCGGGGGCTACAACGTGTACCCGGCCGAGGTCGAGAGCTACCTGAACGACCTGCCGGGTGTGGACGAGTCGGCCGTCATCGGCTGCCCACACCGCGATTTTGGTGAAGGTGTCGTCGCGGTGGTGGTGCCGCTTCCCGGTGCCCAGCTCGACGCAGGGCAGCTCACAGCGGCAATCAAGGCGCAGATTGCCGGGTTCAAAGTACCCAAACATCTGTTCATCGCCAAGGAATTGCCGCGGAACGTGATGGGAAAGGTGCAAAAAAAGGCGCTGCGCGAGACCTACGCCCATATATTTGATGGCCAGTGAGGTGCTCGAAAGCGCTTTGGTATGGACCACCTGCAGATGCGACTTGCAGCCCGCTCAGGTATTGAAGTGCCCGTGGGCATTGCGCTTTGAACGCTTGTTGCGCAGGCTGGATCTGCCTGCGCAGCTTACCGATCACAGGGACAGAACCGCCTTCGGCATGCGCAGGCGCGCGCCTTCGTAGTCCGTCGATGCAATGCCGGTGCACAGACCGGCCCACTCGCAACCCGCGCACGCGCCACGAATCTGCCCGCTGGCAAAAGCCGTGCGCATGCGGCTGAGCAGGCCAACATCCAGCCGCAGTCGGCTGCCTGGACCGAGTGGTCTGCCCAACAGCAGAGCGAGTTCCTGCGCGGCACGCTGATCGCGCCCAAGGACGGCAGCGCCAAAACAATGGGCGCAGGCCCCCTCGCTCTCGCACAGCGGAGCACAAATGGCATCCGGCCCATCCACCAGCAATGCCTCCTCGCCAGCGGCCAGGCGGCGGACGATGCCATCAAAGTTGCGCGCGAACTCCGGGCTGTAGCCTTTGCCGACATACGTCAGCATGCACAGCAGATGGTGAGCGCGCAGCTCCAGCATCACGTGCGCGGCAGCCTGGTGCGTGCCGAGTGCCAGAGTGCCAGCGTGGCAGCGCCCAGGGCCGACTTGACAACATCGCCCACCAGGAAAGGCAACACGCCCAATTGCCAACCCTTGGCCGCACCGATCATTGCGCCCAGCCAGGCGCCACCCACCAGCAAAATCAAGGTGGTGCACAGCAGCATGGCCCAAAAGGCGCGCAGTGGATGGGCACCATCCCAGCCGCGCACAGCGAGCCAGCCCATCAGCATGGCCGCCAGCGGAAAGGCGAGCAAATAGCCTGCCGTCGGGCCAAAGAAGGGCGCCAGCCCGCCTTTGCCGCCTGCCAGCACGGGCATGCCAAGCGCCGCTTCCAGCAGCCAGGCCAGCACGGTCAGGCCACCCAAGCGCCAGCCATACAGTGCGCCCACCATCAGCACCGCAAAGGTTTGTAGCGACACCGGCACCGGCTGCATTGGAATGCTGACGTAGGATGAAGCGGCCAGCACCGCTGTACCGCCCAAAACCAGGGCCACTTGGCGCACCCCATGGGGATGGCGTGAGACTGGCGCAGAGACAGCACGGGAGAGATCTTGAGACATGGGTTCCTCTTGAATGTTGATGGACGGGGCGCACACACTACGCACCCCTGTCGCTACGACCCGCGCGAGATGCATGCGGCAACTCTATTGTAAACAATCATGATTTAGTTTTGTTTACGTAATTATTTATTTTTAATTCGAACCTTGCTGTTCTTCGCTCAACGGCCTGGGCGCACGGTTTCAGCGTCATCTGCCTTGGGCCGCCCCTCTGAGCTGAGGCACACTCGATGCATGCAACCCGACCCGCCCGCCAGAGAACTGCTGCGCCAACTGGCCACCGGCAACCCTGTGTCTGGCGAAGCGCTCGCCACCCAGTTGGGTGTGACACGGGCGGCCGTCTGGAAACAGATCGATGCTTTGCGTGCCATGGGCTTGCCCATTGAGGCACGCAGCCGCGCCGGCTACCGGATGCCCTGGCCCATGCAACTGCTGCAGGTCCCGTCGATCGTTTCCAAGCTGGGGACCGCAGCTGGTGCACCTGTTCACCTGTACTGGGAGCTCGATTCGACCCAGGACGAATTGGCACGTCTCCTGCCGGATGCACCTGACTTGACCGTGGTGTTGGCCGAGCGCCAAACCCTTGGGCGCGGGCGGCGCAGCCACGCCTGGCTCTCGCCACCGGGGTTGGGTATCACCCTGTCGTGCCTGACGCATTTTGCTGGCGGCCCGGCAAGGCTGTCGGGACTGTCGATCGCCATGGGCGTGTGCGTGGTGCAGGCGCTGACCTGCGCCGGGGTCCCCGGACTGCAGCTCAAATGGCCCAACGACGTGGTGGCCGCCCAAGGCAAGCTGGCCGGCATCCTGATCGAAGTCAGCGGCGAATACGATGGCCCGAGCGTGGTCCGCGTGGGAGTGGGCTTGAATGTGCGCCTGTCGCCCGCAGTGCACGGTACGCTCGATCAGCCGGCTGCCGACCTGGCCACGCTGTGCGGCGGCACGCCGCCCGACCGCAACGAGCTGGCGGCCCGCATCATTGCGTCCCTGCGCATCGGCCTGCTGCGCTTCGAGCAAGAAGGCCTGGCGCCCTTTGCACAGGACTTCGCGCACATGGACTGGCTGGCCGGCAAGCCCCTCAGCGTGCACGGCCCGCAGGGGATGCAGTCGGGCATCGGACGCGGCATAGACGCGCGCGGAGCATTGTGCGTGGAAATCGACGGCCGCATCAGGTCCGTGTACAGCGACAAGGTGTCGGTACGCATCCAGCCAGGGTGACGGGAGGTCGCTGCCGCTGCAGCAAGCCGTTTCAGCGACCGGCGTTGGTGGCCTCAATGCCCCAGCGCGCCAGGGCTGCATCGTCGCTCTCTCGTGCGTCCACCCAGCGCGCGCCGCCGGGCGTGGTTTCTTTCTTCCAGAACGGCGCCTGGGTTTTCAGGTAGTCCATCAGGAACTCGCAGGCCTGAAAGCTCTGGCCCCGGTGCGAGGCACTCACGGCCACCAGAACAATTTGGTCCAGCGGCGCAAGAACGCCGACGCGGTGGATCACGCGCGCGCCGTAAATATCGAAGCGCGCAAACGCCTCCTGCGCCATGGCATGGATGGCCCGCTCAGTCATGCCCGGGTAATGCTCCAGCTCCATGGCTGCGATGCCTTCACCGGCATTGCGGCTGCGAACGGTACCGACAAAGCTGCACACTGCGCCGACGCGGCCGTCCTGCGCACGCAGCGCAGCCAGTTCGGCGGAAACGTCGAAGTCTTCGGTCTGAATGGCAACGTGGATGGCGGTCATGGCTAAGGCTTCATGGCGAGCGGTGCAGGCGGGGCGCGGCCATCAAAGTGCGGGCGTCTTCCACCTGGCCGACAAAATGGCGCAGTGCGGGCGTAGCGGGCAAGCCGGCAAGCAAGGCCTGCAGCCGCACAATGTCGCCCGCTGTGGGCGCCACCTGCGTCTGCGCCAGGGCCGCAGGCAGATTGCCAGCCTTGACCAGCGCCAGCACCTTGAGCGCCCAGGCGTTCTTGTCACGCGTTGCCATGAACCCGTCCCGCAAAATTAATGTGTAGCATTGCCCGCCACTGTAACGGCAACCCCATGGCAACCCAGACGATCGACATCTCCGGCTACAAGCTCTTTCCCTCACCGCGCAACCGCCACCGCGAGGTGTTTGGCGTGCAGCTGTTTGTGCCGCACCCCTACGCGCTGATCGTGCTGGAGGATTTTCATTTCGCAGGCCGCGCCACGCTGTTCGCCGCCTGCCGCGCCAGCGACGGCAAGATGGGCCAGTTGGTGAGTTTCGAGCTGGAAGCAGACCGCGAAAAGTTCGAGCGCTTGTTCACGCCCGACTGACGCGAAGCGCATCACCATGCAGGAAGACGACAACCAGATTATCGTTCCGCCGAGCTTCACTGCCTTGTTTGCCGATGCGCGCGGCCGGCTGCGTGAGAGCGCCGATGTGGTACGCCAGCACTACGAGTTGTGCGAAGACCTGGCGAGCCACTTGGTGGCCCATGCCCAGACGCTGTACCACGTTCAGGCACCGTCCGAGGCCGAAATTCTGCGCCGCATCCACGCTGGACTGTGCACCACAGAGTCCGGCGTCAGCCGCTTGGAGGCCACCTGGGTGGTGCGGCGGCTGGCCGAGCTACTGGTCTGGCCCTGCCCGCTGCTGACATCCGAAACGGACCCGTCAAGTGCCTGTTGACAGGCCCTAGTCCTTTACCTGGAATTCACCCTTGGCCTCATAGAACTGGTCGGTGCTCTTGACATTGCTGCGCCGCAGGCGCGCCGTGAAGTGCCCGTTCGCAATGTCATTTTTGAGGTCGTAGCGCTCCATCACCAGACGCACCGGTTGTTTGATTCCTTTGGAGCTGAAGCTCATCGAGACACTCTCGCTTTGCGGAGTCTCTGCGTGGGCCACGAACCCAAGCGAAAACTCGGTCAGTTGAGAGTTCTCGGTGAATTCACCTTCGCCGGCCGGCTCGGTGCCGAGCACCACCATGTCAAGAATGTGCTTGCCGTCCTCGGAGCGCAATCCGCGCTTCTGCTTAAGCATGAGACTGAACATGCTGTCGCTCATGTACAAGTGCAAATACTCGCCGTCACCGGGCACGACGAAACTCACCGGCCCTCCAAAAACAGGACCGTCGATGGTAAAGCGCACGCCATCCTGCATCTTTCGTTCTATGGAGCCTGCGGGCACAGCAGCGGCAGAACTGCTGGCGCCAGACCCTGCGTCGCCGCAACTTGCTAGCAGCGCCATGGAAAACAGCCATGCCAGTTGGAAGAAAAAAGACCGAATGAACTGCATTAATAGAATCCTCGAGTGCAAAACAATTCGAAATTCATGAAATTTGTGCGGAATTATTATTTTTTACGATGTTTTATAGAATTTGACGACTCGGATGTAAAAATCATCTCAACAAGATCACACAGAAACTGCCAAAGCACTACTGCGTGTGGCCAAAAAGGAAGATCGAGCTACCTCTACCGCTCCACTTGTGCCGCATAAACCATACACTGATTTACTGAAATTAATAGTAAGCCATTGATTTTCATAGGTATTTGGCAAAATAAAATAACTCAGCGATTTTTCGACTATGGTGATCGCCTGTTGGATTTTCGGAGAAACGGGATGGGGCACACCGCAACGATCAAGGTATGGCTGTCTGGCCTGTTACTGCTCGCCGCTGCTGCGGCGGCCAATGCCGACCCCGCAGAACGTTTCATCAACGCAAAAGGTTTTCGCGCAGTGGACGTGGAAGCGCTTGAGGGAAGTCGCTACTACACCGCCGCCCGATTCCCCAAAATGGGCGCGTCTGCGTTTCGACCGGACGCCGATCTTCCTGCGCCAGTACGCGCACTGCTTTTGATGGAAAGCCACGAAGGCGCCCTGCCGCATGCCCGCTACCTGGTCAACTACCAACCGACCACCAAAGCGGCTTCACCGGACGACAGACTCGATTTTGTTGACATCACGCGCTTCAATCTGGGCCCTGCCGTCCATGCCGATCTGGTGGACTCGGTACCGGCCGAGCACCTGGCCGATGTGAAGGTCTTTGGCGTCGGGCCCCATGTGCGCTGGCGCTTTGCCATGTCGCCAATGCGCGGCATGACTGCGGGCCTGGACGCAGCAAGCCGCAAGCTCGTGACCTCCAAAGAAGCAGCGGCCATGGAATGCCTCGGGCTGCCGTGCGCAAATCTGGAGTCGGCCGAAGGCCCCAAAGGGCGCTGGGAGCCACAAAAACTGGTCACACCTGCGCCTTCATACCGCCGCTCCACCCCGCAAGGCCCTGTGCCGTCCAGCGTGGTCGAGCAGCTGCTCACCTTGATGGGGGAGGATGCGCAGCGACCTACGCCTTTTGCCGGCAACGCCAAGCGCTTGGTCTTTGTCGTCTCCGCCCATGCCGGCGGACAGGAGCAGCAGACCACCGGCCTGGCGCGCAACGCCTTAGTCTTCGACGACGCTGTCGGCACCTACTGGCTGCGCTTCCATCAGGTTGGGGACATGGCCGCCGAAGTACACGCACTGAGCCAGAAGCGCCGATAGGCCGCAGCGGCACCCTGTCGCCAGGCCGTCCCAGCCACACGCCGTGGTGCTCAATGGAGGAGAAGGAAATGAAATCCCTATGGATCGCAGCTGCATTCGCTGTATTGGCGGGCGCATGCTCGAAGAGCGAATCGGAGGCCGTGGCTGGAGCGCCCAATGCGCCCGCAGCTGCGCAGAAGACGGCAGCGCAAAGGACTTCTGCCACCAGCTATCCGAAGATCGCCATAGACACCGACGCAGGATTGTTCTGGTTTGAACCGAGGCGCTGTTCGGTGGGCCCGGATGCCGACAGCGGCGTGCTGTCGTTCAGCATGGAAGGCGCTGGGCAGTCCCCCGATGGACAAGCGGTGTATGTCACCCTGGAGGACGAAGACGACAATCCGGAGCAAGGCTTGGAAATGCGCATCAACGTCGGTACCGATCAGCCTTTCAAGACACCCGAGATAGTCTGGATCGCCAACGACGCGGTAGCGCACGGTTTACGCATTCCCGCTGCCAAGCCAGTGATCGAGGGGCAGCGCATCACTATTGACGGTCTGGTGTTTACACGCGGCGGCCACGAGCGTCTGACCGCCAAAGCGGCCATTCAAATCGATTGTTCCCGGCGCAAGTAAGCGAACGTTCACTTCCAAGCGGCGGCAGACGCGTTCCTAAGGCAGCAAGCGTGCCGGCTTCAGCAGTTCTCATGTCTGCAGATTGAAGCCGCCCTTGGGCTTGAAAACGCCACAGCCGATCACCTGGTTCTGGCCCAAGGGCAGGATGAACGAGGTTTTTTCATCGACCACCTTGGTCACCGGATTGACCACTTCATAGTCCACCCAGTCGCCTCCGCGCTGCGCTGCAGCAAAGAATTCGCGCAGGACCAGATCGCCATCCAGGCCCGGCACCTCGTGCACCGTTCTCCCGACGCGCTCCGGGCTCGATCCAAACACCTGGTAAACGCCCCGGTGATCGAAAACAAAAATATATTGATCGCGGTCCCGAAATTCACCGGCCGGGTCATGAAACCTGGCGGCCGCAGCCGATAGGCCGATCTCTTCCACCAGCGCCGCTGCGCGGTGCACCAGGGCATGGGCTTCGTCGGCGGTGCCGCGGCGCAAACGAATGGCGGCCACCGAGGCACTGAGACTCGACGACCGATCCGCCAGGCCCTTTGTGGATTGCAGCGCCCCTTCCACCATGCTGCCATTGTGTTGGGTGATCTGATCAAGCTCGCGCACGGCCTGCGCCACCTCGTGCAGCGACATGCTTTGTGCGCTGCTGGCCTCGCTGATGTCGGTCAGCCCCTGCGCCACTTCGCGCACCCCGTGAACCACGGTGCGCAAGTTGGTTTTGACGGCGTCGATGCGCGCCACTCCGGTTTCCACCTGCCCCCCCGAGCTGGCTATCAATTCACGAATCTCGCGCGCCGACGTGGCGCTGCGCTGCGCCAGGGTGCGCACCTCGCTGGCAACCACGGCAAAACCGCGCCCGGTCTCACCCGCCCGCGCCGCTTCCACGGCCGCGTTGAGGGCAAGAATATTGGTTTGGAAAGCGATGCCATCGATGACGTTGACGATCTCCCCCATGCGCCGGGAACCGGCGGCGATCTCGGCAATGGCAGTGACGGCGACATCCATGGCGCCCGCTCCGGCGTCCGCCTCATCGCGCACGCGGCGTGTCAGGGCATCCACCTCTTTGGATCGTGCGGCCGTTCCTTGCACCGACTCACTCAGAGAGGCAATGCTGGCGCTCGCCTGCTCCAGACTGGCAGCTTGGGCCTCGGTGCGCTGAGAGAGATCGAGCATGTTGGCTGTCAGCCCGGCACCTGCCTGAGAGACGTACAAGGCTTGGTTGCGGATGGTCCCCACCAGCCCTGAGAAGTTCTCATTCATCGATTCAAGATGGCGCCCCGCCAGAGCCAGGTCGTCACTGCCCGGCACCACCACGGCCTGCGACAAATCGCCGCGCGCGTTGTTGCGCGCCACCTGGCCCAGCGCCGCTACCGAGGTGAGCAGGTTGACAGCAAACCCCGCATACAAGTAGGCAGACAGGCCCCCCACCAACGCTGCCAGCGCTGCGCGTGCCCCGAACGTCGAATCAGCAAGGCCCGGCCATGCCATCCAGAAAGCCATGGCGGGAAACAGCACCAGAGCCAGCAAGGCCAGCAGCAGGAGCCGTGTCCGCAGGGACATGCGCCCCAGCAGCCAGGAAGGCGGAAAAAGCAAGAGTTCAAGGGCGCGCATAGGGTCTCCCGTTGGTCCGCTGCTGAAACGACTTCGCCTTCGGGAATCCCCGATCCAGATGTGCAGCAAGCCTATCGCGGAGCGCTCACCCAAGCATGAGTGCATCCCATGATGTTTTTTTGATGCACCTCACAAGTTATTTCAAACAGCCATCAAATTCTGTCGTCTTGGGACAAGGCCCAGCGATGGCCCGCCAGATCCGGCTGCAAGCAGGCAGCAAAGCAGCGTTGCACGGCCAGAACATGGCCCTAACCTGGGCCTAAGAAAGGCCTGCCAGTATCCACGCCATTCCACCGCGCGATAGCGACCCACTGCACCATGCCAGGCATTTGCTCCCCAGCGCCCCCGCTATCGCTGGCACAGACACCGCTCACGGTCGATGAATTTGCACGCTGGAAAGGACAACGTCCCTGGGAAGCCCCAGATTCCTGGGGCCCCGTTGCGCTGACGCTGCTGGTATTTGGGATCGTCTGGCTGGCACTGCTGTCCTTCGTCAGCCTGTCCCCGCCGACCGACAACATTGAGCAACTCACCTGGGTGCACTCTTTGGAGGGCGGGTACTACAAGCACCCACCTCTGCCTTCGTGGCTGTTCTGGATCCCCACGCGGCTGTTCGGAGTCAACGCCCTCACCAGTTACGCCGTCGGCGCGGCCTGCACGCTCGCCAGCATGGCCGTGATGTGGCGGCTGCTGTGCCGCCTGCGCGGTGAACCCTACGCCACCATCGCACTGCTGGCAGCGCTGTGCATCACCTACTACAACGGAAGGCTGTACTACTACAACCACAACGTGGTATTGATGGTGTTTGTGGCGGCCAGTGCTGCCATCTATTGGCAGGCCTTTCGCACTGGCCTGACACGCTGGTGGCTGGCACTGGGCCTGGCCATGGGGTTGGGGGCGCTGGCCAAATACCAGATTGCGGTATCGGTTGCCTGCATTCTTGCCTTCTGGCTCCACCAGCGCAGTTGGCGGGTGCTCGCGCAGCGGCGTGGCCTGCTGCTGGCGGCGTTGGTGTCCATGCTGGTGTTCACGCCGCATGTGCTCTGGCTGCGTGCCCACGATTTCGCACCCATCCAGTACGCAACAAGTACCTCCCTGGGGCTCCACGCGCAGGGCTTGCACCGCTGGTTCGAATCGATGCATTGGCTCGTCGATCAACTCCTGAACCGTGCGCTGCCCGCATGGATACTGCTTGGCCTGACGGTTTACCACTTGCGACGCCAAGCCCCTCGCGGCCATGCCCCGCCGAGCAAGACAGTCCCTGAAACGGCCCCAGCCAGCCGCGCATTCCTGCTGATTTATGGGTTCGGCCCGCTGGTCTTCATGGTCGCCATGGGGCTCTTGACCGGGGCTGAACTTCAATTGCATTGGGGAACCCCCTTTCTGCTCTTTGCCGTCCCGGCCGTCATGGAACTCGCCGGACAACGCGTGGCGTGGCGAGCCGTTTCGAGGCGCAGTGTCTACCTTGCGTTCGCGGCATTGCAAGTCGTGCTTCTGCTGCAGGACGGGCTGTCCTCTCCACGCGGACCGACGGTCTTTCAAGATGGCCATTGGCGCATGTTTGACAGCGCCGCACTGGCGCAGGCCGTCGAAGGGCCTGCCCGTGCAGCATTGAACGGCGATATTTGCGTAGTGTCCGGACCGCCTGCCGTGGCGGGAGCGCTGGCGCTGCAATTGGCAGACCGCCCTAAGGTGCTGATTGATGGCCGCTACGACCGCAGCCCATGGGTAGCCCCATCACTCGTTTCGCGGTGCGGGGCACTGGAAATCCGAGAAGGCCCGGTACTTGCAGGCTGGACTGCGGCAGGGCCCAGATTTCCCTCGCTGTCGTGGGTCGCAGAACCGCCCGTCGGCGCACCCTTCAAAAGCTTTGCGCAGTCGCCTACCCGCCCGTCACCGGGGGGAAAAATGCCACTTCGTCGCCTTCCGACAGCCCCGCATGCTCGTGCGCCAGCGCCTGGTTGAGCGCCATGCGCACTGCACGGCCGGGGGCCAGGGCTTGCGCGAGCGCGCCGCCGCGCGTGAGCAACTCGGCACGCAGTTCGGCGATGGTGCCGGCCTCGGTGTCCAGTTCCTCGCTGGCGGTGCCGGCGGCCTCACGGATGGAGGCAAAGTAGCGCACGGTGATATTCATCGCCGGGCCGCCCCAAGATGAATGGCGGCCCCCTCGGGGGGCAGCGACCCGCGAAGCGGTGGAGCGTGGGGGTAAAGTTTCATGACAGCAGCTCCGCAAAGGAAATGAAGCGCACCGTGTCGCCCACGGCAATCGTCTCGCCGGCCGGGTTGTCCACCACTCCGTCTCCCCAGACGGCCGAGGTGAGCACACCCGAGCTCTGGTTCGCAAACAGGTCCAAACCGCCGGCTTCGTTGTGGCGTACGCGCAAAAATTCTCGGCGTTTATCGGCCTTGGCGCAGGTGAAATCTGCGCGGGCAGCTATTGTTTTCGGAGCGACGTCGGCCACGCCTTGCAAGCGCAGCAGAAACGGTCGGACCAGTACCGCAAAGGTCAGAAAGCTCGACACGGGATTGCCCGGCAAGCCCATGAAGTGCGCGTTGGCTATGCGACCATAAGCGAACGGTTTGCCCGGTTTCATGGCGATCTGCCACAGATCCAGGCGCCCGAGTGTCTCCACGGCGGGCTTGATATGGTCTTCTTCGCCTACCGACACCCCGCCGCTGGTAAGGATGAGATCGTGGCCTTCGGCCGCCTCGCGCAGCGCGGCGATGGTGGCGTCGCGCTGGTCGGGAACAATACCGAAATCGCTCACCTCGCAACCGAGGCGCTGCAGCATGGCGCGCAGGAAGAATCGGTTGCTGTTGTAGATGGCACCGGGTTTCATGGCTTGCGGCACCACCTCGCCGGGCATGACGAGTTCGTCGCCGGTGGAGAACAAGGCCACGCGCGGGCGGCGTGCCACCTGCAGGTGCGCCAGGCCAATACTGGCTGCCAAACCGAGTTCTGCCGGTGCAAGTCGCGCGCCAGCAGCCAGTACCTCGCTGCCCATCGTGATGTCTTCGCCAGCGCGGCGAATCCATTGGCCGGGGCGTGGCACGGCGTTGATACGCACGGCGCCACCCTCCAGCGCCATGCAGTCTTCTTGCATGGCGATGGCGTCAGCCCCTGCAGGCACGGGCGCGCCAGTGAAAATGCGCGCCGCACTGCCAGGCGCGAGCGGCTCGCCCGCGCTGCCGGCCGCAATGCGTTGCGAGACGGGCAGCTCGGCACCGGCGCAAGGCACATCGGCACAGCGCAGGGCGTAGCCGTCCATGGCGCTGTTGTCCTGCGGCGGCACCTGCAGCGGGGAGATGGCGGCCACTTGCAGCACGCGGCCATCGGCGTCCCAGGTGGCAACGGTGTCGCCGCCGGCCAGCGGCGTGGCGTGCCCCAGCAGCTCGGCGAGCGCGTCGTCGAGTGGTTTCATCGGGGGGCGCATGGCAAGGCTTCTCCGTGCAGCTCCCAATCGTAGTCAAAGCGCTCACCCTGGCCGAGCAGCCAATCCGCGACCTCTGCGGGGGCGTTGAGGTCCAGGAGCGGCAGGCCGGTGGGCTCCGGCAGGGCGCCAGGCGCGTCGGTGGCCAGCGCGACGATGAAATCGTCCTGCGCGTAGCGCACCGGGCGCGGCGCGCTGCCCGGTTCGGGCGCACGCCAGATCTCGATCTTTGGCAAATCGCTTTCCTTGAAGCCTTCGACAAAGACCCAGTCCACGCCTTCATACAGCTCGGCCAGCAACTGATGCACCGAAAGCTGGGCCGGGTGCTCAAACTCGCGCATCAGCGCCAGGCGTCGGTCGGACGCCACTACCACTTCGAACGCGCCGGCCTCGCGGTGGCGGAAAGTGTCTTTGCCGGCGTGGTCGATGTCGAAACTGTGGTGTGCGTGCTTAACCACCGAGACACGCAAGCCGCGCACGCGCAATTCGGGAATCAGCTTTTCCACCAGCGTGGTCTTGCCGCAGCCCGAGAATCCGGCAAAGCCGACAACCTTCATGGAAACTCCTGGTTGCTATAATAAAAATAGCTTCTCGTGCTTATGGATAAAGCGCTAGAGCCATTTTTTATCACTAATCGCAATGCCTGACGATGTAGTCCTTGACCTGCTGCACATCGGCCGGCATCACTTGCACTCGCTTGGGCAAAGCCTCAATCCCGTCGAAACGCGCCGGGCGCGCAGGCGGATGGCCCAGCGCTTCGGTAATGGTCTCGGCGAACTTGATGGGCAAGGCCGTCTCCAGCACGATCATCGGCACATCGAGCGCACCCAGGTGCTGGCGCGCGACCTTGACGCCGTCGGCAGTGTGGGTATCGATGGTGGTGGCAAAGCGCTGGTGCGTGTCGCGGATGGTGGCCAGGCGGTCGGCGTGCGTGCTCTTGCCGCTGACAAAACCGTAGCGCTTCGCAGCGTCGGCAAAGTGGGGGTCGGCGCTTAAATCAAAGCGGCCCTCGCGCGCCAAAGCTTCGCCAAACAAGGCCTGCGTGCGCGCGCCGTCGCGGCCCAGCAGGTCGAACACAAAGCGCTCGAAGTTGCTGGCCTTGCTGATGTCCATGGACGGGCTGGAGGTCTCGTGGGTATCGGCGCTGGCGCGCACGCGGTAGACGCCGGTGCGGAAGAACTCGTCGAGCACGTCGTTCTCGTTCGTCGCCACGACCAGCTTGGCTATCGGCAGGCCCATGCTGCGCGCGACGTGGCCGGCGCAGATGTTGCCGAAGTTGCCACTGGGCACGGCGAAGCTGACCTTCTGGTCGTTCGACGTGGTGGCCTGCAGGTAGCCGGCAAAGTAGTACACCACCTGCGCCAGCAGCCGCGCCCAGTTGATCGAGTTGACCGTGCCGATCTTGTACTTGCGCTTGAACGCCAGGTCGTTGCTGACGGCCTTGACGATGTCCTGGCAGTCGTCGAACACACCTTCGATGGCGATGTTGTGGATGTTTTCGTCCTGCAGGCTGAACATCTGCGCCTGCTGGAAAGCGCTCATGCGCCCATGCGGGCTGGTCATGAAGACGCGCACGCCCCGCTTGCCGCGCATGGCGTATTCGGCGGCGCTGCCGGTGTCGCCACTGGTGGCGCCGAGGATGTTGAGCTCTTCGCCACGGCGCGCCAGTTCGTACTCGAACAGGTTGCCGAGCAGTTGCATCGCCATGTCCTTGAAGGCCAGCGTCGGACCGTTGGACAGGGCTTGCAGCCACAGGCCGGGTTCAAGCGGACGCAGCGGGACGATTTCAGGCGTACCGAAAATTTCGGCGGTGTACGTCTTGTGGCACAGCGCACGCAGGTCGTTGGCGGGAATATCGTCGATGTAGAGCGACAGAATTTCAAACGCCAGCTCTGCGTAGCCCTGCTCGCGCAGTACGCGGCGCAGGCGCGTCAAAGCGGCGTCGTCAATCTGCGGATAGTGCTCAGGCAGGTACAGGCCGCCGTCGGGCGCCAGGCCTTCGAGCAGGATGTCGCAGAAGTGCTTGCGCTCGGGGTGGCCGCGCGTGGAGAGGTACAGCATGGTCAGTTCAGCTCTTCCTTGCGGATGCGCACGATGGGGGCGAGCACGGTCGGCAGCGCCTGCAGCTCGGCCAACACGGCGTTCACCGTGCCCTCGCGTGCGTCGTGGGTCAGGATGATCAGGTCAGTCTGGGTCGAGCCTTCGCCGCCCACGTCCTCCGCTTCGCGCTGCAGCATGGCGTCCACGCTGATGCCGT
Organism: Simplicispira suum; assembly: GCF_003008595.1. Taxonomy (GTDB): domain Bacteria; phylum Pseudomonadota; class Gammaproteobacteria; order Burkholderiales; family Burkholderiaceae_C; genus Simplicispira; species Simplicispira suum. The sequence goes on along the minus strand of NZ_CP027669.1, from coordinate 2,660,975 downwards.
GCTGCGCGAGCAAGCCGGTCACCCTGGCAAGTACACCGGCCTGGTCGGCTACGCGCAGACGCAGGTAATAGCTGGTGACGACCTCATCCATCGGGAGCACGGGCAAATCGCCCATGGCGTCTTGCAGCGTGCCGGGCTGGAACGCCAGGTGCGGCACGCGGTGGTGCGGGTCGGCGGTGTGCAGGCGCGTGATGTCCACCAGGTCGGCAATCACCGCGCTGGCCGTGGGCTCGCTGCCGGCGCCCTTGCCGTAGTACAGCGTGGTGCCAACGGCGTCGCCGTGCACCACGACGGCGTTCATCGCGCCCTCGACGTTGGCAATCAGGCGCTTGGCCGGCACCAGGCTGGGGTGCACGCGCAGCTCAATGCCCTTGTCCACGCGCTTGCTGACGCCCAGAAGCTTGATGCGGTAGCCCAGCTGCTCAGCGTATTTGATGTCTTGCGCGGCCAGCTTGGTGATGCCTTCGATGTAGGCCTTGTCGAACTGCACGGGGATTCCAAAGGCAATCGCCGACATGATGGTGACCTTGTGCGCAGCGTCCACGCCTTCGATGTCGAAGGTCGGGTCCGCTTCGGCGTAGCCCAGGCGCTGCGCGTCCTTCAGGGCGGCGTCGAAGTCCAGGCCCTTGTCGCGCATCTCGGAGAGGATGAAGTTGGTCGTGCCGTTGATGATGCCGGCCAGCCACTGGATGCGGTTGGCCGTGAGGCCCTCGCGCAGCGCCTTGATGATGGGGATGCCACCGGCGACAGCCGCCTCGAACGCCACCATCACGCCCTTGGCGGAGGCCGCAGCAAAAATCTCGCTGCCGTGCACTGCGAGCAGGGCTTTGTTGGCCGTGACTACGTGCTTGCCGGCGGCAATGGCCTCCATCACCAGTTGCTTGGCAATGCCGTAACCGCCAATGAGCTCGATGACGATGTCGATGTTCGGGTTGGCGATGACGGCGCGCGCGTCGCTCACCACATCAACGCCTTCACCCACCGCGTTCTTGGCGCGCTCCACGTCCAGGTCGGCCACCATGGTGATGGCGATGCCACGGCCAGCGCGGCGCTGGATTTCTTCCTGGTTGCGCGCCAGCACGTTGAAAACGCCGCTGCCGACGGTGCCGATGCCCAGAAGGCCTACTTGGATGGGTTTCATAGTCAAAATATCAATCAGATTGGCCTCTAGCGCTTACTGCATAAGCGCTTTCAGCTATCAAAACAAGAGTCAATCGGTGCCAAAGCGCTTGCGCGCTGCCGCCAGGAAACGCGCCACGCGGGCGATGGCTTCGCGCAGGTCGTCCTCGTGCGGCAGGAACACGATGCGGAAATGGTCCGGCGAGGCCCAATTGAAACCCGTGCCCTGCACCAGCATCACGCGCGTTTCCTGCAGCAGCTCCAGGAAGAACTGCTGGTCGTTCTGAATCGGGTACACCGCCGGGTCGAGCCGGGGAAACATGTACAGCGCCGCCTGCGGCTTGACGCAACTGACGCCGGGAATGGCGGTAATCAGCTCGTAGGCCAGGTCGCGCTGGCGGCGCAGGCGCCCGCCCTCGCCCACCAGCTCGTTGATGCTCTGGTGGCCGCCCAGCGCCGTCTGAATCGCCCACTGGCCGGGCACGTTGGAGCACAGCCGCATGTTCGAGAGCATGTTCAGGCCCTCGATGTAGTCGCGGGCGGGCTTTTTGTCGCCCGAGACCACCATCCAGCCGGCGCGGTAGCCGCAGGACCGGTAGCTTTTGGAGAGCGAATTGAAGGTGAGCGTGAGCACGTCTTCGGAAAGCAGCGCAATCGGCGTGTGGCGCACGCCGTCGTACAGCACCTTGTCGTAGACCTCGTCGGCAAAAATGACCAGGCCGTGCTCGCGGGCGATGTCCACAATGCCCTGCAAGAGCGCGTCGGAATAGAGCGCCCCGGTCGGGTTGTTGGGGTTGATGACGACGATGCCCTTGGTACGCGGCGTGATGCGCGCGCGGATGTCGGCCAAATCGGGCATCCAGCCATTGGCTTCCTCGCACAAATAATGCACCGGCGTGCCGCCCGAGAGGCTGGCCGCCGCCGTCCACAGCGGGTAGTCGGGCGAAGGCAGCAACAGCTCGTCGCCGTTGTCGAGCAGCGCGTTGGTCGCCATCACAATCAGCTCGCTCGCGCCATTGCCCAGGTAAATATCGTCGAGCGTGACGCCGACAATGCCTTGCAGCTGCGTCTCATGCATCACCGCCTTGCGCGCGGCGAAAATGCCTTTGCTGTCCGAGTAACCCGCCGAATTGGGGAGGTTTCGGATCATGTCCTGCTGGATTTCCTCGGGCGAATCAAAACCGAACACCGCCAGATTGCCGATGTTGAGCTTGATGATCTTGTGGCCCTCTTCCTCCATCTGCCGCGCCGCGTCCATGATCGGGCCCCGGATGTCGTAGCAGACGTTGGCGAGCTTGGCGGATTTGTGGATGGTTTTCATGCGCGGTGAAGCTAAGGACTTTGCGGCAAGGAACGGTCTGCAGAGCGGCGAAACCTATAATTTGACCACAGTTCCTCCGCCTTTCTGCTTTGCCACCGGCCGAGCCGCAGCCCATTACAGCCCGCCTGATTTATGAAGTTCCAACCCGATCGCATCGATGCGCAAAGCATCTCCGGCTACGGCCCCGGCTGGATCGCAGTAGGGAGCGAAAAGATCGAATCCAGCGTGATTCTGGGCGCCCGTGGTCTGCGCCAGCCATGGGGCCCACGCAGTTTTGAGGAGCTGACGCCTGCGCACTTCACCGAACTGGCCGCGCTCGACGCCGAAGTCATGCTGATGGGCTGTGGCGAGCGCACGCGTTTTGTGGCCCCTGCCTGGTTGGCGCCGCTGTTTGCCAAACGCATTGGTCTGGAGACCATGGACAGTTTTGCTGCCTGCCGCACCTACAACATTTTGGCGGGCGAGGGCCGCAACGTGGTGGTCGCCCTGATCATTGCCCCGCCACCAAGCCCTTGAGTCTGCCGGGGCCAAGCCGCCCCAAAGTGCCAGGGAATAGGGTTTCAGAGTAAAATCACGGGTTGCTGCCGGGGTTATACGACAAAAAGAACAGATGCATGCCCCGGTTCTTCAACGACCTCACCGAGAGAGATTAAAGATATATGGCGATCGTTGTCAATAAACCCCTCCCCGAATTCGAAGCCAATGCCACCGGCGGTGTGAAAGTAAGCAACACTTCGCACAACGGGCAGGTCATGGTGTTGTACTTCTATCCCAAGGACAACACGCCCGGCTGCACCACCGAGGCCATGCAGTTTCGAGACAAATACAAGGACTTCGTCAAGGCCGGTGCGGCCGTGTTCGGCGTCTCTCGCGACAACATGAAGTCGCACGACGAGTTCAAAGAGAAACTCGAACTGCCGTTTGAGCTGATTGCCGACACCGAAGAGAAAATGTGTCACATGTTTGGCGTGGTCAAAAACAAAATCATGTACGGCAAAAAGGTCAAAGGCATTGAGCGCAGCACCTTTTTGATCAATGCCGATGGCACGCTGGCCGAAGAATGGCGCGGCCTGAAGGTTCCTGGCCACGTGGAAGAAGTTCTCAAGGCGGTCAAGGCCCTCAAGACGCTCAAGCAAGCTGCTTAAACGGCGTACCCGCCCTGCCCGTGGCGGGGCAAGCGGCCATGCATAATGGGCCGATGCCGCTGCACCGCGCAACGCCCACCTAGTGTGCTGTCCCGCAAATACATTGCCTATGAAATCGCGCCTTCCCGCCCAGTACCGCGTTGCAAATCCTCGAGATAGCAACGGCTATCACTGCGGCTTGCGCCTTGTCCTGAGCACGAATCCATCGATTTCATTTCAGGCAACTATTTACGGGACAGCACACTAGCTCATCAAGCCGCCTCGGCCTCCAGGCGGCTTTTTGTTTTTCTGATTCGCCCGAGGCCATTTGCACCATGCCCCTGCCCCCCGCCCCCACCCGGCGTGCCGCCCTTCTCCATCAAGATGCTTTTGACCACCAGGCTGCGCCGCGCAGTCGGCGCAGCACCGTCCCGGCGGAAGAACCGATAGAGTCTGTTTCCCCCGCCGTGGCGGCGCAATCGAGCGTCGCGCCCGAGTCGGCACCTGCCAAGGCGCGCGCACGCCGCCCCGCCCCCCCGCAGACCGCGCCCCAGCACGCAGCTCCCCAAGCCAAGCCCCAACCTGGCGCCCGAGCCGAAGTTCCGGCTCCGTCTGCAGCAACGCCAGCCCCGGCGGCCGCACGCCCGGCACGCGAACGCAAGAAGCGAGGTACTGGGCCCAAGAAGTTGTTTGTGCTGGACACCAACGTGCTGTTGCACGACCCAACCAGCCTGTTTCGCTTCGAGGAACACGACATCTATCTCCCGATGATCGTGCTTGAAGAGCTTGACGGGCACAAGAAAGGCATGACCGAGGTCGCGCGCAACGGCCGCCAGGTCAGCCGCTCGCTCGACGCCCTGGTGGCTACGCCCGGCGCAGACATCGCTCTGGGCATCGCCCTGGATTCGACGGGCCAGCGCGCTGCGGGCGGCTGCCTGTTCTTCCAGACCTCGGGGCTGGATTACCAACTGCCGGTCGGCCTGCCCCAAGGCAAGGCGGACAACCAGATCCTGGGCGTCGTGGAAGGCCTGCGCAAGCAGCATCCGGGGCGCGAAGTGGTGCTGGTGTCCAAGGACATCAACATGCGCGTCAAGGCACGCGCGCTGGGCCTGCCCGCCGAGGACTACCAGAACGACAAAGCGCTGGAAGACGGCGATCTGCTGTATTCCGGCGTCCTGCCGCTGCCGCCCGATTTCTGGAACCGCAACGGCAAATCGGTCGAGAGCTGGCAGAGCGGCGCGCACACGTTCTACCGCATCAGCGGCCCCATCGTGCCGCAGCTGATGATCAATCAGTTCGTCTACTTTGAGGCGCCCGGCGAGCCCAGTCTGTTCGCCCGTGTAAGCGAAATCCGCGACAAGACGGCGGTACTGAAAACGCTCAAGGACTACGGCCACGCCAAGAATGCCGTGTGGGGCGTGACCACGCGCAACCGCGAGCAGAACTTCGCCGTGAACCTGCTGATGGATCCGGAAGTCGACTTCGTCACGCTGGCCGGCACGGCAGGCACCGGAAAGACGCTGATGGCACTGGCCACGGGGCTGACCCAGGTGCTTGACGACCGCCGCTACACCGAAATCATCATGACCCGCGCCACGGTGAGCGTGGGCGAGGACATCGGCTTCCTGCCCGGCACCGAGGAAGAAAAGATGGGCCCCTGGATGGGCGCGCTGGACGACAACCTGGAATTTCTGGCCAAGGGCGACGGTGGCAACGCCGGCGAATGGGGGCGCGCTGCCACCAACGACCTGATCCGCAGCCGCATCAAGATCAAGAGCATGAACTTCATGCGCGGGCGCACCTTCATGAACAAGTTCGTCATCATTGATGAAGCGCAGAACCTGACGCCCAAGCAGATGAAGACCTTGATTACCCGCGCCGGCCCAGGCACCAAGATCATCTGCATGGGCAACCTGGCGCAAATCGATACGCCCTATCTCACCGAAGGCTCCTCGGGCCTGACTTTTGCCGTGGACCGCTTCAAAGGCTGGCCGCACAGCGGCCACATCACGCTGGCGCGCGGCGAGCGTTCGCGCCTGGCGGACTTTGCAAGCGACGTGCTGTAGGCGCGCCTGTCGCCGCCGCATCAGCGGCCTGTGGCACCGACGCGGTGCCACAGGCCGTTTTTCTTCGTGCCGTGCAGGCTGCTGACACCACGTTGTCAGTAGCAGCCACGCACCATGGCGTCTTCCTCAATGCAATGAAAGACCCTGCCATGACCCAAGCCATCAACTGGTTCGAAATTCCGGTCACCGACCTCGACCGGGCACAGAATTTCTACGAAAGCATGCTCGACCGGACGCTGCGGCGTCAAAACTTCGGTGGCGCAGTGCTTGCCGTATTTCCCTATGCGCAGCCCGCTACCGGTGGCGCGCTGCTTGCGGCCAGCGATGCCTGCGCGCCGTCCGGAAGCGGCGTGCGCATCTATCTGGACTGCATGCCCAGCCTCGACGCCGCGCTGGCGCGGGCGGAAGGCGCTGGCGGACAGATCGTGGAGCCCAAATCGGCACTGCCTGCAGACATGGGCTTCGTCGCCCAGGTGCGCGATACCGAAGGCAATCTTATCGGGTTGCACGCCCTGGCCTGAGCAGCCATGCCCCCGCGCAACTGGATCGCCGTCGCCAGCGCCGAGCACGCCCGGCTCGGTCGCGACCACCGTCCACTGGGCTTCATGCAGGTGTGCCACGGAAAACGGCCACCGCTGCAACGCATCGCAGCCGGCGACCGGATGGCCTGCTACGCGCCCGCCACGGTCTATGGCGGGACCGACCGACTGCAAAGCTTTGTCTCCATCGGGGTGGTGAAGCCGGGCCTGCCGTATGAATTCGACATGGGAAATGGCTTTGTCTCCTGGCGCCGCGATATGCACTACGCAGCCGCTTTCGAGACACCGATTGCACCGCTTCTCGGCGCTTTCGAATTCATCGAGAATCCAGAACGCTGGGGCGCCAAGTTTCGCTTCGGCCTGTTCGACGTTTCCACCCACGACATGCAGTTGATTGCCCGCGCCATGCAGGCCGACAGGCAGGCGCTGGGTTTTCAAGATTTACCGGATTAGAGCGATGGAACCCATTCGTCAACACCAAAATGCCTTCTCTGTCGCCGGCCTCACAACCCGGACCACGAACAGCGCTGAAGGCGATCCGCAGACGGCGCGCATCGCTCCGCTCTGGGGGCGGTTTTTCGCCGAGGATCTGATGGGCCAAACCCCGCACCGTAGCGCCGATCCACGCAATTTCGGGGTCTATTCAGGCTATGAATCCGACGCCAGCGGTGCTTACGACCTGACGGTGGGCGTGGCCGTGACGCAGGGCGCCGCAGTGACCGTCGAGGCAGGCGACTACCTGGTATTCCCGGCCGATGGACCGGTGCCATTTTCGGTGCTGGCCGCATGGCAGCGCGTCTGGCTGTACTTCGACGCCCATCCGGAAGTCCAGCGCCGCTACCGAACCGATTTCGAGGCCTACAGCAGCCCCAGCCAAGCGGCCCTGTATATTGGCGTGGTGTAGCCGCCCCCCATCCAGTACCCATGCGCCGTGCCGACCGCCTGTTTCAACTGGTGCAGCTCATTCGGGGGCGCCGGCTTTCGACGGCCGCCTTTCTCGCGCAGCGGCTGGAGGTTTCCGAGCGCACGGTCTACCGCGACGTGGCCGATCTTCAGCACCAAGGTGTTCCCATCGAGGGCGAAGCCGGCGTGGGCTACCGCTTGGGCAAGGGCTTTGAGCTCCCTCCCTTGATGTTCACGCCGGAGGAAGCTTCGGCCCTGGTGGTCTCGGCACGCCTGGCGCAAAGCTGGGTTGATCCCGCCATGGCCTACCAGATCGGCTCGGCACTGGGGAAAATTCTCTCCATTCTTCCTCCGGCAGCCAGAGCCGCGGCCGAAGCGCAGGCGCTTTACGCACCCGCCTTGCCCGCAGACGACGCCGCTCGCGCGCGCCTGCAGGTGCTGCGCGAAGCCGCTGTGGCGCGACACAAGCTGCAGTTGACCTACTGCGACGCGCACGGAGCCCCTACGCAGCGCACCGTGCGGCCCTTGGGGTGCTTTTATTGGGGCAAGGTATGGACGCTGGCCGCCTGGTGCGAGCTGCGCGGAGCCTTCAGGGCATTCCGTGTGGACCGCATGGCAGCCGCCCAGCCACTGCCCGAGCGTTTCAGCGATGAGCCGGCCAAAAGTTTGGCCGAAATGCTGCGTCAGTTGGGTGCCACGAGAGCCACAGGTCTCGCGGAAAGAAGTCACTAATTGATAGCAAAAAACCCTTAACCAGAAAGCGGTAGAGGGATTTTTCATCAAAAATCGTCAGTGGACCCCATCGCCAGGCTTTCAAAGCGCGTCTGTGATTTCTGGAAGAACAGCTTGACCGTGCCCGTGGGCCCGTTGCGCTGCTTGCCGATGATGATCTCTGCGACGTTGGGCTCCTTGCTGTCCTTGTTGTAGTAGTCGTCGCGGTAGATGAACATGATGATGTCGGCGTCCTGCTCGATGGCGCCAGACTCACGCAGGTCGCTCATCATGGGGCGCTTGTCGGTGCGCGTTTCCACACTTCGGTTGAGCTGCGAGAGCGCAATCACCGGGCACTGCAGTTCCTTGGCCAGCATCTTGAGCCCGCGCGATATCTCGCCCAGCTCGGTGGCGCGGTTCTCGCCCTGCGAGCTGCTGGAGCCGCTCATGAGCTGCAAATAATCCACCACGATCATGCCCAGCTTGCCGCACTGGCGCGCCAGGCGCCGCGCGTTGGCGCGCAACTCGCTGGGGGTGAGACCTGCGGTTTCATCGATGTGCAGTGAAACATTGCGCAGTTTTTCAATGGCTTCGGTCAGGCGGGGCCATTCGTCGTCGGTCAGCTTGCCGGTGCGCAAATGCCCCTGGTCAATGCGGCCGATGGAGCCGACGATACGCACCGCCAGCTGGGCGGCGCCCATTTCCATCGAGAACACTGCTACCGGAAGACCTTCGTTCAGCGCCACATGCTCGGCAATGTTGATGGCCAGCGCCGTCTTGCCCATGGAGGGGCGCGCCGCCAGCACCACCATGTCGCCGGCCTGCAAGCCCGAGGTCATGCGGTCGAGGTCGATAAAACCCGTGGGAACACCGGTGATGTCGTTCGGGTTGTCCGCCATCTCCTGCACACGGTCGAGCAGGTTGACCACCAGGGTGTCCATGCCCTGAAAGCCCTGCTTCATGCGCGAGCCTTCTTCGCCGATGTTGAAGATCTTCTGCTCGGCTTCGTCCAGGATTTTGTCGACCGGCCGGCCCTGGGTGTTGAAGGCGGCCGTGGCGATTTCATCGCTGGCAGTGACGAGCTTCCTCAAAATGGCGCGCTCGCGCACGATTTCGGCGTAGCGGCGGATATTGCTGGCGCTGGGCACGTACTGCGCCAGCGCGTTCAGGTAGGCCAGGCCCCCGACTTCCTCGGCCTTGCCAATGCTTTGCAGGTGCTCGTACACCGTGATCACGTCGGCCGGCTTGCTGGCGTTGACCAATTTGGCAATGCCGGCGTAGATCAGTCGGTGCTCGAAGCGGTAGAAGTCGCTCTCGATCAGCAGGTCGCCGACGCGGTCCCAGGCCTGGTTGTCGAGCAGCAGGCCGCCGAGCACGCTCGATTCCGCCTCGGTCGAGTGCGGCGGCACGCGCAACTGCGCAAGTTGGTGGTCGTACGGCGCGAATTCCTCGTCAACCGGCATCATGAATTCGGACATAGGGCTCCCTGGGCAAGCGTCGGATGGTAGCGGGCACTGGGCCTGGCGTCACCGCACAAGCCTGTGCGCAGCCTGTGGACAAACCTATGGACAAGCGGTGCAGACCGTGCGGCAAGCCCCGCGTGTGCGGCCGCCCGCATCAGAGCGCGGAATAATCTGAAAAAACAGACTCCAAGCGCGCCATCCATGCACGCTTGTCCGCCTCGGGCGCAAAGCTGGCTTCGAAACTGTTGCTCGCCAATTGCCAGGCATGGGCTGCCGTCATTCCCGTGGCGGCAAACACCTGCAGGAAATTGTCATTGATGTAACCGCCGAAATAGGCCGGGTCGTCCGAGTTGACCGTGGCACACAGCCCGGCGTCCAGCAAGGCCCGCAAATTGTGCTGGGCGAGGTCCGGAAACACGCACAGTTTCTGATTGGACAAGGGGCAGACGGTGAGTGCCACGCGCTCGCGCGCCAGACGCGCCACCAGTGCCTCGTCCTTCAAGGCCTGCACGCCGTGGTCGATGCGCTCGACCTGCAGGGCATCCAGCGCGCTCCAGATGTAGGCCGGCGGCCCCTCCTCGCCTGCGTGTGCTACGCGGTGCAGGCCCAGCGCGCGGCAGCGCGCAAACACGCGCTCGAATTTTTCTGGTGGGTGGCCAAGTTCGCTCGAATCGAGCCCCACGCCAATGAACTGGCCCTGAAATGGCAGGGCCTGCTCCAGCGTGGCAAAAGCGTCTTCTTCGCTCAGATGGCGCAGAAAACAAAGAATCAGCGCGGCGCTGATGCCCCACTCGCGCTGCGCGTCTTCGCAGGCGCGGTGCAGGCCGCGAATGACCGTTTCCATGGACACGCCGCGTGCCGTGTGGGTCTGCGGATCAAAGAAGATTTCCGCGCGCACCACCTTGTCCCGCACTGCGCGGCGCAGGTAGGCCCGCGCCATGTCGTAGAAATCCTGCTCGGTCAGGAGCACGCTGGCGCCGGCGTAGTAGATGTCCAGAAAGCTCTGCAGATTGCTGAAAGCATAGGCGCTGCGCAGGGCCTCCACACTGGCATAGGGCAGGCGCACACCGTTGCGCTCGGCCAATTGGAAGATCAACTCGGGCTCCAGCGAACCTTCGATGTGAATGTGCAGTTCGGCCTTGGGCATGGCCTGCAGCAGGGCCGGCAAACGTGCAGGGTCAACGGATGGCGAAGCCAGCATGGCGAAATCTCCAGATCAATGAAAAAGGCCGCCCGAAGGCGGCCGGGCTATGCCAGCGCGCTGGCTTATTTCTTGTCGCCGCCGGGCACGTTGCCTTCCACGCCCTTGACGTAGAAATTCACACCACCGAGGAACTTGTCGTCGGCCACGGCACCCGCAGCGATCACTTCCTTGCCGGTGTTGTCGACGAGCGGGCCCTTCCAGATGTGGAAGCTTCCGTCCTTCAGGCCGGCTTTGACTTCCTCGACCTTGGCCTTGAGTTCTGCGGGCACGTCCTCGGCGATTGACACCATGTCGATGGCGCCTTCCTTCACGCCCCACCAGGCCTGGCCCGTGGTCCATGTGCCGTTCAGCACATCGTTGACCGTCTTGGTGTAGTAAGGCGTCCAGTTGATGATGGCCGAACCCAGGTGGGCCTTGGGACCGTAGGCTGTCATGTCCGAATCCCAGCCAAAGGCGCGCTTGCCCTTTTCCTGCGCCGTCTTCAGCACTGCAGGCGAATCGGTGTTCTGGAACAAGACGTCGGCGCCGCCATTGATCAGCGAAGTCGCCGCTTCGGTTTCCTTGGGCGGGCTGAACCATTCATTCACCCACACCACCTTGGTCTGGATCTTCGGGTTCACGCTTTGCGCACCCAGCGTGAAACTGTTGATGTTGCGCAGCACCTCGGGAATCGGCACCGAACCCACCACACCCAGGGTGTTGGTCTTGGTCATACCGCCGGCAATCACGCCCGCCATGTAAGCGCCTTCATAGGTGCGGCTGTCGTAGGTGCGCAGGTTCTCGGCCGTTTTGTAGCCGGTGGCATGTTCGAACTTGATGCCCGGATTGTCAGCCGCCACCTTGATCATCGATTCCATGTAGCCAAAGGTGGTGCCAAAAATCAGCTTGTTGCCCTGACTCGCCATGTCGCGCAGCACGCGTTCGGCGTCGGCCGATTCAGGCACGCTTTCGACGTAGCTGGTGACGATCTTGTCGCCAAATTCCTTCTCGATGGCTTTGCGCGCGTTGTCGTGCGCATACGACCAGCCACCGTCACCCACCGGGCCGACATAGGCAAACGCAATCTTCAGCGGCTCAGCGGCCGGTGCGGGCGCGGCAGCCACCGGTGCCGGAGCGGGCGCCGCTGCGGGCTCAGGCGGCGCCTCCTTCTTGCCACAGCCCACGAGCGCGGCAGCGGCCACGGCGGACAGTGCAGCCACTTTGAGGAGCGTGCGTTTGTGCAGGTCGGTCATGTCGGGTTTCCTTGTTGGTTAAGAAATACAAGCTAGCGGGACGAAAGCGGATGATTATGAAGTGTTACAGCCGATGTCAGCTACTGGCGTGGAACGGCTTGCCCAGCGAGGCCGGCATGTTCACCCGAATCCATGCCGGGTTGCGCGAAATCAGCGCCAGCACCACGATGGTGGCCAGGTAGGGCAGCATGCTGAGCCACTGGCTGGGCACCTGCACGCCCGAGGCCTGGAGGTGAAACTGCAGCATGGTCACGCCGCCAAACAGGTAGGCACCCAGCAGCACCCGGCCGGGGCGCCAAGTGGCAAAGGTGGTGAGCGCCAGGGCGATCCAGCCGCGCCCGGCCACCATGTTCTCCACCCACAACGGGGTGTACACGGTGGAGATGAAGGCTCCGGCCAGACCACACAGCGCGCCGCCAGCCATCACCGCCGCCAGCCGGATGCGGCGCACCGGGTAACCCAGCGCATGGGCCGATTCGGGCGACTCGCCCACTGAGCGCAGGATAAGGCCGGAGCGCGTACGGTAGAGGAACCACACCAGCGCACCAGCGAAGGCCACCGTCAGGTACACCAGCGGGTGCTGGCGAAACAGTGCGGGGCCCACCAGCGGAAGATCACGCAACCAGGGCAGCGTGAATTTCGGAATCTCCGGCAGACGCGCCTGCACATAGCCGATGCCGACAAAGGCCGAAAAACCGACGCCAAACAGGCTGAGCGCCAGGCCCGTGGCGTACTGGTTGGTGCCCAGCCAGATCACCAGCCAGCCAAACACCATCGCGAGCAGCGCACCCGCCAGCATGCCGGCGGCAAAGCCCAGCCAGGGGTTGCCGGTATGCACCACGGCGGCGAAGCCTGCAATGGCGGCGCACAGCATCATGCCTTCGGCGCCCAGGTTGACGATGCCCGCCTTTTCGTTGATCAACAGGCCCAAGGCCGCAATCGCCAGCACGGTGCCGGCGCTGAGCGTGGAGCCAATCAAAAGTGCCCAGGATTCCATGTCAGCTCCCCGCCTTCGCGCCCGCCGGGCGCACCCAGCGCACGCGGTAGGCAATCAAGGTGTCGCAGGCCAGCAGCGTGAACAGCAGCAGACCCTGGAACACACCGGTCAATGATTTGGGCAGGCCCAGGCGCGACTGCGCCAGCTCGCCGCCGATATAGAACATGCTCATCAAAATGGCCGAGAGCACCATCCCCACGGGGTGCAGGCGCCCGACAAAGGCGACGATGATGGCGGCAAAACCGTAGCCCGCCGGCACGTAGGGCGTGAGCTGGCCAATCGGACCCGCCACTTCCAGCGCGCCAGCCAGACCTGCTGCGCCGCCCGACACCAGCAATGCAATCCACAGCGCACGGCGCGAGGAAAACCCCGCGTAGCGCGCCGCAGCCGGCGCCAGGCCCGAAACCTGCTGCGCGAAACCGGCGCGCGAGCGGAACAAAAACAGCCACAGTGCGGCCGAACCGGCCAGCGCTATCAGCAAGCCGATGTTCATGCGCGAACCCGCCATGAGGCGCGGAATGTGCGTCACCTTTTCAAAAGCGCGGGTTTGCGGAAAGTTGTAGCCCGCCGGGTCTTTCCACGGCCCGAAGACCAGATAGCTGAGCACCAGGATGGCGACGTACACCAGCATCAGGCTCACCAGAATTTCATTGGCATTGAACTTGTCGCGCAGCAGTGCGGTGAGTCCGCCCCAAGCCATGCCGCCCAGGGTGCCCGCCAGCAGCACGGCCACCATGATCCAGCTGCCGGTGGTCTTGTCCGCCATCAGCGCCACACCGCCTGCGGCAATCGCGCCCATCACGAACTGGCCTTCCGCGCCAATGTTCCAGACGTTGGAGCGGAAGCACACTGCCAGGCCCAGCGCGATCAGCAGCAGCGGCGTCGCCTTGACCATCAGCTCGCCCAGGGCGTAGCGCGACTTGAGCGGCTCCCAGAAGAACACTTCGAGGCCGCGCAGCGGGTCTTTGCCCAGCAGCGCGAACAGCGCGACACCGATGAGCACAGTGATGGCCAGCGCCAGCAGAGGCGAGCCGTAGGTCCACCATTTCGACGCCGTGGGGCGCGCTTCAAGCTTCAGCATGGCCCGCCTCCGCAGTCTGTGCCAGGTGCTGCTGCACGTCGGCGTGCCACAGGCCACTCATCCATTCACCAATGCGCGGCGCGGTGGCGTCGGCACGGTCCACCGAAGGCGACAAGCGGCCCTTGGCCATGACGTAAAGCCGGTCGCAAAGATCAAACAGCTCGTCCAGCTCTTCGCTCAGCACCAGCACCGCACAGCCGGCATCGCGCAGCGCCAGGATTTCTCCACGAATCTGCTGCGCCGCGCCCACGTCCACACCCCAGGTCGGTTGCGAGACGATGAGCAGGCTGGGGCCGGCGGAAATCTCGCGCCCGACGATAAATTTTTGCAAATTCCCGCCCGAGAGCGATTGCGCAAGCGCATCCGGCCCACCGGCCTTGACGCCAAAACGCGCAATGATTTGCTGCGCCTGTGCACGCAGCGCCCCCACGTCGATCCAGCCCAGCGAGCGCACGGCGTCGCTGCGGGTCAGCAGCAGGTTGTGCGCCAGACCGATGCTGGGCACGGCGCCGCGCCCCAGGCGTTCTTCCGGTACGAAATGCAGGCCCAGCGCGCGGCGCTGGCGCGGCCCCAGGTGGCCGGCATCCTGGCCCGCCACCTGCACCATGGCCGGCGCGGCGCGCGGGTCTTCACCCGACAGCGCGTAGAGCAGCTCCTTCTGGCCATTGCCCGACACACCGGCTATCCCCACCACTTCGCCGGCCTGCACCTGCAGCTGCAGGTCGATCAGATCGACACCAAAGGGATCGGTGCGCACCAGGCTGAGGTGGTCCACGCGCAACACCACGGCGCCCCGTTGCGCGGCGCGGTGCTCCAGCGCGGGCGGCTCGGCGCCAATCATCAAGCGCGAGAGCGAAGCGTTCGATTCCTCGCGCGGGTCGCATACGCCGGTCACCTTGCCGCCGCGCATCACCGTGCATGCGGTGCAGAGAGACCGGATCTCGTGCAGCTTGTGGCTGATGTAGAGAATGCTGCAGCCTTCATGGGCCAGCTTGCGCAGCACCACGAACAGGCGCTCGACCGCCTGCGGCGTCAGCACCGAGGTCGGTTCATCCAGGATGAGCAGGCGCGGCTCGGTCAGCAAGGCGCGGATGATTTCCACCCGCTGCATTTCGCCGACGCTGAGCGTGTGTACCGGGCGCTCGGGGTCGATGTCCAGGCCGTAGTCGGCCGCCTTGGCGGTGATGCGCCGCGCCACTTCGGCCAGCGTGAGGCTTTTGTCCAGCCCCAGCCAGACGTTCTCGGCCACCGTCAGCGTGTCAAACAGGCTGAAGTGCTGGAACACCATGGCGATGCCCAAGTGCCGGGCCTCCTGCGGGTTGCGCACCTGCACCGCGCGGCCATCGAACTGCACGCTGCCTTCGTCGGGCCGCACCGCGCCGTAGATGATTTTCATCAGCGTCGATTTGCCGGCGCCGTTCTCGCCCAGCACGGCATGGATTTCGCCCGGTTGCACGGTCAGCGAGACGCCGCTGTTGGCCACCACGGCCGGGTAGCGCTTGGTGATGCCGGACAGCTGCAGGCGCGGTGGCGCCTGGCCTGCGGGCGGGGGAGAAGCGGAAGCATTCATGCGCGTTGTTGTCTCGGAAATGTTGTATTTTAATAGTCAAATCGGCATGCGGCGCTTATTCTATATACGCATACAGCTATCCTTTTGGTAGCGAATCAGCCACCTTGCGAACGCAGTCGCGCAACCAGGCGGCTGCAGCGGAATGCTGGGTGCGCGCATGCCAGAGCTGGTAGTAGCCCAGCGGCGGAAAAGCCAGCGGCGGCGCCAGAATGACGAGCGGCAAGCGCGCGGTGAAGCGCTCACAGTACTGGCGACCCGTGGTGAGGACCAGCAGGCTGGCCGCCACCATCTCGGGAATCTGCCCGAAGTGCGCGCAGCGCGCCGTGATGTTGCGTTGCAGGTCCAGGCTATCGAGGTGCGCGTCGATCACGCCGCGCGCGCCGGGGTGGGTGGGCGTGGGGGCAATGTGCTCGGCCTGCAGCCAGTCCTCCAGGCTCCAGCCGCGGCGAACCGCAGGGTGCTCGGGCGAGACCAGACACACCACCTCATCGGAAAACAGTTTGCCCAGATGCAGATCGCCCGGCGGCTCGGGCCAGTTGCCGATGACCACGTCGGCCTCGCCATCGGCCAGCTGTGCGTGGTAGTGGGCGTCGGGCGAAAGCGGGAGGATGTCGATCGGGCACAGCGGCGCCTCGGACTTGATGCGTGCGACCAGTCGGGGCAGAAACAGCGGATCGAGGTAGTCGCTGGCCGCGACGCGAAAGCTGCGCGTACTGGTGCGCGGGTCAAACCCGCGCGCATCCGAAAACAGCGCCTCGGCGCTGCGCAGAATGTCGGCCGCTGGCTCCACCATGCGCAGCGCAGCGTCGGTGGGCACCATGCTGCTGCCCGAGCGCACCAGCAGCGGGTCGCCCGAAAGATCGCGCAAACGCTTGAGCGCAGCAGACACCGCCGGCTGGTGCATGCCCAGACGGATAGCTGCCCTCGATACGCTGCGTTCAGTGAGCACGGTGTGCAAGACCCTTATGAGATGGAGGTCTATCTTGTCGAAAAGGGCTTGGTCTCTCATAGTTTTTTGCGCATTCGCGTCATATGCTGGCGCTTATGCGCGCCAGCGCAATGCGTTCTACCCTTAGTGCGATTCTTGTCTCGCTGAACCTTTTGACCATGCGCCCTTTGCACTTCATCCGTCGCGGTCAGCCTGTAGCGCTGGCCAATGTACCACCCGAGCGCACACTGCTGGAGCTGCTGCGGGACGACCTGGGCGCCACCGGAACCAAGGAGGGCTGCGGCGAAGGCGACTGCGGCGCCTGCACCGTGGTGCTGGGCGAAATCGAAGGCGCGGGCACCGGCGAGCGCATCCGCTACCGCGCCATCAACGCCTGCATCCGGCTGGCGCATTCCATCGACGGCATGGCGCTTTGGACGGTGGAAGATCTGACCGAAGATCCGCTGATCGAGACCAGCGATGCGACGGCCGCAGCAGGTTTGCACCCGGCGCAAGAAGCGATGGTGCAGTGCCACGGCTCCCAATGCGGCTTCTGCACCCCCGGCTTTGTCATGAGCCTGTTTGCCATGTACCAGAACCGCTGCTGCCAGGGCGAGGCGATCACGCGCGCCGATGCGGTGCACGATTTGTCGGGCAACCTGTGCCGCTGCACCGGCTACCGCCCGATTCTGGACGCGGCGCAGGCCATGGGCGATCTGCCGGTGCAGGCCGTCAACGAGCCGCGTTTGCTACAACAATTGAAGCTTCTTGCGCATACCAGACAAGCGCTAGAGCCTGATTTGACCTATATTTCTCCGCCTACAGAAGCGGCCTTGCTGGCGGCGCGTGCGGCGCACCCCCAAGCCCAGGTGGTGGCGGGCTGCACCGACGTGGGCCTGTGGGTCACCAAGCTGCACCGCCAGTTTGCCCAGGTGCTGGACGTGACCACAGCCGCCGAGCTGCGCCGCATCGAGCGCGATGCCGGGCATCTGCGCATCGGCGCGGCTGTGACGCTGGCCGATGCCTTCGGTGCGCTGCAGCAGCACTGGCCCGAGGTGGAGCGCTTTGGCGCCCGCTTTGCCGGCTTGCCGGTGCGCAATTCGGGCACGCTGGGCGGCAACGTGGCCAACGGCTCGCCGATTGGCGATTCGATGCCGCTCCTGATTGCTCTGCGCGCCCGCGTCGAGCTGGGCAGCGTGCGCGGCACGCGCGAACTGGCGCTCGAAGACCTCTACACCGGCTACCGGCAAAACGTGATGGCGCCGGACGAATTGCTGCTGCGCATCCACGTGCCGCTCCCCCAGCCGAACGAACGGCTGCGCGCTTACAAGGTGTCCAAGCGCTTTGACGACGACATCTCGGCGGTGTGCCTGGTGCTCAACCTCACCATCGAGCAAGGCGAGGTCCGCGTCGCATCGATTGGTGCCGGCGGTGTCGCCGCAACGCCAGCCCGCGCCCGCGCGGCCGAGGCGGCGCTCGTCGGCCAGCCCTGGAGCGAAGCCACGGTGCAGGCCGCAGCCGCCGCGCTGCAGGCCGAGTTCGACCCGATCTCCGACATGCGCGCCAGCAGCGCCTACCGCCGCGCCATGCTCGCCGCCCTGCCGCAGCGCTTCTGGCTGGAGACCCAAGGCGGCGCGCCGGCCAGCCTGGACCTGCTGGCCCTGGAGGACCTGCAATGACTGCACGCGACGAACTTTCCCTGAGCCGCGATGGCGTGGCCGATCCGGTGGCTGTGGCCTTTGATGCCGTGGCAGAACGGCCGCTTTCGCCGCATGGCCACAGCGCTGCGGCGACGCCGCGCGCACTGGGCCACCCGCATGCGCACGAAAGCGCCCGCGCCCAGGTGGCGGGCAACGCCAGCTACATCGACGACCTGCCCGAACTCAAGGGCACGCTGTACGCCGCGCCCATCCTGTCCAAAGTGGCGCACGGGCGCCTGAACGGCGTGGACGCTGCCGCTGCGCTGGCCATGCCGGGCGTGCGCGGCGTGGTGCTGTCGGCCGACATTCCGGGCGACAACATGCTGGCCGCCTTTGCGCACGACGAGCCGGTGTTCGCGTTCGATACCGTGCAGCATGTGGGCCAGGTGATTGGCGTGGTGGTGGCCGAATCGGTGATGCAGGCGCGCCGCGCCGCGCGTGCCGTGCAGGTGGACATTGCGCCCTTGCCAGCAGTGCTGGACCCGCGAGAAGCCCATGCGGCAAAAAGCTACGTGCTGCCGCCTGTGTTTGTGCGACGCGGCGCACCCGACGAAGCCATGGCAAGCGCACCGCACCGGCTTTCCGGCCGCTTTGAAACCGGCGGCCAGGAGCATTTCTACCTGGAAGGCCAGATTGCCTACGCCCTGCCGCTGGAGCAGAACCAGTGGTGGATTCATTCGAGCACGCAGCACCCCGGCGAGGTGCAGCACTGGGTGGCCCATGCGCTGGGCATCGACAACCACGCCGTCACCGTACAGTGCCGGCGCATGGGCGGTGGCTTTGGCGGCAAGGAGACGCAGGCCGGCCACCTGGCGGTGTGGTCCGCCGTGGCGGCGCACAAGTTCGGCGCGCCGGTCAAGCTGCGCCTGGACCGCGACGACGACTTTCTGGTCACCGGCAAACGCCACCCGTTCGCCTACGACTACGAAGTGGGATTTGACGCACGCGGGCGCATCACGGCGCTGGTGCTGAGCATGTTCGTCAATTGCGGCTTCTCCGCCGACCTGTCGGGCCCGGTGGCGGACCGCGCGGTGTTCCACTGCGACAACGCCTACTTCCTTGAAAACGTGCTGGTGGCGTCGTACCGCTGCAAGACCAACACGCAAAGCCACACCGCGTTTCGCGGCTTCGGCGGCCCGCAGGGCGTGATTGCCATCGAGCGCATCCTGGGCGACATTGCCAGCGCGCTCGGGCTCGACGCCTTTGACGTGCGCATGGCCAACCTCTACAGCGACGAACCGCTGGCCGGCGGCAAGGGCCGGCGCGACACCACGCACTACCAGATGCGGGTGGAAGACAACATCCTGCACGAACTGATGCCGCAGTTGGAGCAGAGCTGCAACTACCGCGCGCGGGCCGCCGAAATCGCCGCCTGGAACCAGCAGCAGACGGCGCTGCGCCGTGGCATTGCCATCACCCCGGTCAAGTTCGGCATCAGCTTCACGGCCACGCTGTTCAACCAGGCCGGCGCGCTGGTGCATGTGTACACCGACGGCAGCGTGCAGGTGAACCACGGCGGCACCGAGATGGGCCAGGGCCTGAACACGAAAGTCGCGCAGATCGTGGCGGACGAGCTGGGGGTTTCACTGGCGCGCGTGCTGGTCACCGCCGCCGACACCAGCAAGGTGCCCAACGCCAGCGCCACGGCAGCGTCCAGCGGCACCGACTTGAACGGCCGCGCAGCGCAGTTTGCGGCCCGCAACATCCGCGACAACCTGGCCTCGTTCGTCTGCGGGCTCGACGCCTGCGGCGCGGGTGAAATCAGCTTTGCCGGTGGCGAAGTCATCTCGCCCAAAGGCCGGCGCAGCTTCGACGAAGTGGTCAAGGAGGCCTACGCCAACCGCATCCAGCTCTGGAGCGACGGTTTCTACCGCACGCCGAAAATCCATTACGACAAGACCACGCTGACCGGGCGCCCGTTCTTCTACTTCGCCTATGGCGCCGCCTGCACCGAGGTGGTGATCGACACGCTCACCGGCGAGAGCCGCGTGCTCAAGGTGGACATCCTGCACGACGTGGGCCACAGCATCAACCCGGCGATCGACATCGGGCAGATCGAGGGTGGTTTCATCCAGGGAATGGGGTGGCTCACCACCGAAGAACTGGTCTGGAAGGTCGACGGAGCGCTCGCCACCCACGCGCCCAGCACCTACAAGATTCCCGCCACCGGCGACGTGCCCGAGCACTTTCGCATTGCCCTGTGGCCCGAGGCCAACCGCGAGGACAACGTGGGCGGCAGCAAGGCGGTGGGCGAGCCGCCGTTCATGCTGGCGGTCAGCGTGTACGAGGCGCTGCGCCATGCCATTGTCGCCGCGCGGCCCCAGGGTGGCAGCGCGGCGTGGACGCCTGTTGCCCTCCAGGCACCGGCCACGGCCGAGAGCGTGCTGCGGGCGCTGGGACGGCTGCCCGCCTGAGCATTCTCGCCGGGCCATGGCGGTGATGCCGACACGAAAAATTTGGGTGTTTCGGCCTCCAGCGCTTATTCCATAAACGCTGGATGCTATTTATTTGATAGCGCTTCGTGTTCCGTGACGACGGGGTCCAACCTGCCTACCGGCATCACCACGCAGTTGCGCCCGGCACGCTTGGCTTCGTAGCAGGCCATGTCAGCGGCGTGCAGCACGGCGGCCACATCGCGCAACTGCGCCGTCAGTGGCACCAGACCAATGCTGACACCCAGGGTGAAACTGCGCCCGCCATACACCGGCTCCCAGGCGCGCACCGCCGCACGCAATTGCTCGGCCACCGCCATGCCATGGGCAGCCGAGCAGTTGGGCAGCACCACCACAAATTCGTCCCCACCCAGGCGGGCCACCCAACCGGCCTGGCGCACCTGCGCTTCGAGCAATCGGGCCACATGCTCCAGCACGTCGTCGCCTGCGGTATGCCCGGCAATGTCGTTGACCACGGTGAAGTGGTCCAGATCCAGGTACATCACCACGCCGCAGAGCGCCTCGCCCTGCGCTGCCACGCTTTCATCGCGCCCCAGCAGCACGCCACGCAGGCGCTCCTCAAACGCGCGGCGGTCCGGCAGACCGGTGACCGGATCATGCAGGCGCTCGTGCCGGCGCTGGCGGCGCGCCTCGTGCACGGCTGTCAGTTCCTCGAGAATCCAGACAATCCCGGCCGACATGCCTGGCGCCTCGGCGGCCCGGCCCTGAACGCGCGCCCAGACCGGGCTGCCGTCCTTGCGTGCGAAGCACAGGTCGCCGTCAAACGCGCCGTGCGCTACGAACGCCGCCCGGGCCCGCTCCTCGCCCTGGGTCCAGGCCGCATCGGACGCGTACAGCGTGCGCACTGGCTGACCGATGAGTTCGTCGGTGGTGTAGCCCAGCATTTGCGCTGCTTGGCGCCCCAGCATGCTCAGGCGGCCTGCACGCGTGATGACGATGCCCACCGGGGCGTGATCCAGGATCGCCTGCAGGCTGCCGCTGAGCGCACCATCGCGCAGCGCCTGACCGCTGCGCTCTTGCATGAATCCGTCAAGGAGCTGCGCCAGCGTGCCGACTTCGTCGCCCCAGCCAGGTGCGGGGGCCACCGAATCGTCAAATTCACCATGGTGCGCCATCCCCCAGGCGCGCTCGCGCAGGCGCGCCAGCGGCTGCATTTGCCAGAGGCTGAGCAAGGCCCCCAGCACAGCGGTCAGACCCACCGCCAGGACTGCCAGCCACCAGGCCCGGCGCTGCGTGCCCTCCAGCGGCGCGAGCAGAGACTGGACTTCGCTGACACGGGCCACCGTCCACTGTGGGAGCGGCATGCTGGCCAGGCTGACGACGTAGCCAGGAACGACTTCGGTGCGACCTGGCGCCGCAGCCGCATCGTTCTGTGCCGACATGGCTTGGTAAGCCTGCGCCAGGCCAGGCTCGTCGCTGACCTTGCCCAGTACACGTCGTGGATCGGGATGGGAAAGAATCGTCCCGTCGCTTGCAAACACCACCAGCCGCGAACCCGATTGCTCGGGTGGCGCAATGGAGGCGGGCAGCAGCCCTTGCGATTGCAGGCGAATCGCCCCAGCCACCACACCGGAGATCGATCCATCCGCGCCATGGAGCGGCTGGGTGAACATGACGCGCGCATCGCCCGCCCGGTTGCCCGCCAGCTCCGAGACGACGGGTTTGCCGTCAATCAGCGTGCGTCGCAAGGCTTCGCGCTCGGCCG
The DNA here is from genome assembly GCF_003008595.1 of Simplicispira suum. GTDB lineage: Bacteria > Pseudomonadota > Gammaproteobacteria > Burkholderiales > Burkholderiaceae_C > Simplicispira > Simplicispira suum. The sequence continues at coordinate 2,638,859 of NZ_CP027669.1, read as the reverse complement.
GCTCCAGCGCAGCAGCTTCCCCCTGCACACCGTATTGCAGATTCACCCTGAGCGTGCCATCGGCCCGCGCCACCTGCATGGCGTCAAAAAACTGCACCGCCGGCAGGCCCTGTTGCAAGAGCCATTCCAGCGAGGATGGCGCGTCGAGCATGGCTGGCGTAATACCGGCAGCCACTGTGCGCAGCACCTTCTGGCTCTGTTCGATCTTGCTGGCAAAAACGCGTGCCAGTGTCTGGACTTCGTCGCCCTGCTGGCGCATCACGCGCTGCAGCGCTTCATCGGCGGCAGCCCGTGTCGCAATCCAGCCTGAGGCAGCGCCGGCCACCAATGCAGCCCCGATGAGCAGCGCCGCAAGGCGCAAAGCCAGCGGCCCGGGCAGCACCAGGCCCTGCCGTGCGGGGCGCCCGCTCATGGCCCAAGGCACGCCAACGATGAGGTGCCGATAGGTAGAAAAAACGAAAACATGATCGCAGACATGGATGGCGATCAATATAAGCAGCCCTGCGTGCGCAGGTGCTTGGGTAGAACCCGCAAGCGCGGACTATGAAAACCCTGAGAGGCGCAGACAACAAGGGCCGCGCCGTCCTGCCGGGCGCTGCTAACCGCCAGCGACCAGCTGCAGCGCGCGCGGCTCAGGGAGTTTGAGCACGTTGCCCGAACCCAGAATCAAACCATGCTCGCGCAAGCTGCGCAGTACCCGCGAGAAGGTTTCCGGTGCGATGCCCAGTTGGGCTGCAATCAGACGCTTGCGCTGGTGCAGGGTGACGCTCATCGTGCCGCTGGCGTCGTTCTGGGCATGGCGCAGCAACCACTGGGCGCAGCGCGCCTCGGCATCCTGCGCCAATCGGCTGACAGCCAGTTCGGTTTGTTGCCGGTAACCCGTGGCCAGATCGTGCAACAGGGTTTGCGCTGCACGGGGGAGCGTTTCCAGCGCAGCGCGAAACTCTGCCAGAGGCTGGCGGCGCAACTGCACCCGGGTTTCGGCCACCATGTCAACGGCGCAGGGCTGGCCCAACATCGCGGAGGCGGCGTCCAGCCAGAACGGACCTTCCACGACGCCCAACTGCTGGCGCACCTGCGCACCATCGTGCACGCACAAGAGAACGCGGCCTTGCAGCAGGTGCAGCACGTCGTCCGGTTGCTGTTGGCGTTGCCGCAGCACCTCGCCAGGCGCCGCAGTCTCTAGGTCGGCGGAAGGGTGGGAAGAAGGAATAGGCAACATCCGGGCCACTTTGCAAGGCAGCCCCTGATCGGGTATTGCGCAAAGTCAAACCTGCGGCTCACAAAGTGGTACGTGCCGGGCCGCTTTGCTTTGCATCAAGTGCTTCAGGCGTGCTGCGGCGCAGCATTGCGTGTTCAGCTCCCGGCCAGCGCGCCCACCAATTCTGCTTGCGCAGGCGCTCGCCAGCCACCGCCCAGGGCCTTGTAGAGCGCCACTTCGTTCTGCTGACGTGCCAGACGAATTTGCGCCACCGCCTGCTGCGTGGCGAACAGCGCGCGCTGCGCGTCAAGCACATCAAGATAGTTGGCAATGCCGTTGCGGTAGCGCAGGTCAGCCAGGCGGAAACGATCCGCTTCCGCGTCGGCCTGCTCCTGCGTGGCCTGCAGCTGCCGGTCCAGCGTTGCGCGGCCGGCCAAAGCGTCGGCCGCCTCGCGAAACGCAAGCTGGATCGATTTCTCGTACTGCGCAATGGCCAGCTCGCGCCCGACGGTGGCCGACTCCAGGCCCGCTTGGTTTCGCCCGGCGTCAAAAATAGGTAGCAGCGCCTGCGGAGCCAGGGTCCAGCCCCAGGCTCCCCCCTTGAACAGGCCGGAGAGCGAGCTGCTGGCGGTGCCGGCGCTCGCCGTCAGCGCAATGCGCGGGAAAAACGCGGCGCGCGCCGCGCCAATGTTGGCGTTGGCGGCACGCAGCTGCTGCTCGGCCTGCAGCACGTCGGGGCGGCGGCTCAGCAGGTCCGACGGCAGGCCGGCGGGCACCGATGCCAAGGCGGGCGCCGCTGCGTCGCCTGTGGGCAACAGGGCCTCCGGCAGCGGCGCACCGGCCAAAAGCGTCAAGGCATTGATGTCGAGGCTTCGCAGCCGCTGCTGCTGTGCCAGCGTGGCGCGGGCACTGGCGGCCAGCGATTGCGCCTGGCGCAGGTCCAGCGCGGAGCTGACGCCCTGATCAAAGCGCAGGCGGGTCAGGCGCAGCGAATCCTCGCGCGTCGCCAGGGTGCGCTGGGTGAGCAGCAGCAAGGCGTCGTTGGTCTGCAGGTTGAGCCAGCTGCTCGCCACCGCCGCCACCAGGCTGGTCTGGACGGCATTGCGGGCCTCCTGGGTGGCGAGGTACTGCGCAAGCGCCGCCTCTTGCAGGCTGGCGATGCGCCCGAAAAAATCGATCTCCCAGGACGCAAGCGCCAGACCGACGCTGTAGGTACTGCTGATGCCGCCGCTTCCATCGCTGGCTGGCTGGCGCGCCGCCGACGCGGCGAGATTCACGGTCGGCGTGCTATCTGCGCGCCGAATCTGGTACTGGGCACGCGCCTGCTCAATGTTCAGCCAGGCCATGCGCAGGTCGCGGTTGTGGGCAAGCGCCATGGCAATGACACTGCGCAGGCGGGCGTCCTGCACAAAATCTTGCCAGGGCAGGTCGGCGGCGAGCACCTGTGCACCGGGCTGCGCCACGGCGGCCGCAGCGCTCGGCCAGGCATCTGCCACCGGCGCTGCCGGTCGCTCGTACTGCGGAATCATGGAGCAGCCCGCAAGCAACAGCGCAGCGGCGCCAGTGCTCAGCGGGCGAAGGGGATAGTTACGCATGGGAGCCTCCTTGGCCTGCGGCGGCCTGCGCAGCCTCGGCGGCACGCTGATCGTGCAGGCGCTGCTGGCGCGCGCTGCCCTTGAACAGGCCGCGCACCAGCACGAAGAACACGGGAACAAAAAACACCGCCAGGGTGGTGCCGGTGATCATGCCGCCAATCACCGCCGTTCCAATGGCGCGCTGGCTGGCCGAACTGGCGCCCGAAGCGAGCACCAGCGGCATGACACCCAGCATGAAGGCCATGGAGGTCATGAGGATGGGGCGGAACCGCAGGTGCGCCGCCGCCAGTGCGGACTCCACGACGCTCTTGCCCTCGGCCTGCAAGTCCTTGGCAAACTCGATAATCAGAATGGCGTTCTTGGCCGACAGGCCAATGATGGTGATCAAGCCCACCTGAAAGTACACATCGTTGGCGTAGCCACGCAGCAGCGTGGCAAGCAGCACCCCCAGCACCCCCAGCGGAACCACCAGGATGACTGCCAGCGGAATAGACCAGCTCTCATAGAGCGCGGCAAGGCACAGGAACACCGCCAGGATGGCAAAGCCATACAGAATGAACGCCTGCGAGCCGGCAAGCTTTTCCTCACGCGACTGACCGGTCCACTCGTAGCCAAAGCCCTGTGGCAACTGGGCCGCGAGGCGCTCCATTTCATCCATCGCCGCACCGGTGCTGTAGCCCGGCGCCGCGCCACCACTGATGCGCGCGGCCGGGTAGCCGTTGTAGCGCACGGTTTGCATGGCGCCGGTGATCCAGTGCGTGCTGGCAAAGGCGGACAAGGGCACCGGTTTTCCCTGGCGGTTGGTGGCGTTCAGCTGCATCAGATCGTCAGGTTGCATGCGCGCCGGTGCATCGGCCTGAACCACCACGCGCTGCAGCCTTCCCTGGTTGGGAAAATCGTTCACGTAGCGCGAGCCCAGCGCCGTCGAGAGCGTGCTGTTGATGGCGGAAAAGTCCACCCCCAAGGCGTTGGCCTTGTCGCGATCTATGTCAATCTGCAGCTGCGGCGCGTCTTCAAGACCATCCGGACGCACCTGCGCCAGCAGCTTGCTCTGGCTGGCCATGCCCAGCAACTGGTTGCGCGCCGCCAGCAATGCGGCGGGGCCAGCCCCGCCGCGATCCTGCAGGCGGAAGGTGAAGCCGCTGGCGGAACCCAGCTCGGGAATCGGCGGCGGACTGAGCGGAAAAATAAAGGCATCGCGCACGCCCGAGAGTGCGCCAAAGGCGCGCCCCGCCAGCGACGTTGCGTCCTGCCCAGGACCGGTGCGCTCGTTCCAGTCTTTCAGTGTGACGAAGGCCAGTGCAGCGTTCTGGCCCTGGCCGGAAAAGCTAAAGCCCATCACGCCCACCATGCTCTTGACTTCGGGCTGTTTGAGCATGAAACCTTCCACCTGCTTCATGACTGCGCTGGTGCGCTCCAGGGTGGCGCCCGGCGGCAACTGCACGTTCACAAGCAGCGTGCCCTGGTCTTCGGCCGGCAGAAAAGAGGAAGGCAGGCGCGTGTACACCAAGGCGACCACGCCAATGATGGCCGCGTAGATCAGCAAATAGCGCGCCGCGCGCCTCAGTATGCGACTGACGGCTGCTTCGTAGCCTTTGGCAGTGCGGGTAAAGCCGCGATTGAACCAACCGAAAAAGCCCTTCTTCTCAAGGTGATGCCCCGCTTCCACGGGCTTGAGCAGCGTGGCACAAAGCGCGGGTGTCAGCGACAACGCCAGGAAAGCGGAGAAACTGATGGACGCCACCATGACCGCAGAGAACTGCCGATAAATGTTGCCCACCGAGCCTGCAAAAAATGCCAGCGGCACAAACACCGAGATCAGCACCACCGTGACGCCGATGATGGCGCCCGAGATCTGGCCCATGGCCTTGCGCGTCGCCTCGCGCGGGGGCAATCCCTCCTCGCTCATGATGCGCTCGACGTTTTCCACCACCACGATGGCGTCGTCCACCACGATGCCGATCACCAGCACCATGCCGAACATCGTCAGTACGTTGATCGAAAAGCCCAAAGCCAGCAGCGTGCCAAAGGTCCCCAGCAAGGCGATAGGGACGACCAGCGTGGGAATGATGGTGTAGCGGATGTTCTGCAGGAACAGGAACATCACCAAAAACACCAGTACGACGGCCTCCACCAGCGTCAGCGCCACCTGTTTGATGGAAAGGCTGACGAAGCGCGAGCTGTCGTAAGGAATGGAATAGCTCACGCCCTCGGGGAAGAAGCGCTGGAGATCGTCCATCTTGGCGCGCACCGCGTCGGCCGCCGCCAGTGCGTTGCCGCTGGGCGTGAGCTGTACGCCGACGCCCACTGCGTCCTTGCCGTTGAGTCGGGCCGCCGTATCGTAGCCCTGGCCGCCCAGCTCCACCCGTGCCACGTCCCCGAGATAGACCGCCGAGCCGTCGGGATTGGCGCGCAGCACAATGCCCTGGAACTGCTCCACATTGGCGAGCTGGCCATTGACCACCACCGTGGCTGAAATGCTCTGACCCGCCACGTTGGGCAGGGCACCAATGGTGCCTGAGGCCACCTGGGCGTTTTGCGCCTGGATGGCATTGACCACGTCGCTGCTCGAGAGAGAAAAACCCGCCAGCTTGGCCGGATCGATCCAGATCCGCATGGCGCGCTCGGTACCAAAGAGCTGGGCCTGGCCGATGCCCGGCAGGCGCTGCAGCTCGGGCACCACGTTGCGCGCCGCGTAGTCACCCAGCGCCACCGGATCGAACTTCGGGTTCGTCGACGACAGCATGGCAAACAGCAGGAAGTTCGAATTGGCTTTGTCTACCCGCACGCCCTGCTGAGTCACCGCCTGCGGCAGGCGCGGCGCGGCGCGCGAGAGCCTGTTTTGCACGTCCACCTGCGCCAGATCGGCGTTGCTGCCCGGCTGGAAGCTCAAGGTGATGCTGCCGGTGCCATTGGCCTGGGCCACCGACTCCATGTAGATCAGGCCGGGTGAGCCGTTCATTTCGCGCTCGATCACGCTCAGAACGCTGTCTTCCAGCGTTTTGGCCGAAGCGCCAGGGTATCCGGCCGAGATCACGATGGACGGCGGCGCCACGGGGGGGTATTGCGCAATCGGCAACTGCGTCACCGCAACGCTGCCCAGCACAATGATGAACAGCGCGATCACCCACGCAAAGATGGGTCGATCAATAAAAAACTTGGCCATTCGGGGCGCTCCTTACTTCGCCGCTGCCGAGGCCGGCTCGGAAGGCGCCGACGCTGGTGTGGCAGCGCCGGCCGTGGACGCGCTCGCAGCCGGGGGAGCCGTGCCGGGAGCACCCGCCCCCACCTTTTTCCAGGGAACTGCTTTGACCGGCGTTCCGGGCGGCATCATCTGCAGCTTCTGGAAGCCATCGACCATCACCTGCTCACCCGCCTGAAGTCCATCAAGCACCACCCACTGCGAGTTCTGCGAACTGCCCACCTTGATCTGGCGTGGCGCGACCTTGCCGTCCGCAGCCACCACCATGACCGTGTCGCCCTGGGCTGAGCGTGTGACCGCCTGCTGCGGCAAGGTGATGGCGTTGCTGATCTGGGCCTGCTCAAGCTGCACGCGCACGTACAGGCCGGGCAGCAGGTTGCCCTTGGGATTGGGGATTTCGGCACGCAAGGTGATCTGGCCGGAACTCGGATCGACCGTCAGGTCCGAAAACAGCAAACGGCCTGCCTGTGGATAGTCCGAACCGTCTTCCAGGACGACGCGCACACTTGCCGCGCCAGCCCCCTGGGCCTTCTTGAACTGGCCGCTTTCCATGGCCTTGCGCAACTTGAGCACCTCGCCCGCCGACTGCGTAAAGTTGACGTACATCGGGTCAATCTGCTGGATCACGGCCAGTGGCGTGGCTTCGCCCTGCCCCACCAGCGCGCCTTCGGTAACCAGGGCGCGCCCAATGCGCCCCGAGATCGGCGCCGAAACGCTGGCGTACCCCAGGTTGATGCGCCCGGTCTGTACCGCAGCCCTGCCCACAGCCACATCGGCTTCGGCCTGTTTTTGTGCTGCCACAGCGTTGGCGTATTCCTGCTGGCTCACGGCGTTGGCTTCGAGCAGCGGTTTGTAGCGCTGCGCCAGCGACGCCGCCTGACTCAGGTTCGCCTGTGCACGCGCCAGCGTCGCCTCTGCGCTTTGCAGCGCGGCCGCGTAGGGTGCCGCATCAATCTGGAACAGAACCTGCCCAGCCTTCACGTCGCTGCCCTCGCGAAACAAGCGCTTTTGCACGATGCCGGCAGCCCGCGCGCGCACTTGCGCCACACGCGAAGCCTCCAGCCGGCCCGGCAGTTCAGTGACCAGCCCCACATTCCCCGGCTGCACGGTGACCACGCCCACCTCTGGTGCCGGCATGGCTTTGCCCGGCGGCCCCTTGGCCGCAGGCGCTTCGGATTTGCCGCAGGCTGCCAGTGCAAGCAATAGAGAAATGCTGCCAACGGCGAGCGTGCGACGGGCGAGGCGGACCGTGGGAAAAGACGGCGATACAGACATGAAATGCTTTCGAATGGGGCGGCAGAGGCGAGCGCAGGACGCGCAAGTTTAGAGAAAGCGAAGGAATCGCGCCGAGCGGGCCGTGCTCCAGGAATTCCACAGGTCGCCAACAGCAAGCAGCCGAGTATACATACATACTAGAATGTATGTTGTTGATGGCCAGGAAACGTGGCCGCATTGAAAGGATGCCCATGGCAAGAAAAACCAAGGAGGACGCTCAGGCCACCCGCACGGCCTTGCTGGATTCGGCCGAACACCTGTTTGAGGCACGTGGCGTCGGCCGTACGTCGCTGGCCGACATCGCTGCGCACGCGGGCGCAACACGCGGGGCGATCTACTGGCACTTCAAGGACAAGGCCGATTTGTTCAACGCCATGATGGAGCGCGTTGCGCTGCCCATGTCGCAGTCGCTGCTGTGCGCCGACCTGGAGTCTGCGGCCGATCCGGGGCAGACGCTGCGTGCCGCCATCCTGCACGCCTTTGCCTGCATTGAGGGCGACCCGCAGATCATCCGCGTGCTGCAGATTGCGACGCTGCGCCTGGAGCTGACCGAAGAACTCGGGGCCATACAGCAGCACCACCGCCTGATGCAAACCCGCGCGCTGGAGAAAATCAGCGAAGGCCTGCACCGTGCGTACCAGGTTCGCCAGCTGGAGCCCGCTCAGAACGTGGCAACCACCGCCCTCGGCCTGCAGGCCCTGTTCGAAGGCCTGCTCCAGCAGTGGCTGACCAGTCCGGGGCGCTTTGCGCTACAAGCTACCGTCGCCACTGCGCTGGACGTGTATTTGAAGGGCCTGGGCCTGACGCCGCTGCCTGGCCCCTGCGACCAGGGTCTCAGGGCACCGGCGCACCCGCCTCGAACCACTGGCCAATCAGCGCGCGCTCTGCGTCGGTGATACCCGTGGCGTTGTTCATGGGCATGAGTTTTTGCACCACCACCTGCTGGTAGATGGCCTGGGCATGCTGCTTGGCCAGCGCTGGGGAATCGACCCGCATGTTCTTCATCTGCACCTGTTCGCCGTGGCAGAGGTAGCAGCGTTGTTCAAAGATCTTTTGCACTTTTTCATAGCCAATTTGGCCTCCAGCGCTTGCTGTGTCTGCGCCACCAGCTATTGAAACAGAAGCATTGGATGACGCAGCAGCCGGCACCGGCCGCAGCCAGACGATCACGCCCACAATCACCGCCATCCCCACCAGCGCATAGGGCAGCGGGTTGCCACTGCGCCCGAGCTTGTAGCCGTGGCGCATCACGAAAAACTGCCGGATCGCGGCGCCGGCAAACATCATCAGAATAAGGATGAGCCAGTTTTGGGGATGGCTCCAGGTGAAGCTGTAGTGGCCGCTGAGCATGGCAAACAGCACTGGCAGCGTGAAGTAGGTGTTGTGCACGCTGCGCTGCTTGCCGCGCTTGCCGTGGATTGGATCGACCGGCTGGCCCGCCTTGATCTGCGCCACCACGGTGCGTTGGCCCGGAATGATCCAGAAAAACACGTTCGCGCTCATGGCGGTGGCAATCATTGCGCCCACCAGCAAAAAGGCCGCGCGCCCGGCAAACCAGTGGCAGGCCAGCCAGGAGGCGACGCAGACCAGCACCAGTACCAACGCGCCCACGATGGCGTCGCCGTCTTTCTTCTGGCCAAACACGCGGCAAATGGCGTCGTACAACAGCCAGAACACCACCAGAAAGGCGAGCGCCACGGCAATGGCCTGGGCCGGTGCCCAGTCCATCTTCGACTTGTCGATCAGATAGGTACTGGCACTCCAGAGATAGGACACCGTGAACAGCGAAAAGCCGCTCAGCCAGGTGGTGTAGCTCTCCCAGAAAAACCAGTGCAAATGCTTGGGCAGTTGGGGCGGCGCCACGTTGAACTTGACCGGGTGGTAGAACCCCCCGCCGTGCACCGCCCACAGTTCACCACTCACTCCCTGGCGCTTTTGCTCGGCGTCCTCGGGCAGCGTGAGGCTGCTGTCGAGAAAAACGAAGTAAAACGACGAGCCGATCCAGGCAATGGCAGTGATGACGTGGACCCAGCGCAAGAGCAGGTTGGCCCAGTCAAACAGATAGCTTTCCATCAGGTGACCTCCGCGGCGGTTGCGATGCACGCCGCTGTGACAGCCTGCTCACCACTGCGGGCGCTCTGAGCAGAATAAGAGGTCGCGCACTCGGGGACTGGGGGCCGTTCAATCCACCCCGCCCTGGGCACCGCTGCGACGCAGCAAAGAAGTGTATGCAAATTTTGTGTGCAATTCCAGTGCGCTGATGGAAATCATTCCCCGGATTTACCCTCAAACCGAGCGTCCAATTGTTGCAGCAACTGCGCCGCAACGGCCACGGCAATCACCTCGGGTTGTTTGCCTGAGATGCCGGTCACGCCAATCGGGCAGCTCACCTGCTGCAGTTCCTCGTCTGAAAACCCACGCCGGCGCAGGCGGCTGCGAAAGGTGGCCCATTTGGTGGCGCTGCCGATCAAGCCAATGAAGGCCAGGTCTGCCGCAGCCCGTTGGCGCGTAAGGCAGGCCGCGACGATGTCCAGGTCTTCGGCGTGGCTGAAACTCATGATCAATACGCTGGAACCGCTTGCCAGTTGCGGCACGGCGCCGTGCACGGGTTCTGAATGCTCGCAGACCACGCTCTCGGGTTCCGGGTCCGGAAAAATGCCGTCGCGGCTGTCAATCCAGGTGATCGCAAACGGCAAAGGGGCCAACACACGCACCAGTGCATGCCCCACATGGCCGCCGCCAAACAAGGCCAGGGGGTGGAGTGCAGGCGCAAGTCGCTGTTGCAGGCTCGGAGAATCGGCATCCTGCGCCGAGAGGTTCTCGAACCGCAGGTGCATCACACCGCCGCAGCATTGGCCCAGGCTGGGCCCCAGGGCGTAGCGCAAGGTCTCCATCGGCAGGGGTTCCGGTCCGCGCAGGCGGCTGCGCGCGTGGGCGATGGCCTCAAACTCCACATGGCCGCCGCCGATGGTGCCCAGAATCTGGTCTTCAAACACCGCCATCCACGCGCCCACCTCGCGCGGCGCGGAGCCCTGGGTGCGCTCGATGCTCACAAGACACGCCGGGGCCCTGCGAAGACCTTGCAGGAACTGGTGCAAAAATGCCATGGATCAAGCTCCTCTCCATCGACTGCCATGAATTCCGACTCCCCACCGCCCACTGCGACGCGTAGCCGATGGTTCCGCACCGGGCTCATGGCATCCGTTGCAGCGGTCATCGCCGCCTGCCGCTCGGCCCCCAGCCCGTCTCCCAGCGCGCCGGACGAAGCGGCTCCACCCGGCACCGTACCCCACGTCACCGGCCCGGTCCCTGCAACACGAGGCTCGGCGCGCCCCTCGGCCGCCAGCAACCCGCGCGCTTACCGCCAGGACGCCGCAACCCATCTCTACGGCCTGAATGCGTCGCGCATCTACCCAGGCCGCTTGCCGCCGCTGCTCTATGCCATTGGGGTGCTGCAGGTGGATATCGATGCCCGAGGCCGCGTGCTGCGCACATCCTGGATGCGCGCGCCGAGCCACGCTCCGGAAGTGATGGCAGAGATCGAACGCACCGTGCGCGCTGCCGCACCCTTCCCGGCGCCCACACGCATCGGCAAGCTCACCTACACCGACACCTGGCTGTGGGACAAGAGCGGTAAATTTCAACTCGACACCTTGACCGAAGGGCAGGATTGAGTGCATCCCCCTGAGGCGCTTCGCGCCTTCCCCCTTCTCTCGCATGGCTGCGCCATCCGGGAAGGGGGACGATGCCCTCGCTGCGGGGCGGCCCTTGCTCGGCATCCCTGGCCTGGGCCGCGCCCACTTCATCGCCCGTGTCCTGTACCGCACTCGCAGCCCACTCTCACTACGAACCCCGATACGTCGAATAGCTCCAGGGGCTGACCAGCAGCGGCACGTGGTAGTGCTGATCGGCGTGGGCCACGCCGAAATCCAGGCTGACCTGGCCAAGGAAATTCGGTTCGGGCAAGACCACACCCTTGTCCTTGAAATAGCGCGCCACGTCAAAGCTGAGGCGGTAGGTGCCGGTGCGCAGCGAAGCGTTGTCGAACAAGGGCGCGTCGGTGCGCCCGTCGTGGTTCAGCACCAGATCCTGAAGCAGTTCGGCGGACGCTCCGCTGGTGGAATACAGCGAAACACGCATGCCTGCGGCGGGGCAGCCATGCATGGTGTCGAGCACGTGGGTACTGAGTCCCATAGGGGGTTCTCCTGAAGGTGGTGGGGTGGATCAAACAATCGTTGTGCACCAAAAGTGTATACACTTTTGGCAAATCCACCTATCATGGTCGCATGGAATCCTCCACCCACGCCATTGTCGAATCGCTCACCCGTGCCATCGTAGAGCACCGCCTGCAGCCCGGCACCAAGCTGGCCGAGCAAAAGCTGGCCGATCATTTTGGTGTCTCGCGCACGCTGGTGCGTCAGGCCTTGTTCCAGTTGGCGCAGAACCGGCTGGTGACGCTGGAGCCGGCGCGCGGCGCCTTTGTCTCCACGCCGTCGGCCGAGGAGGCACGCCAGGTATTCGCCGTGCGCCGCATGCTGGAGACCGAGATGACGCGTGCGTTCGTGAAGAGCAGCACCCCCGCCAAGATCAAGGTACTGCGGGCCCATGTCGCCAGCGAGGCAGCCGCATTGAGCGCCCAGGACGCAAGCGGCCGCACCGAGCTGTTAGGCGACTTTCACGTTCGCATGGCCGAACTCATGGGCAACGATGTGCTGGCCCAGTTGCTGCGCGACCTGATTTCCCGTTGCGCCCTGATCACGCTGATGTACCAGAGCGCCAGCGAGGCGGCGCATTCGCACGAGGAGCACGCGGAAATCGTCAAAGCGCTCGCCGCGCGCGACGAGGCCCTGGCGGTGCAGCTGATGCACCAGCATCTGGAGCACGTGGAAGCCAGCCTCATTTTCGACCGCGAGCAGCCGGTAAACGAGTTGTCGCTCGCGCTCTCGCCCCTTTAAAGCGCAACGCCATGACCTACGACAGCACCCTGCCCTACCCACGCGACCTGGTTGGCTACGGCCCGAACCCGCCGCATGCCCGCTGGCCCGGCGGCGCGCGCATAGCCGTGCAGTTCGTGCTCAATTACGAAGAAGGCGGCGAGAACTCGGTGCTGCATGGCGACGCCGGCTCCGAGCAGTTCCTGTCGGAAATGTTCAACCCGGCGAGCTACCCCGAGCGACACATCAGCATGGAGGGCATCTACGAATACGGCTCACGCGCCGGCGTCTGGCGCCTGCTGCGCGAATTCGAGCAGCGCGGCCTGCCGCTGACGGTATTTGGCGTCGCGACGGCACTTGAGCGCCACCCCGAAATCGCCCGGGCTTTCGTGCAGGCCGGCCACGAGATTGCTTGCCACGGACTCAAGTGGATTCACTACCAGCATGTGCCCGAAGCTGTCGAGCGCGAGCACATGGCCCGCGCCATGGCGATCATCGAACGCCTCACCGGCGCGCGGCACGGCGCGGCAGGCGCCATCCATGGCGCGGGCTGGTACACCGGCCGCGACAGCCCGAACACGCGCCGCCTGGTCGCCGACTATGGCGGCTTTGCCTACGACAGCGACTACTACGGCGACGACCTGCCGTTCTGGATGAAGGTGCAAAAGACCGACGGCAGCGTGGTGCCGCAACTTATCGTGCCGTACACGCTGGACTGCAACGACATGCGCTTTGCCCTGCCCCAGGGCTATTCGCACGCCGACCCGTTCTTTCAGTACCTGCGCGATAGCTTTGACGTGCTGTATGCCGAGGGCGACCCGGCCGGCCTCGACCGGCCCAAGATGATGAGCATCGGCATGCACTGCCGATTGCTCGGGCGCCCAGGCCGCATCACTGCGCTGCAGCGCTTTCTCGACCACGTCGCGCAGCACGCAGACGTGTGGGTGTGCCGGCGCATCGACATCGCGCGCCACTGGGCGCAGCACCATCCCGCACCGAAATTTTGAAGCAAATTGGCCTCTAGCGCTTATCTGGTAAGCGCTAGTAGCTCACTTTTTGATAGGACAGCGACATGGCCCTGACCCTGCAAGAACTCAACGCCGCAAGCCCCGCAGAGGCGCTCGCCTTGCTGGACGGTGTCTACGAGCACTCGCCCTGGATTGCCGCACACGCGCTGGCCGAGCGCCCGTTTCGCTCGCTCGCGCACCTCAAGCACGCGCTGGCAAGCGCCGTGCGCAATGCGCCGGCAGAAGCGCAGCTCGCCTTGATTCGCGCCCACCCCGAACTGGCCGGCAAGGCCATGGTGAGCAAGGCGCTCACGGCCGAGTCCACGCACGAGCAATCCACAGCAGGCCTCACCGACTGCTCGCCGGACGAATTCGCGCGCATTCAAAAGCTCAACCAGGACTACAACGCGCGCTTTGGCTTTCCCTTTATCGTCGCGGTGCGCGGCCCGCGCGGCACGGGCCTGACCCGCAGCCAGATCATTGAGACCTTCGCCCGGCGCCTGGAGAACCACCCCGACTTCGAGCGTGCCGAGGCGCTGCGCAACATCCACCGCATTGCCGAAATCCGCCTGGCCGACAAGTTCGACGCCCACCCGAAGCTGGGCAACGATGTGTGGGACTGGCACGAATCGCTCGCCCGCCACTCGGACCCCGGCTACGCCGAACAGGGCCAGCTCACCGTCACCTACCTGACCGACGCGCACCGCGCCTGCGCCCAGCGCATCAGCCACTGGATGCGCGACTGCGGCTTTGACGAAGTCGAGGTGGACGCCGTCGGCAACGTGGTGGGGCGCTACCACGGCGACACGCCCGGCGCCAAAGCCTTGCTCACCGGCTCGCACTACGACACCGTGCGCAACGGCGGCAAATACGACGGGCGCCTGGGCATCTTCGTCCCCATGGCCTGCGTACGCGAACTGCACCGCGCGGGCAAGCGCCTGCCCTTTGCCATCGAGGTCGTGGGCTTTGCCGAGGAAGAAGGCCAGCGCTATAAGGCAACGTTTCTGGGCTCGGGCGCGCTGATTGGCCACTTCAACCCCGCCTGGCTGGAGCAGCAGGACGCGGACGGCATCTCCATGCGCGCCTGCATGGAAGGCGCAGGTTTGTGCATCGCCGACATTCCCAAACTGCAGCGCGACCCGGCGCGCTACCTGGGCTTTGTCGAGGTTCACATTGAGCAAGGCCCCGTGCTGAACGAACTCGACCTGCCGCTGGGCGTCGTCACCTCCATCAACGGCAGCCTGCGCTATGTGGGCGAATTTATGGGCATGGCCTGCCACGCCGGCACCACGCCCATGGATCGCCGCAGCGACGCGGCAGCCGGCGCAGCCGAGCTGCTGCTGTACGTGGAGCAGCGCGCCGCGCAGGACGGCGATTCGGTCGGTACCGTGGGCGTCCTGCAGGTACCCAATGGCTCGATCAACGTCGTGCCGGGCCGCTGCCAGTTCTCACTCGACCTGCGCGCCCCCAACGACGCGCAGCGCGACGCGCTGGGCACCGACGTGCTTGGCGAGCTCGCCGCCATTGCCGCGCGCCGCGGCCTGCAGTACCGCATTGAAGAATCCATGCGCGCCGCGGCTGCGCCCAGCGCACCGGTCTGGCAGCAGCGCTGGGAGCGCGCCGTTGAATCGCTCGGCGTGCCGGTGTACCGCATCCCCAGCGGCGCCGGACACGACGCAATGAAGCTGCACGAAGTCATGCCGCAGGCAATGCTGTTCGTGCGCGGCGAGAACGCTGGCATCAGCCACAACCCGCTGGAATCAACCACCAACGACGACATGGAGCTGGCCGTGCAGGCCTTCAGCCACGTCCTGCACCAACTTGCCGAGGCATCCGCATGACCACAACAACCGACTACCGCGCGCTCGACGCCTGGATTGACCAGCATTTCGACGAAGAAATAGCGTTCCTGCAGGCGCTGGTGCGCGTGCCCACCGACACGCCGCCCGGCAACAACGCACCCCACGCCGAACGCACGGCCGAGCTGCTGGCGCCCATGGGCTTCGAGGCCGAGCGCCACCCGGTGCCGCAGGCCGAAGTGCAGGCCTATGGCATGGAGAGCATCACCAACCTGATCGTGCGCCGCCCCTACGGCCCGACGGGCAGCGGGCGCACGGTGGCGCTGAATGCCCATGGCGACGTGGTACCGCCAGGCGAAGGCTGGACGCACGACCCCTACGGCGCAGAAATCGTCGACGGCAAGATGTACGGCCGCGCCACGGCCGTAAGCAAGGGCGACTTCGCCAGCTTCACCTTTGCGGTGCGCGCGCTCGAAGCCGTGGCCAAGCCCACGCAAGGCGCCATCGAACTGCACTTCACCTACGACGAGGAATTTGGCGGCCTGCTCGGCCCCGGCTGGCTGCTCAAACAAGGCCTCACCCGCCCCGACCTGCTGCTGGCAGCCGGTTTCTCCTACGAAGTGGTGACCGCGCACAACGGCTGCCTGCAGCTGGAAGTGACGGTGCACGGCAAGATGGCACACGCCGCGGTGCCGGACACCGGCGTCGATGCGCTGCAAGGCGCGGTGCATATCCTGAACGCCCTGTACGCCCTCAACGCCGAGAACCGCAAGCTGCTTTCCAAGGTTCCGGGCATCACCCACCCTTACCTGAATGTGGGCCGCATTGAGGGCGGCACCAACACCAACGTCGTTCCCGGCAAGGTCACGTTCAAGCTCGATCGACGCATGATTCCGGAAGAGAACGTTGCCCAGGTGGAGGCTGCCATTCGCGCCTGCATTGCCAAAGCAGCGGGGGAATGCCAAGGCATTGCCGTGGACATCCGCCGATTGTTGCTGGCCAACGCCATGACGCCGCTGGCAGGCAACCAGCCGCTGGTCGATGCCCTGCAAAAGCACGCGGGCGAAGTGTTTGGCGCGGTGCCGCCGGCCATTGGCACGCCGCTCTACACCGACGTGCGCCTGTACGCCGAGCAAGGCATTCCCGGCGTGATCTACGGCGCGGGGCCGCGCACCGTGCTCGAATCGCACGCCAAGCGCGCCGACGAGCGGCTCGATCTGGAAGACCTGCGCCGCGCCACCAAGGTGATTGCGCGCGCGCTGCATGACCTGCTGAAGTAATTGGTAGCACCTGCGCTGCGGGCAGCTCCCTACACTGGTCTGCCCTCAGCTTGCGGCTTGGCCGTGCCCATGGCATGTTGCGAGGGTGCCGTTTGCAACCCGAGGAGACTCCATGAAAATTCGCCACACCTTGCTGGCCAGCAGCCTTGCGCTTGCGCTGCTGAACCTGGCCGCCTGCAGTTCCGGGTCGCCGGCCGTTGCCCCGCAGCCCGCCGCGCCACCCGCCGTACAGCAAACCGCAGCCGCCAAAGCGGCTGGCGCCGCCTACGACTTCGACATGGACGTGTTCCATCCCGTGGTGGCGCACCACGGCATGGTGGCGACCGAGCAGGAACTGGCGTCGAAGATCGGACTTGACATCCTCAAGGCGGGCGGCAACGCGGTGGATGCCGCCGTCGGCATCGGCTTTGCCCTGGCCGTGGCCTTGCCCAATGCCGGCAACCTGGGTGGCGGCGGTTTCATGATGGTGTACGACGCCAAAACCGGCAAAAGCGTGGCGCTCGACTTTCGCGAAATGGCGCCCAGCGCCGCCACGCGCGACATGTACCTGGGCGCTGATGGCAAGGTGGTGAACGGCAAATCGCTCTTCACGCACTATGCGGTGGGCGTGCCCGGCACGGTGGCCGGCATGGAGCACGCCTTGAAGACCTGGGGCACGATGCCGCTGGCCAAGGTGGTGGCCCCTGCCGCCGCGCTGGCCGAGCAAGGCTATCCGGTAAGCGAAACCCTGGCCAAAGTGCTGCTGCAGACCCGAAAGTCCATGGGCCAATGGCCGGCCACGCAGGCGATTTTCTGGAAAAACGGCGAGCCGCTCAAGGCCGGGGACCTGCTGGTGCAAAAAGACCTCGCCGCCTCCATGCGCCTGATTGGAAGCGAAGGCGCCAAGGCGTTCTACGAAGGCGCGATTGCACAGAAAATCGCCTTTGAGATGGCCCCGCACAAAGGCGCCCTCACGCTGGCTGACCTGCGCAACTACAAGGTGGTCGAGCGCGTGCCCACGCACGGCAGCTACCGCGGCTACGAGATCGTGACCATGCCGCCACCGTCCTCGGGTGGCCCGCACCTGGTGCAAATCCTCAACATGCTCGAGCCCCTGCCGCTGGCCGAGTGGGGTTCCAACAGCGCGCAGACCATCCACTACATGGCCGAGAGCATGAAGCTGGCCTACGCCGACCGTGCGGAATTTCTGGGCGACCCCGACTTCGTGAAAATTCCGCTCAAGGGCCTGACCTCCAAGCGCTACGCCGATTCGCTGCGCGCCGGCATCGACGCCAACCACGCACGCCTGGGCAAGAGCATCCAACCCGGCAAACCCCAGCCGTACGAAAGCGACCAGACTACGCACTTCTCGGTGGTCGACCAAGCCGGCAACGCCGTTGCTGTGACCTACACGCTGAACACCAACTTCGGCAGCGGCATCGTCGCCGCCGGCACCGGCATCCTGCTCAACAACGAAATGGACGATTTTTCGGCCAAGCCCGGCGTCGCCAACGCCTACGGCCTGGTGGGGGGCGACGCCAATGCGGTGGCGGCCGGCAAGCGCCCGCTCTCCTCCATGACGCCAACACTGGTGCTCAAGGACGGCAAGCCGGTGCTCGTCACGGGCAGCCCCGGCGGCGCGCGCATCATCACCACGGTATTGCAGACCGTGGTCAACACCATCGATTTCGGCATGAACCCGGCCGAGGCGGCATCGACTCCGCGCGTGCACCACCAGTGGACGCCCGACGAGTTGCGCGTGGAAAAAGGCCTCTCGCCCGACACCCTGGCGCTGCTGCGCCAGCGCGGCCACAACATTGCGGTGAAGCCCTCGATGGGCCGCACCCAGACCATCGCCCTGCGCGCAGGGGTGCTGTACGGCTACTCGGACCCACGCAACCCGGACGGCAAGACGCTGGGCTATTGAAATCCCCTCGCTCTCTTGGCAAACCGCCCTCTCCGGGCGGTTTTTTTGGTCGGAGCATTTTTGCGCGCAATGCACGCAATCGCTACATTACTCTCAAAAAGAGAGCAACATTCTATTTAACAGCAAGCGCTAGAGGCCATTTTTTCTAAACACTCTGCGCCTCCTCAGGCCGAAGTATTGGACGGACAAGAGCCTCTGTCCCACGGGCACAGGGTTTTTCTCTAGTCGGTTTTTCTTATGTTTTGTATACACTTTTTGTATGGACTCAGTCGCAATGCACGGCTGGGCGTTGGCCACCCACCCCTTTCTCCGCACCCGCAAGGAGCGTTTTATGCAAGCGACTGTTCACCCTGTTGACGAGCACCTGCCGATGGGCAGGCTGACTGCGCTGGGCCTGCAGCACGTACTGGTGATGTATGCAGGCGCAATCGCCGTGCCGCTCATCGTCGGGCGTGCCCTCAATCTCACGCCCGACCAGGTGGCCAAGCTGATTTCGGCCGACCTGTTTTGCTGTGGCCTGGTCACGCTCATCCAGTCGCTGGGGGCAACCCAGTGGTTCGGCATCAAGCTGCCGGTGATGATGGGGGTGACTTTCGCCTCCGTCGCGCCCATGGTGTCCATGGCGCAGACCACGGGCGGAACCGCTGGCGCCGGCTTGATTTTTGGCTCCATCATTGGCGCGGGGGTGATTTCCATCCTCATCGCGCCCGCCGTCAGCCGCATGCTGCGCTTCTTTCCGCCGGTGGTGACGGGAACCATCATTGCCGTCATCGGCATCAGCCTGATGCGTGTCGGCATCAATTGGATTTTTGGCAATCCGGTCGGACCCACTGCACCGACCGTGGTCAATCCCGATTACGTCAAGTGGCTCAGCGAGGTGCAGGCCACCGTCGGCGCACCCGGCAGTTCGCTGCCCCCCGTCCCCAAGGGGTTTGCGGTGATACCGACCATCCCCAACCCCCGCTACGCGGATCTGACGGGCGTCGGCATCTCAGCACTGGTGCTGGTTTCGATTCTGATGATCGCCCGCTTCGCCAAAGGTTTTTTGGGAAACATTTCGGTGCTGCTGGGCATTGTCATTGGCGCGGTGGCTGCCGCTGCCATGGGGCTGATGCACTTCGACAAGGTGGCGAAAGCGCCCTGGTTTGATCTGATCCTGCCCTTTGAGATCGCCACGCCCGTCTTCGACCCCATTCTCATTCTCACCATGACGCTCATCATGATCGTGGTAATGATTGAATCGACCGGCATGTTTTTGGCGCTGGGCGAAATGACCGACCGAAAAATCAGCCAGGCCGACCTGGCGCGGGGCCTGCGCACCGACGGCCTGGGCACGCTGATCGGCGGCATCTTCAACACCTTTCCCTACACCAGCTTCTCGCAGAACGTCGGCCTGGTGGCAGTCACTGGCGTCAAGAGCCGCTTTGTCTGCGTCGCCGGCGGTGTCATCCTCGTCTTCCTGGGCGTGCTGCCAAAGATGGGCGCGCTGGTGGAATCGCTCCCTACGGTCGTTCTGGGGGGTGCCGGGCTGGTGATGTTCGGCATGGTCACCGCCACCGGCATCCGCATCCTGGGCGGTGTCGATTTCCGCGACAACCGGGCCAACGGCATGATCGTTGCCGTCTCCATCGGGGTGGGCATGATCCCGCTGGTGGCGCCCAACTTCCGCCAATGGATGCCGCATGCGATTCACCCGCTGATCGAATCGGGCATTCTGCTGTCGTCGGTCACGGCTGTTTTGCTCAACGTGTTCTTTAACGGATCGCAAGGCGACACCTCGGCCGCAGTGAATGCGGCGCGCCAAGCCGACGCACACTGAAAACACCCATGCGCGCAGGCGCGGCCCCGGCAAGCCCGGCGCCGCGTTTTTTTGTGCGGTGCAGCCGCCATCCGCTAAGCTTGCATTGCCACTGCATTCAGGACCACGCCATGACCGAACCTCTCAGCAACGCCGAAATGACCCTGCGCGACGCGGCGCGCGAATACCACCGCAATCCAACGCGCGGCAAAATTTCTGTCACCCCTACCAAGACGCTTTCCAACCAGCGCGATCTGGCGTTAGCCTATTCACCCGGTGTCGCCTACCCCTGCCTGGACATCCAGGCCGACCCATCGCAAGCGTTCGAGTTCACCTCGCGCGGCAACCTCGTGGGCGTAATCACCAACGGCACCGCCGTGCTGGGTCTGGGCAACATCGGCCCGCTGGCATCCAAGCCGGTGATGGAAGGCAAGGGGTGCTTGTTCAAGAAATTCGCCGGGGTCGACGTGTTCGATATCGAACTGGCAGAAAACGACCCGGACAAACTCGTCGAGATCATTGCTGCGCTGGAGCCCACGCTCGGCGGCATCAACCTCGAAGACATCAAGGCACCCGAGTGCTTCTACATCGAGGAAAAGCTGCGCGAGCGCATGAATATTCCGGTGTTCCACGACGACCAGCACGGCACCGCCATCATCTCGTCGGCCGCGCTGCTCAACGGCCTGGAACTTGTCGGCAAAGACATTGCCGCAGTGAAAGTGGCGGTCTCGGGCGCGGGTGCTGCGGCGCTTGCCTGCGTGGACGTGATGGTGGGCCTGGGCGTGCTGCGCAGCAACGTCTTCATGGTCGATTCCAAGGGCGTGATTTACGAAGGCCGCCCCGGCGGCTACGACGCTTCTAAGGCCCGTTACGCGCAAACCACCGAGGCGCGTACGCTGGCCGACGTGGTGAACGGCGCCGACGTGTTCCTGGGCTGCTCCGCGCCCGGCGTGCTGACGGCCGAGATGGTCAAGACCATGGCCGACAAGCCCATCATCCTGGCGCTGGCCAACCCGGAACCCGAAATCCGCCCCGAGCTCGCCAAGGCCGTGCGGCCCGATTGCATCATCGCCACCGGGCGCTCGGACTACCCGAACCAGGTCAACAACGTCCTGTGCTTCCCCTACATTTTCCGCGGTGCGCTCGACTGCGGCGCCACCAAGATCACCGAGGCGATGAAGCTCGCCTGCGTGCGCGAAATCGCCGATCTGGCCAAGGCGGAGATGAGCGACGAAGTGGCGGCTGCCTACGCCGGCCAGGAGCTGCGCTTCGGCCCCGACTATCTGATTCCCACGCCGTTCGATGCGCGCCTGATTCTGCGCATCGCCCCGGCCGTAGCGCGTGCGGCGCAAGAGTCTGGCGTGGCCACGCGCCCGATTGAAGACCTGGAAGCCTACCGCCAGAACCTGACCCGCTTCGTCTACCAGACCAGCATGTTCATGCGCCCGGTCTTTGCCATCGCCAAGGCCCAACCTCAGCGTGTGGCCTATGCCGAAGGCGAAGACGAGCGCGTACTGCGCGCAGCACAGTTTGCCGTGGACGACGGCCTGGCGCGCCCGATCCTGATTGGCCGCCCGGCCGTGATCGAAGCGCGCATTGCCCGCGCGGGTCTGCGCATCCAGCCGGGACGCGATGTCGAAGTCTGCAACCCCGAGGACGACCCGCGCTTTCGCACCTATTGGGAGAGCTACCACGCACTGATGGGCCGCAACGGTGCCACGCCCGAAGCAGCCAAGGCGGCCGTACGGCGCTCGAACACGCTGATTGCCTCGCTTATGGTGCACCTGGGCGACGCCGACGCCATGCTCTGCGGCCTGGTGGGCAAGTTCGACAGCCATTTGCAGCACATTCGCGACATCTTTGGCGTGGAGCCCGGCGCGCATTGCCTCGCCACCGTCAACGCACTGATGCTGGACAAACACACGCTGTTCATCGCCGACACCTACATCAACGACGAGCCGGACGCCCTGCAGCTCTCGGAAATCGCCCTGATGGCCGCCAAGGTGGTGCACCGTTTTGGCCTGCCACCCAAGGTGGCCTTTCTGTCGCACTCGAACTATGGCTCGTCGAGCCGGCCATCCGCCCGAAAAATGCGCGAGGCGCGTGACCTGTTTGCCGCCGCTGCGCCCGACATCGAATGCGACGGCGAACTGCACGGCGACGCGGCGCTCTCCGAGAGCATCCGGGAGCACAGCTTGCTGGATTCGACGCTGCACGGCTCAGCCAACATACTGATCTGCCCGAATCTGGATGCCGCCAACATTCTGTTCAACGTGCTCAAGACCACGGGCAGCCACGGCACCACCATTGGCCCGATTCTGCTGGGCGCAGCCGGTGCAGCGCATGTTCTTACGCCTTCTTCCACGGTCCGCCGCGTAGTCAATATGACGGCGCTGGCCGCAGCGCACGCGCTCTCGCGCAAGGGCTGAAAACCGTACCGGGCGGTGCACTGACCGCGCCGCCCACGGCCGGGCGCCCGGCTCGCGCGCTCAGACGACTTCAGGGGCCGGATCGCGCTCCATCAGCGCAGCCACCACTTGTGCGGGCGTTTGGCTGCCGTCAAGCAGCGCCACCACGCCTTCGCTGATCGGCATCTCCACCCCCAACTGGCGTGCGCGCTGCACCACGGTGCGGGCGCAGTACACGCCCTCGGCGACATGGCCCAGCGAATTGACGGCTTCCTCAAGCGTTTTGCCCTGGGCCAGCAACAGCCCGACGCGGCGGTTGCGCGAGAGATCTCCGGTGGAAGTGAGCACCAAATCGCCCAACCCCGACAAGCCCATGAAGGTTTCCGCACGTGCGCCCAGCGCCAGGCCCAGGCGCGTCATTTCGGCCAGGCCGCGCGTGATCAGCGCAGCGCGGGCGTTGAGTCCCAGCGCCAGACCATCACACAGGCCGGTGGCAATGGCCAGCACGTTCTTCACCGCACCACCCACTTCGACACCCACGATGTCGTCGTTGGCATAGACCCGCAGGCTGGGGCCATGAAACGCATGCACCAGCGCCTCGCGCACCTCGGCATACTCGCTGGCAGCCACCAGCGCGGTGGGCCGTCCAGCCGCCACTTCCTGGGCAAAACTGGGGCCGCTCAATGCCCCCGCCAGCAATTGCGGCGCCACCTGGGCGCGTATTTCGTGGCCCAACAGACCAAAACTTCCTGCTTCCGGGCCGCTGGCCTCAAAGCCTTTGCACAACCACGCCACTGGCGCGCGGCAGCCATGCAGCCCCTGCAACAGACCGCGCAGCGCAGCCATCGGCGCAGCCAGCACCACCAAATCGGAAGCCTGGGTGCGATTGCGCAGCTCGGCCGCGTCGCCACTGGCAAGCAGCAGGGAGTCCGGAAACGGCGCATCCGGGAGGTAGCGCGCGTTGCTGCGCGCAGCCTGCATGGCACGCTGCTGAGCCTGGCTGCGCGCCCACAAGGTGGTGGCGTGCCCGAGCGGATGCGCCGCAGCACTGATGGCCACGGCGGTCCCCCACGCCCCTGCGCCCACAACTACTATTTTCATAGCTGCTCACGCAAGCGGGGCAAGCGCTGGAGGCCAAAAACTCCCAAAATTACTGGGGCAAAGTAGCGGTATCGCCGGTGCCGGCGGTCTGCGCCTGCTGCTGCTCGTACATCGCCTGGAAGTTGATTTCCGCCAGATGCACGGCCGGGAAGCCGGCGCGGTTGATCACGTCGGCCACATTGCCACGCAGGTAGGGGTAGACGATTTGGGGGCAGGCGATGCCCATGATCGGGCCCATCTGGTCTTGGGGGACGTTGCGAATTTCAAAGATTCCGGCCTGCTTGGCCTCGACCAGGAACACGGTCTTGTCCTTGATTTTGGTTTGCACCGTGGCCGTGACCGCCACTTCGTAAATGCCATCGGCCACCGGGTTGGCTTCAACGCCCAGCTGGATGTCCACGCTGGGCTGCTCCGCTTCCAGCAGGATGCCGGGCGAGTTGGGCTGCTCCAGGGAGATGTCTTTCAGATAGACGCGCTGGATCTGGAATACGGGAGTCTCTTCGTTCGCCATGGTGCTTTTCTTTCAGCTCAAACAGGGCCCGGCCAAGGACGGCCGGCCCAAAAACAAAACCCGTCGCAGGAGCAGCTCCCGCAGCGGGCACGTAGGTTCGGATTATGCAGCGCCCAAAAGCGGCACCAGTTCACCCCGGCCGTCCAGAGCCAACAGCTCATCGTGGCCGCCCACATGGGTTTCACCAATGAAGATCTGGGGAACCGTGCGCCGGCCGGTGATTTCCATCATGCGCTGGCGCGCCTCCGGGTTGGTATCGATGCGAATTTCTTCAATCTGCTCGACACCTTTGGACTTGAGAATTTGCTTGGCTCGAATGCAGTAAGGGCAAACGGCGGTGGTGTACATCTTGACGGTTTGCATGGCGTGTCCTTTCTCGGATTGGGGGCGCGTCACTCAGACTTTTTCAACTGGCAGGTTGGCCTCTTTCCAGCTGTTGAGGCCGCCGGAGAGCACTTGAACATTGGAATACCCCAGTTTTCGCGCAATCGCCGCTGCGCGCTTGGAGCGGGCACCGCTGGCACACAGCAACACCACGGGAACCGCCTTGTTCTTCACCAGTGCGGGCAAGCGGGTTTCCAGATCGGCCAGCGGCGCATTGCGTGCGCCCACAGCGTGGCCCGCTGCGTATTCGTCGGCGCTGCAGACGTCGATCAGCACGGCTTTCTCCCGGTTCACGAGCTGAACGGCGGCCGCTGCCGACAAGCCGCCCATCCCTCCGCCTTTGAGCATGGGGACCAGCAACATCGCGCCCGAGCCGATGGCCATAACAAACAAATACCAGTTCTCGACGATGAAATTCACGGGAATCCTTGGGTTGCAAACCCGACAATTTTAGAATGTATGGTTTTGACCCGCACCACCCCAGGCCATCCATGCACAAGCTCGTACTTATTCGCCACGGTGAATCCACCTGGAACCTCGACAACCGATTCACGGGATGGACCGATGTGGACCTGACGGCAACCGGCATCGAACAGGCCAAAACCGCCGGCCGGCTGCTGCGTGAAGAAGGCTACGAGTTCGATCTGGCGTGCACCAGCGTGCTCAAGCGCGCCATTCACACGCTCTGGCATTGCCTGGACGCCATGGAGCGCCAGTGGCTGCCCGTGATAAAAAGCTGGCGCCTCAACGAGCGCCATTACGGTGCGCTGCAGGGCCTGAACAAAGGCGAGACAGCCAAAAAATACGGCGATGAGCAGGTGCTGGTCTGGCGCCGCAGCTACGACACCCCGCCCCCGGCGCTGGACGCCAGCGACGAGCGCAGCGAGCGCACCGACCTGCGCTACGCCGGCCTGGCCGACGGGCAGGTGCCGCTCACCGAATGCCTCAAGGACACCGTGGAGCGCGTGATGCCGTTCTGGAACGACACGCTGGCGCCCGCGATACGTTCGGGCCAGCGCGTGGTCGTGTCCGCGCACGGCAACTCGATCCGCGCCCTCGTCAAGTACCTGGACGACGTCTCGGATGCCGACATCGTGGGGTTGAACATCCCCAACGGCATTCCGCTGGTCTATGAGCTGGATGCCGATTTGAAGCCTTTGCGCCATTTCTACCTGGGCGACGCCGAGGCGGTGGCCAAGGCCGCTGCGGCCGTGGCCGCTCAAGGCAAGGCGTAAAAAGGCCGACTTCCGGGAACCCCTGGAGGCCACAGGCTTCCAAGGCAGGCGCGGTGTATATTGACTTGGTCAAAGGGGTTGTATGGGTCAGAAACTGAAAATCACGGGTTGGGTGGCGGTTGGCGTCCTTGCTGGAGCACTGACCACGGTGTCGCTACAGACCGTAGCGCGCGGTGCCATGTCACCTCTGCCGCTGGAAGAAATCCAGCAGCTCTCGGCCGTTTTCGGCTTGATCAAGACCGACTATGTGGAGCCGGTTGACGACAAGAAGCTGATCACGGATGCCATCTCGGGCATGGTCTCAAGCCTGGATCCGCACTCGCAGTATTTCGATAAAAAGTCTTTCGCCGAATTCCGCGAAGGCACCTCGGGCCGTTTTGTCGGGCTGGGCATCGAGATTACGCAGGAAGATGGCCTGATCAAAATTGTCTCGCCCATTGAAGGCTCGCCCGCCTTCCGCGCCGGCCTCAAGACCAACGACCTGATCACCAAGATTGAAGACACGCCCGTCAAGACCCTGACCCTGAGCGAGGCGGTCAAGCGCATGCGCGGCCAGCCCGACACGCAGGTGACGCTGACCATTTTGCGCAAGGACGAGAGCCGCACCTTTCCGGTCACCATCACGCGCGAAGAGATCAAAACCCATTCCGTCAAAGGCAAGATCATCGAGCCCGGCTACGGATGGATTCGCCTCTCGCAGTTCCAGGACCGCACGGTGGAAGATTTTGTGCAAAAGGCGCAAGAGCTGTACAAGCAAGATCCCCGCCTCAAAGGCCTGGTGCTCGACCTGCGCAACGACCCGGGCGGTCTGCTGGACGGCGCGGTGGCCATTTCTGCTGCCTTCCTGCCGCCAGACGTTACCGTGGTCACGACAGACGGCCAATTGGCCGACAGCAAGGCCACTTACAAGGCATCGCCCGAGTTCTACGGACGCCGGGGCGATCCACTCGCCGGCTTGCCAGCGGCACTCAAGACCGTGCCATTGGTGGTCCTGGTGAACGAAGGTTCGGCATCGGCGAGCGAAATCGTTGCAGGCGCCCTGCAAGACCACAAACGGGCCATCGTCATGGGCAGCCAGACCTTTGGCAAAGGCTCGGTGCAAACCGTGCGCCCCCTCGGGCCGGACACGGGGATCAAGCTCACCACGGCGCGCTATTACACGCCCAGCGGCAAGTCCATTCAGGCCAAAGGCATCGTGCCCGACGTGATGATCGACGAGACAGCCGAAGGCAACCTCTTCGCGGCGCTGCGCATGCGCGAAGCCGACCTCGACAAGCACCTGACCAGCGGACAGGGAGCCGAGGTTCAGGACGCCGCACGCGAGAAGGCCCGCGAAGAAGCGCGCAAACGGCTGGAGGAAGAGGCCAAAAAGACACCAGCCGAACGCCGCGTTCCGGACTTCGGCTCCGACAAGGATTTTCCCCTTCAGCAAGCCGTCAACCAGCTGCGTGGCAAACCCGTACTGGTAAGCAAGACGCAAACCGAACGCAAGGAAGAGAAAAAGGACACGCCATAGCCTGACCGCCACGGCGCAGGCCGCGCATGCGGGCTGGCGGTCTGTCGACCGGCCAGCCCTTTTTCTTTGTTTGGCCACTACCTCGCTCCCCCACGCCATGACCGACGACCAGCTGCTGCGTTACTCGCGCCACATACTTCTTGACGAGATCGGCATTGAAGGCCAGGAGCGCATTCTTGCCAGCCATGCACTGGTCATCGGTGCGGGCGGTCTCGGCTCTCCGGCGCTGA